>JBKEDF010000098.1:0-85401 GCA_047975325.1 Pseudorhodobacter sp. | reverse complement strand
TGGTCGATGGACTTCATGGCCGACCGGCTGGGTGATGGGCGCCAGTTCCGGCTCTTGAACGTGCTGGACGATTTCAACCGGGAAGGGCTGGGGATCGAGGTGGATTTTTCCCTGCCAGCAGAACGGGTCATTCGCAGTCTGGACCGGATCATCGAATGGCGCGGCAGGCCGGGAAGCATCCGGGTCGACAATGGCCCGGAATACATCAGCGCCAAGCTGCTGTCATGGGCGTCGAGGCGGGGGATCGCCATCCAGCATATCCAGCCAGGACAGTCCCAGCAGAACGCCTATATCGAGCGTTACAACCGGACCGTCCGTCACGAATGGCTCGATCAATACATCATGCGAAAGCATCGAGGAGGCTCAGGACTACGCCACGCAATGGCTCTGGACTTACAACAACGACCGCCCCAACATGGGCATCGGCGGCATCACACCCGCACAGAAGCTGAAAATGGCCGTATGAATTCTACGAACGTGCCCCGTTAAAAACGGGGGATTACCATACCTTCGACCTCTGGTAGAACTATGCCTTCGAAATGACCGCTTGATAGAAGCTGGGCGGGACTTCTTCGATCTGTACAAAATAAGTTGGTAATCCTGGCGGCAGATATCGCCGGTTGCTGCGGCATTGGCGGAAGAGGTGATGTTGGCGGGAGGCGGGGATCAGGCGTAATAGCTATATCCGTATTCCCGCCCCATATAGCGGCATTTGTTCAACACGACGCCCATCACATTGGTCTGCCTGGCCAATTCGCGTTCACAATTGTCGATTTCCTTGATTGTTGTCTGTTCTGCCGCCGCCACGAGAAGCACGCAATCGACGTGGCCCGCAAAGGCCATCATGTCATCGCAGGCCAGAATGGGTGGCGTATCAAAAAGCATCAGATCAGGCTCATAGCGCCTTTCAATATCGACCAGCGTTCCTTCGATCCCCTCACCGCTGAGAAGTTCTGCCGGATTTCGTACCGGGCCAGAACTGAGCGAAAAGGCGAGGTTATCGTGATAGCGCATGCCCTGATCTTCGAAAGCGGCGCGTTCTTCATACAGATCTACAAAACTGCGCCCGGGGGGGGTGCCGAGAAGCCGTGACAGGGAAGGGCTGCGTAAATCCAGGTCGGTTACGATTGTGCGCAGTTCCGATTGCCGCGCGAGGCTAAAGGCCAGGTTCAATATGGTCGTGCTCTTGCCGCAGCGCGGTGTCGGGGAGGTGATGGCCAAGCGGCGCCAGTTATTGGCCCGCATCACCTGCAGGGTCTTGGTTCGCAACGCATCGAAGGCCGCGCTTTCATGACCGCCCTTGGCGGTGATGACGCGCTGTTTCTGCAGATGGGCCGGATCGGGTTCGATGCGCTGCAGGGCGGCCCATGCTTCCCTGATGGGTTGGTTCTGCGGGTGGTGGTCCGCGGCGAGGGCAGCTTTTCCTGAAACCGTGGTGCTGCCGCTGCCACGTGATGCGCGGGCCTTGGCGATGGCTTCCTGGATTTTTTCCATTCGGATTACCTTCCCGTGTCAACCAAAAGCGCGCCGGATCCGCTCAGCCAGGAGATCCAGTGGTATGAGATAGCTGTGAATTGCCCAGAGGGCCAATGCGAATCCAAGCAGGGCAACCACCACGCTTCCCCAGATGATCAGCCTGCGGCGGCGGATATCATCTTCGCTGCGAAGATAGGGCAGCGTGGCGAAAGGTGTGATCCCCAGACCATTGACCAGATCCACGGGGCGACGAATGCCGACGGTAAGAAGTTCAATCAGCGCGATAAGCCCCAGCCCCGCCAGCATGCCACCACCGATCCCGGCCGCCGCGATCACGGGGCGGTTCGGACTGGTCGGGGCGCTTGGCGCAATGGCCTGCTCGATCACGCTGATGCGCTGGCCCTTTGAAAGGGCTTCGATCATGTCGCCGGTTTCGGCACGCGCCTTGTTGGCCACGGCACGGTTATATTGATCCTGCACGGCATCATATTCGCGTTCAAGTGTTGCCAATGCGATCGCGTTGCCCGGTGTTTCCGCGATGGAGGCCGTCAATTGTTCTATCTCTGCCCGGGCGTCTTCCTTCTGCTGGACGAGATAGCTGATCTGTCCCTCCAGATCGGCCATCTGGATATCGAAAGCGGTCATTGGCTGTCCGCTTTCATTGACGGCAGTGCCGACAAGCTGCTCCGCCACGATTTTTTCCAGTGCGGCGATCCGTTGTTCAAGGACACGGACCTTCGGGTTTTCCGGTGACAGCACGGCCAGCAATGATATCCGTTCATCCTTGAGCTGCTGCAACTGCTGCTGTTCGGGACTGCGGGCGGTGGAAGAAGGCAGTTCGACGGATGTATCGGCGGAGCCTTGCAATTGGATCATGCGATCCCGACGATCCCGCAACAGTGCCTCCTGCCGTTCAAACTGGGTCAGCCGTTCCTGCGCTGCCGCTTGTTGGCTGCGGCGAAAATCGAGGCTGTCAGGCAGGGAAGAGATATTCCTTTCCTTGAATGTCTGGATCTGGGCTGATTTCCGGGACAGTTCACGGTCCAGCTTTTCGACATCCTGTTCAAAGAATTCAAGCGTCTGACGCGCCACCCGTGTCCGCATTGAAACATCTTCGCGAAGGATCAGCGTCACAACTTCATTCGTTACTGCAGCGGCAAGCTGTGCCGTTGGCGCCTCGAAGGAAACCGTCACGATGGTGGCTTGCGGGTCCCCCCTGCGCTGTGCCGGGGAACTGCCGCTGATTTCGATCTTGATACGCCGCCGCAGATCCTCGACGATATCGGCGGCATCAAGCGGCGGTTCCCCGTTTGCCTGCCGATCCCCGTAAATCGAAAGCCGGTTTGCCATCTCGACCAGGATATTGCGGGTCAGGATACGCTGCTGGATGATCTGAAGCTGTTCGGTCGCCTGGGTCTGTACGGTGGAGGCAGCAAGCTCATCGGGGATCTGTTCGGATTCGACAACAAGCCGTGCTTCTGCGCCATAGACTGTGGGAAGCATCCGCGCCAGTCCGATACCAATCACGGTACAGACAAGGAGCACCAGGATGAACCAATGCGACCGCCGCAGAAACAGGGAAAAATAGTAGTTCAGATCCATGTTTCAGATGCCCCCGTTATCACCTGGCGCGTTGTCGATGGCCCTTTCAGGCTCTACCGTTTCACCGGCAAAGAACACACCATCATCCAGAACGGATTGGACCGTCCTGCGTGACACTTTCGGTTTTCCATTCGTATAGGCATAGACCATTGCGAAGTCACTAAGTTGGTTGACCAGCCGCGGCACCCCGCCGGTGGCCTGATGTACCAGATTGGCTGCCTGACTGCTGAAAATTTCATATTCGGCACCGGCAACCTCAAGACGGTGCCGGATATAGGCGCGAACCGTCCTGACGTCCATGGCCGTCAGGTGGAAAGCCGCCGATACACGCTGCGCGAATTGGCGAAGATCGGGGCGGCGGATGATATCGCGCAATTCCGGCTGTCCGACAAGAATAAGCTGCAGCAGTTCATCCTTGTTGGTGTTGATATTGGTAAACATGCGCAATTCCTCAAGGCTTTCGCGATTCAGGTTCTGCGCTTCGTCCAGGATCACCGCAACCCGGCGGCCGGCGGCATATTCGGTGATCAGATATTCCTGGAACCGGGCAAAGAGATCGACATAGTTTTCCCCCGCTTCGGTCGGTTGATCGAGCGCCATCAGAACCCAGCGCAGCAATTCGCCTCGGTCGCCATGTGCGTTGGAGACGAGGGCAATGCGCACATCCCCGTCCACCGACCGCAGCAGATGTTGCAGGAGCGTTGTCTTGCCCGACCCGATCTCACCCGTGACGAGGGTGATCGGGGCACAGGTCATGATGCCATATTCCAGCATCGAGAAAGCACGTTGATGGGATTTGGACCAATAGATGAATGCGGGATCGGGAACGAGCGAAAATGGCCTTTCGCGTAATCCAAAAAACTCGGTGTAGATATTCAAACTGCTTACCATATCCGATCGGGGGCCTCGCGCAGGAGGTCTGGCCCGTAAAAAATTCGCGTTCCTCCACCCGAAGGCTGCGTATACGCAACGCGATCCGGCCCCGCGGTTTGTACATTACGCCACGAAATAGCGCCAAATGATGGCAGCAACAAGAAAAACCGGGTTTGGCGTAGCGTTATGGGCGTTCATTTGCATCATTCCGCCTTTCCCGAAGCCGTTTCCCGGGTCTGGAGGGTTTTTCCCCACCGATTTTTCGCGGGGACAACTGGGTGATTGACAGGCGCAAGGAGTACGCTATCGTGAACCAATTCATGATTGGTTCACGTGTAGATCAAGAGAGATATATGACCGATTTTACCACACGTCCCGATATCCGAGGTACTTTCGGCACCGTAACCTCCACTCATTGGATTGCCTCTGCCGTGGGGATGGGGATCCTTGAAAAAGGCGGCAATGCCTTTGATGCGGCGGTGGCAACCGGGCTTGCGCTGCAGGTTGTCGAACCGCATCTGAACGGCCCGGCGGGGGATTTGCCTGCCATAGTTTATCTTGCAGAAATCGAACAGAGAAAGGTTCTTTCTGCCCAAGGATCTGCCCCAAGACTTGCAACAATGGAACATTACCGAAAACAGTTCGGTAATGGGCTGATCCCCGGATCCGGGCTTTTGGCCACGGTGATTCCGGGGGCCTTCGACGGTTGGATGCTGATGCTGCGCGATCACGGCACGATGGAGCTTGCCGATGTCATTGCCCCTGCCATCACCTATGCGCGCGACGGGCATCCCGTATTGCCACGCGTCGTGGCGACCATCGCGGGGCTTGCCGATTTCTTTCGCGACGAATGGCCCAGCAGTGCCGCAACCTGGATGCCGGGCGGTGCCACGCCGGAACCCTGGTCACTTTTTCGCAACCCTGACCTTGCTGCCACCTATCAGCGGTTGGTGAACGAAGCCCGGGGCGATAGCCGCGAAGCCCGGATCGATGCCGCTCGTGGTGCCTGGTCAAGGGGTTTCGTGGCCGATGCGATCTGCACCTATCTTGCCGATGCCTGTGTGATGGATGTCTCCGAAAGCGCCCATTCGGGGGTCTTGTTGCGTGAGGATCTTGCCACTTGGCAGGCCCGTTGGGAGGAACCCCTGAGCATCGACTACCACGACTGGCAGGTTTACAAGACACAGCCCTGGTCACAGGGGCCGGTGCTCCTGCAGGGCTTGCAGATCCTGAAACATTTCGATCTGGCCGCCATGGACCCGATGGGGGCCGATTTCGTTCATGTTGTGACCGAGGCGATGAAACTCGCCTATGCTGACCGGGAAGCCTATTACGGCGATCCGGATTTTTTCGATATCCCGATGCCGTACCTCCTATCGGATAAATATGCTGCCGAGCGGGCAAAACTGATCGGGCCCCGGGCCAGCCTCGAACAGCGCCCGGGGCGTCTGCCGGGGCTGGAACACCTGGCTGAGGATGCCATTCTCCGCGCCGGAACCGATTTCAATGCTGCCGGCGGCGCCAGTGCGGGGGAGCCGACCATGGCACATCTGACGGAACGGCGCGGTGATACGGTGCATCTGGATGTGATTGACCGCTGGGGCAATATGGTCAGCGCCACGCCTTCGGGGGGCTGGCTGCAATCGAACCCCGTCATTCCGGGGCTGGGTTTTCCGCTGAACAGCCGGGCGCAGATGTTCTGGCTGCGGGAGGGCCTGCCTTCATCGTTAAATCCCGGCGCGCGGCCTCGGACGACCCTTACCCCCTCGATGGCCGAAAAGGATGGAACGCGGATTGCCTTTGGCACGCCGGGGGGTGATCAACAGGACCAGTGGCAGCTCATCTGGTTCCTGCGTTATGTCCACCATGGGCTGGGCATGCAGCAGGGAATTGATTCCCCGCTTTTCCACAGCAGTCATTTTCAGGCCAGCTTCTATCCGCGAAAGGCCCGGCCCGGCGCGTTGATGGTGGAGCCGAATTTCAAAGAGACGGTAATCACCGACCTGCGGGCCCGTGGTCATGAGGTTACGGTCGCCGAACCCTGGAGCATCGGTCGCCTTACAGCGGCGCGTCGCGATCCCGACGGAGTTTTGACCGCAGCCGCAACGCCAAGGTTGATGCAGGCCTATGCGGTCGGGCGGTAGGTTGTGATCTGATCGCTATCACGCATGAAAGAGGGGCAACATGCGGCCTCGCAAGCAGTGACAAGGAGTTAAGGATGGAGGGTTTCTCCTTCGCGACATTGATGGAACTGGCGGCTGTTGCCATAGGCGCAGGGATTGCCGGGGGGGTCCTTGCCGGGCTTTTGGGCGTGGGTGGCGGGATCGTGATTGTCCCCGCGCTTTATTTCGCGATGACCCTTGCCGGGATGGAGCCGGAACTGACGATGAAGCTTGCGGTGGGGACATCACTTGCCACCATTGTCTTCACCTCGCTTTCCTCCGGCTGGGGGCATTACAGGCGTGGCGCCATTGATACCGATCTTCTTAAACTCTGGGCGCCATCGCTTCTGGTCGGGGTGGTTATCGGTGGCCTCATGGGCGGATATGTTTCTGGCAATGTGCTGGTTGCCGTCTTTGCGACGGTGGCACTGGTGGTGGCCGCTGACATGATCCTGCGCAAAGGGCGTTCGGACCCGGAACCGAAAGGGTTTTCCAAACCGGTCTGGGCGGGGTTTGGTGTGGTCGCCGGCGCCCTGAGTGCGATGATGGGCATCGGAGGCGGCACGATTGGCGTGCCACTCCTGAATTTTCTGGGTTACGATATCCGCCGTGCGGTGGGGACCTCTGCGGCGATAGGGTTCCTGATCGGGCTGCCGGGGGCGACAATCTATGCCATGACCGGGCTGGGGGTTGAAGGGCGGCCACCATTTTCGCTGGGATATGTCAATCTGCTGGCGGCTGCGGTCATCATCCCGCTGACGACGACGTTTTCGCAACTTGGGGTGAAACTGGCCCATTCCATTCCCCGCCGTGCCTTGCGATTGGCTTTCGGGGTCTTTTTATCCTTCACATCGCTGCGTATGTTTCTGGATTTGTTCGGGGCATGACTCATGGATGCGCCCAATGAAATTGAACAGGTTATCGCGGCGCTTGATCCCATCCTTTTGACCGCCCATTCCGATGGTGGCCGCCTTCCCCCCGAACGGGCCATGGCCGAAATGCTGGGCGTGTCGCGGCGCCGGCTGCGGACGGCGCTGGATCATCTGCAATATCGTGGCCGGATCTTTCGGCGGCACGGGCAGGGAACCTTCGTGACCCCGCCACCCCATCCCGGCAAGACCCGATCGCGCCTTCTGGCCGGGCGGGTCACCTTTGCCGAATTGATGGAAGTACGATTGCAGATCGAGCCGCGCATGGCCGAACTGGCCGCCACCCAACGATCTGCCGAGGATCTTGCCCAGCTTGCGGTTTTGACGGAACACACCCGCCGGACACAATCGCCGGACGACTATGATCTGGCGGATGAGGTTTTTCACTATCGTATTGCCGAACTGGCGGACAATGCGCTGTTTCTGGAAATCTACGATCTGGTCCGGCAATTACGGGGTGAGGCGCGTTGGCGCGAACGCCGGGTTGAAACCCATGTTCCGTCAGCGCGCCATGTTCTGGGGGAACAGCATCAGCGGATTTTCGATGCGATCGCGTTGGGTGATCGGGCAATGGCCGGTGAGGCCGTGCGTATCCACCTGCGCCATGTCGCCGCTATCATAGAAACCGTTCCGTCGTAAAACCGATCCGCTGGCATATCATGCCCCACCACCATTCGGCAGGTACAGATCAGCCGCGCGGCTTTGGGCGAGGACCAGGCGCATGTTGGGAAAATCATTGGCTTCCAGTTTCCGTTCCGCCTCTGCCGGGTCCAGATCGGTCCAGCGCGAGGTAAGCCGTTGCCTGAGCACTGTCTCTGGCACATCGATGAAGATCGTCAGGGCGAAATGGCGGTCCAATATTGTCCAGGCCGGATCGTCCAGCAGCAGATAGTTTCCTTCAACGATGATCAGCCGTACTGATGGCGGAATGACGCGTGCGCCGGCCCTGGCGATTTCAATGCTGCGATCAAAGACCGGCACGACGATATCACGACCGTCATCCGCCCCCAGTCGGTCGAGCATCACCGCAAAGCCATCGACATCGAAGGTGAAGGGCGCGCCCTTGCGCAACCGATGCCCCCGTGCGTCCAGCAGGGTGTCGTCGAAATGATAGCCGTCAAGGGGCAATATGGCGGCCTGGCCCGGGACCTGCTTGTCCAGCGCGGTCATCAATGCCTCGGCAATATGGCTTTTTCCCGCGCCGGGGGGGCCTGCCAGCGCGATGAGACTTCGCGAGGGCGCCCGCGCCATCGTTGCAAGCCGTTCTGTCAGTGCTGTGAGTGTCGTTTCGGTTTTCACCGCATCATTCCTTTTTCCCGGGCGCAATTCGATTCGTGGCAAACTGTGGGGCGACCATGGTGATTTCCCCTGCACGGCTCTGGCTGGCATCGAACCAATCGAAGCAGTGTGCGATTAACCCCTCGACATCCTGCCGCAACATGATGGTTTCAATCGGCAGGCAAAAGGCGAAGGGATCCCAGTCAAAACAGGCGACCCGCACCCCGGAAAAACCTTCCGGATGATCGCGCCAAAAGGTTGCAAAACCTTCGAAGGCGGTAATGGAATTCACCAGCAATGCGGAGGGCAGAGGTTTCCCTGCCCGGATCATTTGCTGCAATGCGTCATGGGCGGCAAGCGGGCTGTAACCGCAGCAGGTAATCTGGATATTGCGCGTGTCACGACCGGCCTCCTCATGGGCGGCAAGAAAACCACGGATCCGCAAATCGGTAGCATATTCCCCCGCGCGGCCACCCAGAAACATTACCGGTGCCTCCTGGGGCAGATTGGCCAGAAGGCGGCTGGTCAACTGACGTGCGCCGCCTTCGTTATCTGTCACGACGGAAAATGCCTCATCCCCCGGAAGGTCCACATTCACGCAGCGCACCCCCGCCTGACGGCACATCCTGTTGATTTCCGAAGGTGAGTCTATTCCGGCAAGGACCAGAAATTCCACATCCTGCGCGATCATGGAGGCGGCGACCTTTGCCTCCAGTTCCGGTTCGCGCTGGGTGCTGCCTATGATCGGCACCAGGCCGCGCCGATGCGATTCCTGTTCGAAATGTTCCGTCAGACCGGCGAAGAAACGGTTGCGGTGATGGGGAATGATCAGCCCGGCAAGCGATGAACGCTTGAGCCGCAACGCCCGGGCCCGTTGATTGGGCTGATACCCAAGATGCCGTGCCTGCATCTGAACCCGTTTTGCCGTTTCGGGATTGATCCGGTGTTCCTTCCAGGCATCGTTCATCACCAGACTGGCCGTTGCCGCCGAGGTTTGCGCAGCCTTGGCAAGATCCTTGATCGTTGTTTTCCGTTTCGATTTCGTCATGGCTATTGCCTGATCTCCATCTTCGCCATTGGCCGATACGGGCTGCGCCCGGTATGGTTCATCATGGTATTGATAGCGGAAATTTCTGTTGACGGAAGTAGCTAAAAGGTTTTAGCAAAAAGCGTCAGATGGAAATATATAGTGAAACCCATGCCCCGCAGTATGGGTTTTTGTGGCCAGAAAAAGGGGAGGAATATCCATGTCCAGACTGAATTTTACCCGCCGTGCGCTTTTCGGGGCTGTGGCGGCCACGGGATTGCTGGCAGGTGCTGCCTTTGCACAGGGCAAGACCACCATCGGCGTCGTTGTCAAGATCGGTGGCATTCCATGGTTCAACGCGATGGAGGCCGGGATCAAGGAAAAGGCCGAGGAGCTTGGCGTCGAAGCATTCATGATCGGACCGACCAGCGCGGATCCGGCGCTTCAGGTGCGCGCCATCGAGGATCTGATCGCGCAGGGCGTCGATGTGATCGGTGTTGTGCCGAATGATGCCGCAGTGCTGGAACCCGTTCTGGCGCGCGCGATGGAACAGGGGATCAAGGTCATCACCCATGAATCGCCCGATCAGCAGAATGTCGATTGGGATTTCGAACTGGCCTCGGCGCAGGGTTTTGGGGAGGCTTATGGCAAGCAGCTTGGTGAAATGCTGGGCGGGCAGGGTAAATATGCGGTCTTCGTGGGCGGGCTGACCGTTCCGTTGCACAATGCATGGGCCGATGCCGCCATCGCCTATATCGAGGCCAATTTTCCCGACATGGAACAGGTCGAGGACCGTTACGGTGTGGCCGAGGATGTCGATGCCTCACGCAAGACCGCGCTGGATCTGATGCGGGCGCATGAAGATCTCAAGGGTTTCCTCGCCTTTGGCAGCCAGGGGCCGATCGGGGCCGCGCGCGCCGTGGAAGAACGTCGCAAATCGGGTGAGATTCTGGTGCTTGGTCCGTTCTCTCCGGGGCAGGGGCGCAAGCTTTTGCATGATGGCGTCCTGTCGGGCGGCTTCATGTGGAATCCCAAACAGGCCGGTGAGGTTTTTGTCACGCTGGGCAAGATGGTTGCCGATGGTGAGGCGATCGAGGCCGGGATGGAAATTGAAGGCCTTGGTGTTGTCCAGCCTGATTTCGAAAACAAGGATATCATCGTGGATCAGTTGGTTGAGATCAACACGGACACGGTGGACGACCTCGCGGCCATGGGGCTCTGATGTGTCGGGGGCCGTCCTTGCCGGGCGGCCCCGTCTTTTCCTTGGCAGGGCATTTGTGCCCGTTGACGGGTAATTTTCATGACTGATGAGGCAAAAGATGCCGGGAATGGTGGCTATCTGCTGCGGCTTGAACATGTCTCCAAGCGATTTGGTGGTGTTCAGGCGCTGGATGATATCACCTTCAATATCCATCCCGGGGAGGTGCTTTGCCTCGCAGGCGAAAACGGCTGCGGGAAATCCACCCTGATCAAGACGATCAGCGGCGTGCATCAACCCGAACCCGGTGCGATCATGGAATGGGACGGACAGGATATGACCGGCCTTGACCCGGCCCGTGCACGCGCGCTTGGCATTCAGGTAATCTGGCAGGATCTGGCGCTTTTTCCTGAAATGACCGTCGCGGAAAATATCGCCTTTGAAAGGAACCTTGGTCGCAAGCCCCGTCTGGTGGATCGCGCAGCAATGCGGGACGAGGCGGGGGGCATCCTGAAGCGGCTGAATGTGGATATCCCGCTGGACGCGACGGTGGGCAGCCTGTCCATCGCCAATCGCCAGCTGGTCGCCATTGCCCGTGCGCTTGTTGCCGAGGCGCGGCTGGTTTTCATGGATGAACCGACCGCTTCGCTGAGCCAGAAGGAAACTGACGCACTGGTTGAAATCGTGCGAAGGTTGAGCGAACAGAATATTGCCGTGGTTTTCGTTTCGCATCGCCTGAAGGAGGTGCTGGATATTTCCTCGCGCGTGACGGTGCTGCGCGATGGTCTTTATGTCGGAACCTACCCGACCGAGGGCATGACCCAGGCAAGGCTGACCGAATTGATGACGGGCAGCAGTTTCGATTACGCCGCCCGTCCCGAAAAGTCTGATAAGGCCCCGCCCATTCTTGAGGTGCGGGGCCTGACCCGTGATGGTGAATATGCCGATATAGACATGATGATCTCCCCGGGGGAGATCGTGGGCCTGACCGGCCGCCTTGGTTCGGGACGGACCGAGCTTGCCCTGTCGCTTTTCGGCATGACCCGCGCTGATGCGGGGCAGATCATCTGGCAGGGGCAACCCCTGGCCATGCCTTCGAATCGCGATGCGATCCGCGCGGGGATCGCCTATGTATCGGAAGACCGGCTGTCACTGGGTCTGGTGCAGCCGCAATCCATCGCCGACAATACCGTGGTCACGGTGCTTGACAGGTTGCTTGGATCCGGCAACCTGATTTCCCCGGGCAAGAAGAAAACACTGGTTGATGACTGGATCGGGCGGCTCAAGGTGAAAATCGGGGTGCCGGAAGATCCGGTTTCGACCCTTTCGGGCGGTAACCAGCAGCGTATCGTTCTGGCCAAGTGGCTGGCCACGGAACCGAAGCTTCTGATCCTGGACAGCCCGACTGTTGGTGTCGATGTGGGTGCAAGGGCGGGGATTTTCGCAATTGTCGACCAACTTGCCAGGGATGGGCTGGCGATCCTGCTGATTTCGGATGAAGCCCCGGAGGTCTATTTCAACGCCGACCGGATCCTGCATATGCGCGACGGGCGGATTATTGAGGAATTTACGCCCGCGCGCACCACGCTTGATCATATCGAGGAGGCGGTTCATGCCTAGGATGCTTTCCGCCATCGGCGCTACCGAACGCTGGCTGATGCTGGTCATCTTTTGCATCTGTCTTGGCCTTGCCCTGACAACGGATACGTTTTTCACGCTGGTCAATGCATTCGATCTGCTGAATGCCTCGGCCGTCAATGTGATCTTTGCGGCGGGGCTTCTTGTTGTTCTGGTGGCTGGGGGGATCGACATCTCTTTCGCTGTCGGGGCCTCGGTCGTGCAATATCTTGCCGTGATCACCCTGATGAAATTCGGCGGGGGAAACTGGGCGCTCGGATTCATCGTGGCAATTTTTTTCGGCTTTTGCCTGGGCGCGATCAATGCGGTCCTGATTTACCGGTTCCGCATCATTTCCATCGTGGTCACCATCGCGACCTTCAACCTGTTCTTCGGGCTGTTGATGTTCTTCACCGGTGGGGTATCGATCTATATCCTGCCCGACTGGCTGAGCAGCCGGGTAATCCTGTTCGAACATGAAACTGCGAATGGCTGGGCGGAAATCACCCTGCCGGTGCTGGTCATGGCGCTGGTGGTACTGGCAACCTGGTTCCTGATGCGCCGGCTCAGCCTTGGGCGGCAGCTTTTTGCGATGGGTGATAATGTTGAGGGCGCGCGGCGCCTGGGGATCAATATCGGTGCGATGCATTACCTTGCCTATGGCTGGCTGGGGGCCTGCGCGGGAATTGCCGGGCTGATGCAGGCCCATTACGCACAGGAGGTTGTGCCGAATGCCCTTTACGGGCGTGAACTTGAGGTGCTTGCCGCCGTGGTTCTGGGCGGGGCGCGGCTTGGTGGCGGGCGTGGCACGCTTCTGGGGGCGGTGCTGGGACTGGCGCTGGTTGCGATTACGCAGAACGGGCTGAACCTGCTGGGCGTGTCGCCCTATGCCTTCCGGATGATTGTCGGTTTCATCATTCTGGTCGCGATCAGCATGTCGGCGGAAACACTGGGCTTCCTGTCCGAACGCCTGCGCTATCGTCGGGTCAGTCGGAGGGCGGCGGAATGAGACGGCTTATCACGCAACTTCTGGCGACCAGCCCCGGGAATGATCGCAAATCGGTTCCTGCGGCACGGGAAAATCTATCCCTTGTCGCGGTGCTGGTGGGATTGGTCGTCCTGTTTTCGCTGGTCAGCGACCGATTCTTCAGTGCCGCGACCTTTTCCTCCATTGCCTATCAGCTTCCGGAACTGGGGCTGCTGACGCTTGCGATGCTGATCCCGATCATTTCCGGCGGCTTCAATCTGGCGGCGACATTCACCGCCAATATCTCGGGGCTCATGCTGGCCTGGGTGTTGATCAATTTCGGTGGGTCCGAGGCAGGGGTTTTCGTGTTGATCTTGGCCATCGTCATGGCGCTGCTTTGCGGCGCGGTGGTGGGCTGGGTGCTGGGTGCGGTTGTGGCCTATACCGGGGCGCATCCCATCCTCGCATCCCTGGCAATGATGATCTTCCTGCGTGGCCTGGGGGAATTCCTGACCCGTGGCGGTAGTATCTCGGGCTTCCCGCCAGAGCTTGTCTGGCTGGGGCAGGGGGAACTTCTGGGCATTCCCGTGCCATTGATCATCTTTGCGATTTGCGTGGGGATCTGGACCTTGATCCTGACGCGCACGCGATTGGGTTTCGCGATCTACCAGCTTGGATCGAACCTTGAGGCGACGCGCTATTCCGGGATCAACACCAAATGGGTGCTGACCATGGTCTATGTCCTCTCGGGGATCATGTGCGCTGTGGCCGGGATCGTGATGGCCAGCCGGTTCAATTCTGTCCGAGTCGGCCATGGGGAGGCATATCTGCTGATCACCGTGCTGGCCTGTTTCCTGGGTCGGGTGGATCCTTTTGGCGGGTTCGGGCGGGTTATGCCGGTGATCCTTGCGCTGGTCATTCTGCAGGTCATCAGTTCCGGGCTGAACCTTCTGGGGACCAATCAGCATCTGGCCACCGCACTTTGGGGTGGCATTCTGATCGCAGTGATGGTGGTGCGCCATCTCTGGGGAAAATTCGTTGTGCGGACTGGCTGATCCGGTTCGTTTGACCGTTTCGAAAGGAAAAGAAATGAGTGTCAGTGGCTTTGGCGTACATACCGCCATGTGGGCGATGGAATGGAACCGCGAAGCGGCGGAATTTGCCATACCCGAAGCGGTGAAATACGACATCGATTTTCTGGAAATCACCATGCTTGATCCCGAAGGCGTGGATGCCGCCCATACCCGGGCGCTGCTTGAGGCCAATGAGGTTGAATGCGTTGCCTCGCTTGGCCTGCCGCTGGACAAGCTGCCGACCAACAACCCCGAAGGCGCACTCGATTTCCTCAAGATGGCGCTTGATAAATCCGAGGCGATCGGGGCCAAGGCCATGAGCGGCGTGATTTATGGCGGAATTGGTCAACGCACGGGCAAACGACCGACCGAGGCCGAATATGAGGCCACTGCCCGCGTGGTCGAAAAGGCCGCTGCCTATGCCAAATCCAAGGGGATGGGCTATGGTCTGGAGGCCGTGAACCGATATGAGAACCATCTGCTCAACTCCGCCGATCAGGCGGTGCGGCTTTGTGAAATGATCGGTGCGGATAACATCTTTGTCCATCTCGATACCTACCACATGAATATCGAGGAAAAGGGCCTTGCAAATGGTATCCTGCGGGCGCGGGAACACCTGAAATATATCCACCTTTCCGCCTCTGACCGTGGCACGCCCGGCATGGATACGATCCAGTGGGATGAAATTTTTGCGGCCCTTGCCGCCATCGACTTCAAGGGTGGCATGGCGATGGAAAGCTTCATCACCGTCCCGCCGCAGATTGCCGATGCGCTGTCGGTCTGGCGTGATGTGGCGCCATCGCGTGAGGAAGTTCTGACCGATGGTCTTGGATTTCTGAAGATGAAGGCCCGCCAATACGGTCTGATCTGACCGCAGGATCTGCGGCTGCCTGCGGAACCGCTTGCCCATCGCTGTGATCCGGCCTACCGATGCCCGGATTATCCATAGGGAGATGCGGATGTTCGGCGGGATTGATCTGGGTGGCACGAAAATTGAGGCCTGTCTGCATGATGCCGATCTCAACCCGTTGAACCGGCATCGTGTTCCGACCCCACCCCGATACGAAGATCTGATCAAGGCGGTGGTTGCCCAAGTTGCCTGGCTCCGGCAGGAGGCGGGGGAGGCGCATCTTCCGGTGGGTCTGGGTCTTCCGGGTTTTGTGGATCACCGCACGGGGCTGACTTTCGCGGCCAATATCGATGTGACGGGCCGCCGGGTGGCGGATGATCTGGCTGCGTGTCTGGGGGAACGGATACCCGTTGAAAATGATGGCAAATGTTTTGTGCTGTCGGAGGCCAATGGTGGTGCGGGGGAGGGTGCACGGACGGTCTGTGGCCTGATTCTCGGCACCGGGGTATCGGGCGGGCTTTGTATCGACGGGGCGCTGCATCAGGGTGCGTCGGGCCTGCCGGGGGAGATTGGCCATATCGGCCTGCCTGCGGCGCTGGTTGCGGATCTGGATTTGCCCGTCATGCCTTGTGGTTGTGGCAGGACCGGCTGCTATGAAACGCTGCTTGCCGGTCCGGGACTGCCCCGCATCGCCGCCGCCCTTGGCCTGCCGCCGCGAAACGGCGTTGAACTGGCCAAGGCGTTGGAACATGGGGATCGAAGCGGCGAACATGTTTTGCGGATATGGGCGGGGATTGCCGCTGAACTTCTGCATTCGATCCAGCTTTTTGTTGATCCCGATTGTATCGTGCTTGGGGGTGGGCTGACGGGAATCCCCGGCCTGGCCGGACGTATTTCCGATGCCCTTGAATCGGTGCGCTTGCCCGCTGCCGGACCCCTTAGGATCCTGCCTGCGCGTTTTGGCGACAGCAGCGGGGTGCGTGGCGCGGCGCTGCTGGCACGGGCCGCGCGCAAACAGGCCGGGCATCGGGGGTAAGGCACGCCGGCAAGGGCGTGGGGCATTCAGTACTTTCCTCTGCTTTGATCCCGGGGCATTCACGTCTATATTGTGCTATCACCTGACGGGCAAAGACCGGTCACACTTGTTTTGGATCCAGGGATATGGCTGGAATACCCCAACGTCTTGGCCATATCTGGATCGGCCCCAAACCCGCCCCGGCGGAATGGATGCGGTCATGGCCCGCAAAGCACCCGGGCTGGTCCTACACGCTTTATGGCAACAATACCCTGGTCGGTTATCCCTTTCGCCTGAGGCGTTTGATCAATGAATATGCCTGGCGCGGGGCCTGGGCGGGTGTGCAGGACATGATGCGTTATGAGCTTCTTTATGCCTTTGGCGGGTTCATGGCCGATGCGGATGCCATCTGCCTGCATCCGGTAGATGAATTGTTGCAGGGCGCGCGCGCCTTTACTGTTTATGATCGCCCCGAATCCAACAGGTTTCGCGGGGTCTGTCCCATTCTGGCATGTGAACCGCAACACCCGTTTCTTGGTACGGTGATCGACAGGCTGGCAGAGATGGAACCCTGGGAACTGCGCCGGCCCGAAGTATCCACCGGCAACCGGTTCCTGATGCGGATGATCCGGGAATTGCGGCCCGGGCCGGAAATGCTTCATGTCTGGCCCACGCATTATTTCATTCCATGGCAGAAGGACGCGCCGGATCAATGGTATGATGGGCCGGACAAGGTTTATGCCGAACAGAAATGGGGCAGTTCGACCTGGGCCTATAACCGTGATGATGGACCAGCGGAAAAACCCGTTCCCCAGCGCGAACTGGATGTCCGGACACGGGATATCCACAAACGTCTTGCGGAGGCCACCGGGCAGACCACCCCGCCGGGGCCAGATGAGGTTGTGGCGCGGGCTACGGCGGCCGAAAAGATGGGTGCGATGGCGCGTGCGTTCCTTGATCAGCCGGAAATCCGTGCGGATATTGCGGATATTGGCCATGTGATTGAAAAAGCCATGTCGGGGGCCGGGCTTGACCACCGCGTCCATGGCGCCTTCTTTTACCGGCATATGCAGAATGACAGTATCGCGACCGGAAATCTGCGCAGTCGTTCCATTGCGCTGCGGGGCAAGTTGCTGGGCTGGCTGGCAACGGCACGGAACGTGTTGATGATCGGTTTCGATACGGGGCATCTGGCGCTTACGGCGCTTCGCCTTAATCCCGAACTTCGGATTGCCGGGGTGGATGCAGGCCGCTGGGACATTGACAAGGATCTGGACCCACCGCAGCGCAAGGCTTATATTCCTGCGGTGGCGGATTGGCTGAACGGGAAATTTGGCGATCGGGTCCTGATGCGGGCCATGCCCGAAAGCCAGGCCATGGGTGATCCCGATTTCACCGCGTGGGGACCCTTTGATCTGGTCCTTTTTGCGGCCCCGGACATTGCCGCGCTGCGGGTCCTGCATGAGGCACGCGCGCATCTGACGGATGGGGCGGTTGTGCTTTCGGCCAGCACGTTGGGGCAGGGGGGGTGCGATTTCGCAACCCGGCTCCTGTTACAGGATATGGCCTATCAGCCCATTGCCTTTGAGGATTTTGGCGCGCAGCGTGGCTCCTATGCCGTGACGCAGCTGAAGGGCGGGGGTTATCCGCCCTCTTCCACTTCCTGAAGGGCGCGGCGGGCGAACAGGTAATCCTCCTGTTTCAACAGGGCCCCTGCCACGGCGCGGATACGTGGCGCATGGCCCTCGCGGGCGACATCCTCCATGAAGGCCCGGGCCCATTTGCGTACCGCCCGCCGGTTGCGCATGGCCTGCCAGAAGGCCTGGCCCGGTCGCCCCAGGGCAACTACATCTTCGATCAGCGGTACCAATGCACCGCATTTCATGACCACCCGGATGGCCTCATGTGTTGCATGGTCAAGCCGTACCAGGGTGACGTTGGGGCCAACCATTCGTTCGGCATGCTGCCGGTCCTCCACCATGCGCCCGTCATAGACCAGTACGACCTGATCAAGGTCCCGCACGGCCTTGGCGGCATCCAGGAATTCGGGCGTTTTCCAATCGCTGTTGCGCACGGCCCAGCGGAAACGACGTTCAAACGGGGCGATTTCCCGGTTCATTGTCGATTGCGCTGAAAGTGCGATCACCGCCGCCCCCGGCACCAGCGTGGCAAGGTTCAGCGCCCCCATCCCCCCCATCGAGGCACCAATGAAAACGATGCGCCGGTATTTCGTGAAGAAACCCGTTGCCTCAAGCCGGCGGAGGAGATCGGCGGAATCGCCATTTCGGTGCCAATCCTTGGCAAAGCTTTGCACCCCCAGGATTGAATGTCCCATGGCAAGGATCCTGTCGCGCAGCCAGGCGGGGCGGGGATAGGGTGTGTCGATCGTGGCAAGATTGTCAAAACTGACGATCAGCACGGCATCGCCCGGTTCGAACCAGAGCGCGGCGCGGGAAGCCACCACCCGGAACGCCCCGTCCGGCCGGGCCGTGGCCAGATTTATTTCGGGCGGGAGTTGCGTCATATCGTCGTGTCGCTCATCCTTTTCATTCGCCCCTGATCGTGATGTGGTAGGGCGGAAGACAACTTGCTATACGCAATAGAAGCTGCGCTGTCACCGGGGGTTCCGGCAGTGTCAGGAACCAAGGATTGCAATAGCGAAACGAAAAAGGCTGCAAGTGTCACCCGACGATCCCGCCGATCTTTCCAAGGACCCGCCGCCCGTCCCGCTTCATGGTGTTCTTGTGCGGGCGAAAAATGGTGATGTGATCCGCTATGATTCTTCCGGTGTCGTGCTGCGGCTGGCTGACCGGGTGATTGAGGATATCGCAATGCGGCTGGAGGGTCGCTTTTCTGCAAGGGCCGGTGCCGGGGTAGGGCCCACCTCATCGGAAGCCGGTGATTTGCCGCAGGCCCTGGAAGATATCGACGCCTGGAATATTCGTGCCGATGGCACCGGTGATATCCGTTTTACCGCCCGGCTGCCGGGGAGGCAGGGGTTGCGCGACTATCGGATGGATGCAACCGGCCGTCATATCGTTGCGGATACGCAGGGCGCGGTGCAGGCGATCCTGGGGATCGGAGGGCCGCGGGCGGCGCTGGCGAATGCGCGTGAGGCCGACTATCCGTTCCATATCCTTGCACCCGCCGACGATATCGGTGCGGTTGGCGTTGCGGGTATCGAACGTGCGGCAAGGATCGATATGCTTTCACCGCTGCGGGAGATGACCCATGAGGCCCTTGTCGCGGAGGCGTTTCTGGGCTGGCAGATGGAAAAGCATGCGCCGCTGCCGCTTTTCGTGGTGCGGACCGAAACGGATAGTTCGGCCAATGCTGCGGAACTGGCCGGGGGGCAGGCGCTTGGCAACCTCCTGATCGCGGCGGAAAATGTCAAACATGCCGCCGCGCGGCTGGGGAAACCCGCACGGATCCGGGCGGTCTGCCTTGATTTCGGGCTGGAGGATCTGGGCGGTTCGGCCCGGCAATATCGTGATGCGATGCTTGCACTGATGGCAAGGGTGGAAGAGGAATTTGCCGTGCTCGGTTTCGATCGGCCACTTTTCGTGGCGCGTTTTGATGCCGGACGGCCGGGGCTGGTATCGGATGCGGTCGTCGAAGGGCAATGGGAACTGATGTGGAACCATGGCGACCATCGGCTTCTGGGGTCTGCGCCGGGCTACATGTTCGGGATGGATGATTATGACCGGCCCACTGAAACCGCACGGCGTCATATGGCGGAAATGACCGCCGCTGCAATTGCCGCCGAGGCGGCGGGAACCCGCCATGATGATCCACTGACACGTGGCTGGCGCTGCCCGATCCTGCATCTGGCCGAATGGGAAGGCGAAAGCCCTGTCCTGCGTGTCGTGATCCGGGCGCAGGGTGACCTGACCCTGATCCCATCGGATGAGGCGGGTTTTGTCCATCCCGTGGGGTTTCGGCTGGAAGGGCCGGACGTGCCCCGGATAGAACGGATCGCGATCGCACCCGATGATCCCCAGTCCCTGCTTTTGCATCTGGACCGGCGCCCGGAAGGCGTCGGACTGCATCTGTGTTATGGTTATGGTACGCCCGACCCGGATGTGGCGCGATGCGCAATCCGTGATGGCTGGTCGCTGCTGGCCTCGGATGGGTGGGTGCTTGGCCGCTGGGCCATGCCTGCGCGGTTGCCGGTGCATGACGGGGCGATTGCCGGATGATCAGGATCGACCATGACCTGCCCGATGGCGCGCTGATTGGTGGAAGCGAGGCGGAACTGGCCCGGCGGATCGCCACAGCCGAGGGGATCTGGCTTCATGGTGTGCCCGATAATTTCGAACTGGACGGGGAAGTCGTGACCGGCTGGCGCAGTGCCGATGGGCAATGCCGCGCGGTGCCGACCGACCCGAATGATGGCAATGGCCGCCTTGCATATGGCAGCGGGGGCAAGGCGGGAATGACCTGCCGGACCGGCCTGCATTGCGGCATGGTCCTGAAGGCGGTGTCTCAGCGGACGGATGTGTTTTCCGTCGCCGCGCTGGTCCATCTGCATCCTGAGGAACAGGCCCGCACTATTTTCACCATCAATTCCGGCAGCGGCAGCGGACGATCGAACCCCTATCTGTTTGTCTCCGATGATGGGAACAGCTTCACGATCAAGGACACCAGCGAGGCGCTGATCCTTTCCGTTCCCGCCTTGCCCAGAACAAATGAAGCGCAGCTTGTCGCGATCACGCTGGATGGGGATCGGTTGAGCTTTCGTCAGGGTGGGGGGGAGGTTTATTCCGTGACGGGCACTCCCCCCGATCTTCCCGGTCCGGTTTCCCTGTTCATCGGGGCGCGCAGCCAGCGCCCGGGATTGCAAAAAACGCTGGGCCAGTCGGTTATTGCCGATGTGTTCTTCTGGCCTGGACTGCGCCTTCTGACCCCGCAACACCCGGCGGAAACCGAGATGGACATGGCGTTGCGGCGCTATGTGCTGTGGAGGGGTTGAGCCATGCACCTTGACGCAGAAACCGTGCAGGACGGGCATATCTGCGTGATCTGGGTGGATGACATGATTGATGTCTATACTTGGCGCGATACCTTCGGTTTGCGGATACAGACCCCCAATCTTGACCGTTTCATGGAAAATGCGGTGCGCTTTTCCAACGCCTATGCCACTGTGCCCCTATGCGCGCCTTGCCGGGCCGAACTCGCCACGGGGCAGGCGCCTTTCCGCAGCGGGCTGGTTGATCTCAATCGGTTCTGGAGCGATCTGATGCCGCCTGAAAAGGCTTGGGCCTATGATCTGCGTCGCCACGGCTTCCATACGTTCACCACTGGCAAGGTGGATGCGAATTATCGCCCCATGCCCGCGCCTTTTCGCCGCCTGCTTTTCCATGAAAACCCGCCCGCCGGGGATCGCGGGGATCGCAAGGGTGTGCATGCCTATCTTGATCGTGGCCCCGGGATTCGGGGCATCAACCATCCCGATGACGGGGGTGAGCAGGATGACCGTTTCTATGATTTCTGGGTTGCCGAAAATGCAATCAGATTTCTGGAACGAGCCCCTGCCGACAGGCGCAACCTGATCCAGCTTGGCTTCAAGCATCCGCATTATAACCTTGATTGCCCGGATCGCTTTTATCAGATGTATGATCCGGCTGATATCCGCTGGCCCGATATTGCCTCGGCGGAAGATTACTTTGGCCCCCAGCCCGGCTTTGCCGTCTATGAGGCGGCCTATATTGCCAATGGGCGCTGGACGCCGGAGAAATCCGGGGATGAGGCCTGGCGGCAGGTGGTTCGGGCCTATTTTGCGGCGATCAGCCATGTCGATCATGAAATTGGTCGTTTCATGCGCGCGCTGGAAGCTTCACCCATTGCGGACAGGACAACCGTGATCTTCCTGTCGGATAACGGGTTCAACCTTGGCAATCATGACAGTTTCCACAAGATGAGCCAATGGGACAGCGCCGCCCATGTGCCACTGGCAATCTGGCGCAAGGGAATGGAAGGGCGCGAGGAAACCCTGCCCGTATCCCTGCATAATGTACCAAAAACGATCATGCAGCTTGCTGGCCTGCCATCCCGGCCGGATTGGCATTCGGGCCAAAGCCTGCTGCCCCTGATCGACCCGTCCTTTGGAAGCTATGATCAAAACGATGCCCCCGTTACCTGCGTTTTCGGCACGCTGTCGGTAAGGCCCGCGCGGGAAGGCTATCGCCACCTGCGCTATTTCCGCTATCCCAATGGTGAGGAACATGTCTACGACATCGAAACCGATCCGGGTGAGACGGAAAACCTGGTTGAAACCGCCCCACTGGAATTCCTGCGGGCGGAACTGGTGAAAGGTGCGCTGAAACTGGGGCTGGATCTGCGCGGCCATGAAAATCCTGCCGATGGCGTGAATGCGATGATGGCGGTCGATGGCAGTGTGATCCTGGCGGGGGGACGGGAAGACAATGATTACTGGGCCTATGGTAGCGATGCCGAAAAGATCCGTGAGGAACGCGGTGGTGGCACCGATACGCTATGGTACATGGCCGGGCCGGATGACTATGTGCTTCATTGTCCGGCCAATGTCGAAAGAATCCGTATCGCCACGGTGGTTTCCCGTGCCGAATCCGATGGGAAAAGCGGCAAGAAGATCCGCATTGTCGCGCATCCCGACAGTCCGATCCATTTCGAAACCTCTGAACGGGTGGAGGTGGATGTTACCGGATCGGATGGTGACGATATCATGCTTGGGCCGAAATACGGGGGTGCGGTTTTCGATGGCGGTGCCGGTAATGATCAGTTGATTGCGGTGGCAACGCTGCCTTCATCACGGCATCATTTCAGGGGCGGTGCGGGCAATGACACGCTTTCGGGTGGGCCGGGCAAGGATACGCTGGATGGCGGGACCGGTGATGACATGATCCATGGGCGTCGCGGCAATAACCGGATCTATGGAGGCCATGGCAATGATACGATTTTTGATGGTGACGGATCCTCGAAGATCCATACCGGACCGGGGCGTAATATCGTGCAACTGGGTGATGGCGATGATGAGGTTTTCGTGGGAAGCGGCATCAACCGGATCAATCCCGGAAGTGGCGGGGTGCGGTTCCATATCGCCTATGGTGGGGTCACGGTGATACAGCGCTGGGAGAAGGACCAGGTCTTTGATCTGTCCGACTGGCCTGCGACGCCCGGTTTCAGGCGGCTGGAAGATGGCCGCTGCCGCTGGCAACTGGGCCTTTCCATCCTTGAGCTTCACGGCGCCCCCGAGAATGCCGATCTTTCCGCCCAGATGATGTTACCAGAGCAGGGGTGAATGCATGGGCTTGCCGCCATGGGTTGAAATTGCCATGCTTTCGGAAAAGGTCGAAAAGAACAGATTGGCAGGTTTGCGAAATTGGACAAATCCAAGGCACCCCTTGCGGCACTGACCATGGTGCATGAGGAAGATTTCTTCCTGAGACGCTGGATCGCCTATTGGCGGCGGTTTCTGCCGGATGAACATATCTATGTTCTCAATCATGGTGGCAATGAGGATGTGGCCCGGATTGCGGAAGGCTGCAATATTATCCGGTTGCCATATGACAAGCTGAAGAAATCCGTCAATCAGCGGCGCTGGCAGATCCTGTCCGCCCATGGTTCTGCCCTGACGGAGTTCTACAACTGGGTTGCCGTCAATGATGTGGATGAATTCGTGGTGCTGGATCCGGCTGTTTCGGATGATCTGACCGGTTATCTGATGCAGGTGTCAGCCCGCCGTCCGCGACCGCCCGCGATTACCACCTTCGCCCTCGAAATGGTCCATGTCCCGGATATTGAACCTGACCCGCTTGATCCCGATGCACCGATCCTGGGCAGACGGCGTTGTTACCGGCTCAATTCCAATTATGCCAAGCCGTGCCTGATTTCCGCGATCACGGAATACAAGGCCGGTGGCCATGGTGCCAATCACAGGCAGATCTACCTCGACCCGCATCTTTACAACTTTCACCTGCGTTTCATCGATTACGACTATTGTATGGACCGTTTTCGCCGCAGCCGAGAAAGACGGCTCAGCGGCAAGACCGATGAAGAAAAGGCCAGGATGACTGCCGGGGGCTGGGGGTGGAATTCCGTTGAGGGAACCTTTGAGGCGCTGATGAGGAGACGCCCCATTGCCGAAACCGTGGATCACCCTGGCTTTCGCCGCGAGATGGTGGAAAAATCAATTTCCCGCCCGCCGTTTACGCTGATGGGCGGTGGGCGGCCCGAGGGGCTCTATAGCCTGCCGCGCCGGTTTGACGGTATATTCTGACCCTGAACGCGAGGCTGAAGACCGCCAGATGCCCCCTTCCCTGACCCTCTTCTTCATTGTGGAGCCACCGCAGTATCAATATCTGGCCTGTTACCTGGCGGCGTCGATCCGCAACCATATGCCAAAAGAAGTGCAGCTTGTTGGCTATTGCCCCGAACACCGGATCCGCAACGTCCATCCCACGGTGATCGAAACCTTGCGCCGGATGCGATGCGACCTGCGCCCGATGCGAACCGAAGGCATGTTTGATACACCCTATCCGCATGGCAACAAGATCGTGGCCTGCCTGCAGGAAAGAGAGACGGATTTTTCGGGCTTTGTTGATTCCGATGTATTGTTCCTGGGCGATAACCGGATTGAAAACCTTGTCTCGGAAGGTGCCGTCAGCGCCTCCCCGGCGGCTTCGCTGCGCTGGGCGGGGGATGAAATCTGGCCTCCGATCTATAATGCTTTCGGGTTGGAGGTCCCGCAGGAACGCATCAGGCTGATGCGGGACAAGCGCGTTCCCGTGCCCCCCTATTTCAGTGCGGGTTTTGTCCTTTTTCCTGAAAGGCATCGTAACGAGGAAGGTCAGTCCTTTGCACAAACATGGTACCGGACCGCCCGCCGGATCGATGAAGTTCCCGATCTGGAAAACAAGCGCCCCTATCTGGATCAGATGAGCCTGCCCGTCGCCATCCGGCGGGCAGGCCTGAGATGGAACGAATTGCCCGAGGAACAGCACTATATCATGGGCGGGTCGATCCGGGGCCAGCCACTTCCTGAAGATCGCAGGATCTATGTCGTGCATTACCGCAAATGGGATGTGCTGAAGGCCAGTGGCCTTGGGCCGCAGGGTTATGACGAATTGCGCCGGCAGGTCGGCACTGCGCGTGTCGCCCAGATCAACCGTTTTCCCCTGCCCGAGGGGATTCCCCCCGCCGGGGGCACTGCTGCCAAACCGGCCTTGCCTGCCGCACCGCAAGGCAACCTGCCCGATCCGTCCAAGGGGCGGATGGCGGCGGTGACGATGGTCAAGGGTGATTATGTCTTCCTTGATCGTTGGCTACGTTACTATGGCGGGCTGATCGGTCGGGAAAACCTTTATGTCCTCCGTCATGGTTCGGATCCCGAAATTGACCGGATGGCGAAGGGCGCCAATATCCTGCATATTCCCGATCCGGAAGATAAATCGGGCTTTGACCGCCGCCGCTGGAGCGCGCTTTCCAATATTGCCAGTGGCCTGACACTTTACTATAACTGGGTGCTATGCGGCGATGTCGATGAAATCGTGGCGCCTGACCCCGAAACCGGGCTGAACCTGCCGCAATATCTTGACCGGCTTTCCGCCAAGGGCCGCCCGCCACGGGTGATTTCCCCTTTCGCGGTGGAGATTGTTCATACCCCGGCATCCGAGCCCGAACCAATCGACCCCGATATGCCAATTCTTTCGGTTCGGCGGAATTTCCGGGTGAATACCAATTATGCCAAACCCTGCCTGACGCGACAGCGGATCCGCTTTTCCATCGGTGGGCACGGATCCAACATCAAACATGTCGCACTGGACCCGCAGCTTTTCCTGTTTCATCTGCGCTACATGGATGATGCGCTGTCGCGGGAACGGCTTCTGGCGCGTCGCGCATGGATCGAGGAAAAGGATGGTCCACGCCCGGAAGGTGCCAGAGGTGGCAGTACCTGGTGGCAGGGTACAGAAGGTTTTGACAATCTCAGTCAAATGGCCCCGATTTCCGAACAAAGCGACTTTCCCGAAATCGTTACGCATATGCGTGAAGGTCGCGCGGTTGCCTCAACCGGCAACTGGTTCTTTGCCAACCGCCGGTCGAAGGAGCTTTACCGCCTGCCGGCACGTTTCTCGGCGCTTTTCTGAATATCCGCCTCTGGTGCGGCAAGGGTTATTTCCCGGGTCGGCGGCCCGCGCGGGATATGATGCTGTTGGCAATTGCCGTCACGGCAGCGACGAACAGGCCCAATCCGATAATGACGTAGAAGATCGTGAAAACCTTGCCGATATTCGTCTGTGGGGTCAGATCGCCATAGCCGATCGTGGAGATGGTGATGACAGAGAAGTAGACCGCATCAATCCAGCCCCATCCTTCCACCCAGTGATACACCATCGATGCCAGGGTGATCAAAGCCGCCGTCAGCCCCAGCAGGATCTGTACATTCTGGTTTGAGAAGGCATCACGAAGCCCTGCGGCGATGATACGCAGAGGCGATAACGGTTTATTCATAAACGCTTACATCCTCTGCCAACAGCACGGCAAAAGGCCGCGTGGCGGCAAAACTGCTCATTACGATCGCGATGATCGAGGTCAACGGGATTGCCAGGATTGCCCCTGCCACACCCCAGACCGAGGACCATACGGCAAGGGCGACCAGGACGACAAAGGGGGACATGTTCACCTTCCGCCCGACCATCCGTGGCTCCAGCGAATTTCCGACATAAAGCTGTGCCGCTGTCAAAAGTGCTGCCACGCCAAGTGTTTTTTCGACCGATCCGAATTGTGCCATGCTGAGCGCAACCGGGAAGATTACCCCCAGCATCGAGCCGACATAGGGGATATAGTTCAGCAATGCGATGAGGATTGCCCAGAACAGCGCGAAATCGACTCCGAATGCCCACATTACCACGAAGGAGATCACGCCAAGGATGATGTTGACCAGGGTCTTGACGGCGAGGTAATCGCTGATGGCCTGATTGATGCGCATGGTGATGAGGCTGGCGCTTTCGCCCTGTTCGCCGGGCAGGGCAACGGCAACCTTATGGGCAAATCCGCCACGTTCGCCCATCAGGAACATTGCGTAGATCACCACCATGAAGATCAGTCCCGCAGCGGCGCTGATCGAACTCAGGATCGGCCCGGCAAATTGCTGAAGCCGGATATTGTTCATGGTCTCTGACAGGAAATTACCCCAGTCCCGCCCATCATCGATCCCGAGGAGCCTGACGATTCTCAGCACGAGCCCGGTCAGGTTATGCTGATATTCCGGCAGGCGCGCGCGCACCTGGCCTGCGGTCGACACCATCACACCGCCAAGCCAGATGACCGCAAGCAGGAACAGCGCCAGTACAATCAGCCGCCGTGTCCATTCCGGCAAGGCCGACCCGACAGGCAGTTCGGCAATGGCATCACTGGCGGCAACAAGCACATAGACCGAGATCGCCGCCACGAAAATCGGCACGAGCAGCGATTTGCCCATGACCAGGAACAGCCCGATCAGAGCAACAAGCGCGAGGCCCAGAACAACGCCCAGGAGCCCGCGCAGCGGGTCCGAAACCCGATCAGGCATGCGTGTCCGGGTTTGCCCGCCGATGCATTGCCAGCAGCAGGATAGCAAGGCCACTGGCCAGCAGTTCGATCCCCAGCAGGGTTCCGAATTGCAGGTTTAGCCCGAACAGAATGACCAGCGCCATCAGAATGGATACCCCGCCGGAACCGAAGACCAGGGACTGGTTCTGCGATCCGGCCATCGAACGTCCGGCGTAGATTTTTGCTGCACCTGAAACCAGCAGCAGCAGCGCGATCAGGAGCCGCACCAGCCAGCCACTTCCCAAGGGCCCGAAAAGCAGCAGGATCCCCATGAAAAGGGCCGCCACGCATATGGCACCGGCACGGATTCGCGCGGAGGTGGCATCGGATTTATAAGCCGCCCAGCCTTGCAGGGCACCCACGATCAGCATCGCCCATCCCACCAGTGTGGTCGTTGCCACCCCTGCTGCGGTCGGATTGATCAATGCGACCAACCCTCCCAGAAGCGCAACCACGCCCGCAGCCATCATTGGCATCCAGGATCTTGTCATGTTTCCCCTCCCGATTTGCGGCTGAGTGACAGCACGATCAGCGAGATGCCGCTGGAAAGCAACTCGACTCCAAGGAAGATCCCCAGAATAACCGCTGCCGATTCCGGGAAATTCGCAAAGATCATCACACCCAGGGCAAGGGAGACGAGGCCGGATAAGACCAGCACCCAACGCAGGTTCCTTGCCTCTGCCGAAAAGGCCAGAATGAGCCGGAACACACCCATGACGAGCATCATTGCCGCTGTTATGATGGTCAGTGAAACAATGCCGGACAGCGGATGGTTCACAAGGCTGAACCCAAGGAACAGCATTGCAAGACCCAGGAGGATCGAAAGGATCCGCCCTTTCCAGCCCTGATCCGCAAAGGCCGACAAGAGTGTCAGGATACCAACGGCGATGAACGAAAACCCGGCAAACAGTTCGGAAGCCAGCGTTGCTGCCATGGGGTTTGCCAGGGCAAAGAAACCACCCAGAACCGAGACGATCCCTGTCAAAAGCCATAAGAACCAGTATTTCATCTTTAACTCCCTCGCCTATTCCTGCCCTATGGCAAGATATGTCATCATTACCGACGAATGCCTTGCATCAATGCTCAACGCCCTTTGACCGGTCTGTCAAGGAATAGAATGGGACCCATGCTTTTATCTTGATCCAGGACAATTTCCTGACATCAAAATCAACCGTGGGATGATTTCTCCATGAGGCAGAACGGCAGTTTGCAAGGGTTGCGGAATATTCGGTACCGTTTTGAATTGTTTTGCGGCAGGCCCGGTTTCAACGCGAACGGGAAGATCGTGGACGGATCCGGACAGATGAAAACCTGCCACGCCGTGTCAGATCAGCGATCGGGCGGTCTTTTCATCGGTAACGAAGATGGTTGCGGCCTTGCGGCGCAATGCGCCCCGGATTGCGTCGATCTTGTGTGCCCCTCCGGCGCAGAGGACCCGCACTGGGATTTCACTGATATCATCCGGGCCGATTCCGAGGCAAAGGGAATTGAGCGGGTGATCCATGGGCCGTCCTTCCGCATCGACAAACCGGCCAAGGAAATTGCCCACGGATCCCGCCGCGACGGCCAGGGCATAGGCCTCCTCGGAGGTTACACCGGATTCGCGGATGGAACTCATTTCCCGCCCTCCGATGCTCATCAGGGCGATATCGGCGGATTGCGCCATCTGCTTGGCAAGTTGTACTGCGGGTTGCGCATCTATGGCCTGCTTGGCCTCGATACTGTCGCAGAAGATTGGCCCGGGAAGATAGAAACATTCCGCACCCAGCCTGTTGGCCAAGACCGTGGCGGCCTCATATTTGTCTTGGCTTGACCGTGTGGAAAGCGATCCGATCATCGACACGACTGACAGGTTCTGTACGCTGCCCGTTTCGATTGTGGTGGCCAGTGATCGCAGTGTCTTTCCCCAGGATGTCGTGATGGTCTGGCCTTCGCGCAGAAGGTTGGATACGACCCCGCTGGAATATTGTCCGATTACAGCGGATAGCGGGATTTCCTCGGTTTCATCTGAGGGGCAGATATAGGCCGCTGTCAGTTCGTAGCGGTCCATCAGCGTTGCTTCGAGGTTGAGCCGGTCGGTAAAGGGCACGTCGATTTCAATTCGCACCATACCGGTTTCTCGCGCCTGGCTCAAAAGGCGGTGGACCTTGAAGCGGGTGATCCCCAATCGCTTGGCAACTTCCGCCTGGGTCAGCCCCAGAATGAAATAAAGATGCGCCGCCCGCGCCAATGTTTCGGTTGCCAGATTGGCAGTTCCGCGCCCCCAGGATTTGTTCATGGCTCAGTCCTCCCGCGTCCTGCGCCAAAAGACTGCCTTCGGTGCCACGCCGCAGGTCTGATCTAACACCAGGATGCACATTTGTGCAATCATTCAAAATATGTTGCACAAATGTTTATTTGATGCAACTTAGTACAGGAGAGGAAGAATCGGGAGGGGACAGTGCGAAACGGAGTGCTGTCATGGGACAGGCCTGCTATCTGGCTGCTGCCTCTGGTGGCGATGCTGGTGGCGTTCACAATTATCCCGCTACTATACAATATCTGGCTCAGCTTTCACGAATATAACACGTTCCGGCGTGAACTGGAGTTTGTCGGGCTTGAAAACTGGGCGCAGCTTTTGTCGGATGACCGCATGTGGCAGTCCCTGCGCATCACCATGTTCTATTTCGTGGTGACATTGACGGTGCAGGTGGTTCTGGGGATGGGAGTCGCGCTGCTGCTTGATGATGATGAACCGGGTTTCGGTTTCCTGCGTTCGATCCTGACACTGACACTGGTTGTCCCCCCGGCCATAGCGGGGATGATGTTCCTGCTGATCGAGGATGCCGAATTCGGGGTCATGACATATGTGCTGGAGCAACTGGGTCTGCTGGACAAGACCCAGCCGATCCTGTCAACGGCATCCACCGCGCTCTGGGGTGTGATGATTGTCGATATCTGGCAATGGACACCTTTCATGGTGCTGATCTTCCTGGCCGGACTGCGATCTCTTCCGCCCGAACCCTATGAGGCGGCAATGCTGGACGGGGCTTCGCCGGTGCTGGTCTTTCGGCGGATCACATTGCCGTTGCTGTCCAAGGTCATTGCCGTGGCGGTGTTGATCCGCGGCATCGATATCTTTCGGATGTTCGACTACGTCTTCGTCATGACAAGCGGTGGACCCGGAACCTCCACCTATACGCTTTCGCTTTATGCCTGGCAGCAGACCTTCAGCTTTATCAAATGGGGCTATGGCGCGACGCTGTCCTTGCTGACGCTGGTTATCATCCTGATCGTCGCCAATCTTTTCATCTGGATTGCAAAGGTGCGCTGGTAATGATCGTACGTTCGAAATCTTCTCGCATCATCCGCATCGTTGCAGCCTGGGTTGTTGTGCTGCTCTTTGCCTTTCCACTTTATTACTGGCTGACAGTGGCCTTCAAGGATGCACGGGAGATCTTCAACTACCCTCCGTTGCTTTTTGATTTTTCCCCGACGATCAAGAACTTCGAGGAGGTCTTCGGCATTTCGCTCGGCTTCGGTTTCGGGGAACAGCGGCAGGTGCTGCCCGGTGGCGGAAACTGGCAGATGGCCCCGCGACTTTGGGATTCCATCGTCATCGCGCTTTTTTCGACTGTGCTGGCCGTTTCCATCGCGACCTTTGCGTCCTACGCGCTCAGCCGGATGGATTTTCGCGGGCGACATCAATTTGTGGCCTGGGTCCTGTCGACACGGATGATGCCACCGGTTGCCGTCGCGATCCCGGTTTTCTTCATCTACAAGGAACTGTCGCTGCTTGATACCTATCTTGGCGTGATCCTGATCCATGCGCTGATGAACCTGCCGCTGGCGGTGTTGCTGATGAAAAGCTTCTTCGACGACATCCCGCGTGAGATCGATGAAAGCGGCATGGTTGATGGCGCGTCACGCTGGCTGATCTTCCGGCGTATCGTGTTGCCGATGGTGCGCGGGGGTATCGCGGCGACGGCCGTGCTTTGTTTCATCTTTTCCTGGACGGAATTCCTGTTTGTTCTGACCCTGACGCAGACCGGGTTGAAAACCGTCCCCGTCGTTTCCTCGACCTTCGTCACCTCGACCGGCACGGCATGGGGCAATATGGCCGCACTTGGTGCTGCGGCGATGCTGCCTGCTTTTATCTTTATCCTGCTGGTGCAGAAAAATCTGGTTCGGGGCCTGACCCTTGGTTCCGTCAAACAGTGAATGAAATCATATCCTAGGGAGGATCAAATGAAAGACAGCGACCGCAAGCTATATCGCGCCAGGATCGTGGATGACTATGTCCGCGGCCGGATGAACCGCCGCAGCTTCCTGCGCAATGCTTCTGCCCTGGGGCTTGGGGCAGGGGTGTTGGGCAATGGGTTGGCCCGCCCGCGTCAGGCCTTCGCGCAGGAGGGGACCGCGCTGGAGCCTTCGGCCGAGGTGCTGGCCTGGGTCAAGGAGGTTTCCAAGCCCTTCGCCGGGCAGACAATCCGTCTGGCTACGGAATCCACTCCGCCCTCCAACACGATCAACAGTCAGCTCAAGAAATATTTTGAGGAAGCTTCCGGCATCAAGGTCGAGATCGAGATCCTGCCGCTGGAACAGGTGTTGCAAAAGCTGACGCTGGATATCGCCTCGGCCCTTGGCACCTATGATCTTTACTATGTGGATCAGTCATGGGCGGCTTCTGTTTCGCGCGATGTCTTCGACCCGCGTGAACAGATTGAAGAAAAGCCCGATCTGGTTATGCCGGATTACAATATAGATGACTTCATGCCCGCGCTGGTGGACGGGGTTGCGAAATATGAGGATCGCTGGGTCGGCGTGCCCTATGACATCCCGATCTTCATCATGCAGTACCGCAAGGATATCTATGACAATATGGGTTTCTCGGCGCCCCAGACGCTTGAGGAATATTACGACCAGTGCAAGGCGATCACCGAGGAATACGGTCCCGACATGTTCGGCTCGACCGGGCAGATGAAATCGGGCCACTATTCGCTGGAAACCGACTGGACGATGTGGCTCTGGGGTCATGGGGGGTCGATCTTCCGCCCTGATGGAACTTTTGCGGGCAATGACGAACAGGGCCTTGCCGCAATGGAATACTGGACACGGCTCAAGGAAACCATGCCTCCGGGTGTGACCGGCTGGACCTGGGATGGCCAGGGCCAGTCCATTGCGCAGGGTGTTGCGGCAACGATGATGTCCTGGGGCGAATTCTTCCCCTATTTCGATGATCCTGCTGCCTCCAAGGTGTCGGGCCTGATGGAACCGGCACGCTGTCCGAAACCCAATGCGCTGCGCACGGTGGAGGAAACGGCCTTTGGTGAAATTCCGGGCATCGGCCATCAGGGTGGTTCTTCGTTGGCTGTTTCGCGCAATTCCAAGAACCCGGATGCGGCCTGGATCTTCATGCAATGGGCCACCTGCGCGGATACCCAGGTCCTGATCACCGCGCTTGGCGGCGGTACCGGTCCGACCCGTGCGAGTGTCTATGAGGATGAACGCATCATCGCCAACCGCCGCGTCGGGGCGGGCACCACGCGCCACCTTGATGTCGTGCGTGAAACCATTGCCAATGACATGGGGTCGGAACCGGATCTGCCGCAATGGGCGGAATTGTCCAATGATACGATCCCTGTACGGCTTGGCCAGTATTTCGCGGGTGAATTCGGCTCCGCCAAGGAGGTGATGGATGATATCGCCGCAGCGGCGGACAAGATTGTTCAGGGCTAGGAAGGCCCCGGATATCCCCATGGGGCGCGGGTCTGACTGCGCCCCATCGCGCAAGCTTTTCAGGACAGTGACATGACCGAGAAACCTCTTGTTGCAATAACCGGCGCCAGTTCCGGGATCGGTGAGGCGACCGCGCGTGCCTTTTCGGCGGCGGGGCACCCCGTTTTGATGATGGCCCGCCGGATAGAAAAGATGGAGGCGATGGGCCTGCCCAACAGCCTTTGCCGCAAGGTGGATGTCTGCAGCCGCGATGAAATCAACGCCGCAGTTGCCGAGGCGGAGGCGAAATTCGGCCCGGTGGACATGATGTTTGCCAATGCCGGGGTGGCGCGGCTTGCCGATATCGGGCGCCAGCCGCCCGAGGAATGGGATGAGATGATCGACATCAACACCAAGGGGGTGTTGAACACGGTCAAATCGGTAATGAACGGCATGATGGAACGCAAGACCGGCACCCTGGTCATGATGAGCTCCATTGCCGGGCGGAAGGTCTATCCCGATCATACCGTCTATTGTGGCACCAAATATTTTGTCCATGGCATCAGCGAAAGCCTGCGGGAATATCTGTCTGACTATAATGTCCGGGTTCTGGTTCTCAGCCCCGGCGTGATCGAAACCGAGGTGTTGTCGGGCGTCCTCGATAAGGGCACGCTGGCCGCCTACAAGGAAAACAAGGTCAAGATGGGGGGCGGTATCGGTGCCGATATCGTCGCCGGGCTGATCCTGAATGCCTACCAGCTTCCGCAAAATGCACTGGTTCAGGAAATCTGCCTGACCCCCACGCGACAGAGATACTAGAGGCGATACATATGGCAAATGTAGAATATCGTGGCATCGGCAAGGCCTATGGCGCGGTCCAGATCCTGAAGGATCTTTCGCTTGATATCGCCGATGGCGAATTTGTCGTGCTGCTGGGGTCGTCGGGCTGCGGTAAATCGACACTTCTGCGGATGACGGCCGGGCTTGAGACCATCTCGGCGGGGGAAATCTCCATCGACGGGCGGGTGGTCAATGATGTGCATCCACGTGAACGCGATATTGCCATGGTGTTTCAGAATTACGCGCTTTACCCCACCATGAAGGTTCGCGAAAATATTGCGTTCAGCCTGGAGGTGGCCAAAAAATCACCCGATGAAATCAAGGTCAAGGTTGAGGAAGCGGCCAAGGTCCTGAACCTCACCGAATATCTTGATCGTAAACCATCCGAACTTTCGGGCGGGCAGCGCCAGCGTGTGGCCATGGGCCGCGCCATGGTGCGCGATGCCAAGGTCTTTCTTTTCGATGAGCCGCTTTCCAACCTCGATGCAAAGCTGCGCGCCCATATGCGGGTGGAGATCCGCCAGCTTCATGACCGGCTGAAGGCGACAACGATCTATGTTACCCATGACCAGATCGAGGCAATGACCATGGCCGACAAGATCGTGCTGATGCAGGGGGGCGGGATCATACAGGCGGGAGCGCCGGATGACCTTTATGATCGTCCTGCCACGCGCTATGTTGCCGAATTCATCGGATCGCCGCAGATCAATTGCCAGGAAGGGAAAATCGTGGCCGAAGGTGGCACCGTGACCTTCCGCAACGAGGCCCTGTCATTGCCGCTGGATGCCGCCTATGGCAAGGCTGCCGGGCAGAAGGTGACCTGCGGTATCCGTCCCAATGACGTAACGCCGGATCCGCAAGGGCCGATTGTCGGCAAGCTGACCATTGCCGAAAAGACCGGCGCGGACAAACAGATGCACCTTGATGTCAATGGCGCGGAATTTGTCGCGGTCACCCCACGCGATACCGAAGGTGCTGCGGGTGATCAGATGCGTTTTGCCATCGACCCCGCCAGGATCCATATATTCGAGCAGACCTCAGGAAACCGTATCGCCATCTAGAGCATCGCGCCTTTGTCTCGGATCGGGGTCAGGCATATCAACCTATTGGGTGTGCAAGACGACCCCGCCCCGTTCAGCGAAGGCGCGAGACATTATAACCGCCGGGAAAAGAGGACAACGATGAAATCTCGCTGGAACCAGTCAGAACTGGACGGTCTTATTGCGGCCTATGGCAAGGAAGGGATCAACGAAGATCTTGCCATCCGCACCTATACCACCCGTATCCTTGGGCAGGAGCCGCTATTGGTCCTGCATGGCGGGGGCAATACTTCCGTCAAGACACGGATGACGGATGCGCTTGGCGCCGAATATGACGTGCTTTGTGTCAAGGGATCGGGCTGGGATATGGGTGTGATCGAACCGGCGGGGCTTCCGGCGGTGCAGCTTGACCCCCTGGCGGCACTGGCACGTTTGCCGGAGCTTTCGGATGAAAATCTGGTGGCGGCGCAGCGGCGCATGCTGCTGGATCCCTATGCGCCCAATCCTTCCATCGAGGCGGTCTTGCACGCGATCATCCCGCATAAGCATGTCGATCATACCCATGCCAATGCGATCATCTCATTGACCAATCAGCCGGATGGCGAAGCGATTATCCGGGATCTCTTTCCCGATACGACAATCGTGCCCTATGTGATGCCCGGCTTCGTTCTGGCGCAGGAAGTGCGGCGGATATTGGATGAAACCCCGGATGCAAAAAGCATGATCCTGATGAACCACGGGATCTTCACCTTCCATGATGATCCGCGCCAGTCCTATGATGATATGATTGCCATGTGCGATAAGGCCGAAAAGCGGCTGGGGGGTGGCAATTCGCGCCCCTTCAAATCCGCAACCCTGCCCGAACCCCGCAGCCAGGCGGAAATCGCCCCCATCCTGCGCGGCGCATTGGCGCGGGAAACGGCCGTTGAAGGCAGGCCGGACCGTTGGGTCCTGGAGTTTCGCCGCTCTGATCAGATCTGCCATTTTGTCGATGGGGAAAACCTGGCTGATTATGCCATGCGCGGCAATGCCGCCCCGGATCATTCGATCCGGATCAAGCGGTTCGGGATGGTTGCCCCGCCTGCAGGCGCCCCTGATTTTGCGGATGCGCTGAAGGCGGCAACGGATGCCTTCGCTGCGGAATATGTTGCCTATTTCGAACGCCAGAACAAGCGCGCAGGCGGCGGTTTCCGGCAGCTCGATCCAGTGCCACGTATTGTCTATGTGCCGGGGCTTGGGCTGTTCGGGGTTGGCAAGACCGCGAAGGAGGCGAAGATCTGCGCCGATATCGCGGAGGCCACGGTGGATGTGATCACCAAGGCCGAAGGGATTGGCAGTTTCGTCGCCCTTCCGGAGGAAGATCTTTTCGATATCGAATACTGGTCGCTGGAACAGGCCAAGCTAGCCAAGGCGGTGGAAAAACCGCTGAACCGCCAGATTGCCATCGTGACAGGCGGGGCAAGCGGGCTTGGCCGCGAAACGGCGGCGTTGCTGCGGGCCGAGGGGGCGGAGGTTGCGCTTTTCGATATCAATGCCGATGCCGTTGCGGCGGTTGCATCCGAACTGGGCGCGTTTCCAGTACCTTGCGACGTGACGGACCCCGCCGCTGTTGACGCAGCAGTGGCGAAGGTGGTGGAGGCCTTTGGCGGCGTCGACATCCTGATTTCCAATGCCGGAGCGGCCTTTCAGGGACGTATGACCGAAGTGGAGGATGCCTATTTCCGCAAGGCGTTTGAGTTGAATTTCTGGTCGCATCACCTGATGGCCCGGGCCTGTGCAAAGGTGATGCAGGCGCAGGGAACCGGCGGGGCGCTGGTGTTCAACGTAACCAAGCAGGTGTTGAACCCGGGTCCGGATTTTGGCCCCTACGGCACGTCGAAATCGGCGCTGATGGCGCTGGTGCGGCAATATGCCATTGAACATGGTGTCGATGGGATAACCGCCAATGCCGTCAATGCGGATCGTATCCGCACCGGGCTTCTGACCGATGATTTCGTGGCCGAACGCGCCCGTGCACGCGGTATCACGCCCGAAGAATATATGCGCGGCAATCTGATCAGACGGGAGGTTACGGCCCGCGATGTGGCGGAGGCCTTCCTGCATCTGGCCAAGGCCCGCAAGACATCCGGCGCGATCCTGACGGTGGATGGCGGGAATGTGGCTGCGATGGTACGCTGATCTTCCTGCAGGTCCATATACCCTGCGCAATCTGATACAGGGGGGATGATGTATCTCGGTATCGATATCGGAACCTCCGGCGTCCGGGCCATTGCCATTGATGGCGATGAACGCCCGGTGGCCGAGGCTGCAGCCCGTTTTGGCAAGGAGCCGCGCGATCCGGAAAATTGGCGCGCTACGCTCCGCCGGGTCATGGCGGAGATCCTGCAAAAGGTTGATCCGGCGGCAGTTTCGGCACTGGCCATTGATGGCACATCCGGCACGCTTCTGGCTGTGGATGAGGGGGGCAGGCCCCTTGCCGGGCCGATCATGTATAATGAACCCGTAACCGATACTGAAAGCCTTGCGGCACTGACCGCGCGTGGATTTTCGACCATTGCCCAGGGCGCACCGGGGCGTGCCTTTCATCTTAATCGCATTGCCCCGGTGGCGCGTATCGTGACACAGGCGGATTGGCTTTCGGGTCACTTTTCGGGGCGGTACGATATCAGTGATGACAATAACACACTGAAAACTGGCTTCGATCCGGAAAGCAGGGTCTGGGGCGGTGCGGTTGCCGAATTGGGGCTGGAGACATGCCTGCCGCACCGGGTGCTGGCGCCTGGCACATCTATCGGCCCGGCCGAAGGGCCGCTGGCCCTTGATCTTGGCCTTCCGGCTTCGGTTCGGGTCGTTGCCGGGACAACCGATGGCTGTGCGTCCTTTCTGGCCAGCGGCGCAACCGAGGAGGGCGATGGGGTAACGGCGCTTGGATCGACCCTGACGTTGAAACTGCTTTCGGCAAAGCGGATCGAGGATCCGGCCTCGGGTGTTTATTCACACCGGTTACTGGGTTTCTGGCTGGCGGGTGGGGCTTCCAATAGCGGCGGCAGGGTGCTTGCGCAGTATTTCTCCTCGGATGAAATCGCCCGGCTGTCCAAGGCCCAGTCGGCCTTGCCTCCGACGGGGCTGGATTTCTATCCGCTTCCGGCCGAAGGAGAACGCTTTCCGATCAATGATCCTGCGCTTGCCCCAAGGCTTGCCCCGCGTCCGGCGGAGGATGGGATGTTCCTCAAGGCGCTGTTTGAGGGCATGGCCGCGATCGAGGCGCGCGGCTATGCGCGGCTGGCGGAACTGGGCGGCCCGTCACTTGCGCGGGTCTTTACCGTGGGGGGTGGGTCCGTTAACCCGCTTTGGCGGGATATCCGGACGCGGGAATTGGGCCTTGCGCCACGCCTGCCGGTTTCCACCGAAGCGGCGTTCGGCACCGCAAAGCTTGCACGGATGGGGGCTTTGGCATGACCCGTTTTGCGGATCTTGTCGCGGATTATGACGGGTTCATCCTTGATCAATATGGCGTGCTGCATGATGGCACCCGGCCCTACCCCGGCGTGGCAGGGGCGCTGGAGTTGTTGAAAACGGCTGGCAAGCCTGTAACGCTGCTGACAAATTCGGGCCGAACGGCAGGTGAAAACGCCGACCGGCTTGGACGGCTGGGAATTGATCCCGCTGCATTCCGTGCCATTGTCACATCGGGTGATCTCGCGGCAAGAACCATGGCCATGCTCAAGCCGGAGGCGGTTTTCGTGCTGGCACGTGGCGGTGACGCGCTGCGAACATCCCTGCCGGTGGTTGCGGATCCCGCGCAGGCCGGGTTCCTGCTGATTGCGGGCAGTAAGGCCGATACCATCCCGGAGGAGACTTATCGCAAGATGCTCCTTCCCCTTGCCGAAGGCGGTATTCCCGCGCTGTGTTCCAACCCGGATCTGGAGATGTTGACGCCGCTGGGTCTGCGCCCCGGGGCGGGGCAGATCGCCCAATGGTATATGGAAATGGGTGGCGAGGTGCAGTTCTGCGGCAAACCCTGGCCGGAGATCTATCATGCAGCGGTTGCTGCGCTGGATCTTGGTGATGGGGCACGGATCTGCTGCATCGGTGACAGCCTGCATCACGATATCCTGGGTGCAAATCGCGCAGGGCTGGATTCGGCCTTGATGCGAACCGGGGTCAGTGCCGAGCTTTCCGACAAGGATCTGGCCCGGTTGACCGCCGATCGGCAGCTATGCCCCACCCACCTGCTTGCCGGGTTTGGCTAGGGCCGCTTCGGCCACCACGATCCGGTTGAGCCGGTCCTGACGTTCCAGAAGATCCTGCCAGGCGGCGCGGTCCCTGTCGGATGGTGATTGCGCATCTTCGGCGGAACTCATCCCCGCCGCTGCCGTTTCGAAATCATCATACCAGCCAAGCCCCACTGCTGCCGTCATCCCCGCGCCAAGCGATGAGGCTTCCAGTGAACTGCTGACCTTGACCGGAAGGCCCGTTGCATCGGAAATCATCTTTAGCCACATGGTGGAATTCGCACCGCCGCCAACAGCGATGATGGTCTTTACGACCACGCCCTCGGCGCGCATGTCCTGCAAGGCGCGGGCGACTTCCCCGGTCAGTGATTCCAGCACGGCCCGATACAGATGCCCCGGCCCATGTTCCGGTTTCATTCCGAAAAAGGCTGCTCGCGCCTCACCGGACCAATGCGGGTTCATGCAGCCCGAAAGATAGGGGCTGACCAGCAATCCCTCCGCCCCCACCGGGATATCCCGTGCTGCGGCTTCAAGCCGTGCGAAGGCCTCGGCACTGGTATCGCCACCAATGAAATTTCTGACCACCCAATCAACAAGGAATGTACCGGCGCGCAGCACGCCTTCAAGGAAATAGCCCTCCCCCGTGGGGGAGGACATCGTGCGCCAGGATAAGGAAACGCGGGGTTCTTCCGCCCATGCGCCAATGATCAGCGCGGTCCCGAGATTGAGATAACCGATACCCCGGCCCACCGCATTGACGCCAAGACCGGCACATTGGCCATCCCCTCCGGCGGCTATCACGCGCAGCCCTTCGGGCAGGCCCGTTGCCTGTGCCGCGTTTCGCGTCACATTGCCAATCACCGTGCCGGGGCGAACCACGGGCGGGAATTGATCCGCCGTCATGCCAATGGCTGCCAGAACTTCCGGCGACCATGTTTTCCTTGCCAGATCGAAGGTTCCAAAGGGATCCGCGCTGGTCCAGCTTGCAGCGATTTTTCCTGTCAGCTGTCCGACGAGATAACCTTGCACATCCACGGCCTGTGCGGTCCGGGACAGGTTGTCAGGCTCGTTTTCCTGCATCCATTTGAGCCGATAGGCCACAGGCGTCAGGTCTATCGGCTTGCCCGTGATCTGATGCAGCCTTTCAGATCCGACCGCCTTGGCAAGGCGTTGCACCTGCGGCGCGGCGCGTTCATCCAGCCAGACCATGCCGGGGCGCACGGAATTGCCGTCCGCATCAAGGAAGCCTACCGTTTCGCGCTGGTTTGACACGGCAAGCCCCGCCGCGCGGGACAGATCCACGGCCTGACCCAGTTCCTGCAAGGCCTCCTTGCAGGCGGTCCACCAGCTTTCGACCTCCTGTTCGCACCATGCCTCCTGCGGGCGCAGCATCGGGATGGGTGCGCGACCTTCGCCCAGGGCCTTGCCGTCGCGCGACCAGGCAACGGCCTTGGCCATCTGGGTTGAACTGTCGATCCCGATCACGAATTTGTCTGTCATTCTAACCTCCCTGCTCCTCCACAAGCATCCTGGCCATTCCGACATCAAGCACAAGATGGGTCACCAGCCCCGCCCGCAGCGCCGAACTGACCGCGCGGGCCTTGGTCACGCCACTGCAAACCGCCAGCCGCATGGGAATTTGTCCTGCTGCGGCAAGCTCCACCGCCATGGTGCGCAGACGGAGCGGCCCGTCAAGCTCCTGGCCGCTTTGGTTGATGAACCGGTCAAAGGCCAGCCCGACCGCACCTGCGGCAATATAGTGATCCCGCATCCCGGCATCGAGATAGGGCGGCTGGTCCAGTACCGTTTCATCCCAAAGCTCCCCGATGCCGAACAGGATCAGATCCGCCCCGGCAATTGCCTTGAAATGGGTTTGCAGGGCGGGTTCCGCCCGCAGGCTTTCAGCCAGGGTTTCGGAGGAAACAAAGGCCGGGGCATGAAGGTTGAGGCAACGCGCACCAAGCGCGGAGGCGACCGCGCTGGCACAGATTTCCGGGGAATGGGCGGCGGCTCCAATGGAACTGCCCGAAACCTGCAGCACCGTGACCCGGTCAATGACCCGCGAACGCAGATGTCCGGCCAGGGCACTGACGGTCCGGCCCGAGGATACCCCCAGAACCATCCCTTTGCGCAGCAGGGCGCGCAGAACCTCCGCCCCGGCGCGGCCAACCCTGTCACGTTGTTCCGCCGGGTCATCGGTGGCGGGCACGACATGCGCCCCCGTCAGCCCGTAAAGCGCCGAAAGCCGTTCCGCCAAACCGTTTCGTTCAAGGATATCCGGTGCAAGATGAATCGTGACGTACCCTTCGCGCCGGGCTTCGGCGAGATAGGAGGCCACGGTCTGGCGGCTGACGCCAAGCGTGGCGGCGACCTCGCTCTGGGTTTTTTCGGCCCCGTAATAGAGCCAGGCGGCCGCCCTTACCGGATCCCCCGCATGCAGATATCGAGAATCGCGCATGAACCTCGAACCTCCCTGATTTTGCCCGATAAACGGGGGCATAGGAAACTCTTCTTGACAAAAGCCACATAAAGACAACATTTGTCAAGAAATGGTGTTGCCGATAGTGAGGATGTCCACGATATGCCGAACTCGACCTTCAACTGGACCGAATTGATTGATGATATCTGTGCCGGAACCTGGATCAGCCCGCTGACCGGAAAACGGTATCCGGCCGCCCCCTTTGACAAGATCGTTTTCGACGAAACCCTGAAGGGCCGCGAAGCTGATCTGGTGACTTCACTGGGCTTCGCCGGTCCCTTTGCCGTGGTCAGTGATCAGGCAACCCACAAGGCAATGGGTGAACGTGTGGCACGGGCATTGCGCGCCGTGGGCGAGGTGACGGAAATTATCCTTGACCATCCCCATCCCGACATGGCCACGGTGCGCGATCTGACCGAACGGCTGAAACCTTTTCCCACCGCGGTGGCAGTGGGTTCGGGATCGGTCAATGACCTGACGAAATATGCCACATTGCAAAATGGCCGGCGCTACTGCGTGTTTGCCACGGCGGGTTCGATGAATGGATATACATCCTCCACCGCGTCAATCACGCTGGATTCTGGGTTGAAGGTTTCGTTGCCCGCACAAGTCCCTGCAGGGTTTTTCGTGGACCTGGAGGTTTGCGCCACGGCGCCGGCCTGGTTGAATGCGGCCGGTTTTGGCGATTGCCTATGTCGTTCGGTCGCACAGATCGACTGGTGGATGTCGCATCGGATGCTCGATACGATGTATCGCCATGAACCCTATCTGATCGAAATCCCCGATGAGATCCGCCTGATGGAACAGGCCCGTGGCATAGCCGAAGGCGATATCGAGGCAGTAGGGACGCTTTTCCGGGTGCTTACGCTTTGCGGGTTGGGGATTACCTTCACCGGCATTTCAAACCATGGGTCGATGGGGGAACATCAGATTTCCCACTATATCGACTGTTTTGCAGGGGATCGTCATCCGGGCTCCACGCATGGTCAGCAGGTCGGGGTGACCACATTGACCATGGCGCGGATCCAGCATCATTTCCTGTCCAGTGAAACTGCGCCCGAGCTTGGCCCGACCCGGATCGATGAGGAGGACATGATCCGCCGCATGGGTCCGGAGGTTGCCGCGCAATGCCTGGAATTTTACCGCAAGAAGGCCCTTGATCAGCAAGGCGCGGATGCATTCAACGCCAAGATGGAACGGATCTGGCCGGAACTGCGTGAACAATGCCTGGAAATGTCCGTCACGCCCGAAAAACTGACCCGCTATCTGAAGGCGGCGGGCGGTCCGATCACGGCTGAGGCACTTGGTATCGCCCCTGAATTCTATCGTGAGGCCGTCAGCCATGCCCATGAGATGCGGGATCGTTTTTCCTTTGCCGATATTGCCTGTGATGGCGGCATGATGGCCCAGCTTGCCAGCGCAGAGGGTTGATCCATGCGTGCGATTTCCGAAATGCCGGGGTCAACTGCGGCCGCTGTCAAGGTACTTTACTGCGATATCGATGATACGGTCACGACGGAAGGCCGTTTGACTGGCCCGGCCTATCAGGCGCTTGAGGATCTGGATGCCGCCGGGATTGCCGTGGTGCCCATCACCGGCCGTCCTGCCGGCTGGTGTGACATGATTGCCCGCTTCTGGCCAGTAAAGGGTGTGGTTGGTGAAAACGGGGCCTTTTATTATTCCTACGATGCCGCCGCGCGCAGGATGATCCGCAAACTGCACTCCGTCGTCGCACGCGAAGCCGCGCGCGAGGGGCGTTTTGACCGGATCCGGGAACGGATTGCCGCAGAGGTGCCGGGTGCCGCAATCTCTGCCGACCAGCCCTTCCGACTGGCCGATCTTGCCATCGATTTCTGTGAGGATGTCGCACCGCTTCCCGAAACCGATGTCACCCGCATCAAGGAAATTTTTGAGGAGGAAGGCGCGGTTGCCAAGGTTTCATCCATTCATGTCAATGGCTGGTTTGGCCAATATGACAAGTTGACCACCGCGCGCAGCATTGCCATCGATATCCTCGGTATTGATATTGAGACCGAAAACTCCCGTATCGTCTTTGTCGGGGATAGCCCGAACGATGCACCGATGTTCGGTTTCTTTGAAAATTCCTGTGGTGTGGCCAATGTTCGTGCCTTTGAGGCGAGCCTGACCACGCCACCCACCTGGATTGCCGATCACGAAGGCGGAAAGGGATTCCGCCAGATTACCGACCATATCCTCAATTCCCGCTGAAGGAGGAAGACCATGACGACCGAAACCAATGCCCGCCAGGATATCATCGATGCCTGCCTGGAAATGAATGCCAATGGCCTGAACCAGGGAACTTCGGGCAATATATCCATCCGGTATGAAGACCGGATGCTGATTTCGCCCTCCGCAACGCCCTATGATCAGATGAAACCCGATATGATTGCCTCGCTGGATCTGTCGGGTGAGATGACGGGAAAATGGGACGGGCCGCTGAAGCCTTCCACCGAATGGCGGATTCACTGGCAATTGCTCAAGAGTCGTCCGGAACTGACTGCCATCGTTCATGCCCATCCGACCTATTGCACGACACTGGCAATCCTGCGCAAACCGATCCCGGCCTGCCATTACATGATCGCGGCTTTCGGCGGGATGGATGTACCGGTTTCCGATTACCATACATTCGGGTCGCCGGAACTGGCCAATATGGTCGTTGCTGCAATGGAAGGCCGGACCGCCTGCCTGATGGCAAATCATGGTATGGTGGCAGGTGGGGCAGGGATTGCGCAGGCCATGTGGCGGGCGGTTGAACTGGAAACCATCGCCCGGCAATACTACCTGGCTTCGCGGATGGGTGAACCGGTGATCCTGTCAAAGGCGGATATCGATGAAACCTTCAAAATGTTTGCAGGATATGGTGTCCAGGACGCCTGAAATATAGACATAGTTACATAAATCAAACATTCTGCCGGGCCCCCTGCCCGGCAGAACCGATTTTGGCCAGGCCCCTATTGCAGTGCCGCCAGAACCTGTGTGCTGTCATGTTCCGGCACATCGCCGATATCGGCCATGCGCTGGTCAAGCTTGGCCAGCATGTTACGAAAGACCCCTGCATAGGCTGGATCCCGGGCGAGGTTCCGCAGCTCGAACGGGTCTTCCCTGCAATCGAAAAGTTCCCATTCCGGAGGGGCGTTATGGGGATGGGCGCCGGGTTGCCCCAGATCATCATTGTACCAGTAGATCAGCTTGTAACGCGGGTCACGCACCCCGTAATGTGCCCAGGCATGATGAAATTCATCATGATGCATCCAGTAACGGTGATAGGCGAGTTGATCCCAATCGTCAGGCGTCTGCCCTTCCACCACCGGACGCATCGACCGGCCCTGCATATAGCTTGGCACTGGCAAGCCCGCGTAATCCAGGAAGGTCGGTGCAAAATCTGCATTGCATGCGATATCGCGGCTGACGGAACCCGGGGCGATCACCTTTGGATAGCGCATGAGGAAAGGCATCTGCAGTGATTCCTCATACATGAACCGCTTGTCGAACCAACCATGTTCTCCCAGGAAGAACCCCTGATCGGATGTATAGATGACGATGGTGTTTTCCGCCTTGCCGGTCCGGTCCAGATGGTCGAGCAGCCGGCCAACGCCATCATCGATGGATTGAACCGTCCGCAGATAGCGTTTCATGTAGCGCTGATATTTGAACTCAGCAAAGGCCTGCGGATCATCATAACTGAAATTTTCCCCGGTCTTCTTGTCTATCACGGTAATGGACTGACCCGGATCCAGATCCGGAACGCAACGCAACTGCATGTAATCAACCAGTAATTCACCGACAGTTTCACCGGGTCCTTCAGGTTGTACCAATCCCAGATCATCATAGGTCATGTCGGAACGGATGCGCATCCGCGCCGCCTTTGCCGCGGCCGCCCGGTTGGAATAGTCATCGTTGAAGGTGTCGGGCAGGGGGATATCCTCATCTGCCCAAAGATGATCATGCCGGGGATGCGATTGGAAATTCCGATGCGGTGCCTTGTGATGACACATGAGGAAAAATGGCTGATCGCCACAACGATCAAGAAAATCCAGCGACAGATCGGTGATTATATCAGTGGCATAGCCTGTATGTTGTCGTGTGCCCTCAGGGTGAATGAAAAGCGGATCCCAGTAGTCGCCCTGACCGGGCACGACGGCCCATTCGTCAAAACCTGCCGGTTCATGGGCTGCGCCTTCGCCCAGATGCCATTTGCCGAAAATGCCCGTGCGATAACCACCGGTGCGCAGATGTTTGGCGACATTCGGCCAGCGATTATCGAGATGGGTATCCAGCGTGGTTACGCCATTCACATGATTATGGGTTCCCGTCAGGATCGTTGCGCGGCTGGGCGTGCAGATGGAATTGGTGACATAGACCGCATCATGACGTAGCCCCTCCTGCGCCAGCCTGTCGATATTTGGGGTCTGGTTCAGCCCGCTGCCATAGGCCGAAATCGCCCGGGCGGCGTGGTCATCGGACATGATGAAAAGGATATTCGGGCGCATTCTGGCTCCTTGAGGCTGGTTTGGCGGTGCCGGGTATTTTCCCGGCCTCGCCATTTTCATGATCTTCCGATCCTTATTCGGCGTAGAGATCACCAAGATAGAATTCCGAGGCCGGCAGCGGATTTTCGATCCGACCGAAATCGGCATAGAGACCCGCCAGCGTGTCGAACCAGCCTGCAACCTTGCCTTCGCGGGTCAGTTCTTCCAGTTCCGCGCTGCTGGGCAGTTTGGCCAGAACGGCCTCCTTGGCCAACGGCTCTTCCGGAACGTTAAGGAATTTCGCAGTGATTGACACTGCCTCTTCCAGGTTGTCACGGCGGAAATCGAGCGCTTCCTTGATCACCGCATTGACCTTCCGGATGACGGCCTCATTTCCGGCCATCGTATCGGAGACGATAAAGCTGGAAGGAAAGGCGATATCGGGGAAGAAATCCTCATTGGTGCTGAGTTCCTTCATGTCGGGCACGCGGGAACGGATGACCTCGACAAAGGGGTACCAGATGCCTGCCGCATCCACCTGACCAGAGGCGAAGGCCGTGACGGTCGTGCTGGGATCCATCTTGACGACTTCGATATCCTCAAGGCTCATGCCCGCGTGTTGCAGGGCCAGACGCAGCAGCATGTCGCCCGATGTCCCTTCCGGCACACCAACCTTTTTACCTTTCAGATCCTCGATCGATTCAATCCCGGGCTGGGCAATCACGCGGTCGGAATAGCCAAGCGCATTAACCGCAATCACCTTGGCCTGACCTGAGGCCGGCAGCCAAAGTGCCCCGGCACCGATATAGGCGAAATCGAGCGAGTCCGCACCAAGCGCCTGGACCTGAATCGGCCCGTTGGTGAAGACCTTCAGATCCGCTTCGAGCCCGTGTTTGGCCCAGAGGTCCTGTGCGGTGGCGATGGCCACCATGCTGGTGCCAAAGTAATCAGCGATGTAGCCCATGCGGATCTTGTCGGTTTCCGCAAGCGCCCCGCCCGCCATTGCCATGGCCAGCGATGTGCCGCCGATTGCAGTAAGAAATGCGCGTTTCGTCAGTTTCATGATATTCTCCCTTTGGATTTTCAGGTTGTTTCGGCAGAGCGCGAATAAACGCCATGCCAGACTTCGTTTCGAATACGCTGGAATTCGGGTGAAAGCCGGATTTCTTCGCTACGGGGATAGGGCAGATCGACATTGATGATTTCCTGCAACCGGCCTGGGCGCGCGGCCATCACGATTACACGATTGGCCAGATAAACAGCCTCATCCACGTCATGGGTAATGAACATGATTGTCCGCTTGTCACGCGCCCAGGTATCCAGAAGCTGATCTTGCAACCGGACCCGGGTCAACGCATCCAAAGCGCCAAAAGGTTCATCCATCAGCAGGACTGACGGATCCACGGCATAGGCCCGGGCAATGGCGCAGCGCTGTTTCATTCCGCCCGACAGCATCTTGGGCAGGGCGTCGGCAAAATCGCCCAGCCCGACCAGATTGATGTAATGTTCGGCACGTTTGCGGCGCTCCGCGGCATTCATGCCCTGAAGCTTCAGCCCGAATTCCACATTCTTGCGCACGCTTAGCCAGGGAAACAGCGCATATTGCTGAAAGATCACGCCGCGATCCGGGCCGGGGCCGGTTACGGCCTTGCCACCTACGGTGCAGGTTCCGCTATTGGGCAGCAGCAATCCGGCTGCGATATTCATTGCCGTGGATTTGCCGCAGCCCGAAGGCCCCACCACTGTGACGATTTCCCCATCGCCGATTTGCAGGTTGAAATCCTCAAGTGCGGTAAATGCGCTGGGGCCATCGCCAAAGACCTTGCCGACATGGTCAAAGACGATCTTCGGATCGGATATGGAGGTCATCATTTGCCCTTCTCCTGCCAGCGGGTCAGATATTCATCGGTCCGCATCACGATCCGGTCCATGATCAGGCCCAGCACACCGATGGCAACAAGGCTGACGAAGATGGTTGGCAGATCGTAGTAAAGCTGCGCCTGCTGCATGCGAAAACCGAGGCCCGATTGTGCCGCAATCAGTTCCGCCGCAACCACGGTTGCCCAGGCCGAACCCAGCCCGATCCTGAACCCCACAAGGATGAAGGGGGTGGAGGCCGGCACCACAACGGAACGGAAAATTACCCAATCCGAGGCACCCAGAACCCTGGCCGCGTTGATATAGGTGCGGTCCACATTGGTGACACCCTGATAGGTCGCAACCACGGAAGAAAGGAAGGAAGCAAGGAAAATGACAAAGATTTTCGGTGTTTCATCGATCCCCAGCGTCACGATGGCCAGAGGGATGATCGCAAGCGGCGGAATGACCCGGAAGAACTGGATCCATGGTTCCATCAGGGCCCGTGCCAATCCATACCAGCCCATGAGAAAACCGATGGGAACGGCGATGGCCACCCCCAATATGAATCCGATCAGCACCCGGCGCAAAGAGGCCAGCGTATCGGTCAGAAGCTGGCCATTGGCGGCCAGTTCGATCATGCGGATCGCAACTGCGCCGGGGGTCGGCAGGTCCGATACCCCCGAAGCCGTCACCAGCCACCAGAGCCCGATGCCGAGTGCAAAGGAAATTGCGCCAAAGGTGGCGGTGGGGATCCGTTCAACCAGATCCTTCTTTTCCCCAATGTTCAAGCTGCCGCTTTCGGCCATTCAATCCTCCCGTTGGTTTCCTGATGTTATCCTGTTTCGCCTGGTCTTCTGCGATGGCGGGTTGAAAACGGGTCGCTGAAAACGAAACGTTCCAACCCGGCGCAGGCGGCGCCCATGGCCCCGGCCTGTTCGCGATACGAGGTGCGCATGATGCCAAGCGTTGCGCCTTGCTGCGGCATCAGTCTGCGCGGCAGATCCCGGCGCAGATCTTCGAAGAATGCATCGGGCGCAGATCCGAAATAACCGCCCAGTACAACGATCTCCGGTTCCAGAAGCGTGATCGCCGTGGAAAGCGAAGACAGGAACACGGCATAGCATTGCCCCCAGCCTTCCGTTTTCATTGCTGCGGCAATCAGCCCCTTTTCGGAACGGTCCTTGGCGCCAACCATGTCCAGAAGCGCGCTGCGCGAAAAAATTGTTTCCAGACAGCCTGTTCCACCGCAGGTACAGGTGCTGCCATCCGGATCCACGACGATATGGCCGATCTCGACCGAACGGCATTTTCGCGCCCCGGCATGGGCAATGCCCGCACCGATCCCCGAGCCGAGATAAACATAAAGCGCCCGGTCACATCCGTTGCCTGCCCCGAAACGGCTTTCGGCCAGCGCGATGGAGGCTGCGTTATGTTCGACGAAAACCGGCAGGGCCAGTCGTTCTTCCAAGAGATCGGCGAAGGGTATGTTGCTCCATTGTGCGAAGGCGGAAAACACATTGAGCCGCCCGTCAAGATCCACCCCGCCCGGCACCCCGACGCCAAGGCCCCGGATACGCGCGCGGGGCAGGGCATGATCGGCGATCAGTTTTTCGATCCGGACGCAAAGCTGCAGAACGAGATCTTCGATCGCGATGTCGCGATCAAAGGAAAATACATCCACCGCCAGCCTGCCCAGCAATGCATCCGTGATGACCAGCTCCACTAACCCCGCGCCGATATGGGCGCCGATCATCAGAAATGCCTCGCGATCCAGCATCAGGTTGATCGGAGGGCGCCCCAAGCCATCCCGTGCCGATGATTGCGCCTCGCGGATGGCGCCCAGCCGGGTCAGATCTGCCGTTACCTTTGAAAGTGCTGCTGCCGAAACGCCGATGGTCCGGGCCAATTCGGCGCGCGATGCAGGACCACCATCCCGCAGGAGCGTCAGAACTTCCCCGGCCGCGCTTTGCAATCTCTCTCCACCCTGTTTTATTTATTTAACTTGATTAAGTAAATATGATGCAAATTTCCCAATGTCAATCACGCCCTGTGAAGGAGTGATCCCTTGATCATCTTGCTGCCGGGTATTGGGGCCCGTCATGCGATGGGTCAGTTTCCGAAAATTCCCAGAACCTCGTTGAGGATCCTTTCCGCCAGATCGCCATCCTGCCGATAGGTGGGCTCCGGGGCATAGGTGGGGGCTTGCGTGTTGCCACCAAGCGGAGGGGGACGTCGCGGTTCCGGGATCAGCATGGGCAGGGGTTTGGCAGGCACGCCTTCATTCACCCGAATCATGACCTCGCGCCAGATTTCGGCGGGCAGCCCGCCACCGGTCACGCCCTTCAAGGGGGTGTTGTCGTCATAGCCCATCCAGACGCCCGCAACGTAATCGGCGGTGAAGCCCAGAAACCACGCATCGCGGGAGGCCTGGGTGGTGCCCGTCTTGCCCGCCGCCTGCCGGTCGGGAAGCCTTGCGCGTTGCCCGGTGCCTTCGGCGACCACCATCGACATCATATAGGTCAGGTATTGCGCGCTTTCCTGCGTGATCACCCGTTCGCCAATTCCGCTTTCCTGTGTGAAAAGCGGATCACTATCGCCGCGCAGCCGAAGATCCACCAGCCCGAAAGGGCGTACCGAGGATCCGCCATTGAGAATCCCGGCATAGGCGCCGGTCATCTCCAGCAGCGAGGATTCCGACACCCCCAGCGCCAGCGCGGGCCCTGCGGCCAGATCGCTTTCGATTCCGAAATCGGAGGCCACCTGACGCACGGTTTTGCGGCCCACCGCCTCGGATATCCGGACGGCAGAGGTATTGACCGATTCCTGCAACGCCTTTGTCAGCGTGATCATGCCCAGATAACGGTTGGTATAATTCTTGGGCGACCATGAACCGGAACCGGGTACATTGAGCGTCAGGGGTTCATCCATCACGAAATCAGCCGGGCTGTAGCCCAGATCCAGTGCCGCGGCATAAAGGAAGGGCTTGAAGGCCGACCCGGTTTGCCGTTTGGCCATGGTTGCACGGTTGAAACTGCCCGGGGGTTGGGGGGAACGTCCGCCCACCATGGCGCGCACCGCCCCATCGGCCGACATGATCACGATTGCGGCCTGCGCTTCCGACCCCTCGCTGACCTTGGTTCGGAACACCTCCGTCAGGGCGGTTTCCGCCGCTTTCTGGATCCGCTGATCCAGCGTGGTGCGCATGATGACATCTTCGGTTGTGTCCCTGGTCAGGAAATCCGGCCCTTCGGACATGACCCAATCGGCAAAATAACCGCCTGTTTGCGCATCCGCTGCTTGTGACAATGCCGCCGGGTTCTGGCGTGCGCTTTCCGCCTCTGCCAGTGTCAGATAGCCCTGATCCTGCATCAGGCCAATGACTACACTGGCCCGGTCGCGTGACCGTTGCAGGTTATTGGTCGGCGCATAATAGGATGGCGCCTTGAGTAGCCCTGCCAGCATTGCGGCCTCTGCCGCATTCACCTGATTGGCGGATTTTCCGAAATAGCGTTGTGCGGCAGCCTCAAAACCGCGTGCGCCCGCGCCCAGATAGGCCCGGTTGAGATAGATCGTCAGGATTTCATCCTTGCTGTACTTGACTTCCAGCGCCAGCGCATAGGGCACCTCGCGGATTTTCCGCCAGATCCCGCCCCGGCGACAATCGGCCTCATAATCGGATTCGGATTTCCACTTGGTCGGGTCATAGGTCACGCCCAGACAAAGCAGCTTGGCGGTCTGCTGGGTGATGGTGGAGCCGCCATTGCCCTGCAACGGGCCGCGCCCTTCGCGCAGATTGATGCGGACGGCCGAGGCGATGCCGCGCGGCGACAGGCCCAGATGGCGGTAGAAACGTTTGTCTTCGGTGGCGACGACCGCATCATGCAGCGGTTTGGCGACAGTGTCGGACGTGATCATGCCGCCAAAGGTTTCGCCACGCCAGGCAAAGACCTTGCCTTCGCGGTCAAGCAATGTCACCGAACCGCGCGCGCGCGCATCGATCAAGCTTTCCAGTGGGGGCAATGTCGTCCAGAAATAAAGCGTCGCGCCGCCAAGGATCATCGCGCCTACCGCGCCCACCCGCCAGGTAAAGCCCCACAGGATGCGCATCAAAAACCGCGCCAGTGCCCCGAACCAGCCCAGAAGCCCGCCACGTTGCGGCTTGCGCCGCCGGGCCGGTTTGCGTTTTGCCGGTTTTTTGACCGCAGTCTTGCGGGGGGGGGTCTTGTAGCGGCGATCCGCGACCAACGGGCTACGCCCTTTGCCTGTTCTGCTCATGCTCTTGTGCCGTTCCGGTTCTTTGGCGGTAGGATAGCCCGAAGTCACCCGGATGTGGAGGCCGAAGCGGGCGGTTTCAAGTTGCATATCCGCACAGTTTTTAAGCGTTTGAGGCGGTAAGTGCAAAAAATGTGCAATTTGCCGGGAATCCGGGCATTTTGCGGCCCCGATTTCTTGTGCTGCCCTGCAGCATACGCCCCAATCCAGCCAGAAGCATGGCGTCAAATCGCCTGCTGAACGGAAAGGGGATGACGGTGAAACTCATCATAGCTGCAATCAAGCCGTTCAAGCTCGAAGAGGTCCGCGAGGCGCTGACCGATATCGGTGTAAGGGGCATGATGGTTACGGAAATCAAGGGTTTTGGGTCTCAATCGGGACATACGGAAATCTATCGTGGTGCAGAATATGCGGTGAATTTCGTCCCGAAGATGCGGCTCGAACTCGTGGTGCCTGATGCCATGGCCGAACAGGTGGTGGATGTGATCGCGACCAGGGCCCGTACCGACAAGATCGGGGATGGCAAGATCTTTGTGCTGAATGTGGAACAGGCCCGCCGGGTACGTACGGGCGAAACAAATGACGACGCGCTCTGAGCGGTCATGTCGGACAAGGGAAGATAAATGATGAAGGATCTGTTGAAATTTTCGGGGCTGACGGCGCTCGGCGGGCTTGCTGCCCTTCCGGCCTTCGCACAGGAGGCGACCGAGGCCGCAGCCGAAGCGGCGGAAACCGTGGCCGAGGCTGCCGCCCCCATGATGGACAAGGGTGATGTCGCCTGGATGATGACTGCGACCATCCTGGTCACGTTCATGATCCTGCCGGGGCTTGCACTGTTTTATGGCGGGCTGGTGCGTTCCAAGAACATGCTTTCGGTGTTGATGCAGACCATGCTGGTTGCATCGGTCATGATGATCGTCTGGGTTGTCTACGGTTATTCCTTCGCTTTCGGCGGCAGCGAATCCGCCTTCTGGGGTGGAACGGCCAAGCTGTTTCTGGCGGGCGTGACGGTCGATAGCATGGCGGCGACCTTTTCGGACGACTATGTGATCCCCGAATACCTGTTCATTGCCTTCCAGATGACCTTTGCCGCGCTTACGCCGGCGCTGATCATCGGCGGCTTTGCGGAACGGATCAAATTCTCGGCGGTGCTGGTCTTTACCGTGCTTTGGGCAACCTTTGCCTATTTCCCGATGGCGCATATGGTCTGGGACGGCAATGGTCTGCTGTTCAAGCATGGCGCGATTGATTTCGCCGGTGGTACGGTGGTGCATATCAATGCCGGTGTTGCGGCCCTTGTGGGTGCTTTCGTGATCGGGCCGCGAATTGGTTATGGCAAGGAAAACATGGCACCCCATTCGATGGTGATGACGATGATCGGTGCCTCGATGCTCTGGGTCGGCTGGTTTGGGTTCAACGCCGGATCCAATCTGGAGGCCAATGGCGGCGCGACGCTTGCGATGATCAACACGTTTGTTGCGACAGCAGCAGCAGCGGTGGCCTGGGCGGTCCTCGAAAGCATGATGCGGGGCAAGGCCTCAATGCTGGGTGCGGCTTCGGGTGTGATTGCGGGTCTGGTGGCCGTGACCCCGGCCTGTGGCACGATCGGTCCGATGGGGGCTATTGTGCTGGGCGTGATTGCCTCGGTTGGATGCTATTTCTTCGTGACTGTCGTGAAGATGCGCCTTGGTTATGATGACAGCCTTGATGTCTTTGGCATCCACGGGATCGGCGGGATCGTCGGCGCGGTGTTGACGGGCGTCTTTTCGGCGGCATCGCTGGGCGGGGTGAACGGGGATGACTATTCCATCGCCGCACAGACCTGGATCCAGACCCAGTCGGTTGCGCTGACGGTGGTCTGGAGCGGTGTGATCTCCTTCATCCTCTTCAAGCTGGTGGATATGACCATTGGCCTGCGGGTGGAACGTGATGACGAACGCATCGGCCTTGATCAGGTAAGCCATGGCGAAAGCGCCTATAACACCTGAGGCAATCCGGCCCGCCGTCCATGCAGGCGGGCCTTCACAGCCGGACAGAACAGAAAAAAGGGGCCAGCGGCCCCTTTTTATATTGGCAGGCGGGGGGCGGTCTTATCAGATGCCCGCCGTTGCAATGGCCCGTGCCAGCACTGGCACGGTATTGGCATTCAGTCCGGCGATATTCAGCCGGGAATCACCGACCATATAGATCGCATGGTCGCGCCGCAGTGTCTCGACCTGCTCCGGGCTTGCGCCCAGACGGGAAAACATGCCGCGATGTTGGGCCAGGAAATCGAAACGGTCCGAATTTGTAAACTTGCGCAACTCGTCGGCAAGCTGGCGGCGCAGCGACAGCATGTTTTGCCGGACCTCCTCAAGTTCCGTCTGCCAATCGGTGCGCAGGGCCTCATCCCGCAGGATCATGGTAACGAGCCTTGCCCCATGATCGGGTGGGAAGCTGTAATTCTGCCGGTTGAGAAAGGCCAGATTGGCTTGAATTACCGGCTGCGATCCCGTGTTCGGACTCAGCGCCGCCAGAAGGCCCGCGCGTTCACGGTAAATTCCGAAATTCTTGGAACAGGAGGCCGCAATCAACATCTCCGGCAGGCGTGAGGCCAGAAGGCGCAGCCCGGCGGCATCGGCCTCCAACCCATCGCCAAAGCCCTGATAGGCGATATCGATCAGGGCGACTGCACCGGTTTTTTCCAGCAGCGCTGCAACTTCGCCCCATTGTTCGAGCGTCAGGTTTGCTCCCGTCGGGTTGTGACAACAGCCATGCAAGAGCACCACATCGCCCGCCGCAACCGTGGCCAGATCCTCCATCATGCCGGTGAAATCGACACCGCGCGTGGCTGCGTCGAAATAGCGGTATTCGGCCATCCGCATGCCCAGATAGCGGATGATCGAGGGATGGTTCGGCCAGGTCGGCGCAGAAAGCCAGATACGCGCCTCCGGTCGGGCCAGGCGGATCAGTTCCAGGGCCTGACGTATCGCGCCCGTGCCGCCGGGGGTTGCGACGGCCGCCAGCCGTGTGGGATCGGCCGCATCGCCCAGAATCAGGCCCGAAAGTGCCTCCGCATAGGCTGGATCACCCGCAAGACCGGTATAGGTCTTGGTGGTTTCCGTCTCCCACAATCGTTTCTCGGCGGTCTTGACCGCGCGCATGACCGGGGTCAGCCCTGTCATGTCCTTGTAGACGCCGACGCCAAGATCGATCTTTTCGGAGCGGGGATCTTCCTTGTAGGCCTGAAGCAGCGCCAGAATCTTGTCTGCGGGTTGTGGTTTGAGCGCATCGAGCATGGCCAGTCCTTTCGTCAGCCTGTTTCAGTCTGCAGGGCCGGTTTCAACCTTGAGATCGTCATACATGCCCCATTCTGCCCAGGATCCGTCATAAAGGGCGTGATCACGATGGCCGATCCGTTCCAGTGCCAGGGACAGGACCGCAGCCGTTACGCCCGAACCGCAACTGGTGATTGCGGGGCGCGACAGATCCACCCCGGCGGCCGCGAAGGCGGCCCTGAGGGCGGAAGGGTCCTTCATCGTGCCATCCTTGTTCAGAAGCTGGGTGAAGGGCAGGTTGCGGGCACCCGGGATATGGCCCGCGCGCAGGCCGGGGCGGGGCTCCGGTGCCTCACCGCGAAAACGCGGGTCCGCACGGGCATCTATGATTTCGGCTTCACGCAGCTTGGCGGCATGGGCAACCTGCGTGACATCTTTTACCAGATGGTTCTGCCGCGCCACGGTGATATGGCGGTCGCGCATCAGGGGCGGGAGATCCTCCACCTCGCGGCCTTCCGCCTGCCATTTCGGAAAACCGCCATCAAGCACGGCCACATCGGTTTTGCCCATGAGCCGGAAAAGCCACCAGACGCGAGGTGCGGAAAACAGCCCCATTCCGTCATAGACGACAATCTGGTGACCATCCCCAACACCCATCGCGCGCATTCGGCTGATGAACTTTTCCGCCGGGGGGGCCATATGGGGCAGATCGGAACGATGGTCGGAAATCTCGTCGATATCGAAAAAGCGCGCACTGGGGATATGGGCCGCATCATATTCCGCTTTCGGATCGCGCCCGGCATCCGGCAGGTACCACGACGCATCGAGAATACGCAGGTCGGGATCGTTCAGATGTGCGGCGAGCCAATCGGTCGAAACCAGTGTCTTGGGGTCATCGGCGGACGATGGGGTCATGGCGGGGCTCCCTTGGACTGAAAACCCGGATAGCTGCTTCGCCCCCGGCATTCAAGGGTGGCGCAGTTCAACCCTGTTTCAACAACCGTGCCTTCTGGCGGTTCCAGTCCCGTTTTGCGGAGCTTTGGCGCTTGTCGGTCAGTTTCTTGCCCTTGGCGATGCCGATTTTCAGCTTCACGATGCCGCGTTGGTTGAAATACATCCGCAGCGGTACCAGCGTCATGCCTTCGCGCGCTGTGGCATTCCAGAGACGCGATAATTCCCGGCGGGAAACCAGTAGCTTGCGGCGACGGCGTTCCTCATGGCCCCATGTCTTTGCCTGAAGATAGGGTGCGATATAGCCGTTGATCAGCCACAATTCACCATTTTCCACCGAGGCATAGCTTTCCGCGATATTGGAGCCGCCCTGACGCAGGCTTTTGACCTCTGATCCGGTCAGCACGATTCCGGCTTCGAGATCATCCTCGATGGCATAGTCGAACCGCGCGCGGCGGTTTTCCGCGATCAGCTTGCTATTGGGATCGGATTTCGGTGCCATGATGCGCAGGAGATAAGCGCTGCCGATGCCGCTGTCCAGCCCGGCTGCCGATCATGCGCAATCACGTGACCCGGCGATTTCCCCTGTATCTGGTATCGGCCATGTTGCGGTCATTCTTATGACGGTGCCGGGTTTCAGACTGCCAGTAATTTGGTGAATAGCGTTTCAAGATAATCCTGGGCCTCGGCAAAGGGATCATGCCCCTGCCCAAGCACCGCGCGGACCTGTACATCGAAGTCGGCGTAATGCTGGGTAAGGGCCCAGATGGAAAAGATCAGATGGGCGGGGGGCAGGGTCGCAATCCTGCCCTGCATCATCCAGCGGCGCAGGATCAGCGATTTTTCATCCACCAGCGTTTTCAACTCCCCCTCGATCGCGGCGCGCATGAAGGGTGCACCCTGCAGGATATCATTGGCGAAAAGGCGACTTTCGCGGGGGTAGTCGCGGCTCATTTCCAGTTTGCGGCGGACATAGCCAAGGATTTCCGTCATCGGATCCCCCTCCGGATCCATGCGCCGCAGCGGATCGAGCCAGGTATCAAGCAACTGGCCCAGAAGCGCAGTATGGATCGCCTCTTTTGACGGGAAATAATAAAGCAGGTTTGGTTTCGATAACCCTGCCAGCATTGCAATCTCATCCAGCGTGGCACCGCGAAAACCCCGTGCGGCAAAGACTTCCAGTGCGGCGGACAGGATGATTTCGGAATTCCTGCGCTGAATCCGGGTGGGAGGGCGGCTCATCTTGGGACTCCTCGGGCCTGCCGCCCGGTCTGGCGTGGATACGCGGCCCCTTGACCGGGACCCCCATGATGCTAGCGTGGCTTTGATCGACTGGTCAAATACCAATGCTGCCAGCCGGTATCCGTTTCCGACCTCCAGCTGAAGGACGCCCGCCATGGCGCTTGACCGCAAACCCGCCCCGAATGATCTCAATGCCTTCTGGATGCCCTTTACCGCGAATCGCCAATTCAAGAAAAATCCCCGGATGTTCGTCGCGGCACGGGATATGCATTACACCACTGCCGACGGGCGACAGGTACTTGATGGGACGGCCGGGCTCTGGTGCTGCAATGCGGGTCATTGCCGGCCCAGAATTGTGGAGGCGATTCAGCGCCAGGCGGCAGACCTTGACTATGCACCGGCCTTTCAGATGGGGCATCCGGTGGCCTTCGAACTGGCAAACCGGCTGATCGATATCGCACCTGACGGTATCAAACATGTGTTTTACACCAATTCCGGTTCCGAAAGCGTCGAGACCGCGCTGAAGCTTGCCATCGCCTATCACAGGGCACGGGGTGACGGGGCGCGAACCCGGCTGATCGGGCGGGAACGCGGCTATCACGGGGTGAATCTCGGTGGTATTTCCGTGGGCGGAATTGTGAATAACCGCAAGGTTTTCGGCAGTCTGCTGACCGGGGTGGATCATCTTCCGCATACCCATCTGCCCGAAAGGAATGCTTTTTCGAAAGGGCAGCCCGAACATGGTGCCGATCTGGCCGATGACCTGGAACGGATCGTGGCGCTTCATGGGGCGGAAACCATTGCCGCGGTGATCGTGGAGCCGATGGCCGGATCAACGGGTGTCCTGCTGCCACCGAAGGGCTATCTGGAAAAGCTGCGCGCGATCACGCGGAAACATGGCATCCTGCTGATCTTCGATGAGGTGATCACCGGGTTTGGGCGGCTTGGCTCTGCCTTTGCGGCACAGCATTTCGACGTGATACCCGATATGATGACCACCGCGAAGGGGTTGACGAATGGCGTGATCCCGATGGGCGCGGTGCTGACCACCGGGGAAATCCATGATGCCTTCATGCAAGGGCCCGAACATATGATCGAGCTTTTCCATGGCTATACATATTCGGGCAATCCCATTGCCTCGGCCGCCGGCATCGCGACACTGGAAACCTATCGCGAAGAAGGCCTGTTCGAACGGGCAGCCGAGCTGGCGCCCTATTGGGAGGCGGCACTGCACGGGCTGAAAGGGCTGCCGCATGTGATCGATATCCGAAACATGGGGCTGATCGGGGCTGTGGAACTGGAACCGATCCCCGGTGAGCCCACCAAACGTGCCTTTGATGCCTTCCTGCGCGCCTATGAAAAAGGTGTCCTGATCCGGACCACCGGTGATATCATCGCGCTTTCGCCGCCCCTGATCATTTCACGGGAGGAGATCGACCGCCTGATCGGTACTTTGGGTGAGGTATTGCAAGATCTTTCCTGAAATACCTGTCGGATCCGTGCGGGGCGGTTTGCATTGCAAGGCATTGCAGCGGCGTTATCCTGTCTTGTCATATTGTTTGATATCACGGTGTTGCCGCAACGATATGACCTATTTTATAGGCTCCCGGCAGTATTGCGGCCCGATGCCCGGTCAGATGCGGCGGATTTATATTGATCGTTTGGTCAAGTTATGCTGCGCTTGAGGCTGATCGCCTTAATCCGCGGATGAGTCGTTTCGGTGGCGGGTCATCTCGCCAGCCACCGGTGCGGATGACGCGAAAGCGGAAAGACAGACAAGAAGGGAACCTGCCCATGCCCGCAGCCGGAGAAAACCTCCGTATCAATTCGGAACGCCTTTGGGACAGCCTGATGGAAATGGCGAAGATCGGACCCGGGGTCGCAGGGGGGAACAATCGTCAGACCCTGACTGATGCGGATAGTGAGGGCAGGCATCTGTTCAAGGCATGGTGCGATGCGGCGGGCATGACAATGGCGGTCGATGCCATGGGCAACATGTTCGCCACTCGCGCAGGCGAGGATCCCGATGCGCTCCCGGTTTATATGGGCAGCCATCTTGATACCCAGCCCACGGGCGGAAAATATGACGGGGTCCTCGGCGTTCTGGGTGCATTGGAAACCGTGCGGACCATGAATGATCTGGGGATCCGGACCAGGCGCCCGATTGTTGTGACGAACTGGACGAATGAGGAAGGAACCCGTTTTGCCCCCGCAATGCTGGCTTCTGGGGTCTTTGCCGGTGTCCATGATCAGGATTTTGCCTATGCGCGCCAGGATGCGGACGGCAAGCGGTTTGGTGATGAACTCAACCGTATCGGCTGGGTCGGTGAGGAAACCGTTGGTGGGCGCAAGATGCATGCGATGCTGGAATTGCATATAGAACAGGGCCCGATCCTGGAGGCCGAAGGCAAGGATATTGGCGTGGTTACCCATGGGCAGGGTCTTTGGTGGTTGCAGGTCACGCTGACGGGAAAGGATGCCCATACCGGATCCACCCCGATGGCGATGCGGGTAAATGCGGGGCTTGGCATGGCGCGGATTACCGAAAGGGTGCATCAGATCGCCATGAGCCATCAACCCGATGCGGTGGGCGCTATCGGGCATGCCAATGTTTATCCCAATTCCCGTAATGTGATCCCGGGAAAGGCGGTGTTCACGGTTGATCTGCGCTCACCGGATCAGGATAAGCTGGATGCGATGCGGGCGGAACTGGAACGCGCGGCCCATGCCGTTGCCGCCGAGCTTGGCCTGGGATGTGAAATCGAAGTGGCGGGGCATTTCGACCCGGTGACCTTTGACCCCGATCTTGTAAAGATCGTCCGGCAATCTGCCGAAAAGCTTGGGCATTCCCACCGTGATATCGTTTCGGGTGCGGGGCATGATGCCTGCTGGATCAATCGTGTCGCGCCAACGGTGATGGTGATGTGCCCTTGTGTGGATGGGCTGAGCCATAACGAGGCCGAAGATATCAGCCCGCAATGGGCGGCGGCGGGCACGGATGTCTTGTTGCATTCGGCGCTGGAACTGGCGGAGGTCGTGGGATGAACGGTGCCCCGCCGGGTGGCCGGTCACACAGGTCGGGGCGCTGGCCCCGTATATTCGGGGTTTTCCGGCCAAGGGGAAACAGATCCGCAGATATGGGGAGGGAAGCATGGCAAGTACGGTAATCAAAGGTGGAACGATTGTAACGGCGGATCTGTCCTATGAGGCGGATGTGAAGGTCGAAGGCGGCGTGATTTCGGAAATCGGGCCGGGATTGTCGGGCGACAAGATACTGGATGCCGCAGGCTGTCTTGTCATGCCGGGCGGGGTCGATCCGCATACCCATCTGGAAATGCCCTTCATGGGGACCTATTCCACCGATGATTTCGAAAGCGGGACCCGTGCGGCACTGGCAGGTGGTACGACCATGGTTGTCGATTTCGTGCTCCCGGCACCGGATCAGGGCCTGATGGATGCCGCGCAGATGTGGCATAACAAATCGGGCCGTGCGCATTGCGATTATTCCTATCACATGGCGATTACCTGGTGGGGGGAGAAGGTCTGGGAGGACATGGAGGCTTCCGTCAAGGCGGGAATGACCTCCTTCAAGCATTTCATGGCCTACAAGGGCGCGTTGATGGTCAATGATGACGAAATGTATGCTTCCTTCCGCCGCATCGGGGATCTGGGCGGCATTGCGCTGGTTCATGCTGAAAATGGCGATGTGGTGGCGGAACTGACCGCGAAGCTTCTGGCAGAAGGCAATACCGGCCCCGAGGCACATGCCTATTCCCGCCCGCCGCAAGTGGAAGGTGAAGCGACAAACCGGGCCATCATGATTGCCGACATGGCCGGGGTCCCCCTTTATGTGGTCCATACATCCTGCGAAGACAGCCATGAGGCAATCCGCCGGGCGCGTCAGCAGGGTAAACGCGTCTGGGGGGAGCCGCTCATCCAGCACCTGACGCTGGATGAGAGCGAATATTTCAATCCGGACTGGGATCATGCGGCGCGACGGGTAATGTCGCCGCCATTCCGGGACAGGCAGAACCAGGCCAGCCTCTGGGCGGGGCTGCAGGCGGGTAGCCTTTCCTGTGTGGCGACCGATCATTGTGCCTTCACCACCGAACAGAAACGTTTTGGCGTCGGGGATTTTTCGAAGATTCCCAATGGCACCGGCGGGTTGGAGGATCGACTGCCGATGCTCTGGACCCATGGTGTGAACACCGGGCGGTTGACCCCCAATGAGTTCGTGGCCGTTACCTCCACCAATATTGCCAAGATCCTAAACATGTATCCCAAAAAAGGCGCGGTTCTGGTGGGGGCGGATGCCGATCTGGTGGTCTGGGATCCGGCGAAGGAAAAGGTGATTTCGGCCAAGAGCCAGCAATCGGCCATTGATTACAATGTGTTTGAGAGCCAGGCGGTGAAGGGTTTGCCGCGCTATACATTGACGCGCGGTCGCGTGGCGGTCGAGGACGGTACCGTGGTCGCACAGGAAGGCTGGGGGGAGTTCGTTCCGCGCGCACCGCAACCGGCGGTCAACCGCGCCCTGTCACAATGGAAGGAACTGACCGCGCCAAGGCCGGTCGAACGGTCGGGGATACCGGCAACGGGGGTTTGATGCAGAAGGCGCGTCGGTTTGGGCTGGATCGAAGGTTCTTTCGCCTTTATCTGATGGCGGCGGTTCTGACTCCTGCTGCCTGCCTCGGGCTGACATGTGCGTTGCAGGCTATGGGCCTGCTGCCATCGCGCCCGGCAATCCGGCCCCTGGCGGAGGCTGCCGCGTTTGCCGGAGCCCTGACGGCACTTTTCGGGCTGTTGCCAACCACCCTGATCTGGGTGGCCATGCAGGGGCTGCTTTATGCGATTCGCAATGAACGCTTGCGAGCGGCGGTCTCGGTCCTGCCCGTCATTCCAGTGCTGTGGCTGGTTTTCGTGACCATTGCCCTTCGGGCCTTTGGCCCTGGACTGGCCCGCAGTGACACCGTGACGGGGGCCATCGCCTTGGCCCTGCCCATCGCTGCGGCAGCGCTTCTGACAGGCAGTTCCGTCTTTTTTGGACCAGGTCGCAGGAAACCGATATCGTGACAGCCAGCCCCAGTGCCCCAGCCATCATTGCCGAAAAGATTGACCTGACCTTCCAGACCGCCGATGGCCCGGTCCATGCGCTCAAGGATGTGGACCTGACCATCAATCGCGGGGAATTTGTCAGTTTCATCGGGCCTTCGGGCTGTGGCAAGACAACGTTTCTGCGCTGTATTGCGGCACTGGAACAACCCACGGGCGGACGTTTGACGGTCAATGGAATGTCACCTGACGAAGCACGGCGGGCGCGGGCCTATGGCTATGTCTTTCAGGCTGCGGGGCTTTACCCATGGCGGACGATTGCAGGCAATATCCGCCTGCCGCTGGAGATCATGGGCTATTCCCGGGCCGATCAGGCGGCGCGGGTGGAAAAGGTTCTGGATCTGGTGGAACTATCGGGTTTCGGTGGCAAGTTTCCCTGGCAGCTTTCGGGGGGCATGCAGCAACGGGCCTCGATTGCCCGCGCGCTTGCCTTTGATGCCGATATCCTGCTGATGGATGAACCCTTTGGTGCGCTTGATGAGATCGTGCGCGATTACCTCAATGAGGAATTGCTCAAGCTTTGGGCGAGAACGGGCAAGACCATCGGTTTTGTGACCCATTCGATCCCGGAGGCGGTCTATCTTTCAACCAGGATTGTTGTGATGAGCCCGCGACCGGGCCGGATCAGTGATGTGATCGAAAGCCCGCTGCCGCGGGAAAGGCCGCTGGATATCCGCGACAGCCGGGAGTTTATCGAAATCGCCCATCGGGTACGTGACGGTTTGCGTGCGGGACATTCCGATGCGGCATGAGGCTGTTGCGATCCATGGTGAAGGGGGCAGTCCCTATCGTTCCGGTCCTCTTGGGCCGGTTTTGCCCCAGGTGTATTCGCGTCAAGAGGAAGGAGGACAGCGATGAGATCGGTCTTACCGGTGCTGACTGTTCTCGGCGTGATCGTGCTGATCTGGTATGCGGCGGCGGTTTTGATGAATGCGCAATGGGTACGGGATCAGGCGGCACGCAGCGGGCAAGACGTGACCTGGTCGGGGCTGTTGGAGGAAACGATGCGGCAGGAACGGCCCGTCCTGCCTGCGCCGCATCAGGTTTTACACGAATTCTGGCGATTGACATGGGTGGAGGAGGTTGAGGGGCGGCGCGGCATCCTGCGATCCGGGACGCTTTCCAATCGCAGCCTCATCTATCATTCATTGATAACCTTTTCATCGACGTTGGTGGGGTTTGTGATCGGGGCGGGGTTCGGGATCCTTCTGGCAATCGGGATCGTGTATAACCGGGCGATGGATATGAGCGTCATGCCCTGGGCAATCGCAAGCCAGACCGTGCCGATCGTGGCAATTGCGCCGATGATCATCGTGGTTCTGAATTCGGTCGGGGTGACGGGGCTTTTGCCCAAGGCGATCATTGCAGCCTATCTGAGCTTCTTTCCCGTCGTGGTCGGAATGGTGAAGGGATTGCGCAGCCCGGATGGGGCGCAGACTGATCTTTTGCGGACCTATCATGCAAACGGGCCGCAGGTTCTGGCAAAGCTGCGCTTTCCCGCCTCGATGCCCTATCTTTTTGCCAGCCTCAAGGTGGGGGTTGCGGCCTCGCTGGTCGGGACGATTGTGGCGGAACTGCCGCTGGGGGGGGCTGGCCTGGGTACGCGGCTTCTGGCGGGCTCCTATTATGGGCAGACAATCCAGATCTGGGCGACGTTGATTGCGGCCGCGCTTCTTGCCTCGGCCATGGTGGGCGTGGTCGATCTGCTGCGTGGCGTGGTCTTGCGGCGGATGGGGATGGCGCAATGAAGGGGCCGGCCCTTTTCCTGCGCCTGCCTGCCGGGCTTGTTGCCCTTGCTGGGCTTGTGCTGGCGCTGGGCGATGGTGATATGGCGCGGGCAGTGGCAATGGCTGGCGTGTTGATGATGCTTGCGGCCATACGCGGGCATGCAGCGGATTTTGCATTGGTGCTGCTGGCGCTTGTGATGGTTTTCGTTCTGGCCGGGATCCGTTTCGCACCGGTTGACCGGGCGGATTCCACCGCACTGACTGTGGCGCTCCTGCCTGTTATCCTGGTCTGGCTTCTGGCCTGGATCGGGGTTGAGATCCTGTCGCAATTGTCATTGCGTGGCGGGTTTGCGCGAATGGTGGGAATTGCGGTGCCACTGATTTTCGGGATCACGCTTCTTTGGATATGGGAGGCGCTGGCGGGTATCCTGGCGGTTTCCCCGGTGATCCTGCCCGCACCTTCGGCCATTGCCGGGCGGTTTTCCACCAGCATGCCGGTGCTTTGGGGGGATTTTGTGCAGACGGTTCTCAAGGGTGCGCTTTCGGGTTATCTGATTGGCTGCTGCGCGGCGGTTACCGTCGCGATAGCGGTGGACCGGTCCCCTTTCCTGCAGCGTGGTCTTTTACCCATCGGCAATTTCGTGGCCGCCCTGCCCATTGTCGGAATCGCACCGATTCTGGTAATGTGGTTCGGCTTTGACTGGCAATCCAAGGCCGCAGTGGTCGTTGTGATGGTGTTCTTCCCGATGCTGGTCAATTCGGTGGAGGGGCTGAAGGCCACTGAACCGATGCAGCGCGATCAGATGGCAACATGGGGCGCGGGCTATTGGCAGAGCCTGTGGAAGCTTCGGTTCCCGGCGGCCATGCCTTTCATTTTCAATGGGCTCAAGATCTGCACAACGCTTGCGCTGATCGGTGCGATCGTCGCGGAATTTTTCGGCAGTCCGACGCAGGGCATGGGATTTCGCATTTCTACAGAGGTCGGGCGGCTTGGTCTTGATATGGTATGGTCCGAGATCGCTGTGGCGGCGCTGGCCGGATCGGCTTTTTATGCGCTGGTCACATTGATTGAAAAATGGGTGACCTTCTGGCACCCATCGCAGAGAGGCCGCTGATTTCGGCCTGCAACAGGAGAGGGAAAATCATGAAGACATGGATGCTGTCCGCCGTTTCGACGCTGGCCCTGACAGGGGCAGCCTGGGCCGAAGATGTGACCTTGCAGCTCAAATGGGTCACCCAGGCGCAGTTTGGCGGTTACTATGTTGCACTCGACAAGGGGTTTTATGACGAAGAGGGTCTTAACGTCACCATCAAGCCGGGCGGGCCCGATGTTGCCCCGGTTCAGGTGCTGATGGGCGGCGGCGCGGATGTGATGGTGGACTGGATGCCCTCGGCACTGGCGGCGCGTGAACAGGGGGCACCGGTTGTCAATATCGCGCAGCCTTTCAAATCCTCGGGTATGATGTTGACCTGCTTGAAAGAATCCGGCGTGGCAGGGCCTGAGGATTTCAAGGGAAAGACGTTGGGTGTATGGTTTGGCGGAAATGAATATCCGTTCCTGAACTGGATGTCGAAGCTTGACCTGCCCACGGATGGGTCGCCCGAAGGGGTGACGGTTCTCAAACAGGGGTTCAATGTCGATCCGCTTTTGCAAAAGCAGGCGGTCTGCATCTCCACCATGACCTATAACGAATATTGGCAGGTGATCGATGCGGGATTGACCCCCGAGGATCTGGTAACCTTCAAATATGAGGATGAAGGTGTCGCGACGCTGGAGGATGGGCTCTATGTGCTGGAGGAAAAGCTGACAGACCCCGCCTTTGTCGCGGTGATGGAAAAATTTGTCCGTGCCTCGATGAAAGGCTGGAAATATGCCGAGGAAAACCCCGATGAAGCCGCCGAGATCGTGCTGGACAATGATGAAACCGGCGCACAGACGGAGACCCACCAAAAACGCATGATGCGCGAAATTGCCAAACTGACGGCGGGATCGAACGGTGCGCTGGATGTGGCCGATTACGAACGCACGGTCGAAACCCTGATGGCAGGGGGGTCGGACCCGGTGATTTCACAGGCACCCGATGGGGCCTATACCCTGGCTATCAGCGATGCCGCGCTGAAATAAAGGCCCAGAGGGCGCGTGATTGCCCCCTGACCCTTTGCAAGCCTCTTCTTCCCGCTGGGATCCTTGCCGGGGGAAGGGGATTTACAGGGTGGTCCACTCGCGGCATCCTTTGTAAATCAGGGTTTCTTTCAGGGGGTTGAGGATGCCTCTTTCAGGGCTGACAGGCACGCGGTTGCGTGAACGGCGGCTGGCCCTGGGCCTGAAACAGGCGGATCTTGCACGAGAGGTGGGGGTTTCGCCATCCTTTCTCAATCTCATTGAACATAACCGGCGGCGAATTTCGGCGCCGGTGCTGGAACGGCTTGCCGTGGCTTTGCGGATGGATCCGGCAGATTTTGCCGAAGGGGCCGAACGGGGGCGGATTGAAGATCTTCGTGCCGCTGCCGCCGATGGTGAGATCCGCCCCGAACTGGACCGGGTGGAGGATTTTCTGGGGCGTTTCCCGGGCTGGGCAGATCTGGCCATTTCGCAGCACCGCAGGCTTGGCCGGCTGGAACGGGTGGTCTCGGTGCTCAATGACCGGATTGGTCATGACCCGCATCTTTCCGCGGCTCTGCACGAAGTTCTCAGTGCAGTCTCCTCGGTACGCTCCACCGCCGCAATCCTGGCCGAAACGGAGGAGATCGAGCCCGATTGGCGCGCGCGGTTTCACGCCAACCTGCATGCCGACAGTGAAAGGCTGGCTCAGGGGGCGGAGGCCCTGGTCGCCTATCTGGACAGTTCCGGCGAAACGGCGGAGGCGGTGGCCACGGCGCCGCAGGATGAATTGGAAGCCTGGCTTTCGGGGCGGGGTTGGCATCTTGCCGAACTCGAAGAAGGCGGAGCCGGCCCTGCCGCGCTGGAGCGGGAGGTGACGGCGCTTGCCTCGGGTGCCGCCCGGGAACTGGCGCGCGGCTGGATTGCGCGCGCGCAGGATGATGCCCTGCGCCTGCCGCTGGATGTTTTCGAGGCAACGCTTGAGCAGATGGAGGGGGATCCGCTGCGGGTGGCGCGAAAATTTGGGGTCGGGGGGCTTGCGGTCTTTCGCCGGCTTGCCTTTCGGCCGGGGGTGCAGGAAGGGCTGGTGATGTGCGATGCCTCCGGCACCCTGATCATTCGCAAACCGCTTGCGGGGTTCACCTTGCCGCGCTTTGGTGCAGCCTGCCCGCTTTGGCCACTTTTCACCGCGCTGGCACGGCCGATGGAACCGGTGGAGGCGGTGGCGGATTTGCCGGGTCCCAGCCTGCAGCGATATCGGCTTCGCGCCTATAGCGAACCGGAATTTCCTGGGGGCTTTGGCAGCATTGCCCTGCGCCGGGCGGCCATGCTGATTGAACCGGCGGCGCCGGGGGAGGCCGATGTGATCCCGATCGGTTCTTCCTGCCGGATCTGCCCGCGTTCGGGTTGTGTGGCACGGCGGGAGCCGTCAATCATGTCGGAATGGGCCTGACAGGCGGACCACGGCATTTTGACAGCGACCGCATCGGGCCGATAAAGTCTGACGACGCGGGCGTGCTGGTCCTGCGTTCAGGGGAGGCCGCAATTCGTGCAGGCACAAATCTTTACATGACGAAACCCTTTTCCAATGTGGAAACCCGGGGGCCCGTCCGCAGTCTGGTGGGATCATGAAGCGGCCGACCTTCGTGGCGCGTCGCAGCTATCGGCGGCGCAGGCTGCGCGATGCTGCGCGGCTTTTGCCGGTCCTTGGTGCTTTTTTGATGTGGCTTCCGATGCTCTGGGGGCAGGAAGGCACCGATCAGCGGGTGACGGGGGGAGATCTGATTTATATCTTTGCGGTCTGGGCGGCGCTGGTTCTGTGTGCCGCTATCCTGTCACGGAGACTGATCGGGGAGGCCGATGATCCGGCAGGCAGGGAGAATGAAGACTGATGCCGTTCAATATTCTCGTTCTGGCATCGCTTGGCTATGTAATTTTCCTGTTTCTTGTGGCGTTCATGGTCGAACGGCATGCTGCGGAAGGACGGGCGGGATGGCTGCGCTCACCGCTGGTCTATACGCTGTCGCTTTCGGTCTATTGCACGGCCTGGACCTTTTATGGCGCGGTTGGATATGCGGCCCGATCGGGACTTGAATTCGCAACCATCTATCTGGGGCCGACACTGGTTTTCGTCGGTTGGTGGTGGGTGTTGCGCAAGCTGGTCCGGATCGCCCGGCAACAGCGCGTGACCTCCATTGCCGACCTGATTTCAAGTCGTTACGGGAAATCCAACCTTCTGGGCGTGGTTGTTACGGTGATCTGTGTGGTTGCGGCGACGCCCTATATCGCGCTGCAACTGCAATCTGTCACGCTGGCATTCGGGGTCTTTGCCAGCCCTGCCGCCGATGGCTGGGCAAGCCCGGGCCGGGATGTCACCTCGATCTGGGTTGCGGTGGGTCTGGCTGCATTTACCATCCTTTTCGGGACCCGCAATCTTGATGCAAATGAACAGCATACCGGTGTCGTTACCGCGATCGCGGTGGAGGCGGTGGTCAAGCTGGTGGCATTGATAGCCGTGGGTGTCTTCGTGATCTGGGGGCTGGCGGAGGGGCCAGCCGATATCCTGGCCCGGATTGAACGAAGTCCGATTGCCGAATGGCAGATGCAACCGTCCCGCTGGACGGGGCTGATATTCCTGTCCGCCGCTGCGGTAATCTGCCTGCCACGCATGTTTCAGGTTCTTGTTGTCGAAAACAGTGATGAACGCCATCTGGCAACGGCCTCATGGGCCTTTCCGACCTATCTGATGGTGATGAGCCTGTTTGTCGTACCCATCGCGGTCATGGGGCTGGAACTGATGCCTGGATCTGCAAATCCGGATCTGTTCGTGTTGACCCTGCCGCTGTCGCAGGGGCAGGGCGGCCTGGCGATGCTGGCCTTTCTGGGCGGGTTTTCTTCGGCCACATCAATGGTGATCGTGGCCGCGATCGCGCTGGCGACGATGGTCTCAAACCATGTGGTGATGCCGATCTGGTTATCGCTTCGGCCCGCGCGGCCGGTCTCGGGGGATGTCCGGCGGGTGGTCCTGCGGGCGCGCCGCCTTTCCATCGGGGCGGTTCTGGCATTGGGCTATGCCTATTTCCGGCTATCTGGAGGTTCGGAGGCGCTGGCCGCGATTGGCCTGATTTCTTTTGTGGGAGTGGCGCAGATCCTGCCGGCGATGCTTGGCGGGATCTTCTGGCGCGGCGCGACAGGGGTGGGGGCGGCGGTGGGGCTCAGCCTTGGTTTTGCGGTCTGGGCCTATGCGCTTTTCCTGCCCTCATTCGGGCCTGATGCGGTGATCCCGACACAGGTTCTGGCGGAAGGTCCCTTTGGTCTGGGCTGGTTGCGTCCGCAGGCGCTTTTCGGGGTGGAAGGGATCGATCCCCTGATCCATGCACTTTTTTGGTCGCTCGTGCTGAACACGACGGGTTTCTGTCTGGTATCGCTTGTCACCTTTCCCGATCCGGTCGAGCGAATGCAGAGCGCGGCCTTTGTCAATGTTTATGACGGTGCCGCGGCGCGAAACTGGGCGCAGGGCGGTGCGACGGCGGAGGATTTGCTGGGCATGGCGCAGCGGATCCTTGGGGATGTGGAGGCACTGGCTTTCTTCGCATCCCAGGCCCGTACGCAGGGCAAGGTGGGCTATCTGCCCGATCCCGTGCCGAAATTTGTCGAGGCGTTGGAGCGGCGGTTGGCAGGGGCCGTGGGGGCGGCGACTGCCCATGCGATGATTTCCCAGATCGCGGGTCGCGTGGCGGTGTCGGTTGAGGATCTTATGGCCGTGGCCGATGAGGCCGCGCAGATCATGGAATATTCGGCCCGGCTGGAAGCACAGCAGGAGGAACTGACCCGAACCGCCCGGCAATTGCGGGAGGCGAATGACAAGCTTACCCAGCTATCGGTGCAAAAGGACGCGTTTCTCAGCCAGATCAGCCATGAATTGCGCACCCCGATGACCTCAATCCGCGCGTTTTCAGAAATTCTGATGGAGGGCGAATTGCCCGAAGGGATGGCAACGGGCTATGCCGGGACCATCCATGAGGAAACGATCCGTCTGACGCGCCTTTTGGACGATCTTCTGGATCTGTCGGTTCTTGAAAGCGGGACGGTGCAGCTCAATCTTGAAACTGCCAACCTGCGCCAGATGATTGACCGGGCCCTTGCCGCGGCAGGCCATATCCGGCCCGAACGGATTTTCACCATCCATCGCAAGCGTCTGGAGGAGGAAATCTTCCTGCACACCGATAGCGACCGCCTGACCCAGGTTTTTATCAACCTGATTTCCAATGCCCGGAAATATTGCGATGCGGATGAACCTGAGTTGCGGATTGTCGTTCGTCAGAAGCACGTGCATGTGCTTGTCGATTTCATCGATAACGGATCTGGAATCCCCAAGGAAAAACAGGCCCTGATCTTTGAAAAATTTGCGCGCCTTACTGATCAGAATCGTGCAGGTGGGGCAGGGCTGGGGCTGGCCATCTGCCGTGAGGTGATGGCCAATCTCGGTGGGGAGATTGCCTATCTGCCGGGGCGGAACGACGTGGGGTTCCGCGTGTCCCTGCCCCTGAAACAGGGCAGGGTGCAGGTCGCCTGACCTTTCGTGGTTCCCGAACGCTTACCGGCGGCTGCTTGAACGGGCATTGCTTTCGCCCTGAACGGTAATCCGCCGGATGTCGCGCAGCTTGATATTGGACAGGAAGGCTCCCGCCGTGATTTCCCGCGATTGTTGGGTGGATACGGCCTGTGGCGTAACCGGCGGGAAGACCCGGAAATCAAAGACCAGTTCACCGTTTTCATCCACCGGGCGGGGGACGAGTTCAGCCTCCCAATAGCCTTGGGTCGGTGGCAGGCCCGTGGCACGAATGATTGCGCCTGTCTGGTTGCGATCGACCTCCATCTGTGTGACCTGCTGCACCAGAAGCCGATTATCCTGCGGTCCCTCTTCCTCGCTGGCAACGGTTTCCACTTCGGTTGACCCGCCGAACCAGTTGAAAGGATTGAGCCGCGAACTGCCGAAGCCGCAGCCTCCCAGAATCAGCACCATCGCGATTGCCGTTACCAGCGGTGTTTTCATGCTCATACGCCCCGGTTCCTCTTGAATTCCTGCTCCTTGGGTATCCGATGCAGGTGCGTTTGAAAAGCGCTGCTTGGTATCGGTGGCTGGACCTCGGCGGATTGGCGGCGTAGACCGGCCCGAAAGTATGAGGAGAGCTGCGATGGCGAGCGAAGCCTTCGAAGAGATTGCTGAAACCTTCGATTTCCTCGATGACTGGGAAGATCGCTACCGTCATGTCATTGAACTGGGCAAGGCGATGCCGCCTCTGGATGAGGCTTTCCGCGTCCCTGCAACCAAGGTCGAAGGCTGTGCCAGTCAGGTCTGGCTGCGCCCGGTTGTTGCCGGAAAGGGGGCCACGGCGCGTTTCGATTTTCAGGGCGACAGCGATGCGATGATCGTACGCGGGTTGATTGCGATCCTGCATGCGCTTTATTCGGGATTGACCCTTGCGGAAGTGCGCGCCGTGAATGCGGAGGCGGAACTGGCACGGCTGGGCCTTAACGATCATCTTTCGGCACAGCGTTCCAACGGGTTACGGGCCATGGTCGAACGGATCCGCAGCCAGGCCGCGTGATAGCTTCACAGGGGCGCCGTTGCCTTTTCAAGCCAGTGTGCGGCTTCGGCCGACAGGTTTTTCGACAGTTTTGCGCGGGTTTCGGCGTGATAGGTATCAACCCAGGCGCGTTCCTCATTTGACAGCAATTTGGTTGCAATCAGCCGCCGGTCGAGCGGTACGAAGCTTAGTGTTTCGAAACAAAGCTGTGTTCGATGTGTATCCCCACCCGGCAAGGCCGGTGCCTCCGTCACCACGATCAGGTTTTCGATGCGGATGCCGAAGGCGCCCTCGCGATAATATCCCGGCTCATTCGACAGGATCATTCCCGGCTCCAGTGCGACCTGCGATATCCGCGAAAGCCGCTGCGGCCCTTCATGAACGGACAGGAAGGCACCTACCCCATGGCCGGTGCCATGGTCGTAGTCCCGCCCCGTTTGCCAAAGGGGGGCCCGTGCCAGTGCATCCAGATCGCGCCCGGCAAGCCCCTTGGGCCATCGCGCCCGCGACATTGCGATCATGCCCTGAAGCACGCGGGTATAGCATTCCGCTTCCTCCTCCCCGGTTTTGCCGATTGCGATGGTTCGGGTGATATCGGTTGTGCCGTCCACATATTGCCCGCCGCTATCGACAAGCAGCAGTTCCCCCTGCCGGACTGGCCGGTCCGTTTGTCTTGTGACGCGGTAGTGGACGATTGCGCCATGTTCTCCGGCCCCGCAGATCGTGTCGAAGGAAATATCGCGAAGCTGGTTGGTATCGCGCCGGAACCCTTCCAGCGCCTGAACGACGGCGATTTCGGTCAGTCCGCCTTTCGGTGCCTCCCGATCGAGCCAGCAGAGAAATTCGACCATCGCCGCCCCGTCGCGCAGATGCGCCTGCCGTGTCGCGGCGATCTCGGCAGGGGTCTTGCGTGCCTTCGGCAGCCGGCAGGGATCATCGCCCCATTCGACTGCAATTCCGGCAGCTTTCAATGCCTGGCTGACCGCCAGGGGGGCGGTGCCGCGATCCACCCGCACCGGTCCTGCAAGATTCCGCAGGGCCGGAAGGAACTGCGCCATGGGATGAAAGGAAACCTCCGTGCCAAGCGCGTTGCGAATGTCAGGGCCAAACTTCCGTTCCTCTGCAAAGACTTCGACCCGCCCGTCATCATGCAGGATTGCAAAACCCTGCACGACGGGATTGCGCGCAATATCAGCCCCACGAATATTCAACAGCCAGCACAGGCTGTCGGGCAGGGTGATGATGGCGGCTTTCTGTCCGGCCTTGGCCAGAAGATCCGCCAGGTCGGCACGTTTTTCATGCGCGCTACGCCCGGCCAGATGATCGGGCTGGGAAAAGGCTGCGGCCATGGGCGGGTCTGGGCGGTCTGCCCATATGAAATCAAGAAAGTTATCAGTATCACAAAGTGTTACATCAGAATTCTCAAGTGATACCTCAAGGCGGTCAATTTCTTCGGCCGTGTGCAGCCAGGCGTCATATCCCACCTTTCCCGAGGCCAGGTTTTCCGCAATCCAGGACCCCGGCCGGGTTTCGGGCCAGTGTACGGGTGTAAAAGCTGTCAAATCCACTTGCGATTTGACCTGAACCCGATAGCGGCCATCGATGAAAACGCCTGCAATATCCGGCAGGATGATGCAAAATCCGGCTGACCCGGTAAAGCCTGTCAGCCATTGCAACCGTTCATCGCAGGGCGCCACATATTCCCCCTGATGGGCGTCTGCGCGTGGAACGATAAATCCGTCGATCCCGGCTTCGCGTAGCCTCTGGCGGAGCTTTTGCAAACGTGGCGGACCCTGTTCCGGGGTGGCGTGGCTTTCGAAATCCTGAAACATCAAACGCCCTTACCCCGCCTTGCGCATTCCCAATACACGCGCGCGCTTGCGTGGGTCGGTATCGAAAAGGCTCGCAAGCTGTTCCGTCATCGCCCCGGCAAGCTGTTCCACATCGGTGATCGTCACGGCGCGATTGTAATAGCGTGTGACATCATGACCGATACCGATGGCGATCAGTTCCACCGCCTTTTTCCGTTCCACCATGGCGATCACGTCGCGCAGGTGTTTTTCCAGATAATTTGCCGGATTGACCGAAAGCGTCGAATCGTCAACGGGGGCGCCATCTGAAATCACCATCAGGATCCGGCGGGCCTCGGGCCGCATCAGCATGCGCCGATGCGCCCATTCGAGGGCCTCGCCATCGATATTTTCCTTCAGCAGCCCTTCCTTCATCATCAGCCCGAGATTGGGCCGCGCGCGCCGCCAGGGGGCATCGGCCCCCTTGTAGATGATATGGCGCAGATCATTGAGCCGCCCGGGCTGTTGTTCGCGGCCCTGTGCAAGCCAGCGTTCCCGGCTTTGTCCGCCTTTCCAGGCGCGGGTGGTGAAGCCCAGGATCTCCACCTTTACGGAACAGCGTTCCAGCGTCCGTGCCAGCACATCGGCACAAATCGCGGCAATGGAGATCGGCCTTCCGCGCATTGAACCGGAATTGTCCAGAAGCAGCGTTACGCAGGTATCGCGGAATTCGGTGTCCTTTTCCACCTTGAACGAAAGCGGCGTGGTCGGGTTTGCAACCACGCGCGCCAGACGACCGGCATCAAGCGTGCCTTCTTCAAGGTCGAATTCCCAGCTGCGGTTCTGCTGGGCCTGAAGACGGCGCTGCAATTTGTTGGCCAGTCGTGACACAGCCCCTTTCAGGGGTTCCAGCTGTTGGTCAAGATAGGCGCGCAGCCGTTCCAGTTCCGCCGGTTCGGCAAGATCCTCGGCGCGGATTTCCTCATCGAAGTCGGTTGTGTAGACGCCGTAATTCGGATCCGCCTCGCTATGCGGGGCAGGGGGGGGAGGTTCGGGGGGGGGCTCACCCTCGGGCATTTCAGCCTCTTCGCCCTCTTCCATCTCACTGTCTTCATCGGTGGACATTTCCGCCTGGGCGGCATCCTGTTGGTCTTCCTGGCTTTGTTCAGGCGTGGCATCGGCCTCGTCGCTGTCATCCTCTTCCTGCCCGGTGCTTTCGGGATCCTCGTCTTCCTCCTGCGCCTCATCGTCAAGATCGTCGCTATCATCGGCATCGGGGTCTTCGCCAAGCTGATCGCCATAACCCAGGTCGGAAATCACCTGCCGTGCCAGCCGTGCGAAGGCTGCCTGATCGGACAGGACATCCTGCAGGTTTTCAAGCGTCCCGCCGGCCTGTTCCTCAATGAAACCGCGCCAGAGTTCCATCACATTGCCTGCCCCGCCGGGCAGATCCCGCCCCGTGGCCAGATGCCGCACGAAATATCCCGCTGCCGCCGCAAGCGGGGCTTCCGAGCTATCGGTAATCTGGCCATATCCCCTGCGATCGGCTTCATGACCAATCCGCGCATCGATATTGCCTGCGGTTCCGGGCATGTAACGCGCGCCGACCGCTTCGCAGCGCGCGGTGTCCATTGCCTCATAGATATCCTGGGCAAGCTGGCCGGAGGGCCGGTAGCGTCCTGCCACGCCTTCATCATGAAATTTCCGGCGCAAGGCGAAAGCATCGGCCGTACCCCGGGCCAGAAGCACCTCGTCGCGGGTCATGCGGCGGCTGACCTGAGGCAGGCGCACGCCTTCGCTGTTCATGCCGGGCGGATCCACCGAATAGGAGACATTCATCTCCGGGTCGTCGGCAATCACCTTGGTCGCCTCAGCCAGGGCTTTCTTGAACGGATCGGCAGGGTTGTCGGCGGGTTTGGTCATGGCGCGAACCTGTCATGGGCCTTTGGCGGGCAAAGGAGCATGCCCGCCAAAGTTCATTTCATCGCCATCGAAGCGGCGCTTTCGGGCAGTTCCTCATCAAAACAGCGTTGGTAAAACTCGGCGACCGTCTGGCGTTCCAGTTCATCGCATTTGTTCATGAAGGTCAGCCGGAATGCATAGCCCACATTACGGAAGATCTGTGCATTCTGCGCCCAGTTGATCACCGTGCGCGGGCTCATCACCGTGGAAAGGTCGCCATTCATGAAGGCTGTACGGGTCAAATCGGCCACGGTCACCATCTGCGACATCGTCTTGCGGCCCTTGTCGGTATTGTAATGCGGGTTCTTGGCCAGCACGATCGCGGTTTCGGCATCATGGGACAGGTAATTGAGCGTGGCCACGAGGCTCCAACGGTCCATCTGTGCCTGGTTGATCTGTTGAACCCCGTGATAAAGCCCCGTCGTATCCCCCAGCCCCACGGTATTTGCCGTTGCAAAAAGCCGGAAGGCGGGATGTGGGGTGATGATCTCATTCTGGTCGAGCAGCGTCAGTTTTCCGTCATGTTCCAGAACGCGCTGGATCACGAACATCACATCGGCGCGGCCCGCATCATATTCATCAAAGACGATGGCAACAGGGTTGCGCAATGCCCAGGGCAGGATGCCCTCATGAAATTCGGTGACCTGCTTGCCGTCGCGCAGCTTGATTGCATCCTTGCCGATCAGGTCGATCCGGGAAATGTGACTGTCAAGGTTGACGCGCACGCAGGGCCAGTTCAGCCGCGCGGCGACCTGTTCGATATGGGTGGATTTGCCGGTACCGTGATAGCCCTGGATCATCACCCGGCGATTGTAACCGAACCCTGCCAGGATCGCGAGCGTGGTGTCGGGATCGAATTTATAGGTCTGATCGATCTCGGGTACGCGGTCACCGCGTTCTGCAAAACCCTTGACCTTCATGTCGCTATCAATACCGAAGATTTCACGCACCGAAAATTCTTCGCCGGGTTTCATCGCGCTGTCGAGCATATCCGCATCCGTTTCTGATAGGCGCGCGCGCGCCTCGTCCGAGTCCTTCGAAGTGATGGAGCATAAAACCGTGGGGTGCAAGGGACAGGCGGGCTATTTCATCGTTGCGGGCTTGGCAAAGCGTGGCGGAAGGCCGAAAAGGGCGCGCCGGAAAGAGGACGGATCCGATGGTGCAGAAATTCGAATTCAAGGTGAAGGCAACGGATGGCGCGGCGCGGCAGGGGGTCATCCGTACCCAGCGCGGGGAAGTGCGCACGCCCGCCTTCATGCCCGTGGGAACGGCGGCGACCGTCAAGGCGATGATGCCCGACAGCGTTCGCGCCACGGGCGCGGATATCCTTCTGGGCAATACCTACCATCTGATGTTGCGCCCCACGGCGGAACGGATCGCCGCATTGGGGGGGTTGCACAGGTTCATGAACTGGGACCGTCCGATCCTTACCGATTCGGGGGGATTTCAGGTGATGAGCCTCGCCAATCTGCGCAAGCTGACCGAGGAAGGCGTGCAGTTTTCTTCCCATGTCGATGGCTCCAAACATATGTTGACCCCCGAACGTTCGATGGAAATCCAGCGGCTTCTGGGGTCCGATATCGTGATGTGTTTTGACGAATGCCCGGCCTTGCCTGCCACGGAGGCTGCGGTTGCTTCTTCGATGCGGCTTTCGATGCGATGGGCGGAACGGTCGCGTGCGGCCTTCGGGGACAGGCCGGGGCATGCACTTTTCGGGATCATGCAGGGTGGGGTAAACCGTGATCTGCGCGAAGAATCCGCTGAGGCCCTGAAATCGATCGGTTTTGATGGCTATGCGGTTGGCGGGCTCGCGGTAGGTGAGGGCCAGGAGGCAATGTTCGCCGTGCTGGATTACGCGCCCGGCTTTCTGCCTGAAGACAAGCCGCGCTATCTGATGGGGGTGGGCAAGCCCGATGATATCGTGGGTGCGGTGGAACGCGGTATCGACATGATGGATTGTGTGCTGCCTTCACGTTCGGGGCGTACCGGACAGGGCTGGACCCGGCGTGGTCAGGTCAATCTGCGCAATGCCCGCCATCGCGATGACCCACGCCCCCTGGATGAGGCCTGTGGCTGCCCGGCCTGCCGCAACTATTCCCGCGCCTATCTGCATCATGTGATCCGCGCCGATGAAATTATCGGATCCATGCTGCTGACCTGGCACAACCTGCATTACTATCAGGATCTGATGGCGGGTCTGCGCGATGCGATCGGGGCAGGGCGGCTGGCTGCTTTCGTAGCCGGGTTCCATGCCCAGCGGGCCGAAGGCGATATCGACCCGCTGTGATGGATGCAGCCGGGACAGTTGCCTTCGGCCGTAACGGTATTGCTGGGCCTTTTCGCCACGCGCGGCTTCCGTTAGGGCTGTTGGCATGATGAAGGTGACGGATCTGGCAGTGGCGCGCGGCGGAATGGCCGTGTTGGAGGGGGTAAGCTTCGTGCTTGCCCCGGGTCGGGCCCTGATCCTGCAAGGGCCGAACGGGGTGGGTAAGACGACGCTTCTGCGCACGGTGGCAGGGCTTCAGCCGCCCCTTGCCGGTCGGATTGAGGCCGAAGCCGAAAGCATCGCCTATGCCGGTCATGCGGATGGGACAAAGGCGATGCTGAGCGTTGCCGAAAACCTGTCCTTCTGGGCTGCGATTCATGGCGGTGGCGATATCACAGCGGCCATGGACCGGATGGACCTGACCCCGTTGCGCACGCGGCGCGCGGCGGATCTGTCGGCGGGGCAGAAACGTCGCCTGGGCCTCGCGCGGCTTTTGGTTACGGGGCGGGGGCTTTGGGTTCTGGATGAACCGACGGTTTCACTTGATCGGGCTTCGGTTGCGATTTTCATGACGGTGATCCGCGACCATCTGGCGACGGGGGGAGCGGTTGTAATGACGACCCATATCGATCTGGGCCTGCCGGAGGCAGAACTCCTTGATCTTTCGCCTTTTCGCGCCGGGTTCCGGCCTGCGCGGGCAGGTGCCGGTTTTGATGAGGCCTTCCAGTGATTGCGCTCCTGATCCGGGATTTGCGGCTTTCGATAAGGGCCGGGGGTGGTTTTGGCCTTGGCCTTGCCTTTTTCCTGTTGGTTGCGGTGCTGGTTCCGCTTGGTGTCGGGCCGGAAGGTACGACGCTGGCCCTGATCGCGCCGGGGATCCTCTGGGTGGGGGCGTTATTGTCCTGCCTGCTGTCACTTGACAGGATTTTCGCACTGGATTTCGAAGATGGCTCGCTGGAGCTTCTGGCCACTGCACCAGTTCCGCTGGAGGCCGTGGCGGGGGTGAAGGCCATGGCGCATTGGCTTGTGACGGGGCTGCCGCTGACGTTGGTTTCGCCGATCCTCGCGCTTCTTCTGAATCTGCCATGGTCGGGATATCCCTGGTTGCTCCTGTCTTTGCTGATCGGAACGCCCGCGCTTTCGGCAATCGGGGCATTTGGGGCCGCGCTGGTTGTCGGGCTGAAAAGGGGGGGGCTTTTGTTGTCGCTGCTGGTCCTGCCGCTTTACGTGCCGACGCTGATTTTCGGGGCCGAGATCGTAAAGCGTGGAACGACGGGGGAGGCGCTTGCCACCCCGCTTGCTTTTTTGGCGGCGATCACGCTGGGGTCGCTGGCGCTTTTGCCCTTTGCGGCGGCTGCGGCAATTCGCATCAACCTGCGGTGAGGCGCCGATGTTTGACTTGCAGCATTACCACGAAGGGCCTAGCTAACCGCCATGTCGCTTTGGGAATATGCCAATCCACGGAAATTCATGGCGCTCTCGGGTCGCCTTCTGCCCTGGCTTGCGGGCGGGGCGCCGGTTTGCCTGCTGGTGGGACTGTCCTGGGGGTTCTTCTTCACCCCCGATGATTACCGGCAGGGGTCTACCGTCAAGATTATCTATCTTCATGTGCCTGCGGCGATGATGGCGATCAATGCCTGGGCGATGATGCTGGTTGCTTCGCTGATCTGGCTGATCCGGCGGCATCACGTATCGGCATTGGCGGCAAAGGCCGCTGGCCCCGTGGGGCTAACCTTCACGCTGATTGCGCTGGCGACCGGTGCGCTTTGGGGGCAGCCGATGTGGGGGACCTGGTGGGCCTGGGATCCGCGCCTGACCTCTTTCCTGATCCTGATGCTGTTCTATCTGGGTTATATCGCGCTCTGGTCGGCGGTGGAGGATCCCGATACGGCGGCGGATCTGACAAGCGTGCTGTGCATGGTCGGGTCGGTTTTTGCCGTACTGTCGCGCTATGCGGTGAATTTCTGGAACCAGGGCCTGCATCAGGGGGCGAGCCTTTCGCTTGATCAGGAGGAAAACGTGGCCGATGTCTTCTGGTTTCCGCTGCTTGTCTGTATTGCGGGGTTTATATTGCTGTTTCTGGCACTGGTGCTGTTACGGACACGGACGGAGATCCGGTCGCGCAGGCTGTCGGTGCTGCTGGCGCGGGAAAGGATGGCCTGATGCCCGATCTGGGGAAATATGCCAATGCTGTCCTGGGGTCCTATGCGGCCGCCATTGGCCTGATCGCGATACTTGTGGTGGTTAGCCTCTGGCAAAGCCTGCGGATGCGCCGCGCCTTGGCCGAACTTGAAGCCCGTGAGAAGGGGCTGCGCGATGGTTAAGCCGCTGATGATCTTGCCACCCGTACTTTTTGCCGGATTGGCAGCACTTTTCGCCTTTGGAATGAACCGGGAGGATCCCGATGCATTGCCTTCCACACTGGTGGGTCGGCCCGCCCCGGCGGTGGAATTGACCGCGTTCGGAGAAGATCCCGGTTTTGACGATGCCACACTTCGGCAACCGGGGGTGAAGCTGGTCAATTTCTGGGCCAGCTGGTGCGCCCCCTGCCGGGCCGAACATCCCCAGCTTGAAACGCTGGCGGATGAAGGGGTTGCGATCTATGGGGTGAACTACAAGGACGATGAGGCCAAGGGCCTGGGATTTCTGGAAGAACTTGGCAATCCCTTCGTTGCCATCGGTGCTGATCAGGGGCGGATGGCGATCAACTGGGGCGTCTATGGCGTGCCGGAAACCTATGTGATTGACGGGGAAGGCAAGGTCGTCCTGCGCTTTGCCGGGCCAATCACCAAACAGGAACTGGCCCGCACCATTCGCCCCGCCATTGCAGAGGCTGGAAAATAAAGCCGTGTGTTTTCAGCCTATTGCAGGTTTGTCAGTGCCGAACTTCCCGGCCCTGCCCTTATCCTCAGGGGCCGAACCACCGGATTGGCAGGAGTGTGATTTGCGGGACCAGAGTTACCAGAACAAGAATGACCAGTTGCATGGCGATAAAGGGCAGGATGGCGCGGAATACTGCTGAGGATGGCGCGCCGCCCACGCGCGCGGTGGTAAAGGCCAGCACCCCCAGTGGCGGTGTCAACGCGCCGATGACAAGGTTCATCACCATGATGATGCCGAATTGCAGTGGATCCACACCCGCCGCAACAACCACGGGAACCAGGATCGGCACCAGGATGACCAGTGCCGCGATCATCTCGATGAAAAGCCCCACAAAAAGCAGGAAAAGGTTGATCAGAAGCAGCAGGTAAAATGCATTCCCGGTCAGCCCGCCCAGCCATGCGGCAATCTTTTGCGGGGCCTGTTCAAAGGTCAGGATCCAGGCAAAGGGTGATGCGGCGGCAATGATGACTGCTACCGCCACGGTATCCTCTGCGGCATCGCGAAAGGCTTCGGTCAGGTTGGCGGCGCTAAGGCCCCGGTAGATCAGCGCCCCGCAGAACAGGGCAAAGACAAAGGCGACAGCCCCGGCCTCGGTCGCGGTGAAGATGCCAAAGCGCACACCGCCCACGATCATGACCGGCAGGCAAAGCGCGGGGGTGGCCAGCCAGAAGGACCGCCAGCGTTCTGTCCCGGTCGAGCGGGTTTTTTGCCCGCCATAGCCGCGCCGGATCGAAATCACCCAGACCACGAAGGACAGCCCCAGTGCGACCAGGATCCCCGGCAGGATAGTGCCGACGAACAGCGCCCCTACCGAAACCGAAGCCAGCGCGGCGTAGATGATCAGCCCCAGCCCCGGCGGGATCATGTTGGCCAGCGTTGAGGCGGCAGCGGTCAGCGCGCAACTGAAACTGCGGTCATATCCATGCCGTTCCATCTGTGGGACCAGCAGTTTTGCCGTGGCCGAGGCATCGGCGGTTGACGACCCGGAGACCCCGGCCAGCATCACATTGGTCACGATATTTGCCTGTCCCAGCCCGCCCCGGAAATGCCCGACGAGATGTGAGGCCAGATCAACGATCCGTACCGTGATCCCGCCCGCGTTCATCACGGCGGCGGCAAGAATGAAGAAGGGGATCGCCAGCAGGGTAAAGGAATTTAGCGCTCCCGACATATTCTGTGTAATCGTGACCAGCATCAACGGCGGCAACGGAGTCAGGCCGGCAAAGGAGCCGACAACCAGCGCGTAGACGATTGGCACCTCGGCAAAGATCAGCAGCAGCGCGACCACCATCAGGATGGTCGTGCTGCTGGCTTCTCCGAAGAATGTCGAACCTCCGAAGCGCAAGAGGAAATATCCGGCAATGCCTGCGGCGATTGTGGCCAGCCCGCTCCACCATGACTGGCCGGGCAGCGGGGCGCTCATGAACACCAGGGTGAGGGCGCCGCCAACCGGCACGGCCATGAACAGATATTTCAGGGGCACACGCAGCGCTGGCAGTACCTGAAGGGCCCGGTTCATGAAATCAATGCCATGGATCACGAGGATGACACAGGCGATCACGCTGATCACGCGCAGGAATACCGCATGCCAGGCCTGCGCCCGTTCGGACATCTGCGAGACAAAAAGCGAAATTGCTATGTGGCGGTTACGAAAGCTGAGCAGTGCCATGCCCAGGAAAACCGCCCAGACAAACAGGAACTGCGCCGCCTCCTCCGGCCAGGGCAGCGAGGCGTTCAGTACATAGCGACAAAAGACCTGCAGGACGACAACCGAGGTTGCGATCAGCATCAGCAACACGGAGGCGGTCTCAATCGCCCGACCCAGCAGGCGATAGGGCTGCGGGACAAGACAGGCATCGCCGGGGGTGGCGTGGGGCATCGTAGCGTCGTTCACTGCCATTCCTCTTCAGGAATTCACTGCCCCGGCCATATCCGGCCAGGGCAGGAATTTTCCATTAGCCAAGCGCGCGGATTTTCGCGATCATCTCGGCGGTTGCGGGGCTGACAGAGCCAAAGCTGTCGAACAGGCCTGCAGTCTTTTCTTCCCAGCGGGCTTTTTCCTCCTCCGGGAAAGGATGCACGACGCAGCCGACGGCCTTGAGATCCTCAAGCGCCTGGTCCGCCCCGGCGCGGTTGATGGTCCGTTGTTCGGCGAAGACCTCCTTGGCAGAACTCCGGCAAAGTTCTTGCAGGTCAGCCGGCAGGCTGTCCAGCCAGGCGGCGTTCATCCGGATCGCCTTGGGCAGGAACCAGTGATAAGAGGGCAGAATATTGACTGCCTGTTCATGCCATTTGAACCCGAGGATTGAGAAATAGTCCGAATCCAGCCCGTCGATCACCCCGGTGGATAGTGCCGAATATTGCTCGGAATAAGGCAGCGGTGTTGGATTGGCGCCCAGAGTTTTCCAGAAGTCGACCCAAATGCGTACCTCGGGCACCCGCAGCTTGACCCCCTGAAGGCTGTCCAGATCGGTTACCGGCACCTTTGTCAGCAGATGGCGAAAGCCGACCTCGCCATAGGCGACAAATTCCACCCCGGTCTTTTCGCGGGCGATGCGGCTGACTTCCTCACCGATATCACCCTGTAGCACCGCGTCCACATGGGCCTCGTTCTTGTAGATAAAGCCCGGAGCCCCGGCGGTCGCCGCGATTTCGGGTGCGATGGCCTCTTCACTGTCGGGGCCTGCCGCTGTTACCTGGATGGTGCCGATGCGGCTCATCTCAAGAAGCTGCGCCAAGCCGCCCAACTGACTGGCCGGGAAATGCTGCGCGTCAATGCGCCCCTCGCTGCGTTCGTTCAGGATAGTCGTCCATTTGTCGAAGGCATTGGTAAAGGGCGAGCCGATTGCCTCGGAATGCGCCAGCTTGCAGGTAAACTTCTCCTGCGCCCAGGCTGCGCGCATCAGCATCGGCGCGGCCAGGGCTGCGCCACCCAGTTTCAACAGGTTGCGCCTTGGTAGTGTACAGGTCGGTTTGGTCATTTCTCTCTCCCTTGATTGTCCCGCCACGAGGTTAAATTGCGTGCCGGATGGCATCGCCTGATCAGGCCACCAGCTTTGTGCCAACCCAAGGTTGGTGATAGCCAATTTCATGCGTTTACACTGGTAACAAACGATCAGGGGATAACAATGAAATCGTTATCCCTCCTCTGATTTGAAATAATGAGGAAGCGCTGCCGCAACCGTCGGTACATCCTCAAGGATCTGGCGCAGATGCAGCCGCATGTTCTGCTCTGCCGCCAAAACATCCCCCGACCGAATGGCGTCGACGATTTGCTTATGTTGTTGAACCAGCGCCTGGCGCGGAAACTGCTGTGCGCTCAGGTGCCGGACCCGATCCATCTGGGTCTTGAGCGGCTGGAGGATATACCAGCCTGCCCCTTGCCCGGCGATTTCAGCCAGTTTGCGATGGAATTCCTCATCCAGCGCCATGAAGGGCTGGGGGTTCTGGTCTGTTGTTGCCTCACGTTGCGCCGTCAGGATGTCATCCAGATCGCGCAGCGAAGCCGTGTTGACCTGCAACATCACCCGACGCACGATATCGGCCTCAACCGCCTCTCGCACGAATTGCGCGGCCAGCACGGCGGTTTTGTCGATGCGGCTGACAAAGCTGCCGCGCTGCGGACGAACCTCGATCAGCGAAGCTTCGGCAAGCCTGATGAAAGACTCGCGTACGGGCTGACGGCTGGTTCCATAATGGGCGGCAATGTCTACTTCGGACAGGCGAACACCCGGGACGAGTTCGCCACAGATGATTCTCTGACGTAACAGCCGGAAGAGCTGCGGGCCGACGGCCGATGCTGCATCCAGACGATCCGAGGTTGCGATATCAGCAGTGATCATTTCACGCACTTTTATTTCACCGCTACCCTGTACCTAAACTGTCATACTAGTCAACATTATTTTGTTGCCGCATTATTTTGGATAGGGGAACACCGCAAACGGGTTCGCCGGAGACTTGATGCCCGGATC
>JBKEDF010000085.1:0-6420 GCA_047975325.1 Pseudorhodobacter sp. | reverse complement strand
GTTGCGGCTTCGGGCTTGTTCCACAGGTTTTCAAATTCACCGGGATCGGTTTCAAGATCGTAAAGTTCACCTTCTGAAACCCCGTCATAGATCGTGATCCGATACCGATCGGTTCGCAGCGCACGCAGGCGTGGCGGACGACCAAGGCCGGGATGTATGCGTTGATGTTCGTATTGGATCAGTGCGGCATCGCGCCCCGGGCCCGAGACGACATCCTGGCCCTGAAAGCCGCTGAAGGGGGCAAGTCCGGCCCGGGCGAGGATTGCCGCGCCAATATCGTGGGTCTGGCCGATGCGATCCGTTCGGTCCCCCGCCGCATGGGCTTGTGGGTCGGTCCAGATGAACGGCACCCGTGTGACCTGTTCATAACATTCCGCGCCTTTCAGCAATAGTCGGTGGTCCCCCAGGTTATCGCCGTGATCGGAGGTGAAAAGGATGACTGTATCCTCCGCCTGCCCGGTTTCGGTCAGGGTATGACGGACCCGGCCTATGGCGTCGTCGATCATGGTGATCATACCGCAGGTCAGGGCGCGGGCCTCCTGCGCCTCACGGGCTGAACAGCCGAATGTGTTCATGCCTTGCAGGTTGGCGCCCCCCTCTGTGCGTTGTTCCAGAAGGCCCCGTACCGTGGCGGGCGGGGTCCAGTCATTGCGCGAAAAGGCTTCGGGCAGGGGCATGTTATCCGGGTCATACATATCCCAGTATCGTCCCGGCGGATTGAAGGGATGATGTGGATCGGGAAAGGAAACCATCAGGAAAAAGGGCCGGTCCGGATCAGCGTTTGACAGGAAATCCCCGGCACATTCGGCGATATAGGAGGTGGAATAAAGATCCTCCGGCAAGGCTGTGCGCACGGCCTGCGGGCAGGAATAATCATGGGCAAGCTGATGGTCCGCGCCGATTTTTTCTGCGGCTCCGGCGTCGCGTTCCAGCAGCCAGCGACGGTAGCTTCCATGAATGTCGTCGCCATGGCCCGTGGTCAGATCCACCCTGTCAAAACCGTAAAAGGGGGTCGAAACCCCGTCGGCTTCGTTCCAGTGGGCCGGATCTTCCTGCCCGTGCCAGGCATCGTCAAGCGTCCCGCGCCGTGCCTGGGCAAGATCCCCGGGCGGCGGGGTGGCGGTTGCAGATGCGGTTTCGGGAAGAACGGGGGGGCGGCCGGTGAAATTTTGCAAGTGGCTTTTGCCGCAAAGCGCGGTCTGATATCCGGCGGCGCGCAGAAGATCCACGAATGTGACCCGGTCACGTGCCAGCGGAATGCCATTTGCCCGAACCCCGCTGACCGAGGGCATGCGCCCGGTCATCAGGCTTGCGCGATTGGGCATGCAGACCGGGCTTGCGACATAGAAACGGTCAAAGGCCAGCCCTTTGGCGGCAAGATCGTCGATATTCGGGGTTTGCACCTGCGGATGGCCGTAACAGCCCAGAAAATCCGCGCGAAGCTGATCGGTGATGAAGAGGATGAAATTTGGCGCACGTGTCATGCCGGGGATCCGTCTGTCTTGCGTGTCGTACTGTAGTCGAACATGATCACGATAATGCCGATTGCCAGGATCACCAGAGCCGAAATCATTCCCCCCGGGATCAGATGATCCGGGATCATCAATGCCAGCCCAAGTGCGAAGAAGGCCCATCGCCGGACACCAAGGAGCGGGGCGAAGGATTGCCTGACAACCGCGGCGGTAACAAACCAGATCCCCACGCAGGTGCGCAGCAGGGCTTCGGCGATTTCCAGGAACGATCCGTTCAGCACCAGCGCGGGATCGAGAACGAAGAGGAAGGGGATGACATAGGCCGACCAGCCCAGTCGCATCGCACGAAAACCGGTTGCCATTGGCCCGGTTCGTGCAATTGCCGCCGCCGCAAAGGAGGCAACGGCCACTGGCGGCGTGATCATCGACATCATTCCGAAATAAAGGACGAAAAGATGGGCGGAAACCTTTTCGATACCCAGTTCGACCAGGGGGGCTGCGACCAGAGTGGACAGCAGCGCATAAACCCCGACCGTCGGCATTCCCATGCCAAGGATGATGCAAAGTACCGCCGAAAGCGCCAGCAGGATCGGCAGGTTCCGCCCGCCGATATCGATGATCGCCTCGGTGATGTTGAAAAGCACCCCTGAGGAATTGAGCGCCCCGATCACGATCCCTGCCGCGGCGGCGATGAAGATGATGGAAACGGAGGCATCCGCCGTCCCGCCCATCGCTTCGGCAAAGGTCTTGGGCGTTGGGCGTCTGCCGCGAAAGCCGAAGATCAGCAAGGCGATGATCATTGCGGCAGTCGCGGCCAGAGCTGCGAATTCCGGTCTCCAGATCAGGGCGAAAAGACCGTAGATCAGCACCACGAAGGGCAGAAGGAAGACCCAGCCATGGCGCAATTCGTTCCGGACGGTCAGCCCTTCGGATCTTTCGCCGCGAATATTGTCCCGGGCGGCGATCAGGTCGATCTGCAGGAAGAGGCCAAGATAGTAGAGAAAGGCCGGGATGATCGAAGCCACGACAACCACGGAATAATCCACCTCGGCCACCACGGCCATCAGGAAGGCCGCTGCACCCATCACTGGTGGTACAAGCTGCCCCCCGGTTGAGGCAACGGCCTCAAGCCCTGCGGCGGTGGTGGTCCGATACCCGGCCTTGCGCATCAGGGGGATCGTGATCATTCCGGTGGAAACCACATTGGAAACCGCCGATCCCGAAATCGCGCCGAAGAACCCTGAGGCCGTCACCGCGATCTTGGCGGAACCACCGCGCGAGGATCCCATGATGGCGGCAGCAAGATCGGAAAAGAAATTTCCGCCGCCGGAGGCCTGCAGCACGGATCCCATCAGGATATAGGCAATGACCACTGTTCCCACGATGGAAAGCGGTGCGCCGAGGATGTTTCCGTCCTGATAGGCCATCTGATAAAGGAAGGCCTGTGGACGGAAGGCACGACCCGTCAGTGGGGCGGGCAGGTATTGCGCGAAAACCGCAATCAGGATGGCGCAAAGGACGATGATTGCCAGTGCCGCCCCCGCCGTGCGCCTCACGCCCTCGATCAACATTGCGATGATGATGGCACCGACCGCCGCCCCCATTGTTGAATAATCGCGGAAGCTTGCATCGTCGAGCAGCTTGGGAAAGGCAAAGATCGTATAGAAAACCGCAATAACCCCTAGCCCGCATAACGGCCAATCGATCAGTCGCGAAAACTGTGGGCGATTGGGATTGAACGGATGCCGGATGAAGATCACCAGGGCCGATAGCGCGACCAGAAAATAAAGAAACTGTCCCTTATAGAGATTCAGCCCGAGATATCGCTGCACATTGAGGGCCCATAAAATTGAGGTCAGCACCATCAAGGTTCCGAGAATCCTGACTATCATCGTCCGGGTCATGGGCGATCCTGTCTGTCGTGAATGGGGGGAAGGGGCCGCGCCCTGCCAAAAGGGGCGACCGGGTTGGCCTTACTTCCAGAGGCCGTTTTCTTCGAACCAGACCCTGGCCGCGTCATGATAGGGCACCGGCAGGCTGCTATCGGCCATGCCTTCGCGCGTCATCTGGGAAAAGTTCGATTGCCCCTCGGCCAGTTTCGGCAGGTTGTCGGCCACAGCCGCGACAACCTTTCTGATCGTTTCATCATCGGCATCGGCAGAGGTTACCAGAACCATGGGGGCGGCGATGATATTCGTATCGCCCCGGATGCCGGAGGTGGTGCCATCGGGCAGCAGCGCAACTTTTGCGCCACCGTGATTCTCACCCAGAACCTTTGCGGCCTCCGCATTGTCGGGCAGGGACAGGAAGCGTACACCAATACTGGCATCCGCCTTGGCGACGATGCCCGACCCGACCGAAAAGATTGTCCCGTCAAGCTGTCCGTCGATCAGGTCATCCACGGCTTGTGCGCCGCTTTGCACCGGAACGGGGGTGACGTCATCATAATTCATCCCGGCCATGGCAAGGATGGTCGACTGATAGAAGGAAAGATTGCGCTGGGATGAATATTCCGATGCGATACGTTTGCCCCTGAGGTCCTCAACGCTGTTGATACCGGAATCGTCGCGAACGATGACACCCAGGCGCAGAGGATACAGTGCCGCGACCAGCCGGACATCGGGCTGTGGGCGGCCGTCGAAGGCACCCCTTCCTTCCATCGCATCGGCAATGGCGGTGACGTTGGCGAAGGAAAACTGGAACTCACCATCGATCATCGCGGGAACAAGTGCCGTTGGCCCGCCCAATGGGACCACCGTAAAAGATTCCCCCAGCGCATCGCCTACCACATCGGCCAGAACGGAACCGGATGTATAGGTTAACGAACCTTGTGGATTTGTTCCGATCGAGATCGGCTGGGCCTGGGCGGCAAATGCCACCATTGCCATGGCCAGCGCCATGATCATCGTTTTCATCATTATTCCTCCCTGTACGCGCTTGTTGGTCAAGCTTAGCATGTTGAAAATATCATAGAAGCCGCGTTTATCGTTTCAAACATACTTTTCCGGCATGTTTCCCAGGATTTGCGGGGCCGATACATGGCAAGGGCCGTGGCCATGCTGCAATGGATGACAATTCCGGCATCGAATTTTACCGTCTTCCCGCAAACGTGAGTCATCTTTTCCGGCTTCAATCCGTTAAGATCCGGCGAACGAACAGGATGATGCAAGCGGGAGACAATCCATGCATAAAGGTTTCAAGGGGGATCTGGGCTGGTCGGCGGTAACGCCACACAAGGCCTGGCTGAGACGGCGCGAATTGATGTTTGGTGCTGCGGCTTCCCTTGCCGTTCCTCTCGCGACCCCGGCATTGGCCAGGCTTCAGGCAAAGCCGAGCGCCTATTCCACCGATGAGGAACCCAATACGCTGGAAGAAATTTCCAGTTACAATAACTTTTACGAATTCGGGTTCGACAAGATGGACCCGAAACGCCATTCGGGCGGATTTACCACCGATCCCTGGTCCGTCAGGATCGATGGGATGGTGGACAAGCCCGGTGATTACGATCTGGCCGATATCCTGAAAGGTGTCGATCTGGAAGAACGCATCTACCGGCTGCGTTGTGTCGAAGCCTGGTCGATGATCATCCCCTGGATCGGCTTTGAACTTTCGGTACTGCTCAATCGGGTAGGGGTGCAGCCTTCCGCGAAATTCGTGGCCTTCCACACCGTGATGCGACCGGAGGAGATGCCCGGCCAGCGCAATCCCGGAATGAACTGGCCCTATCGCGAAGGGCTGCGGATCGATGAGGCGATGAACCCGCTGACGATCCTGGCGACAGGGCTTTACGGGGAAGAACTGCCCAAACAGAATGGCGCCCCGCTGCGTCTGGTCGTGCCATGGAAATACGGTTTCAAATCCATCAAATCGATCGTGCAGATCACCCTGACGGACAAGATGCCGGGAACCACCTGGAATTACCTGCAGTCGAATGAATACGGGTTTTACGCCAATGTGAACCCGAAGGTGGATCACCCGCGCTGGAGCCAGGCAAGCGAAAGGCGTGTGGGGTCTTCGATCTTTGCCGGGCGGATCGATACACAGCTGTTCAATGGCTACGGTGAATATGTCGCCGATCTTTATGCCGGGCAGGATCTTGCGAAGGATTACTGATGCTGTCGGGATGGATAAATGGCTGGACAAGGCGGATCCGGCCGGGATGGATCTATGTCGGGGGGGTGCTGCCGGTATTCTGGTTGATCTGGCAGCTCAATACCGGCGCGCTTGGGGTCGACCCCGTGAAGCGAATCGAACATTCACTTGGCCTGTGGGGTCTGCAGTGGATCATAGCCGGGCTTTGCGTCACGCCGTTGCGACGCTGGGGCGGGGTGAACCTGATCCGTTTTCGTCGCGCCATCGGGTTGGTGGCCTTTGGCTATGTCTTTCTGCATCTGCTGGTCTGGATCACGCTCGATCTGCAATTTCGCTGGGCGGAAATCGGAACGGATATCCTCAAACGACCCTATATCACCATGGGCATGGCGGGATTTCTGCTGATGGTGCCCCTGGCGCTGACTTCCAATAACGGGGCGGTGCGGCGCATGGGGGCGGCAGCCTGGCAAAGGCTGCATCGCCTGACCTATCTCGCGGCCCTGGCCGGGGCGATTCATTATCTCTGGCTGGTAAAGGCCTGGCCACCGGAGCCGATTCTCTATCTTGGGGCCGTCATCCTGCTGCTTTTGGTGCGATTCACGTGGCGCCGCCGCAAGCAGCGCATCGCTTCCGTTCCGGCCAATTAGAATATCCGGCATTTTGCTGCCGTATCATGTTTGAAATTGTGCCGATAATTTCCCTGACTACCAGATTTTGCGTAACTTTCGAAGCAAATGCAGAAACTTTATGTTTTGTTGTTTTTTGGTCTTGTGTGTTTTTGTTTGTGGTCCTAAACAGCGCTTCACCGAGACGGGGACGCAGCGTTGTTTGTTTCGGTTGGTTGCCTTGGTGGAAG
>JBKEDF010000050.1:0-81493 GCA_047975325.1 Pseudorhodobacter sp. | reverse complement strand
CCGGGCGGGTTGAAACGGATGAATGTCCCGCGGCTTTTGCGCGATTGGCCGGACGGGGTGATCCGTCGATATTTTCATTTGACAGGTCGGGGCGTGGTTCGGCATTATATTTATTATGGATACAAAGTATTCAAATAGAATACATGAAGGGAGGTCGGGCGTCAGGCCGCTGTCGACCGTCTTGCGGACGCTTGAGATAGTGGAATTCTTTGCAGGGCAGGCGCAGCCCCAACGGTTGAGCCAGGTCGCAAGGGCGCTCAACCTGTCGCGGGCAACTGCTTATCAACGGCTGTTTACCCTGATTGAGGCCGGCTGGCTTGAACAGGATGATCTGGGTCGTTACCGGCTCAGCCTGCTGCCATTGCGGTTGGCTGCCGCCGCCACGGAACAGGCCGATCTGGGCATAAGGGCGGATCCGGCGCTTAACCGGCTGATGTCGACCGTCGGGGAAACCGCATCGCTTTCGGTTCTTGACCGGGGGCGGCCATGTATCGTCGCGCGGGTGGAATCCGAAAGCCTGCTGCGCGCCACCCAGGCGATCGGGACATATCTTGATCTTGAAGGATCCGCTTCGGGCCGGGTGCATGTTGCCTTTGGTGATGAGACGACCCTGGCGCGGTTGCGTCGGGGTGGTGCGCCCCTGCCGCAGGAGGCGGTGCTGAACAGGATACGCGATGTGGGTTATGCGCTGTCCAGCGGCTATTCGGGCAATGGCGTCAAGGCAATGGCCGCGCCGGTGCGGGATGTCCATGGCTGCTGCACCGCTGCGGTTTCGGTCGTGGCCCCCGAATATCGTTTCGATCTGGCTCGTTTCGAAGCGCCCTTGCAGGCTGCCGCCACAGAGATTTCGCGCATGCTCCAGAATATCGATTCCGAAACAAGAAGCAGGACTTCCCCGACATGACCGAGACTTCGACTGATACCGCTGGTCGTCCGATGCCGCGCGACTGGCAGGAAATCATGCAGCCTGAACGGCTGGCGGTGATGCAGCCCAGCCGGATCAGCGGCACCAGATCATTCATGGCCCGGATGATCCGTGAACGCTGGGACATATCGATCGAACGTTTCGATGTTGATGCCCAGGCCGAAGGGACCATTGTCTATTCGATAAAGGCGGGTGATCAGGAATTCAGCTTTATCGCTTTTTCCTATCCACCGCGCAGCGAGGGCCGTACCGGACGGATCATCGGGCGGGCCTGGGACATGAAGGGAACCCTGAATGAAGGCCCCGCCACCGAGGAGGATATTGAATCGGCTCGCCGGAACCTGCCGCTGCTTTATCGCGGCCGCGCCACAAGCAATGCCCTGATCTGGTGTCGCTGCAACCGGTCCATGCGGGCTTTTGATGCCACGCTTGCGGCACTGGCGGATGGCCGCCAGCCTGCAATCGGGGATCTCAATTCCATCTGCTATCTGATGCGGAATACCGGCCTTGATGGCAATGGCACCTTTGGCACCCGGTCCTTTCCCTCCCTTGGGGCGGATCATGCGCTTGGCGGGGTGCTGGAGGCGCAGATACTGGTGGCCTATCTGATGCGGGAATTTTCCTGCGATCTGGTTGAACATCTGGCCAGGCTGCGGTCGGACAGGGCCGTGCCGCTGGATCCGGCGATCCGTCGCTATCTGGGGGTTGGCAACGGGTCTGCGCTGGGCCTGATCTTTTTCATCCAGAAACATCCCCGCCTGATCCATGCCTGGATGGCCGCGCGCGAAGGCGCCATTGCCGCTGCCCGTGGTCTGGAACTTGGGCAGAGGGATCCGCGGATCGCGGAACTGATTGCACTGACCAAACGCGCCGCGCTGTTTCGTGAACAGGACCGGATGGTGTATGAAACCTTCACCTCCAGCGCCGAGGTTGCGCAGGAATTACGCGGGCTGCTGCCGCTTCTGGAAGAATTGCGCGACAAGGGATCCATCGAAGGTAGGGTGGAGACCTTTCCGCTTGATGCCATCGTAAGGATTGCCGGGGCGCGGGTTACGCCTGAAACGCAGGAAACCTTCCTGTCACTGCTGATAGAACTGGTACCGGAGACCGTCGATACCCTGCTGGCCTCGGTCGAGGGGCAGGATGAGTTTACCGTCGATGCCACCATGTCCACAAAAGCCCTGACGGCGTTGATCGATGAAAATTACCGCTGGGCGCTGGATATGGACATGTCCGCACCGGATGCGCAGGATTTCGTCTGGTATAAATCCGAAACGGCGGAGGAACCCCGGCGCGGGTTGCGCGTCGAGGTGCCCGATGCGCGCGACCTGGGGCTGGACCTGCCCGGTGAGATGCAGCGGCTGCGCCATGATCTGGCGGCGGTACCCGGGGACAGGACGATGGCGCATTTTCTGTTGGCCCATCCGGAACACAGGTTGTTGGTGGCGCGGGTGCAGGGGCTGCGTGACATGCATCTTCACACGCCGCTGGCCAATATCAATTCCGGCAGTTTTATTCCGATTCATCTGGTGCGCCTGATGAATGTCGCCTTCCACGGAATCGACAAGACCCGCGATTTCCTGAACCGCAATCTGCGCGGTGTGCTGTTTCATGGTGCCCCTACGCGCGATGATATCCGCGCGGGCCGCGGAGAAGGCTGGTTTTACCCCGAGGAGCCTGTTCAATGACGACGCCCGAAACCCTGTGTGTGATGCCCCGCGAAATGCGCCTGATGAGCGAACGCATCCTGTCACTGACTGCATTGCCCAAGGGCTTTGCCCTGATGATCACGGATGTGGTCATGTATTCCGAAAGCATGGGGCTGGGTGGGTTTGCCTTGCTGGAGCAGCGGCTGGACGGCCTGAAAGAAGCCAATATGACCCGTCTGTCGCTTTCGGATGATGGCGGGCGTCTGGATGCGGGTGGCCAACATGCCTGGTGCGTGGTGCCAAGCGTGATTGACCTGCTGCAACTGGAGGGCGTGGAACGTATCGAAGTGGCCAATGTGACCGATCCCGGGGAACTGAAGATCGCCGAGGGGCTGGGTGCGCGGGCGGGTCTGGCGATTACCGTCAAGGGCATGTTGATATCCGCAAGCCGGCGTGACCCGGGCGATCCGGTCCTCGACCGGTTGATGCAGGATGGCTGCACGGTTCCCGCGCCACAATGGTGGCGGATCTATGAATTGGCGCAGACCGCTCTCTTGCCGGATTCCGCCGTATCACGCCGCCATGCCGGCCCGGTGATCGTCACGGAAGACGGGCGGGTGATCGGGCGCAAGGACAATGACGATGACACCGATGTGAGCTTCATCGGATCAGATGGTAAGGAAACGCAGGAAACCAACGCATGAATACAATTATTGACGGGCTGCAATGCGGCCATTTTGACCGCGAGGCATTTGCCTCGTTGAAGGCGGCAGGGGTGAACGGTGTTGTGGTCACATGTGGCTTCTGGGAAGGCCCGCTGGAAAGCTTTGACAATCTTGGCCGCTGGCGCGACCTGATCCGGGACAACGCGGATGTGGTCAGCTTTGCCTATACGGCCGATGACATTATTGCTGCGGCGGAACAGGGAAAGGTTGCCGCAATCCTGGGATTTCAGAATGCAAACCTGTTTGGCGGGCGCATCCGCCTGGTTGAAATGTTCGCCGAACTGGGCGTGCGCGTGATCCAGCTGACCTATAACAACCAGAACGAACTTGCGGGATCCTGTTATGAAACGGAAGATTCCGGCCTGGCGCGTTTCGGCAAGGAGGTGATCCTGGAAATGAACCGCGCGGGCATGCTGGTGGATTGTTCGCATGTCGGCAATCGTTCCACCCTGGAGGCCATCGAAGCCTCGGAAAAGCCCATTGCCGTCACCCACGCCAATGCCGACAGCCTTTTTGCCCATAAGCGCAACAAGAGTGACGATGTATTGCGCGCGCTGGGGGAAACCGGCGGGGTGATCGGTTGTGCCACCTATCGCAACATTACCGGTGATTATTATTGCAAGAGCATCGAAAACTGGTGTGAAATGGTTGCCCGCACGGTTGAAATCGCCGGGATTGACAGCGTTGCCATCGGCACTGATCGCAGCCATAATTTCACACCACCGGATTATGCCTGGATGCGTATGGGCCAGTGGACCCGTGGCATCGACTATGGTGCCGCATCCGCCGCACGCCCCGGCAAGGCGCCGCCACCGGAATGGTTCCTGACACTGCAGGACATGGACAAGATACCAAACGGCCTCCGTACAGTGGGTTTCTCGGAAGAAGAGGTCGCCAAAATTACCCACGAAAACTGGTTGCGCCTGTATCGGGCCACCTTCCGCCAATCCAATAGTTGAGAGGAAAATACCGATGAAACAAGAGAAACGCGCAATTCTCCGTCCAAGTCGCCGCCTGTTCCTGCAAGGTACGGCCGCAACGGCGGGTGTTCTGGCGGCGCCGTCCATCGGGCGGGCCCAGAACAAGGAACTCTTCATCAATTCCTGGGGCGGTCCCTGGCTGGAGGCGGCACAGGCCCATCTGTTCGAACCCTTCACCGCCGCTACCGGGATCAAGATCAACGTGGTCTCACCGGTATCCTTTGCCAAGCTGGCAGCACAGGTGCGCACGGGTGTCTATGAATTTGACGTGACCACCCTTGGCGGGGGCGATATCGTGCGCGCCAATCAGGCCGGGCTGCTGGAAACCCTGGATGCGCCCTATGAAGGCGGAGTGTTCGAAAACGGGGTGGGCAGCCATGCCTTTGCCACCGCCATTGCCTGGCGAACCGACCGCGACTGGACGGAAACGCCAAACAACTGGGCCGATTTCTGGGATGTTGAACGCTTCCCCGGCGGCCGGTCTCTGCAACGCTATCCGGCCCGCGTGCTGCCCTTCGCCCTGCTGGCAGATGGTGTGGCGAAGGAAGATCTCTATCCCCTGGATATCGATCGCGCTTTTGCCAAGATGGATGAAATCAAGGAACATGTCCGTGTCTGGTGGACGGCCGGTGCGCAATCGGCGCAGATCCTGCGTGATGGCGAGGTTGATATGATCGGCATCTGGTCGGGCCGCTATTTTGAGGTGCTGGATGCGGGTGCGCCGGTGGCGATGACCTGGAATGAGGCCGAAATCGACCGCGCCTATTGGGTGGTTGCCAAGGATACCCCCAATATCGAAGCGGGCAAGATGTTCGTCGAATTCGCCACCTCGCCCGAACCGCTGGCAGGGTTTACCAGCCAGGCGATCTATGGCGCGCTGAACCCGGCTGCGCTGGAATTCGTTGACAAGTCGGCCATGACGCGCATGCCCACGGCACCGGAAAATTACCCGCAGACATTCGAACAGGACATGACAAACTGGGGGGCCGATCCGCAGGAGGTTTCCATGCGGTTTGACGAATGGCTGGCCAGCTGACCGGACCGGGCCGTGCCTGATGGCGCGGCCTGCGGCAGCCGGATCAATCCTTTCGGCTGCCGGGCAATATGCCAATTTGAGGAAACGCGATGTCGGAAATGCCAAAGAGCCTCTCTGAGAGGCCGAATCTGTGGCCTTGGCTGCTGCTTACGCCACTGACAATCTATCTGGCGCTGTTCTTTGTGGTGCCGTTGATCGATGTAATGATCATGAGCGTGACAGAGCCCGCGCCGGGCCTTGGCAACTATGTGAAGGTCCTGACCGGGAGCCTTTATATCAAGGTCTTTATCAACACCTTTGCCACAGCGGCATTGGTGACGGTCTGCTGCCTTGGCGTGGGCTACCCACTGGCCTTTCTGATGGTCCATACCACGCCGAACCGGGCGATGATGATCCTCCTGCTGATCACGATGAGCTTCTGGACCTCGTTTCTGGTGCGGACCTATGCCTGGATGGTCCTGCTGGGCAATAACGGGCCGGTGATCTGGCTGATGCAGATGATGGGGGTCGAAGATCCGCCCGCGCTGCTGTTCACGCGGTTCTCATCGACGCTGGCAATGGTGCATATCCTCGCGCCCTACATGATCATGAATATCTATTCGGTCATGCAGAAGATCGACAGGACACTGATCCGATCCGCCGAAAGCATGGGTGCGCGGGGAGGGGCGTTGTTTCGCCATGTCTATCTGCCACTTACCGCACCGGGGATCGCCAACGGGTCGGTTCTGGTTTTCGTGATCTGCCTGGGTTTCTATGTCACGCCAGTGTTGCTTGGCAGTCCGCGCGAACAGATGGCGGCGGGGCTGATCGGGCGGCAGATCGAGGAATTCCTGGCATTCGGGCTGGGATCGGCCATGGCCATCCTGTTGCTGATCGCGACGCTGATCATCCTGGGCGTCTATCACCGCCGTTTCGGCCTCGACAAACTCTGGGGATAGGAGCGCGCCATGAATAGCCTGATGCGTATCGCCGGAACAATCGTCATCATCTTCATTGCCGCGCCTCTGGTGGTGGTGGTGCCGATGTCCTTTTCCAATTCGATCTCGCTGCAATTCCCGCCTGAAGGTTTCTGGCTGGGGTATTACAAACAATATTTCACCGATCCCAACTGGCTGCGACCAACCTGGAACAGCATCTTCATCGCGACCATGACAACCGTGGTGACCATGGCGCTGGTGGTGCCCGCGACCTTTGCGCTGGTGCGTTACAGGTTCCATGGCAAGGGCCTGGCCAATCTGATGATGATGATGCCGATGGCCGTACCGCATATCGTCATGGCCGTGGGGTACTATTCCTATTTCGGCGATCTTCGGCTGGTGCACAGCTATCTGGGTGTGATCCTGGCCCATACCTGCCTGTCGGTGCCGATCACGTTTCTGGTGCTATCGGCCAACCTCAAGGGGTTTGACCGCACGCTGGAACAGGCCGCGCGCAGCCTTGGCGCCACGCCCCGGCAGACCTTCATTCATGTGACCCTGCCGATCCTGCGGCCTGGTTTGCTGATTTCGGCGCTTTTTGCCTTCATCCAGTCCTTCGATGAAACGGTGGTTGCACTTTTCATTTCCGGCCGGAATGCCGAAACCCTGCCGCGCAAGATGTTCGACAGTATCCGACAGGAGGCGGATCCGGTGATCGCCGTGATCTCAACCCTTCTTTTCCTGGCCGTCTTTATCGGCCTCATCCTTCCGCATGTCCTGCGTTTTCTGCGCGGCAATCGCGCGTCGCGATCCTGACATGCCATCCATCACACCATACCGGGAGGCCCTCCTTTGAGCAGCTATCTCCAGCTCTCCGGCGTCAACAAGACCTTCGGAAATTTCACCGCACTGGATTCCATCGACCTTGATGTGGAAAAGGGCGAATTCGTCACATTCCTTGGTCCCAGCGGTTCGGGCAAGACAACCACGCTGATGATTATTGCCGGGTTCGAAAACGCCACCGATGGCACGATTTCAATCGAGGGCCAGTCGATCTCGGGGCTTGCGCCACAGGAACGCAATATCGGGATCGTCTTTCAGAACTACGCGCTGTTTCCGCATAAGACCGCAGTGGAAAACGTCTATTTCCCATTGCAGATGCGCAAGGTGAAAAAGACCGAGGGGCTGCGCAAGGCCGAAGAGATGCTGGATCTTGTCGGCCTGAAGGGCTTTGCCCATCGTTACCCCAAGGAATTGTCGGGCGGTCAGCAACAACGCGTGGCGCTGGCGCGGGCGCTGGTGTTCGAACCCGATCTTCTTTTGCTGGATGAACCCCTGGGTGCACTGGACAAGAACCTGAGGGAACAGATGCAGATCGAAATCAAACGTATCCAGAAACGTCTGGGGGTGACGACAATATTCGTAACCCATGATCAGACCGAAGCGATGTCCATGTCCGATCGCATCGTGGTGTTCTCAAACGGTAATATCGAACAGGCAGATTCGCCGCTGGAGATATACCATCGTCCTTCCACCCGGTTCGTTGCGGATTTCATCGGGGAAAGCAATCTGCTGGAGGCGCGTATCACCGATGCCGCCGCGGGCCTTGCCGAAAGTCCGGCGCTTGGCCAAGTACGGTATGTACGGGAAGGTCAGCCAAAGGTCGAGACCGGCGATGAGGTTGCCCTGATGATCCGGCCCGAGCATCTGAAACTGAAACGCAACCCGATGGAAGGGCGCATGAACGCCCCCATGAAGGTTGAGACAATCGTGAATTACGGGGACAACGCGCTGGTGATCGGCCGCAATGGTGAGACACAGATCCGCGTGCGGGTACCCGGGGCGGATGTGGTGATCCTGAAGGAGGGCGATGATTGTCACGTCAGCTGGACGGAAAAAGATGTGCTGGTGTTGAACAAATGATGGATATTTCCGAAATGATCACCCGTTTTGGCGGATCGGCCCGTGCTTCGCTGGCGACGGTTTCCAATGGCACAGGCTACTTTGCCGTGACACCGCAAGCGCCTTATGATCCGGATCTTTCCACGGCCGAACAGGCGCGGCAGCTATTCGCCAAGGCCGAGGCACGGCTGGAGGAAATCGGTTCATCCAAGGGAGGCATGCTGTTCTGTGCCATCCTGCTGCGGGATATTTCCGACGTTGCCGATTTCAATGCGGTCTGGGATGATTGGATGGCCGATGTGCCCCCGCCGGCCCGTGCCTGCCTTGAGGCAAGGCTGGCCAGCCCGGCAATGAAGGTCGAACTGATCGTAATTTGCGCGACCCGGCCATCACCGTGAACGGAACGTTCAGCAGGGCGGGGTCGCGCATCCGGATTATCCGGTCATTCCGGATCAGAAATGTGTGGTCACGCCAAGCCAGAGCCTGCGGCCCTCGTTGATCGTGTTCATTTCATCCGTTGTCGTGCGCTTGTCAAAGAGGTTGTAGATTGCGGTATTGACATTCACGCGGTCATTCACGGCATAGGATCCGCCGATATCGACAGTGGTATAGGCATCATATTTACGCCCGGGCACGCCGTTTATTTCAATCGGGCTGCCATTGGTGCCGATCCTCAGTCCGCCATTGATTTCGGTGCCGTGATAATTGGCGCTGGCCCATGTATCGAACCCTTCGACCGGGGTTTGCCAATCCATGCGCAGCGAGGCCAGATGCTTGGGCGTGCGGGCCAGTGGATAACCCGCATAGGTGCCGGTCTTCTGTTTGGAGTCCGTGAAGGTATAACTGCCCCGGAACCGCAGCGCATCGGTCATTTGCCATGCTGCGTTCAGTTCAACCCCCTTTACCACGGCATTATCGATATTGAAGCTGCGGAACAGACAGCGATAACCGGGATAGGGGCCGATGGCGGCCATATCGCAACTCCCAAGCGTCCCGCCTGCCAGTGGATCGATGATATCCCCCGTTTCGGGGTTGATCATCATATGGGTGCTTTCATTGCTCACCTTATCGCGAAACTTGGTATGAAAGGCCGTCGCGCCCAGGCTCAACCCGGTGCCATTGTCCCATTGCAGGGCAAGTTCGTAGCTGGTGCTCTTTTCCGGTTGCAGGTCGGGGTTGCCGACCAGCCAGGCTGCGCCGCGTTGGGTTGCGGTGTAGTAATCCGGTGAAACCTGGCGCAGTGTCGGGGCGCGGAATCCGGTGGAAACGCCACCCTTGACAGTCAGGTTGTCATTTGCATGCCAGACGGCATAAAGCCGCGGCGTGATGTTGCTGCCATAGGTTTCATGCTTGTTGTACCGCATCCCCGTGGTGATAGAGAAATCATCGGTGATGCGCCATTCATCCTCGGCGAAGATAGCCCATTGGTCGACCTCCATGAAACGCGGATCGGGCCGGTAGTCCAGATCACGCAGCCGCGCGTGATTATATTGGAAGCCAGCCACGATCATATGTTCGCCGCGCCAGTCGGCAGGCAGGGTCAGCTTGGCGTTCAGTACCGAATTTTCGATGCGTGGCACGCGTGCGCTGGGAACCGGAATACCTATGGCAGGGTCGGTATCGGTGGTTTCGCGTTCCCCGATTTCCTTCTGGAAGGAAAGTTCCGTTGTGGCATCGCCCCAGCGGCCGGTATGGCCGAATGCCCAGTAATGCCGTTCATGTTCTCGGATCCGGTCGCGCAGGGTCCGTTCACCGGCCCCTGTCCACGCGGCGGTTGAACTGGCCTCGATATCGGTGCGGCCGGCTTCGAACCACAGGTCGTGATCGGCTGTCGGGGTATAGGTCAGCCGCGCCGCGATGTTGGTTTCGGTCTGTGCCTGATTGCCGCTGGCGATGTGGTCCTCGGCCCGGTCCATTGCCCGGCCCCAGATCTGCAGGCCAAGCTGGTCAGGGATCACCGGGCCGCTGAGATTGAAGGAAAGCTGGCCGGAATTTCCGTATTCCGAATGTTGTTGCGCGGTACCTTCAAGTGTCATACTGCCCGACCAGATTTCGGTCGATTTTCTGGTGATGATGTTGATCACCCCACCCATTGCGTCTGAGCCGTAAAGCGACGACATCGGACCGCGCACGATTTCGATCCGTTCGATCGCCGAAAGGGGCGGGATCAGGCTCTGTTCCACGCCTGCCGATCCATTGGGGCGTGATTCCCGCGTGCCCTGCCTGCGCCCATCCACAAGGATCAGCGTATAGCTGCCCGGAAGGCCCCGGATCTGGATGTCACGTTCATTGGCGACCCCGGTCACGGTTACGCCCTGTACCTCACGCAGCGCGTTGGTCAGATTACTGAAGGCCCCTTTTTCCAGCTCATCGGACCCGATGACAGTGACGCTGGCAGGAGTATCCTTCAGGGCCTGTTCAAAGCCGCCGGCCGTCACGACAATAGTACCCAGATCCGTCATTTCCTGCGCCGCCGTGGCGGAGCCCAAGGTGACAAATGCGTAGCCTGCCAATAATCCTGCCTTCCGGGACCACGCCCGGTCAACTGCCCATCCCCTTGCTTCACACATCCTATTGTCCTTGGTCTAATTTCTGACAATATTAGTCTATTAATAGCAGGAGCCGGAGCTGCAATGGCAATAAATGAGAACCATTCCAATTTGCGAAAATCGCAAACTGCCTCCTCTGGCGTCATCCGGCCTGAAGTGAAAAAACGCATCAAGCCATTGAAAATACTGCCGGACCCTTTGGCGCAGCTGCGTCTTCTGGTTGCGTTCGATGCGATCCTGGTAACGCAATCGGTGTCCGAGGCCGCCCGCGTGCTGGATCTGTCCCCGGCGGCGGTAAGCAGGATGCTGTCGCAGTTGCGGCAGCTTTTTGGGGATGAACTGATGGTCCGGTCCGGTCGCGGGCTTGTCCCGACGGTCCGGGCTGACAGGCTGCGCAAACGCCTGCGCGCGCTGGCGACCGAAGCCAATGCCCTGATCCGGGAACCGTTTTCGTCGAAACCGGAGGAACGACCAGTGGTTGTTCCGCTTTCGCTGCCGCCGATGACGCCTCGGCTGGATGGTCAGCCAAGTGATCTTGCAATCGAGCGCCGCAAGCGTCCGGTTGGACAGATTAATGATGCCGGGGCGCGTCTGGCGCGTTACATCGCCATTGTGGGGGCCGGGAAATCGCGCAGTCGCCCGCTGGATCTGGCCGAGGCGAAGGATGCCTACTCCATTATCTTCAACGGGGAGGCGCAGGATGTGCAGATCGGCGCCCTGCTGGTGGCACAGCAGCTTCGCGGGATAGTTCCACAGGAGCTGGCGGGTATGATCGCAGCTGCCCGGCGTGGCATGCCAATGCCCGGGCATGGCGGCGGGGAGGTTGATCTTGACTGGCCCGCCTATCTTTCACCGCGAAACCGAAATGCACCATGGTTCCTGCTGGCTGCGCGCCTTGTGGCGGATGCGGGTCATCGTATCCTGCTGCATGGGCAGGGCAGGGCGCTTTTGCCTTTTGCACCGGCACTGGCGGTTCTTGACATTCCCCTTGTGAACTCCCGCGAGGAGGCACGGAAAACCCTGATGCGTGAACGCTGTGCTTTTCTTCAGCTCCCGGATTTTCAACCGCAATATCACGCGCTGATGGGTCTTTATCGGTTGTTTGAGATGCGTTCCCCACTCAATCTCGGGCTGCAAATGCTGAATCCCTTGGGTGCGCCCGTGACGTTGATGGGTGTTTCCTCAACCGCGCAAAATACCCTGCATCGGGACGTGGCAGGGCTTTTGGGTTGGCCGCGCCTGCTTTGTATCGACAGTTATCGCGATCTGGCGCAGGCCACGCCGCATCGTCTGATGCGACTGTCGCTGACAGAGAACGGGGAGACGCGCATATTACCAGTTCGTCCGGGAAAGGTGCTGCGTCCCGAAAGGTTGCCACCCGGCATTACCGGCCTCGACAACTGTGTGGCGTTGTGGAACGGCAGTATCCATGACAGGGGGGCAACGGCAATTGTCATCGATACGGCCGCCCTGGCGCTGATTGCCCTGGGTGAGACCGGGTTGAAAATGAAGGATGCCCGCGAAAGGGCCCGTGCCCTTTGGTGCGACAGGAAGGCCCTGATTCCACGATAGTGTGCCCTGATCAGTCCAATGTCCGGCGGAAACGACGCAGTGCCAGCGTGCCCATCACAAGGATGAACAGGCACATCGCCAGGATCGGCTGGGCGACCTCATCAATCCCGGTTCCCTTGAGCATCACCCCCCGGATCAATCGCAGGAAATGCGTCAGGGGAAAGACCTGTCCCAGCCATTGCGCCCAATCCGGCATGCCGCGAAAGGGAAACATGAACCCCGAAAGCATCAGCGACGGCAGAAAGAAGAAAAAGGTAAGCTGCATCGCCTGCATCTGCGTGCGGGCTACCGTGGAGATCAGGTAGCCCAGGATCACCATGGCCACGATAAAGATGAAGATACCCAGTGACAAAAGCCCGAAACTGCCGACGAAAGGCACACCGAAAAGCCCCCGTGCCGCCGTCAGCACCACGATGACCTGTACCACCCCCACGCCCATATAGGGCAGAACCTTGCCCAGCATGATCTCAATCGGGCGGGCGGGCATCGAAAGCAGATTTTCCATGGTGCCGCGTTCGACCTCCCGGGTCAGGGCCATCGAGGTCATCATCACCAGGATCATTTGCAGGATTACCCCCATCAACCCCGGTACGATATTGTATTGGGTGATGCCTTCGGGGTTGTAACGGCGGTGTACAATAATGCCCACGGGCGGTGGCGGCGGGTCACTGCCCATTTCGCGGTTCAGCGCCTCGCTGGCGACTGTCCCGAGGGTGGAAACCGCCCCCGTGGCAGCCGAAGGGTCGGTCGCATCCGCCTCGATCAGGATATGCGGGTTATCCCGCCTTTCGGCACGTTGCCCGAAATCGGAAGGCACGGTGACGACAATGGCGACCTCTCCGCGTGCGATCAGGCTTTCGGCTTCCCGCGCGGAGGTGGTCGTACTGACGAAATCATAATAGCTCGTCAGTTCCAGCGCAGAAATCATGGCCCGCGTGAAACGATCCTGCACCGGTGCCACAAGGGCCGCAGGCAGATGTTTCGGATCGGTATTGATGGCATAGCCGAAAAGCAGAAGCTGGATCAGCGGCACCCCGAACATCATCGCGAAGGTAACGCGGTCGCGCCGCATCTGGATGATTTCCTTGGTCAGCAGGGCACGCAGGCGGAGGAGGGAAAGGAACCTCATGCCATGTTATCCTCGCTCTCGTCCATCAGGCGGATAAAAACATCCTCCAGGCTGGTATCGGCGGGGCGGAAGGACACATCCGCCCGGCGCAGCGTCTGTTCCAGTGTTGCGCGGTCACGGCCGGTCACATGTAAGGTTGTGCCAAAAGGGGCGATCTGTTCGATCCCCGGTGCGCCGGTCAGGCGCCGGGCCGTTTCGCCCGGCTGGTCGCTTTCGATGGTGAAGGTCACAAGCCCGGCATCGGCGATCACCTTGTCGACCCTGCCATGCGTTACCAGCCGCCCGTAAGCGATATAGTTGATCCGGTGGCAGCGTTCGGCCTCATCCATGTAATGGGTGCTGACCAAAACGGTCAGGCCGCGGGCGGAAAGCGCGTGGATCTCATCCCAGAAATCGCGCCGGGCCTTGGGGTCCACCCCCGCCGTCGGTTCATCCAGCATCAGAAGACTGGGCTTGTGCATGATGCTTGCGGCAAGGGCCAGGCGTTGTTTCCATCCGCCCGAAAGCCCGCCTGCAAGCTGTTTTCTGCGCGAAGTCAGGCCCAGATCCTCCAGCGTGTCGCGTACTGTGCCCTGCGGTAGCTGATAAAGCCCGGCCACGAATTTCAGGTTCTCTTCGATTGAAAGATCCTCGTAGAAGGAAAACCGCTGGGTCATATATCCGACCTCACGCTTGATCCGGCCCTGGTCCTTGCCGATATCGAAACCCAGGACACGCCCTGTTCCGGCATCGGGGGTCAGCAGCCCGCACATCATGCGGATGCAGGTCGTCTTGCCGGATCCGTTGGGGCCGAGAAACCCCGCAATTTCCCCTTTCGCGACTGAAAGGGAAACATCATCCACAACCCTGCGTCCGCTGAAGCTTTTGGTCAGGCCCTTGACCTCAATGACATTCATGGCACCAGTTCCACATCGATGATCTGGCCGGGCTTCAGGGCATTGTCCCCGGCATCGGGGCGCGCCTCGATCAGGTAGACAAGCTTCTGGCGGTTCTCCAGCGAATAGATCACGGGTGGGGTGAATTCCGCCGTGTCGGAAATATAGGTCACGGTTGCGGTGGCGGGTGCACAACCATCGCATCTGACACGCAGTTTCGTGCCGGGGGCGATGCGGGAAAAATCGGGCTCCGGCACATAAAGCCGCAGTTTCACCGCCCCATCGGGCAGGTAGGACAGGACCGGTGCGGTTGGTCCGGCCAGTTCGCCCGGACGACGGATCAGATCATGGACAATGCCGGGGGAAGGGGCGGTCAGCTGTCGTTGCCCAAGCTGCCATGTGGCGGCGTCACGGGTGGCGCGGGCCTGGGCAACGGCGGCACGGGCGGCCTCGATTTCCTGCGCCCGGGCGGGCAACCGGGCCACGGAAAGCTGCGCTTCTGCTTCCGCGACGCGGGCGCGGGCGATCTCGGCGCTGGTCATGGCCTGATCGAGCTGCGCTTCGGAACTGACATTGCGACTGCGCAGGTTTTCCTGCCGCGCGGCTTCCTTTTCGGCCTCTGCCGCCTGTGCCCGGGCCGAGGCAAGTTCGGCCTCGACAACGCGGATTTCCTCGGGCCGCCGACCTTCCTGCAGATTGGCGAGCTGGTTTTCCGTTCGCGCCAGCGCGGCCTCGGCTTCCGCCAGCGTGATCTCGGCATCGCGGCTTTCCATTTGGGCCAGGATATCCCCGGCGGCGATATGATCCCCGCGATTGACGGACAGATCCAGCAATTGGGCCGGAACAAGCGGTGCGATCAGGACATATTCCCCTTCGACATAGCCGGTGGCAAAGGGTGGTGGTGGGCCGCAATTCACAAAAAGTGATCCTAGCAGGGGTATGGTACAGATCAGACCCATCATGGCGTATCCTCCAGAATGGCACGAAAATTGACCACCAGCCGGTCGGTGATCGCCTGTGCGGCGGCGTCATCATATTCTTCCCATTCCATCATGCGGCAGACGATCCGCTGGCCGATGCGGAAATAGACCGCCTGGCCCAGCATGGAAAAGACAAGAAGCTTCGTTTGATCAGCATCCGGATTACGGCCTGTCGCCATGGCCACGAGCAGGCATAGCTCCCGGTGCTTGTGGCGAAAGAAACGGTCATGGATCAGCGGGATGGTTGGGCCCCGGTCCGCCAGTTCCCGCAGCAGAAAGCCAACCGTATCGGCGGCTTGCGGCGCGCGGGTCAAAAAGGCGGTCAGGGCGCGCAGCATCATTTCAAGGCGTTGCCTTGCCATATCGGGTGGCAGGTCCGGCAATTCTTCTGGCAATCCGGCCACTGCGCTGATCCGGCGAAGAACCTCTTCCCCGCAGGCCATCCGTAGCGCTTCCTTGCCGCCGAAATGATAGGCGATCGATGCCACATTGGTTCCGGCTTCCGCCGCGAGCATGCGGGTTGAGGTGCCAGCAAACCCGAATTGCCCAAAAAGCCGCAACCCGGCGGCAAGCAGGTCGGCACGGGTGCCGGAAGGGGGAGAATCATCAGTCATAAGATATTTAATCAAACGATTGATTGAAATTCAAGTGGTTTCAATATTATCTAATTACCTACGGGCCAAAACGGATGAAATCCGCCCGGCAACCGGACACCTACCTGGGAGGAAGGCGGAATGTGGTTAGACCCTCCGGGCCTGAATCAGACCAAGCATTGCCAGCGTCGCATGCCGATATCCATCTGGTCCCAATCCAGCAATCACGGCAGTGACCACCGGTGAGATCTGTGAGTGGTGATAAAGTGATTCACGCGCATGAATGTTTGAAATATGTAATTCTATCTTTGGATTCCCAAACATTTTCAGGGCATCCACTATAGGAACCGATGTAAAAGTGAAACCGGCAGGGTTGATAATAATCCCATCGGACCCATCATCGATTGCGGCGTGGATCCTGTCGATGATCTCATATTCGCGGTTCGACTGCATGAAGTGGATCTCCGCTCCGCCGGCCGCATCACGACACATCGTTTCCACATCGGCAAGCGTGCGGTGACCATAGATTTCCGGTTCACGTTTCCCCAGCCGGTTGAGATTGGGGCCGTTCAGGATGTCAATTCTGGGCATGTCCCCCTCCGTTTTCCGTATCAATAGGTTGCGCGCCCGCCAGAAAGGTCAAAGGTGGCGCCGGTGGTAAAGCTGCATTCCTCCGAGGCGAGCCAGAGCGCCATGGCGGCGACTTCCTCAGGCGTGCCGGCGCGGCCCATCGGGATTTTGGTCAGCATCAGACGCCGCTGATCCTCGGGCATTTGTAGCAGAAGGTCGGTGGCAATCTGTGCCGGTGCAATGGCGTTGACCCTGACCGGGCTGTCGGCCAGTTCCTTGCCCAGCGATTTGGTCAGGGCGATTACCCCCGCCTTGGCGGCGGAATAGGCGGATTGCAGGGCGTTGCCTTCCTTTCCCGCGATGGAGGCAAGATTGACGATACGGCCCGCCGGGGCGGCTTTCAGATCGGGGATAAGCACATTGCAACAGATCCAGACCGCATCAAGATTGATCGTCAGCACCCGCCGCCATTCCGCAAAGGGCATTTCTTCCACTGTGGTGGCCTTGCCGGTGACCCCGGCGGAACAGACCAGCACATCGACTCTGCCAAACCGGGCGATCACCTGATCACGCGCCGTTTTCACCGCGTCCGGATCGGAAAGATCGACAGCCATGGCATGGGCACCTTCCTCCGCCCCGGTCTGCAGATCCCAGCTGATAACCGTTGCCCCTTCGGCCAGCGCGCGTTTAGCGATGGCGCGGCCTATCCCGCCTGCACCCCCGGCGATAACGAAAATCTTTCCTTCAAAACGCATTGTTTTCCCCGTTTCTATTCCCGACCGACCGCACGCAGGATGGCACGGGTTGCCGCAAGCGCCATTTCCGCCCGACCGCGCCCATCCACGCTGCGGGCCAGCGCATGATGCGGGATTTCCACGCTGATCGTAACATCCTCGGGAATGACCCTGGCCAGCCCGGTCAGATCGATCCCGCCAAGGCCAGGCATCAGGCGTTCCTCACGTGCGATGCGGATCAGCCCGGCCTCGCTTGGATCATAGGGTACGGCACCATCGCAGAACTGGACATAGTTCAGCCGTTTGCGCGGCAGTGCCGCGATCTGTTCAAGCGTGGTGTCTGAACGGTCGACATGCAATGCATCCACAAGCACGCCACCATTGTCCCGTCCTGCCGCCTCGACGATTCCGGCGGCGGTGGTCAGATCGGGTATTGCGGTCCATGGCATGAATTCCAGATCGGCCGTCAATCCGTGCGGCGCGGCCATGTCGCAAAATCGCGCAAAGTTTTCGGTCAGCCGTCCGTGGTCCGGATCATCACCCGCAACCAGCACGTGACGCGCGCGAAGCGCCGCACAGCGATCACAGAACCGCGCAAACAGATCCCAGTCGTTTTCGGGTTTGAGCCGGATGATTTCAACATCGCCGACCGAAACCCCGGTATCGGCCAGGGCCGCCTGAACCTCGGCCAATTCCCGGTCGTCGGTCAGCAGGGAATAGGGACCTTCACCCGAAACCGCGGCGGGCAGGATGCGCAATCCCACCATCTGATAGCCCGCAAGGGCAGCGATGCGTACGGCCTCGACCGGACGGGCATCGAAGGCTGTCAGGAAGGCGAGCGAGAAGACATGCGTCATGACGGCCTCATTTCAGCGGGGAAAAGGGCAGCGGCATGGCGATTTGACTGGTCATGTCGGCCGAAAGCCAATCCGGCCCGCCCTTGGGTGGCCAGATACCATCGGCCACGGATTTTGCCCGTGCCCCGGATCTTGCGGCAAGGCTTTCATAGGGCCAGATCTGGGTCAGGCGCGGCGCGCCATCCAGCCCGTACATGGCAACAGTCAGCTTCGAATAGGCTTCACGCGGGGGGACGGCACTGGCCCATTTTTCCATCGTGGGGGTAAGGCCGTTGATCTTTGTGCGATAGGTACGGAATTCATAGACGGGGCCGAAATTGCCTGCTTCCACCGGAGGCAGGAAATCCAGCGCGCGATAGCTTTCCATATTCAGGGCCAGCAATTGGTCGACACAGCCAAAGGGATTGTCGCTGCGCAATGCGCGTTCGCGTTCCTCCATCATCTGTGCCATGTCATCAAAGGCGCGCAGCAGGAAAATACGGTTCAGCGTACCGATATCCGTGCCCCAGGCCCCGCAGAGCCGCCCCTTTCCCGCGCCGATCCAGGCCTCAATCCCCGGTGCGGCCTTTCCCGCGCCGAAAATTACGGTATCAAGCGTTGCAAGTTCATATAGGTTCATGCCAGTTCCTCCTGTTCGATTGAAAGCCCGGTCACGGGCTGCCCGGCCAGAACGCGGCCAGCGATATATCCAAAGGTCATTCCGGGGCCCAATGTGATGCCCCCCGAAGGGTAAAACCCGCCCATGACCGAGGCCATGTCATTGCCCACGGCAAAAAGCCCCGGGATCCTTCGGCCAGAACCGTCAAGTACCCGTGCGGCGGGGTCCGTTTTTAGCCCCGCGAAGGAACCCAGGCTGCCCGCCACGATCCGCACCGCATAAAAGGGCGCACGCGTCAGTGGCGCAAGCGAAGGGTTTGGCCCGTGATCGGGATCGCCCTGGACCCGGTTATAGGGGCTTTCTCCACGATTAAAATCCGGGTCTTGGCCCTGTTCGGCGTAATGGTTGAAACGGGCCACTGTCCTGGTCAGCGTGGTCTCCGGGATATCGCAGTTGTGCGCCAGATCGGCCAATGTCCGGCTCCGTTTCAGGTAGCCTGACCGCAAGGCCCCACCCAGTGGAAAGGGGAAAGGTCTGGCCCAGCCCAGACCCCAGCGGCGCTGGGCGCGATGATCGGCAATCAGCCAGGCAATGGGTTCGCGGCCTTCGGGCGTTGCCGCAATCAGTGCCTGCATGAAATCGTGATAGCTGTCGGCCTCGGATATGAAACGATGGCCCGATGGGGTGACTGCGATGATACCGGGTTTGGCGCGTTCAATCAGATGGGGGAAATGGGCCATTGTCCCATCCGCGCGCGGCACCTGTGAAACCGGGGCCAGCGCCAGTGCGGAGGCAAGCGTTTCATCCACCTTGCCGCCTGCAGCCTCCCCCAGCCGCAAACCATCGCCACTATTGCCGTCCGGTGCGGCAGAATGATGACTGGCGCCGCCGGCCTGTGGGGCCAGCGCATCCAGCCGGGCGGGATCATGTGGAAAACCACCCGTTGCCAGCACCACGCCGCACCTGGCCCGAACCGCATGTTCGCCCTGTGCAGGGCGCAGTCGGGCACCGGTAACCCGGCCATTTTCGGAAATCAGATCCGTGACCGGGGTGCTGTGAACCAGCGTTACGCCCAGATCCAGCGCCGACCGCATCAGCCGCGCCACCAGGGCATTGCCATTGACAAGCTGCATCCCCCGGCGATGCCGGGCCAGATCGGCCAGGTGCCGGGCAATCCGTTTTCCGGCATGAAGGGCGGATGCCGGGTGACGGCTGGCCCTGAAGAAATGCGTCATGTCCGCGCCCCCGGCGATCCCCATGCCCCAAAGGCTGACCAGATCCAGCGGGGGGCGCAACCGGGCAATCCAGTCACCAAGTTCGCGGCCATCATAGGGCAGGGCCGAAACCGACCGTCCCCCCCTGGCTGCGCCGGGGATGTCGTGAAAATCCGGGATCGCATTGCCATCGATCCAGCGCATTGCAGTCTGATCCTGAAAGAAGGCAACCATCTCCGGTCCGTTTTCCAGAAATGTGGTCAGTCTCTGATCGCCAGCGCGGTTGCCCAGTTCATTGCGCAGGTATTCAAACGGGATTTCCGGGGGCTCATCTATTCCACCGGCCCGGGCAAGGAAATTACGTGGAATCCATAACCAGCCACCTGACCAGGCACTTGTTCCGCCAAAAAAAGGTTCTTTTTCTACAAGAATAACCCGAAGCCCGAAATGCGCGGAAACCACGGCAGCGGTCAGGCCGGCCGCCCCTGAACCGAGGACCAGCACATCACAGGAGGCCGGGATCTCGGACGTTTCCATTTAGCCCACCGCCCTGGTGCCGCTTTCCTCCAGCGCACGAATATTGGCTTGGAAATACCGCGTTCCGGCGGCGGCGGTGCCCAGTTCCCCGGCCGCGTCATGAAGGCGCGGGGCAAGTTCGGCCATGCGTTCGGCAGTCATCCGCACGGCCGGTCCGGCGATGGACAGGCACCCCAGGACGGGACCGTCATGGTGATAACGTACCGGCACTGCCATCGCTGCCATCCCGGCGATATAGCTGTCCACTGCGACGGCGTAGCCGCGTGCGCGCGCTTCGGCCAGATGTTCCAGAAGAAGCGTCATGCTGCGCGGTGCATTGGGGCCGGTGCCATCGGCCTGGCGCAGGATGCCCTGCGCCCCGACATGGGCCAGCGCCTCATCATCGGTCATGGTGGAAAGCCAGGCCTTGCCGCCGGCGGAGCTTGCCAGATGGACAACAACACCCTGTTCCTGACCGGGGTCGTAGCGCAGCCCGCGTGTTGCCCCCTGTGCCACCGCCACCCAGATCAGCCGATCGTCATCGATTACCGAAAGCCGGATCAGTTCCCCGCTGTCATCGGCCAGGGCATCAAGCACCGGCTGCGCCACATCGGTGATCCCTGCCCGGGCAAGAAAACCCAGGCCCATTGCCGGCAGGCGGATCGTCAGCGCATAATTCCCCTGCGCCTGCATCTGTCGCACATAGCCGAGCCGGGAAAGTTCCTGCAACGTGCGATGAACGCCGCTGGCGGGTTGTCCCGCCTCATTCGCGATTGCGGTAACGGGGAGCCCTTCGGGATGCTCCACCAGCATTTCGATGATTGCGAGAGATTTTTCCAGGACGCTGCTCATGTCTCGTTTCCGTTATTGAACACGTTTCCAGAGTCGGGGATCGTCAGGAAAAGATCAACCGGAACAGACCCATATGGTACCAAAAGTCGCGGCAATCCCATCCCCATGCGGGATCCGGCGCAGGGGGGTCCAATTTCCCATACTTCGGTCATAGAGCCTGAAATACCGTTGAACATACCCCTGTCTCCTGCTTCCGGGGCTATAAAGGCGCGAAAGTTTACGGAAGTCAATTTTATTCTTGAATGATATTCCATTTTTTGTAATCTTCCGTCGAAGAGTTATCCGGAAGGGACGCGCCGGTTTTGTCCAACCTTTCCCGTCTTTCGTCCATTTCCCGATGACGGGGGGCATGGTTGGTTCACAAACGGAGGCAATCCTGAAGGTCGCGCCATTGGGAGGAGCAAGGCTGATGTCGAAACCGTTGCGTATTGACGGCGAAACCGCATTTTTTCCGATTGTGGGTCATCCGATCGCACAGGTGAAATCGCCCGGCGGGCTAAGCCAGATCATGGCGGATCGCGGTTTCAACGGGATGGTGGTGCCCATCCATGTGTTGCCCGAGGACCTTTCGGACTGGATGTCGCAGGCCGCTACGGTGCAGAACTGCCCCGGCTTTGTCGTGACCGTCCCGCACAAGGGGCCAAGCCTGAAATTCTGCGCGCGGGTCAGCAAGCGGGCGCAGGCGGCAAATGCGGTGAATATCATGATCCGCGATTCGGATGGCTGGGTTGGGGATGCAACCGATGGGCAGGGGTTTATCGCGGGTGTGAAGGCCGCGGGTTTCGACGTATCGGGCAAGCCCGCGCTTCTGGTCGGCGCGGGTGGGGCGGGTTCCGCCATCGCCTATGAGATCCTGCATGCCGGCGCGTCGGAACTGGCCCTGCATGATATCGATACAGGCCGTCGCGACGCCTTGATTGCCAGACTTGACGGGATCTTTCCGGGCCGCATTCGCGCGGGCAGTGCCGATCCGCGCGGTTTTGCGCTGGTTGCCAATGCGACACCGCTGGGAATGCGCGAAGATGATCCGTTGCCGATTGAAACCGACTATCTTGAGGCCGGTCAATTCGTCGGCGATGTGGTGACCCGTCCGGCAGTGCCGCCCCTGATTGCGGCGGCCCGTGCGAAAGGCTGCGGGACGATGCCAGGCCTGTCCATGTTTCATGCGCAGGCGGAGCTTTTGACGGAAATCCTGATGGGAGTTCGCAAGATCGACGCATGAGGTACATCGGGGTACCAGACCCCGGCGCACCATCAGTGCGGGTAAGAAAATACCGGTGCCGGGATGGATCCGGCACAGGGTTGGGCTGGGGCCTTGCCGGATGGTACCCGGGCCGATTTCAAGAAATCCGGAGATCACATAGGGAGAAAACGCATGATTGGCAAATTGATCGGGACTGCGGCGACGGCTTTCGCCTTGGGGGCGATGCCCGCGCTGGCGGAAATCAAGATCGGCTCCATCGTGGAGCTTTCCGGCGCGGGTGCGGCGGCAGGCACGAATTTCCGCGATGGCGTGAAGATGGGGTTTGAGGAAATAAATGCCGCCGGCGGCGTTCTGGGTGAACAGATCGAGCTTCTGGAATATGACAGCCAGACCGATCCGCAGGTCAGCCGCGCGATGGTTCAGAAGGCGATCGATGATGGCATCTACGCCATCACGGGTACGGTGTTTTCCTCTTCCACCGTGGTCAACATGCTTGTGGCCAAACAGGCCGGGATCCCGCAGTTTACCGGGTCAGAGGCGCCTTCCATCACTTCGATGAACAACCCTTATATCTTTCGCACCGCGTTCGGGTCGCAAAAGGGCGTGCCGAAGCTTGTGAAATACATGGTCGATGAACTGGGGGTGAAGAAAGCCGCCGTGGTCTGGGCCAATACCGAATTCGGCAAGGGCGGCTATACGGCCTTCATGGATGAGGTCAAGGCAGCCGGGATCGAGGTAACCGAGGATATCCCGACCGAACAGGCCCAGACGGATTTTTCCGCCGATGTCGTGAAGCTGAAGGGCGCGGATGCGGATGCGGCCTTCGTATATCTGACCGAAGAGGAAAGCGCCCGTTTCCTGCGTGAGGCACGGAAACAGGGTGTTGAAATGCCGCTTTTGGGGGAAACGACGCTGATCGGCCACAAGGTGATCGAACTGGCGGGCGAGGCTGCCAATGGTGCGCAGGGCCATGTCGGCCTGACACCGGATGCCGATATACCCGCGATGAAGGAGATGGTCGAGAAATTCAAGACGATCTACGAATACACGCCCGATCACAACGCCATCAAGGGCTATACCGCCGCCTATGTCATCAAATGCGTGACCGAGATGATCGGTGAGGCGAACAGCCAGGCCCTTGCGGACAAGATGCATGGCCTGACCCTGACGGTGGAGGAATGCCCCGGCGTGTTGATGGATGTCAGCTGGGATGAAACAGGCGAGATGGCGCGCGAAAGCTTTGTCGTCGAGGTTGAAAACGGCACTCAGGTGGTCAAGGCCATCCTGCCGCCGAACTGACGACATCCGGCGGGCCGGCGCCAGCTCCCGCGCCGCGCCCGCCTTTCATTTTCCTGCAAGCTCAATGAGGAACGCGCATGGCTGAGCTTATCCAGATCCTCGTTTCCGGCCTGGCTGCCGGATCCATCTACGCCCTTGCCGCCGTTGGTTTCACGCTATTGTGGCAGGCCTCCCAAACCATCAATTTCGCGCAGGGCGAATTCGTCATGCTCCCGGCCTTTTTCGTGCTGATCGGCATGAATTTCCTGGGGTTGTCAATGTGGCCCGCAATCCTGTTTGCGCTGGTCCTGTCGCTCCTGATCCTTGGGGCTGCCTTCAAGAAACTGATTGTGGAGCCGATGCTGCCGCATGGAACATTGCCGCTGGTGATCGCGACCATCGCGCTTGGTCTTCTGATGAAGGAAAGTGTCAAGGAATTCTATGGCGCCACGGCACAGCCCTTTCCGCCGATCTTTCCGGCCACGGTTTACAATATCGGCGGGGCGAGCGTTTCGCTTCAGGATATCGGGAATCTGATTGTATCGATGCTGGCCATCGGGGGTTTGCAGTTTTTCCTGACGCGGACGCGGACGGGGCGTTGTATGCAGGCCTCGGCGCAAAACCCTCAGGTTGCGGAAATCCTTGGTGTCGATGTGAAACGAATGGTGATGTACACCTTTCTCATCAATGCCGCGCTGGCGACCATCGCCTCGGTCCTGATTTCCCCGATCTATCTGGCAAAGTTTTCCAATGGGGAAACGCTGGGCCTTGTGGCTTTCATCGCGGCAATCGTGGGCGGGTTCAACCAGATCCGCGGTGCGCTGGTGGGTGGGTTGCTGATCGGGGTGATCGACAATCTTTCGGCGGTCTATATTTCTGCGGAATATCGCGCCGCGATGCCGCTGATCCTGCTGATTGGAATTATCCTGTTGCGCCCTGAAGGGTTGCTGGGAACCAAGGAAGGACGCACGGTATGACCCGCATACAGATCATTCTTGTCACCTTGGGCATTGTGCTCCTGATTGCGGCGCCCATCGGGCAGGGCAATTACATTATCTATACGCTGACCTCTTGGCTTTTGTTTTCCATATCGGCGATGGGGCTGAACCTGACCCTGGGCTATGCCGGGCAGGTGAGCCTGGCACAGGCCGGGTTCATGGGGATCGGCGCCTATGTCACCGCGCTGATGACATTGGCCGGTGTGCCGTGGATTGCCGCGGCCCTGGTGGCGATCAGTTCCTGTTTTGCGGTGGGGCTGTTGCTGGGGTGGCCTGCGTTGCGGGTTCAGCACCATTTTCTGGCCTTCGTGACGCTGGCCTTCAACACGCTGCTTTTTCTTGTGCTGCGCAATGAGGAGGAAATCACCGGGGGTTCCTTCGGGCTGATCGGCATGCCGCGACCGTCCTTTTTTGGGATATCCACCGATAGCAACCTGAATTTCTATTACTTTGCGCTGGTTTGTTTCCTGGTGGCTGTCGGGGTCATGTGGTGGATCCTGCGTTCACCCTGGGGGCGGGCCTTCAAGGCGTTGCGGGAAAACCCGATCAGGGCCGAAAGCCTTGGCCTCAAGATCCGCCGCCAGACGCTTCTGGCCTTTGCCATCGGCTCCGCCTTCGGGGGGCTTGCCGGTGCGCTGCAATCGCCGCAGGTGCAGTTTATCGAACCGGGCAGTTTTGCACTGATCCATTCGTTGAAGATCCTGCTGATCGTGGTCGTGGGCGGTTCGGGCTTTTTCTTTGGTCCGATGCTGGGTGCGGCGGTGGTCATCCTGCTGCCGGAGGTGCTGCGTTTCACCGAAGGGTATTACCTTATCATCTATGCGCTGTTGGTGATCGTGCTGATGGTCTGGTCGCCCAACGGGCTGATCGGGCTGAGCCAGAAGGTATGGGACAGGTTTCGTCCCCGCCATGAGACGCGCCGCGATATGGAAAAGGGGTTCCAGCTATGAATGCGCCAATCCTTTCGGTCCGCAATATCTCCAGGCATTTTGGTGGAATCCGCGCTGTTCATGATGTGAGCTTCGATGTCCATAAGGGGGAAATCCTGGGTCTTATCGGGCCGAATGGATCGGGGAAATCCACCTTGTTCAACTGCATCCTCGGGCAGTTGCGCCCGAATGGGGGCCATTGTGAAATCAATGGCCAGTCCACCGATGGGGTGCGTCCTGCGGATCTGTCGCTGATGGGGGTGGGGCGCACCTTTCAGCAGCTTTCGGTCTTTCCCAAGATGACCGTGCTCGACAATGTGATCCTTGCCGGGCAGGAACATGAAGGTTCGATGTTGTCACGGCTGTTTGGCGTGCCCGATGCCGGGCTGACCGAAAAGGCCGAACAGTTGATCGACTTCTTCAATCTTGCCCCCTATCGCGATACCGAGGCGGGCGCGCTGTCCTATGGGCAGCAAAAGCTTGTCGATGCGGCAATGGCCTTTATGGCGGGTCCGGGGATCGTGCTTCTGGATGAACCCGCAGGCGGGGTGAACCTGACAATGCTGGCGCATCTGAAGGAACGCCTGGTGACCTATAATCGCGATCATGGCACCACGTTTGTGGTGATCGAACATAACATGGAATTCGTCATGTCCCTTTGCACCCGTATCATCGTGCTGGCGCAGGGGGAGATCATCGCCGAGGGGACGCCGGAGGAAATCCGATCGAACCAGATGGTTATCGACGCCTATCTGGGGGGATGAGATGCTGGAATTGAAGAACCTCACCGGCGGTTACGGCCGCATTGTCATCCTGAACGAGACGAGCTTTGCGGTTCCGAAAGCCTCGATCACCACGGTGATCGGGCCGAATGGCGCGGGGAAATCCACGGTTTTCAAGGCCGTGTTCGGTTTGCTCAGCATCCATTCCGGGCAGATCCTGCTGGAAGGTGAGGATGTGACCCGCAAACGTCCGGCGGAAATGATCAATCGTGGCGTGACCTATGTGCCGCAGGGCCGGAATGTCGTGCCGCAGCTTTCGGTGTTGCACAATCTTGAACTTGGCGGGATCACCGCAAGGGACCAGACCAGTGTCAGGGCGCGGATGGAACAGGTGATGGATCAGTTCCCGATGCTGCGCGAACGCAAGGATCAGAAGGCGATCGAACTTTCGGGCGGACAGCAAAAGCAGCTTGAGATTGCCCGCGCGCTGTTACTCGATCCCAAGCTGATCCTGATTGACGAACCTTCCATCGGGCTTTCGCCCAATCTGGTGCAGGAGGTATTCCAGACCCTGATCCGCCTGCGCGATCAGGGTGTGACCATCCTGATGGTGGAACAGAATGCCAAGGCTGCGCTGGCGATGTCGGATTATGGTCTGGTGCTGGAACTGGGCCAGACCCGCATGTTCGACAAGGCCGATACGCTTCTGGCAGATCCCCGGGTCGGGCAGCTTTTCCTTGGTGGGCATATCGAAGGGGATGCGGCCTGACACCAAGGCCAGGCAGGGGGCGCGTGGTTTCAGCGCCCCTTGATCTGGATGGAAAAGGACCGCTGCGCCCCGGCGGGCGGTTTGGGGAAGGGGGCTGCGCGTTTCACAAGCCGCAGGGCCGCGCGGTCCAGTTCACCGGAGCCGGAGCTTCTGGCAAGTGAAACGGCTGCCAGCCCGCCATTTGCGGAAACCTGAAAGGCGATGACCGCAGCACCACGGGCTCCGACACGCGGACGCGGAACACGTGACAGTTTCCGCATCACCAGCCCGGGATAGTTCGAAGCCGCGGCATTTCCGGTTTCCCGTTTCTGCCCGCCTACGCCGCTGCTTGTCGTGGGGGCCTTTTCCTTGCCATCCTGCTGTCCGGCGCGGGCATTGCTGTTGGAATTCCCCCTGGGTTGTTCCTTCGGTTGCGTTTGGGCGGGTGGCTGGGCCCTGGCGGGCCGCTGGCGCGGTTTGGGGGATGATACTGGTGGTTCCGGTTCCGCCTGCAGGGTTTCCAGTTCCGGTTTTTGCGCAACCGACGGATCCACGGGCTGTGGTGGCGTGGGGGCGGGTTGCAATGCCGCGATCTGTTCGCTTGCCGGTTGGCTGGGGTGGGGTGTCGGATCGGGTGGTCTGGCTGCCACCGGGGTTTTGGGGGCAAGCGGCTTTGCGGTGCTGGTGGCGGCAACCGTTTCGGGGGTAACGGGTTCCAGCCGGTCCGGCGCTTCCCGGGCTGTCTCAACGCCTGCGGCCAGATCGGCAAAGGATGACCCGAGCCGAGCCTCGATCCCGCCGCTCTGGCCTTCCATTTCCGCCTCTTCGGGCGGGGGCATCATCAGGGCCATGCTGGCATGGGCCGAAATTGCCAGGCCAAGTGCCAGAAGCTTGGCCAGACGGGATGAGGCGATCATTCCAGCCCCCTTTCGGTGACGATCAGCACGCGCTCCGCGCCACTTTCCCGCAGGGTTGCGCCAAGGGTGATCAGGGCCTCCGCCGGGGCGTCGCGATCGGGCAGGAGCCTGATGGCTTTCCCGTCTACGGTGTTTTCACCGGAAAGATAACCGGCAAGATCCTCGATGATCCTGCCTTCATGGCTGATCTGGCCATCGGCATGCAGCACCAGCGCATCGGGCGGTGGGGCCTGATCCAGATCGGCCACCCGCACCAGATTGAGGTCCCGGTCAACCGGACGGGCCAGGGTGCCCGCAACCAGAAAGAAGATCAGCATCAGAAAGACAATATTGATCAGCGCGATGGTCGGTTCCGGTTTCCGGCGCGGCAGGCGGCGTTTCATGTTGCCTCCAGGACGGTTGGTTGCACGCCCTCAACCCCGCGCAGCACTACCAGCAAGTCGGTCAGCCGCTGGGCGCTGACTTCGGGTTTCAGGGCCACGATCACCGGGATGGCCGTGTCCGGCGCCTGATTGACCCGCAGCTGTGACGCGAGATCCTCCATCGTCGCGGGGCGGGCATTTATCGTCAGGAAATCGGGGCCGAGTTGCAAAAAGACCGGTTTGATATCGGCAGGGGCTGCCGCTGCGGCCCTTGCTGCGGTCAGTTCCACCTCACCAAAGCGGGAAAAGGTGGAAGACAACATGAAGAACAGCAGCAGCAGGAAGATGACATCGATCAATGAAGTCATCGAAAGCAGGCGGCGTTTTCGGGCCTTACGCATGGGCGTGAATGGCCTCTGTCCGGATGGCCGGCGCCTTGCCGCTTGGGGAAAGGATGGTATGGATGGCCCGTTCGGCAAAAATCCTTTCGCGTTCCATCCGTGCCTCGAACCAGTTCAGCACCAGTGAACTGGGCATGGCCACGCCAAGCCCGACTGCCGTGGTCATCAGTGCAACCCATATCCCGCCCGCCAGCAATGAGGGATCAACCTGCGTGCCGGCATCCTGCAGGGCCTGAAAGGCAGAAATCATCCCCAGAACCGTGCCGAACAACCCCAGAAGCGGGGCCATCTGCGCCACGATATCCAGCACCCGAAATCCCGCTTCCAGCCGGGCAAAGCGGGTTTCGGCCTCTGCCTCCAGCCGCGCGCGGTCTGCGCGGCCATCCATCGCCATGTCGATCACATCCCGCAGATAGCTGCGCGATTGGGCAAGTTTGCTGCGCGCGGCGGTGCGGTCGCCCGCATCCCAGGCTGCGACGGCCTGACCAAGTGCGGCGTGACCGCCGACATGGGCCGCACTGAATTGCCAGATCTTGTAAAACACCACTGCCGCTGTCAGCACCGACACCGCCAGCAGGATAAGCACCACCGGGCCGCCCAGATCTGCGATCTGGCGCAACCGTTCGATCAGCATCGCCATGAAATTCATCCTGCCACCTCGATATTGGTTCGGCTTTGCAGTTTCAGCGCGGCTTCACAGGCGGCGGGGGTCAGCCCTTCACCCGTGCAGCTTTGTGCGCCGTTGAATAGGATCCGCCCGATGGCATCGCAGCCCTGCCCGCCCAGCACGAATTGCCGCACGCGGGGTCGTCCTGCGGGCAGCGCCCCGAAATCGAAAAGCGTCATCCGCGCGACCTGCCCCTCGGCATTGAAAATTACGGTTTCGAACACTGCGCCGGCGATGTCGCTATCCAGCGAATTTTCCACCAGGAAGGAAAGGTTGCAGCCGTTTTCAACAGATTGTGCTGCATTGACCTCAATCGTAAGTGCTGCCTTGCCATCCTGTGCAGGGGCAGGGCTGGCGAAGCAGATCATTGCAAGCAGTAAGGCAGATCGCATCGGGTTCCTTCTTTCAACTCTTATTGGTTGGATCCGACGATCAGGATCGGATGTTGTGTTATTTCTTACTTTTTTAGTATGAATTGTAAAGGGCTCCGGTCTGCCTTGGCAGGTTGGGCCTTCAGCCGCCTAATACTTGACAAAATTAATTGGTTAATCTAACCCGCTGCCCAACCCGTGCGAGCGACCCGTCTTTGGCAGCCAGGAACGGATCGACTTGCCGGAGAAAGATAATGAAAACGCGCACCACGCTGGGGGCCAGCGCCGCAATGATGCTTGCGGTTCAGGCACTGGCGACTTCCACAGCCGCACAGGACGGCCTTCTGGGGACGATCACCCTGGAGGAAAGCCTGCGCAAGGTTGCCACAGAAACAGCCACGCCAAAAACGGTTGTTGAGCAGGAGGAGCTTGATGCCCGTCAGGCCTCCACCCTGGCGGAACTTATCGGGACGGTTCCCGGCGTGACCCTGTCCAACGCGGCAACCCCGCAGGGTTCGGCGGTGAATATCCGGGGGCTTGGCGCCGATGCGGGCACCTACGGGTCCAACAGCAAGGTCAACCTGGTCATCGATGGCGTGCCAAAAGGGCAGGAGGAGATCTATCGGCAGGGCAGCCTTCTGACGATGGAGCCGGAATTGTTCAAGGAAATCACCGTGATCCGTGGCCCGACAGAAAGTTTCCGTTTCAGCGCAGGCGCCATAGGGGGAACGATCGAAGCAGTGACAAAGGACGCCGCCGATTTCCTGAACGATGGTGACAGTTTCGCATTTCGCCTGAAGACGGGATATGAAACCAATGGCAATGGCAGGCTTGCCACGGGGATCCTCGCCTTTGCGCCGGATGACCGGCTCGATGTGATCGGCTTTGCAGGGTATCGCGACTCGGAAAACTACGAGGATGGCGATGGGACGGAAGAGGCTGATACGCTTTTCCGGCTGCCCTCGGGGCTGATCAAGGTCAAATATCGTCTTAGTGAAGATCTTAGCCTGACGGGATCGGTATCACGGTCGAAAAACCGGCTCAGGGACGTGAATTACGACTATATCGGTTCGCTTTTTCCCGCGCGCGTCAATGCCGATATTACCGATACCACGGCTTATCTGGCGCTGAATTATGATCCGCTGGGCAATGATTTCATCAACCTGACCGCAAAGCTGAGCTTTTCGGATGAGGAAATCGCCAATATCTCGGATACGGTCAGTTCGGATATCTACAATGCCGATAACCGCACCAAGACCCTGAATTTCCGTCTGGAAAATGAAGCGGTCTTTGCCACGGGATCGGTGGATCACAATCTGCTTGGCGGGCTGGAGATCGGTCGGCGGAAACGCAGTTCATTGACCGATACCGGCACCAATTCCGGTTCGGCTCCGGGCGGAACAGATGAATATGTAGCCCTTTATCTGACCGACCGTATGGAAATCGGCAATTTCACCGTAACCCCGCAATTGCGCTATGAATCGCAAACCCTGACCTCCAGGGGAAATGAGGCGCCCTATCGTGGTGTGCCGGGGCCGCTGGATGGGACCGAATTCAAGAAGGATGCCTGGGCCGGCGCGGTTTCGGCGCGCTATGCCTTTGATAACGGTTTGGCCCTTTTCGGCACGGTGGCCTATAATGAAAACCTGCCGATCATCGATGATCTGCGCGATCCGACCCGGCGGGACCTGCCGGAACAGGCCACGACCTATGAGGCGGGGTTTTCCTATGCGGCCACCAGCCTTTGGACCGCGGAAGACAATTTCAATGCCAAGTTGACGGGTTTCGATACCCGTATCTGGAATAACACAACCTATACCAACCCGACCAGCGATAAGATCAAGCTGCACGGGATTGAAATTGAACTGTCCTATGCCCACCCGCAATTCTATGTGGATTTCAACGCAAGCCGCGTACGCGGTAAATGGGGTGACGGGCAGTTTTTCAACAATGCCCCCGCCGATACCGCGCTTTTGCGTCTGGGCAAGCGGTTCATGGATGATCAACTCGACCTGTCGGTCGAGGCGATCCATGCCTGGTCAAACGACCGCAGCAGCGATACGTCGGGGCCGACCGCACCTTCCGCCTCCCATACGGTTTACGGGCTTTCGGCGGCCTATCGTCCGATCTCCGGCCCGATGGCCGGGGTGGAGTTCAGGGCTTCGGTCGATAATCTCTTCGACGAATCCTACCAACCCTATCTGAGCAGCCGTCCCGCACCGGGCCGGTCACTTAACCTGTCGCTCGCCAAGCTGTTTTGAGCGAGCTTCCCAGGGCGGCGCGTGTCTTCCCTCTTTTGCGCGCCGCCCGTCATCCATTGAGGAAAATGCCATGTCTGAAATGCTCTCCGCCGCTGAAATCCGTGCTGCCCGGGAAAATGCCGATGGCAAGCGCGACCGGGATCTTGCCGCTTCCCTCGGTATTTCCGAGGCGCAGCTTGTCGCGGCCCGGATCGGTCATGGTGCGACGCGGATCGCCCATAGCCCCGATACTGTCATGCCGCTGCTGAAGGAACTGGGCGATGTCCTTGCGCTGACGCGCAATGATGCCTGCGTGCATGAACGCGTGGGGACGTTTGAAGATTATCGTTCGGGCCCTCATGCCGCGATGGTGCTGGGCAAGGAAATCGACACCCGGATCTTTCCCAAACATTGGGGTTTCGGTTTCGCGCTGGAGGAAGAAACCCCGCGCGGATTGCGCCGCAGCCTGCAGTTTTTCGATCTGGCCGGTGATGCGCTGCAAAAGGTCTATCTTCGTGAGGGATCGCATGAAGAGGCCTGGGCACCACTGGTTGAAAAACTTGCCACAGGCGACAGTTCCGACCGGATCGAGGTTGCGCCGCGCCCGCCTGTCGAGGGGCCAAGGACCAACTCTGCCAAGCGCGATGTGCTGGTAGAGGAATGGAAACGCATGACCGACACCCATCAGTTCAACCGCCTGACATCGAAACTGGGGATGAACCGTCTTGGGGCCTATCATCTGGCGGGTCATCCCTTTGCCCGTGCCGTTGATCCCGGGGCGGTTCCGGCCTTTTTCGAAAAGACTGCTGAAGCCGGGCAGAAGGTGATCTACTTTGTCGGCAATCGCGGCAATATCCAGATCCATTGGGGTCTTTTCGAAAATATCAAGACGGTCGGCCCTTGGCTGAATGTGCTGGATGACAGGTTCCATATGCATCTGCGCGCGGGCGATGTGGCAGAACTTTACGTCATCGACAAGCCCACCAAACGTGGCCCTGCGGTTTCGCTGGAGGCCTTCGATGCCGAAGGGGGGCTGATCTTTCAGTGTTTCGGACAGCGGGAAAGCGAGGATGATGAACTTGCGCGCTGGCATGACATCCTTGATGGGTTGCCCGCCCGGCGGGAGGCTGCGGAATGAAACCCCTTCTGCTGGCTGCGCTGCTGCTGGCCCCGCTTTCCGCAGGGGCGGAAAGCTATCCCGATGCCCGGCGGATCGTCACCATAGGCGGCCCGGTGACAGAAATCGTCTTTGCCCTGGGCGCGGGGGAACGCATCGTGGCCCGTGATACGACCTCCATCTGGCCCGATGAGGTCGGCGAATTGCCCGATATCGGTTATATGCGCCGCCTTTCGGCGGAGGGCGTGCTTTCCGTTGGCCCGGATCTGATTATCATGCGCGATACTGCCGGACCCCCGGATGCGCTGGATCAGCTTCGGGCCGCCGCCGTGCCAATCGTCGAGATCCATGATGCCTTTACCCCGCAAGCGGTGGTGGCCGCGATCCGGCAGGTGGGGGAGGCCATTGACAGCAGGGAACAGGCGGCGGATCTGGCTGATCGCGTTGAAGCCGATCTTGTTGCGCTGGCTGATGAGGCCTCCCGGGGTACCAGACCGCGTGTGATGTTTGTCCTTTCCAATCAGGGCGGCCGGTTGAATGTCGCCGGTCGCGGGACCGGGGCGGATGGGATCATAGCCCTGGCAGGTGGTGAAAATGTCATGGCGCGGGATTATGAAGGTTACAAGATCATGTCGGATGAGGCCGTGATCGCCGCCGCGCCGGAGGTGATCGTGATGATCCAGCCAACCGGCGCAGGACCCATCGATAATGGCCGGGAGGATGTCATGGAACTCCCGGCCATTCAGCAGACCCCGGCCGGAGAGGCGGGCGCGCTGGTATTGGTGAATGGTGCGGCGCTTGGATTTGGTCCGCGCACCGCCGAATTTGCCCGCAAGCTGATGACGGATCTGCGCGGCGCGGGCGGGGGATGATGGTCGCCCTGCCACAACATTCGGTATCGGGCCGCCATCTGGCCGGGGATCGTCGCGGCAGGGCAGCGGTCTTACGGATGCTGCTGATCCTCGCGCTGGTGCTGGCCATGCTGTTCGGGCTTGGTTGGGGGGCTGCGGGGGATACCGATGTGATCGGTGCGCTTCTGGCCCGTTTCGACCTGGCCCAGGCCTCCGCCCGGGACATGACCATCATTTGGGATATCCGCCTGCCACGGGTGTTGACCGGCGCGCTTGTGGGGGCGGCGCTGGCGGTTTCGGGTGCGGTAATGCAGGGGCTTTTCCGTAATCCGCTGGCCGATCCGGGGCTTGTCGGTGTCAGCGCGGGGGCCGGGTTTGGTGCCGTGGCGGCCATCGTGCTGGGAGGATTTCTGCCTGCGGCAATCCTGGGATTGGCAGGGGGGTATCTGATCCCCTTTGCAGCGTTTCTGGGTGGCTGGATTTCCACCCTTGTCCTTTATCGGGTGGCCACCCGGGGTGGGCGGACCTCGGTTGCCACGATGCTTCTGGCGGGGATCGCGCTTGGGGCGCTGACGGGTGCGCTGACCGGGCTGATTGTCTACAAGGCCGATGACAACCAGCTTCGTGATCTGACCTTCTGGGGTATGGGGTCGGTGGCGGGGGCAAACTGGGCAAAGCTTGCAGCCGCAGGGCCGATCATCGTGCTGGCGCTTGCTGCGGCGCCTTTTCTGGCTCGCGCGCTTGATGCGCTGGCATTGGGGGAGGCCGTTGCCCAGCATATGGGGATCGATACGCAAAGGATGAAACGCATCGCGATCCTTTCGGTTGCGGGGTCGGTCGGGGCGGCGGTGGCGATCACCGGCGGGATCGGGTTCATCGGTATCGTGGTGCCGCATCTTCTGCGATTGCTGCAGGGGCCGGAACATCGCGCGCTTTTGCCCAATGCCGCACTGCTGGGGGCTGTCGTGTTGCTTTTGGCCGATATGGTCAGCCGTGTGGTCATTGCCCCGGCAGAATTGCCCATCGGTATCGTGACTGCCATCATGGGGGGGCCGTTCTTTTTGTGGATCCTTTTGAAAAACCGCAATATTCTGGATGCCTGACATGGAAATTCGTGCTTCCGGCATTACCGTGAACTATGGCGTACGCAAGGCGCTTGACGATGTGGCCTTTACGGCGCGTGCGGGCGAACTGGCCGCGATAGTCGGGCCGAACGGATCGGGCAAGACCACGCTCCTGAATGCGCTGACGGGTGAAATCCGCCATCGGGGCAGGGTGGAAATCAACGGGCGTGACATGGCCCGGATCTCCTCACCCGATCTGGCGCGGCTGCGTGCGGTGCTGCCGCAATCGGGATCCATCTCCTTTCCCTTTACCGTGCTGGAACTGGTAAGGCTGGGTTTGACGGCGGGGCTGGCTTCCGCCCGGATCGAGGACCATGACAGCCTGCCGATGCGCGCCATCGAAAAGGTCGGTTTGCGCGGTTATGAGGGACGGCTGGTGCAGCAGCTTTCAGGCGGCGAAAGGCAACGTGCCCAGCTTGCACGCGTGCTGGTGCAGATCTGGGAGCCGGTACTTGATGGCTCCCCCCGCTGGTTGTTTCTGGATGAACCTGTTTCGGCGCTGGATATCGCCCATCAGCTGCAGGTGATGCAGATGGCACGCGACTATGCCCGGGCCGGCGGGGGGGTGATCGCCGTCATGCATGATCTGAATCTGACCGCGATGTTTGCTGATCATGTCCTGCTGATGATGCAGGGCCGGGAACGGGCCGCAGGCCGTCCGGCCGAGGTTCTGAACGATAACGACCTGTCGATCTGCTATGGTTGCAAGCTGCGCACCAATACCAAACCCCCGGCCGATGGCCCCTGGATCCTGCCACAGGCTTCGGGCTGGGCCGCCACCCGATAGGCGGATTGCGGCCCGTTTTGGTGTCGTTTTCCCGGATCAGAAGCTCAACCCGTAGCCCAGGAAGATGCGCCGCCCCTGATCGGCCACGCGGATGGCATCGCCCGTCAGGGGATTTTCGCGAACCGAACTGGCGGTGATGTTGTTCTGCGCCCGGTCCAGCAGGTTCGTCACCCCGAAAACCATGTTTCCCGCGCCCAGCGGATAGGCACCATAAAGGTTCACCGTCACCATTTCATCAAGGTGTGGCTGGCCTGCCTTATGCCGCCCTGCTGCATAGACCAGTTCCCCATCCAGCCGCAGGCCGTTTTCAAACCGGTAGCCCGCTGTCAACGTGGCGGTGAAAGGTGTGGGGATCCGGTTGTTGGGCAGCCAGCTTTCACGGGATCCGTCGCCATCGGTATCGTATTTGCCTTCCTGCCAGCCCAGAAGGCCCCCGAAATGCAGCGCGTCATTGACCGTGTAACGCAGCGCGGCCTCCCCGCCCCAGATACGTTCCTTCTGCTGGGTAACCGTATTGGTCGCGCTGTCGAAAACCGTGCCCTCATCGGATTCGGACATGAAGACCGAGGCCGAGGCATCAAGCCGTTCACCGAAATACCGTAGCCCCAGTTCCGCCGTATTCACCTTTTGCGCCTCGGGGCGCAGCGATGCAAAGGATACCGTCTGTCCGGGCAGAAAGGGATTGGCGGCCATGGCGCGACGGGTAAACCCGCCAACATCAGGCACCGAGAACCCCTGGCTTATTCCCGCGAAGAGATCGAACCGGGGTGAGGCATGCCAGACCGCACCGATATTGCCGACCAGGGCGTCATAGTCGAAATCGCCGCCCGTCACATTGACTGCAGGCAGAAGGACCGGGCCGCCCGCGGTCAGTTGTATGGCATCGGGACGGATGAAATCCCTTACCGAAAGTGAAAATCTTTCAGCCCGCAGCCCGGCGCTGAGATCGACATTACCCAGAGGCAGGTCGAGCTGCGCGAAACCTGCCACGCTGTCCTGTTTCATTGGTGCGATAAGGTGCCGTCCGGCCTGATCGCGCTGGCTGACATTGTCATGGCCGATATCGAGGCCCCAGGTAAGCTGCGCCCCCTCGCGCCAGCCATCCAGCGCTGTGCGCACGGTGAAACGCGCGCCAAGGGTCCTGGTCGTCAGTTCGCTTTGCGCATTCGGGTCCTGCGTTGGGTCTGTGGGGCTGATCGGATAATAAAGTGGATTGGCGATCCCGGCGGGAACGAAGGCCGCGCGCCGTTTGGTCCGGCTGGTATAGAGGCTCAGTTCCGTTTCACCGATGGCAGTGTCACTGTTGCGCCAGTTCAAGGTGGCGTAGCGGCCCTTGTCCGTCACATCCCTGCCGGAATAATCGGTGCTGTCCACGCTGACGGGATCTGTCCCGTAATTGGTGAATTTGTCGATCTCCTGCGTGAAGTTATAGGCGCCGATCCTGCCTGTTACCTCATGGTTGCCCGAACGCCAGTCGAAAGCCACCGCGCCGGCGGTCTTGCGGGCATTATCCGCGTTGCCCTGACCAATGACCGGATCGGAAGGGATCCGGTTGCCATCGCCATCGTAAAGATCATTGCTTGCCCGGTGTGACAGTTCCAGTCGGATCCCCAGATCGCCGACGTGGCGGGAATGACCGAAGGACAGGCTGCCGCCCATGGAACTGCCCTTGTTGCCGGTGGAAAGGCCGAAGGAAAGATCGGTCCTTTCACCATCTTCGGGTAGGCGGGTGACGATATTGATGATGCCGCCGGTCGCCCCATTGCCGAACCGCGCGGTTGATCCCTTGACGATCTCGATCCGTTCGATACTGGCGGGGTCGATCATGGAAAGTTCGCGGCTGAACCCGCGCAGTTCCGACATGCGCGGCGCGCCGTCGATCAGGATCTGGGGGGAACGACCCCGCAGGGTCTGGCTGGCCCCGCCGATCGTGCCGTTGGAGGGGGCGAAACCCGGTACCGTGGCGCCCAGGACCCGTTCAAGGGATTCCCCGCCTTGCACGCGCTGTTCCAGTTCCTCCCCCTCCAGCACCTGCACTGCGCCGGGAATGGCGCTTTCGGTTGCGCCAGTCCGGCTGGCGTCAAGGATGATTTCGTCCAGAACGACCGGATCACCGGCCTGTTCCTGCGCCGGTGCGGGGCCGGTCATGAATGCGACAAGAGTGATGCCGGTCATGGGGGCATGCAGTTTCATGCGGGATGCTCCTTTGGGATATTGGGGGAATTGCGCCGTTCGCGAACGGCGCGGGGAAGGCAGGTCACGGCAATCCAGCCGGTGATTGCTGACAGGAAGACGGCAAGGGCAAAGACCGGCCCGTAACCAAGCGCGGAGGCCATGGCGCCGGCAATCATGCTGCCGAGCATGTAGGTCAGCAGGTTTACACTGGTCAGCAGCGTGAAATCCGTTCCCGCCTGGGTCAGCGAAGAAAACCGCATGAATGCGGTGTAGAGGCCGACCATCTCGACATAGCGCAGGAAGGTATCAATGCCCGAAAGGATCACCAGCGGCCATGTTCCGATATCAAGGATCGCTGCGGCAAAGAAGGCTGCAAAGGTCAGGGTCCGGCCAAGGATCAGCGCCACGAAAAAGGGCCGCAGCCCTGCCCATCGGATCAGGAAAGCGCCACTTGCGGCGCCGAAAACGCCCACCAATGCCGCAGCCCCGCCCGAAACCAGCCCGACCTCGACCAGGCTGAAGCCCCGATCGATCAGGAAGGGTTGTTCCAGGGCCTTGACCAGCCCTTCGGGCATGCGAAAGAAAAAGGCGAAGGCCAGCATCGCCCCGGCCATCGGCAAAGTCAGGAAATGGCCGAAGGAAGCCTTGCCATGATCCGCAGGCAGGGGGCGGCGCCCCTGGTTTTCGGGCAGGATCAGGAAAGGCAGGATGCAGATTGCCGCCAGCCCGGCGATGATCTGCAAGGTCAGTGACCAGCCCAGCGGATCCATCAGCAAAAGTGTCCCCGAACCGCCGACAAGCACCCCGAAGGCCACAGCCCCGGCCTGAATGGCATTGCCGGTGGCCTGTTCCCCGGGCGGAAGATGTTCCACCGCCCAGCCATCGGCGGCGATATCCTGCGTGGCGGAACTGATCGACATCGCCATCAGGACCGGAAAGAAACGGATCGCATCCGCGACCGGATCAAGCATCGAAAGCAGAAGGATGGCGCCCAACGTAACTGCAAGACAGATCAGGACCACGCCCTTTCGACCGACCCGTGGCTTGCGGGCCAGCCGGTCGATCAGTGGCGCCCATGCCGCTTTCAGGACCCAGGGTGCAAGAAGCACGCCAAAGGCACCGATCACCGCCAGATCGACCCCGCGCGATCGCAGGATCGGGGGCAATGCCGCCGCCACCAGATAGAGCGGCACCGATTGCGCAAGATAGAGCCCGCCAAGGGCGAAGGCGATGGAAAAAGATGGCCTTGTCACACGCGAAACCTGTTCGGGGCAGGCTGGCATATGAGGCTCGCCGAAATTCTGAGTTTATTAGTACGATATTTGCGGCATGACAACTCCTGCCTGCCCGAAGGGTTTTATCCCTTCGGATCGGTCGATCTGTTCCAGTAAGCGACAAGCCGGGCCTGTTGCCTTGCGATGCCCAGATCCTGATGAATGATCTGCCGCAACGGCAGGATCCGGCTTTTTTCGGTGGCAATCCAGATCCGTTCCGCCCGGGTTCCGTTTTGTGCAAGGCCACGGGCAAGATCGGCCTCGCCGCCCGGGGCATGGATTATCCGGATCCGGGGGTGGCAGGGCAGGGGATAGTCCTTGACATGACCGAAAAGCCAACACTGGCCTTCGCATTCCGGCGATTGCGCCTCAATACTGCGGGCAAGGGCGGGATAGGCGGTTTCATCCCCACCGATCAGCAGGTTTTGCGCGACCGGAACCCCACCACCCCCGGGGCCGGTCAGCCCGACCTGCGCCCCTTTTTCAATGCCGGATGCCCAGGTGCAGACGCGCCCGCCCGGATGGCGGAAGATATCCGCGTCGAGCCAGCCCGCGGCAGGATCGATAGCACGGACCGTATAGGCCGGACGATGCAACGCATGGGCGCCTTCGGGCCAGATCGTCTGCCCATTGGCACCGGTCACGGGCCATTGCGGGCGGGTCACGTCTGGCCGGGGCAGGATCAGCCGGAAATGGATCATGTCGCGGGCGAGCCGGTCCAGATTGTCCCCCCGAAGCCGCAGCCGGAAGAAGTGATCACCCAGGGGTTTCAGGTCCTCGACTTCGGCAAGGCTGAAATTGGGCGGGGTCTTGCCGGGATGGGCCAGATCGGACCAGCGCAGCAATATGGCCTGTTCCGGTGCGGTTTCGGTCAAATGGCTGGTCACGGTTTCCCGCAGGGTAAAAAGCCAGTCGGGACTGGCCGCGCGGACATGGAGGATGCTGCCCTCCGCCCAGCTTCGTGCGCCGATTTCCCCGTCGGCAAGCTTGCAGATGATCTGGCTTTCCCGCCCGGCATGATCTTGTACCCTGTCCAGATCCAGGCCATGGGCCTGTGCCTCCTGCTGCAGCAGCGCACTGATCTGCACGAAGGGCAGCCCCGGCAGGGCGGCCTCGGAGGTCAGCGGAAATTCCATGTTGCGTTTCATCCGGAGTTTTGGCCTTGCCCCTGTTCACCCTGGGTCCGGCCCGGTGGATGCGACGCCACCGGGCCGGGTTGTTTCAGATCAGATCGAAATAGCTGTCCAGATTGGCCAGGACGGCGCTGGCCTCAATCCCTTCCAGCAGGATATAGCTGTCATCGCCGATATCGACCACGGCACCGGTTTCAATCTGGGTGATGCGGGTTGTCAGATCGGCAAGTTCCTCGATACCACTGTCATTGAGGTTTCTTTGCAGCATGATCTCATCGGTTTCGGCATCGAAACTGCTGATCATATCGGTGCCGTCGCCACCGCGATAGAAGAACTGGTTTGATCCGCCCCTGCCCGAAAGCATGTCGTTCCCGCCCTGACCGTAGATCTGGTTGACGCCTTCGACCTCGGTTTCGGTGCCGTCGGGATTGGTGACCGTGTAGGTCGACCGCCCGCCGGAGATCCAGTCCATGCCGTCACCGCCAAGGATGACATCCACACCCGAGCCGCCGAAGATGACATCGATCCCGGAACCACCGACAACCATGTCATTGCCGTCGGAACCATAGAGCGCGTTATTGCCATCGCCGCCGAAGATGAAATCATCGCCTTCGCGACCGAAAAGCTGATCATTACCATCGGCACCATGCAGGAAATCATTCCCTTCCCCGCCTTCGGCCCAGTCATTGCCGCGTCCGGTATAGATCATGTCATTCCCGGCACCGCCATAGACCATGTCGTCGCCGCCTTCGGTATAGGCAACGTCATCGCCATCCTCGAGATAGGCCAGATCACTGGCCCCACCGAGGCGCAGCCCGTCATTGCCGGCCCCGGCCCAGACGACCGAGGGGCTGCGGCCCCCGGAAATCAGATCATCGCCATCGGTTCCGAAAGTGATGCCACCACCACCCAACAAACTTGGAAATACCACCATAGGTCCTCCTTCAGCGCCGATCCCCCGGCGCATCATTTCTGTAGATTTCAGGAAGAGCTCGCCCCCGGGCCATGACCCGTCCGTATCGCTGGCCCCCCCTGATAGGCTCTATTTCTGATAGTTTCAATCAGAAATAGAGCGGAACCTGCAAGATAATCCCTGAATCCCGAACCGAAATGCCCGAACGAAAGTATGGAACCCCAATCATATGGATGGCGTGGCCTGTTTTGGTGGTGAAGGACAAACTATGCCAGATCGGAATTGTATCTTTCCAAACGGTCATTTGATCTCTGCGCCCGGATCGGGCTCAATCCCCGCGACCTTTGACCCGCCTGCTTCAGTCCTGGAAAACCCGATGCCCGATCTTCCCCTGCTTTCCCTGCCAGATCTCATGGCCATGACCCAGAGGCGGGGTGAATCGCTTTCTGCCGATGGCAGGATGCTGGCCTTCCTGTCGGATGAGACGGGGCTGGATCAGGTCTGGATATGCCCGATGGAAGAGGGGCGCCCCGCAGGCCCTGCGCGGCAGGTGACCGATCTGCCGGAACGGGTCGTGACGCTTGCCTTCGCGCCCAGGGGGCGGGATCTGATCTTTACCACCGATTGCGGCATGGATGAACGTTATCAGATCTGGCTGATCCCGGGTGGTGACGGCACACCCCGCCCGCTGACGGAAGCGCCGGGGCAGGTTCATGTCTGGGGGTGCTGGGCGCCGGAGGCGGATCGGATAGCCTTTGGCGAAAACGCACGCAATGCGCGTGAAATGGATATCCATGTCCTGACCCTGGAAACCGGGATGCGGGAATGTGTCTGGCAGGGCGGCGGCTATGCCGAACCCCTGGCCTTCACGACGGACGGGCGGATATTGATCCGGGATTCGCGCCGGTCGATGCGGGATCAGGATCTGCTCTGGCTGGATCCGGCATCCGGCAAGATAACCCCGGCGCTGCCGCATGAAGGGCCCGCGCAATATCTTTCGGTCAAGCTGGATGCCGATGCGCAAGGTGCCATCGTGCTGACCGATCAGGGCAGCGATGTCACCCGTCCTTGCCGTGTTGACTTCAACACCGGGAAGGTCACGGCCATCTATGAAGTGGCCGGATGGGAGATCGAAAAGATCGCGCTTGTCCCCGATCGCACCCGTATGGCCTGCCTTGTCAATCGTGAAGGCTGGAGCCGGATTGAAATGGTTGATCTGGAAAGCGGTGCGGTCACGGACCTGGGGGCGCCTGCGCCGGGGGTGATCGACACGTTGGCCTTTGCCGAGGAAGGCCGCAGGTTGATCTTCGGCTTTTCAGCACCGGAACGGCCCGCGTCGCTTTGGGGCTGGTCGGAAGCCGGGTTTGAGGATTTCGTCCTGGAGCCGCGCGTGGCCGTATCCCCGGTTGCCTGTTTGGCGGATTTGAAGCGGTTTGACAGCTTTGACGGGCTTTCTGTGCCCTATTTTCTTTACCGGCCCGCCGGGCCGGAGCCTGAAACCGGCTGGCCCGTGCTGTTCATCGTGCATGGCGGGCCGGAATCGCAATGGAAGCCGAAATTCCGCCCCGAGATCCTGCATTATCTGCAAAGCGGGATTATGGTGATTTCCCCCAATGTGCGCGGGTCTTCGGGCTATGGCCGCCGCTATTGCGCAGCCGATGACCGCGAAAAGCGGATGGATTCCGTGCACGATCTGTTGGCCTTGCGGGATCATATCGCGGCACGGCCTGATACCGATGCGGACCGGATTGCCGTTTCGGGGCAAAGCTATGGTGGCTTCATGGTCCTGGCCGCCATGACCGAGGCGCCGGAAAAATGGTGCTGCGGGATCGATATTTATGGGATCTCGAATTTTACTACCCTGATGATGACCACGGGCCCCTGGCGGCAGGTCCTGCGGGCCGCCGAATATGGAGACCCGGTGCAGGATGCGGCCTTGCTACGGGATCTTTCGCCCATGGCGCGGATTGACCGGATCGTGGCGCCCTTGCTGATCGTGCATGCCAATGACGATCCCCGCGTGCCCATCGAACAGGGTGAACAGGTGTTTTCCGCACTGCGCGGATTGGCCCGGCCGGTGGAATATCTGCGCATCGAACATGAAGGCCACGGGTTTTCCCGCCGGACCAACCGCACCCGGGTGCAGGAGACGATTGCGGATTTCCTGACCCGCCATCTTTGAGCTGCCCAAGGTGGTTTTGACAACAATCAGCAAGGAGGTATCCATAATGAAATTGAAACCCGTTCTGGCCGCAACGCTGGGGCTTGGCCTTGGCGCGGCTGCCTTGGCCGAGACGCCTGACAGCGCGCTTGTCATGGCCTATAACATCGATGCCATTTCCAGTTTCGACCCGGCCCAGATTGCCGAGGTTGTCACCGATGAAATCATCATGAACACATGCGATGCGCTGGTGGCCTATAACCCTGCGGATGAGGCGAGCTTCCTGCCCGCGCTGGCCGAAAGCTGGGATGTGTCCGAAGATGGTCGCAGCGTGACCTTTCATCTTCGGGAAGGGATCGTCTTTCCCGATGGAACGCCCGGCACCGCGCAGGATCTGATCTGGTCGATGCAGCGTGTCGTCAAGCTGGGTTTCGGCAATGCCGCGGCACTGACCGATTACGGGTTTACCACGGAATCGATTGGTAACCTGATCACTGCGCCGGATGACCGGACCGTGGTGATGCAGCTTGACAAACCCTATCCGGTCAATCTGGTGCTGGCATCGATTGCGGCGAACCGGGTGGCTGTCATGCTCAACCGGGCCGAAATTGAGGCGAATGAAAAAGACGGTGACATGGGCAATGCCTATTTGCAGGACAAGACCGCCTGCGTTGGCCCCTATGCGTTGCGGCAATGGAACCCGAGCGAAAGCGTCCTGCTTCAGGCCAACGAAAACTACGGCGGTGAGGCCCCGGGCCTGCCGCGCGTCCTGATCCGCCATGTTGCAGAACCGGGAACGCAGCGGTTGCTTCTGGAAAAGGGCGATGTCGATATCGCCCGCAACCTGACTGCCGAGGATCTGGCCGCCATCGATGGCCAGGAAGGGGTTGAGGTCGTGCGCACGCTCAATCCTTCACTTTTCTATATGGGGATGAATGTGACGCGCCCGCCCTTTGACGATGCACGGGTGCGGCTCGCGATGCGCTATCTGATCGACTATCAGGGCCTGGCCGATACGGTGATGAAGGGCGTGGGGGTCCCCCGCGCAGCCTTTGTGCAACTGGGTGCCTTCGGGGCGCTGGACGAAGCCGAAGGCCAGCCCTTCATGGTGGATGTCGAAAAGGCCAAGTCGCTTTTGGCTGAGGCTGGTTATGCCGACGGGTTTGAAACCACGCTGATCATCGGATCGCATCCTTATGGCAATCCGATTGCGCAATCGGTGCAGGAAACCGCGTCCAAGGCCGGGATCACCATGAAAATCGAACGCATGGCCAATGCGCAGCTTTATGCCAAGAACCGCGCGCGCGATTTCGATACGGCCCTGCTGGGCTTCAAGACCAATGTCCCCGATGCCAACGGGATGGCAACACGGTTTGTTTCCAACCCCGATAACGCGCTGGAGGCCAAGCTGACGCAATATCCTTCCTGGCGTGCGGGCTATTACAACGAGGAAATGAATGCCCGTGTCGAGGCTGCGCTTTTCGAACGCGATCCGGCCAAACGCGCCGAGATGTATCATGAATTGCAGCGCGATATCATGCAGGAAGGGCCGATGGCCTATATCATGCAGACGATGAATGCGGCCGCCAAGCGCAGCACGTTGAAGGACTGGACCTGGAACGGGTTCCGCATCTATTACCGCAAGGCGACCAAATAAACGGCGCAATCATGGGGTGGCCCTGATCCGGGCCGCCCCGTTTTTCACGAAGAAGGACAGAAACGTGACGGGCCCAGACAGCAACCCCGCCCCGCATTGGAACCACTATGCCAATCCGGAGGCGGCGGGCTGGTCGCCTTCCGGCCTGGCCAGGCTGCATAAGGTGATCGCTGCGCAGAATACTGATTGCGTGCTCGTGGCGCAGGGTGGGCGGATCGTCTTTACCCATGGCGATATCACGCATAAATATCTGTGCCATTCGATCCGCAAAAGCTTTCTCACCGCGCTGATGGGGGAGGATCTGGCGGCGCGGCGCATCGATCCGACTGCAACCATGGAATCCCTGGGCATTGATGATATCGACCCGCTCAGCAAGGTGGAACGCAAGGCCACGGTGCATGATCTGATGATGGCGCGTTCGGGTATTTACCACCCAGCGGGTTATGAAACGGAATGGATGCAACTTATCAAGGAAAAGCGGCACAGCCACGCCCCGGGTACGTTCTGGTGCTATAATAACTGGGACTTCAACGCACTTGGTACGATTTTCACCGCCGCCACGGGGCTGAGCGTGGCCAAAGCCTTTGAGGCACGTATCGCGCAGCCGTTGGGGATGGAGGATTTTTCGCTTGCGGGTGAAAACCCTGATGGCTGGACGGAAGACTTTGAACAGTCGCGCCATGCCGCCTATCCTTTCCGCATGTCGAGCAGGGATCTGGCGCGTTTCGGGCAGTTGTTCCTGCAAGGGGGGCGCTGGTCGGGAAAGATGATCCTGCCTGAGGGCTGGGCCGCGGAAAGCGTGATGCGCTATTCCCATGCCGGTCATCGCGGTGCCTATGGTTATTGCTGGTGGCTGGAACGCGATGGCGTCTTCATTCCCGGGGTGCGTACCCCGCCGGGATCCTATGCTGCCCAGGGGGCGGGGGGGCATTACTGCATGGTGGTGCCCGGGCTTGATATGGTGATCGTTCATCGGGTCGATACTGATCAGAAGGGCCGGTCCATCAGCAAGCATGAGTTCGGCTATTTCCTCAAGGCGCTGCTTTCCGCAATCGGAGCGCGAAACATGTGATGATGGATCGCCCAATTGAAATTTCCGCAGGGTGCTGATTTCGATCCCGATTCCTGTTAAAGCGGTATTTATCAGAGCGCGCCGCGTCTCGGATCGAGTCGTTATCCACAGTGTTGAAGGAGTGTTGATTTCCGAGGCGAGGCTCGCCAGCAATATTGGCATAGGCCGCGCTGTCGCGATGGCCCAGATAGGCTTGCATCATGGAACTGAAGCTCCTTGAAGATTTCCTTTGTGTCGCGGATATCCGTAACTTTTCCCGTGCCGCGGAAATGCGCCACATCACGCAATCCACCCTGTCCAAGAGGATCCGAAGCCTGGAGGATTGGGTCGGGGCGCCGCTGATCGATCGATCAAGCTATCCTGTCACGCTGACGCCGGAAGGGCGGCTGATGATTCAGCAGGCCCATGATCTGGTGCAGCAATTCAATAACCTGCGCATCTGCATCCGCGGGCTTGCGGTGAAACAGACGAGGGATGAGGTCAATATTCTGGCGATGCACACGCTGCATGTGTCCTTCCTGCCCGGTTGGATCAAGCAGATAGAGGCGAAGATCGGCGCATTTTCGGAATTGCCCCTTTCGGCCAATGCGTCCTATCGCGAAACCATCCGGATGTTTTGCAACAATGAAAGTGATCTTCTGGTGACTTTCGTTCATCCGACCGTGACATTCGGGATGGATCCGCAGGATCTTGATTGTATCATCCTGGGGCATGAAAGGGTCTTGCCGGTCAGTGTGCCGGATCAACACGGTCTCCCCCTGCACAATCTTGATAGTGGTGAGGCCGTCCGTTTCCTCAATTATAGCAGCCAGAGCTTCTTTGCGCAGGTCCTGACACCCTTGCTGCGGGAAAAGCCCATCGCGTTGAATGTGGTGGCGACCAATGCCCTGAGCGTCGGCCTGCATTCATTAGCACTGATCGGATCCGGCCTGGCCTGGGTGCCCGAAAGCCTTGCGCGCCAGGATCTGCTTGACGGCCGGCTTGTCCTGGCGGGAAATCCGGACTGGTTCATCGATGTGAGCATCGCGATTTACCGAAAGGCAAGCAATCGGCGCCCCATTGTTGAGGATATCTGGACTGCCGCACAGGAACTGGCCCAGGCAAATATCCATGAATTGACGCCTGATCCGGACAGGGCAGAGGGTGCTGATCCGAAGCGCAGGATCCTGGTCTGACGCCCCTGTCGGTCTTGTCCGAAACGAAACCATATGCCTTCGAAATGGAAATTTATGATATATATCGGGGATCATGATGATTGAGAAACAGCCATCTTGATGAATACTATCTTCTGAACATCCCCGATTTCAGGAAATGGCAATCGAAATGACCAGAAAAACCGTGCAGATCATCGGGGTGCCTATCGATTGTGGTCAACGCCATGCGGGTTGTGTCATGGGGCCAGACGCCTATCGTGTTGCAGGCCTGCCCGAAAGGCTTGTTGATCTGGGCTGGAACCTGCGCGATCTGGGCAATCTGGCACCGAACCCGGTTCATCCGGTCAAGGCACCAAATGATCGCATATACCGGATGGATGAAACGGTGGCCTGGACCGAAGCCCTGATTGCACAGGGGCAAAGGGCGGCGGCGGAAGGTCTGCCCATTTTCCTGGGCGGTGATCATTCGATGTCGATGGGCTCTGTCGCGGCGATGGCCGTCCATGCCCGGACGCAAAACCGGCCGTTATTCGTTCTGTGGCTCGATGCGCATACCGATTACCATACACTGCAGAGTTCCGCCTCCGGGAACCTGCATGGCACACCGGTTGCCTATTTTACCGGGCGCGAGAAGTTTGAGGGCTTTCCGGCCCTGTCCGCCCGGGTTGATCCCGCGAATGTCTGCATGATCGGGTTGCGTTCGGTTGATGCGGAGGAACGCGCGGCACTGGGGTCCAGCGATATTCGCGCCCATGATATGCGCGATGTGGATGAAACCGGAATAGCACGCCCGCTGCGGGATTTTCTGGATCGGGTCCGGGCGGGGAATGGTTTGCTGCATGTAAGCCTGGATGTGGATTTCCTTGATCCCGGTATCGCCCCGGCCGTCGGCACCACGGTTCCGGGGGGCGCGACCTTTCGTGAGGCCCATCTGGTGATGGAAATCCTTTGCGACAGCGGGCTTGTAAGCTCACTTGATCTGGCTGAACTTAATCCTTTCCTTGACGAACGTGGCCGCACCGCCAGCCTGATGACCGACCTGACAGCATCCCTCTTTGGTCAGCATCAGCTGGATCGCCCGACCCGCCCCTATTGAGGAAGAGTTGCGAATGACCGCTCCCGCCCCATCCCGTCTGGCCTATGTACCGTTTGTCAGCGTTGAGAATATGATGAAGCTGATCCATCAGGTCGGGATCCGCGAAATGCTGATCGGGCTTGCCGGTTATATCGAAGAGGATTTCCGCCGTTGGGAATTGTTCGACAAGACGCCTCGTGTGGCCTCCCATTCCGCGGAAGGGGTGATCGAACTGATGCCAACCTCGGATGGGGAAGATTACGGTTTCAAATATGTTAATGGCCATCCGAAAAATACCAGGGAAGGCTTGCAGACCGTTACCGCCTTTGGCCTGCTGGCCAGTGTGGCTTCGGGTTATCCCCTGCTGCTGACCGAAATGACGTTGCTGACGGCCCTGCGGACGGCGGCAACCTCGGCCATGGTAGCACGATATCTGGCGCCCCCGGGCGCCAGAACGATGGCAATGATCGGCAATGGTGCGCAGTCCGAATTTCAGGCCCTGGCCTTTCAGGCGATCTGTGGCATCGAGGTGGTGAAGCTTTATGATATTGATGCGGGGGCGACGGCAAAGGCCGTCCGAAACCTGAAGGATACCGGGCTTGGGGTGGTTGCCTGCAAAACTCCGCAAGAGGCCATCGAGGGCGCGGAGATCATCACCACCTGCACCGCAGACAAGCAATTCGCGACCATTCTGACCGATAACATGGTTGGCGGCGCGGTCCATATCAATGCCATCGGCGGTGACTGTCCCGGCAAGACCGAACTGCATCCGGATATCCTGTCGCGTTCAACCGTATTTGTGGAATATCCCGAACAGACCCGGATCGAAGGTGAGATCCAGCAGATGCCCGCCGATTTTCCCGTGACCGAAATCTGGCGCGTCATCACCGGCGAAGCCCCCGGCCGCAGCAATGCTTCCCAGATCACGCTTTTTGACGGGGTTGGCTTTGCCATTGAGGATTTTTCAGCCCTGCGTTTCCTGCGCGACAAGCTTAAGGAAACGAAACACTATCAGCAGCTGGACATGATCGCGGATCCGGATGACCCGCGTGACCTTTTCGGCATGCTGGTTCGGGCAACAGGCTGATTGTCCCGCATTCCGCAGGGCCGTCAGCCCGCGTTCAAGCTCTGGCGATATTTTTCGGCATCCCAGTTGAGCAGTTCCGCATTCTGTTCCAGTGTCAGCGGATTGACCGTTGCGCCCGACTCCAGCCGGATCAGCACATCGCCAAGGCATTGCGCCAGCGCGCTTGCCCCATCGGTTGCATCCTTCTGCATCAGCGCCCCCGCGCCGGGAACCAGCAGGAAAGGCGGCGGCGGCAGGCCCGCTTTTTGTTGCCTTTCAAGCGCCATGGCGGGGCTTTCGCCGTCCTGCAGAACGGTCACACCAACCCCGCAGAAGATGACATGATCGGGATAGAGGCTCCCGGCCAGTGCCGCTTTCAGCAGGCGGGGCAGACAGGCCACGCAATGAAGCGGGTTTTCCGGTGGAAGCGGCACGAAACCATCCCCCGCCCGGCTGGCAAGCGCCACGGGATCATGCGGGGCGGTTTCGGGGCGGGCGGCAAGTGCCGCCACGACATCCGCCACCAGCTTTTCCGCCTTGGGGACGGTTTCGGCCGCAACGATCAAGCCGTGATTGCCCAGCACGACCACATCCGTATCAGGCTCTCGTGCAGCCAGCACCGAGGCTGCAAGATCTGCGCCGGGCTTGGCATAGGGGACGAATGCCCAGTTGAAACCGGAAAGCCGCGTGGCAATGACTTCTTTTGCATCCTTGCGGATCGCAAGGGCCAGCGTGTTGACACAATGGACATGGATCACGATGCGATGCGGAAAAACCGCGTGGAGCGACGTTTCGATCGAGGGGCGCAACCCCCCTTCCAGAAGGCTGAATTCAGCCGGACGATCCGCCCTGGCCGTGCCCTTGGTTACGGCTTCCTGCATTGCGGGAAGATCGCAAGGTACAAAGATATCGCGATCCAGCGCATCGGCCAGAAGCATGCCCGAGGCCTTGATCCACATGACCGCCCCATCCCCATCCTTGATGGAAGTATTGCCCCCTGCGCCCTGGATAAGGGTCGGATCTGCACCGATTATGGCGGAGTAGCGGCGAAGCTCATCGAAACCGGGGGGCGAGGTCAGACGGGTCATGTGCGGGTCACCAGATCGGAAGTGTCGAACCAGGTACTGAAATCCGCGATTTCAGCATCATTCATGTGCAAACGGTGTTTTGTCCTGCGCCAGAGGATATCCTCGGCGCTTTCGGCCCATTCCCGCAGGACAAGATGCCGGACCTCTGCCTCGTAAAGCTGCGGCCCGAAACGGCGACCCAGATCCGCGATCCCCTTTGCCGTACCGATCAGGTCGGGGGTGCGGGTGCCATAGCTGCGGGTGTAGTAATGCGCCAGATTACGCGGCAGCCAGGGGTAAAGTTCCGCAAGCTGGTTGCGAAACGCCGCCGGATCACCGCCGGGCAGATCGCCGCCGGGCAGGATTGCCCCCGCAGTCCAGTCGCCCTTCATCTGTGGCAGATGCGGGCCAAGCCGCCCCATCGCATGTTCGGCCAGTTTGCGAAAGGTGGTGATCTTGCCGCCGAAGACGTTCAGCAGTGGCGCGCCTTCGGTATCCAGATCAAACACATAATCGCGCGTCACCGCCGAAGGATTGCCCTGTCCATCATCATAAAGCGGGCGAACCCCGGAAAAGCTTTCGACCAGATCCTCCCGTCGCAGTTTCTGAGTGAAGTAACGGTTTACCACTTCTATCAGATAGTCGATCTCGGTCGGATCTGCGGTTACATCCTCCGCCTGGCCTTCATGGGGGATGTCGGTCGTGCCGATCAGTGCCAGATCGGTTTCATAGGGATTGACGAAAATGACCCGCTTGTCGGTATTCTGGATCAGGTAGGCCTGCGTGCCTTCCCAGAATTTGGGTACGATGATATGGCTGCCCTTGACCAGCCTGACATTGCGTGTGGACTTCGTTCTGACAACCCGGGTGATGATATCGTTCACCCATGGCCCCGCTGCATTGACCAATATCCGGGCGCTATGGCTTTGTCGTGTGCCATTGCGACGATCTTCCGTTTCTATCTGCCAAAGCCCGTCGATACGGCGGGCGGAAATGCAGGCGGTTCGGGTCATCACCTTTGCACCGCGTTCTGCGGCATCCTGTGCATTGATCACCACAAGCCGCGCATCATCGACCCAGCAATCGGAATATTCGAACCCCTTGCGATAACGTGGTCTGAGCGGCGCACCCTCCGGGTCGCGGGCAAGGTTCAGGACCCGTGTGCCGGGCAGGCGCTTGCGACCGCCCAGATGATCGTAAAGGAACAGCCCCAGCCGCACCAGCCAGGCAGGGCGTTCCGCGCCGGAATGGGGCAGGACGAAACGCATCGGCCAGATGATATGCGGGGCAGATGCCAGCAGCACCTCCCGTTCGATCAGCGCCTCCCGTACCAGCCGGAACTCGTAATATTCCAGATAGCGCAGGCCGCCATGTACCAGTTTGCCGGAACGAGAGGATGTCCCCTGTGCCAGATCGTCCTTTTCACACAGCAGGACCGAAAGCCCCCGCCCGGCAGCATCGCGCGCAATTCCCGCCCCGTTAATGCCGCCGCCAATGATGAAAAGATCGACTGGATCGTTCATCCCGCGTTCCCGCTTTCGCGTTTGCCGTAATGCGCCAACCCATCTCTTGCGGCTGTTAGTTCGTCATCGTTCAACAGGGCCGGCCCGCCGATCATCAGGCTGTGGACATAGGTATGGGCGAGGCTTTCCATTTCCTCGGCATTGGCCATGGCATGTGCCAGGGTCTTTCCCGCCGCGAGCATGCCGTGATTGGCCATAAGGCAACCGAGCCGGTCCTGCATAGCCGCCAGGATACTGGCCGAAAGAGCGTCAGTGCCGTAAAGCGCATAATCGGCCACGCGGATATCCTGCCCGCCCAGCCGCGTGACCATGTAATGCAATCCCGGGATCGGGCGGCGTGCGCAGGCCAGGACGGTACACCAGGGGGCATGGGTATGCACCACGGCCCCGATATCCACCCTGTTTGCCAAGATTGCCCGATGAAATCGCCATTCAACTGACGGTTTGAGCGGGCCTTCCGCCCGTGGATCTTCCGTCAACGGTATCCGGGCGATCATATCCGGGGTGATTTCCTCCGGTGGTACGCCCGAAGGGGTGATCAGCATATTCATCCCCTCACGGACCGAGATATTCCCGGCCGTGCCGCGATTGAGCCCGGTGCGGACAAGTTCCCGCATCGCGGCGCATATGTCTTGCCGCAGGGCCATCAGCAGGGGTTCCGTGCGGGTTCGCCGGCCAGGAAACGACGTACTTCCTCGGCGGCCTGTTCGGCGGCATAGGTGACGGTGCGCAGCGACGCCCCCGCAATATGGGGGGTCAGCGTGACATTGGGCAGACCAAGGAGCGGCCAATCGGCGGGGACGGGTTCCACCGCGAAGGTTTCCAGCATGGCGGATCCCAGATGCCCTTTGGTCAAGGCCACCGTCAGCGCCTCATAATCGCAAAGCGGGCCACGCGCGGTATTGACGAAAAGCGCGCCGGGTTTCATGCGCCGAAAGGCATCGGCATCCATCATGCCACGGGTTTCATCGGTTACGCGCGGATGAAGGGTGACAACATCGCTTTCGCCCAGGATCCGGTCGAACGAAACCAGTTCCACCCCGGCTTCGGCATCCTCGGGGGCAAGCTGCACATAGGGGTCGCAAACCAGGACCTTTGCGCCAAAGGCGCGTAACAACCGCACCACGCGGGTACCGATATTGCCATATCCGACCACACCGACGGTCATTTCGTTCAGCTCTCGCCCGGTCACATCGGCGCGGTACAGATCGCCCCGCCAATTGCCTGCGCGCAGGGCCTCATGGCCTTCACGGATCTTGCGGGTTTCGGCCAGAATGGCGCCAAGCGTGAATTCCGCCACGGCAGAGGCGTTGCGCCCCGGCGTGTTGACCACCAGCACGTCGTGATCACGCGCGGCGGCCATGTCGATATTCACCGGTCCACCGCGCGATACCGCGATCATCTGCAGTTTAGGCAATCGTTCAAACATCGCGCGCGACATTGGCGCAAGCTGGGTGACGAGGATTTTCGCGTCGCCCACGAAATCCACTACCCCATCGGCGGTTCCGAAATATTCCTTCAACCCGTCCATTCCGGCCACGGCATAGCCATGTTCCATTGCGTCATCAGGCCAGTTGTCCTTGCGGGTGCGGATCGTCAGATCCGCGCTGCCGGTTTCCAGCAGCTTGGCCTCGAAGACCTCGGGTAACATAAAATGATCACCGATAATGGCTATTTCCGTACTCATTGTTCCCTTTCCGTCTGATGGGCGAACGCCCCCCAATGCGGGGCAAGCGCGAGGCGGGTTTTGCGATATGTTTCGTAACGATCGGCGTAAAGGGTGGCCAGTCCCGGATCCGGTGGTGTGGCCTCCCCCAGATGCGGTGTGACCCATTCGGCGATTGCGGCACGGATATCGGGGTAATGCCCCGTGGCCACCGCTGCCATCATCGCGGCCCCGGCGGCCCCGGCTTCTTCCCGTGCGGAAATCCGGGTAGGGGTGCCCACAGCCGCCGATAGCGTGGTTCTCAATGCATCGGAACGCGCAGCCCCGCCTGTCAGCCGAAGTTCCTCCGGCGCCGGCCCCATCGCCCGATAGCAATCGCGCGCTGCAAGCGAGAGACCTTCGACCACCGCACGGACCAGATCGGGGAAACGATGGGTCATCGTCAGGCCCGTCAGGCTGGCCCGGGCGGAGGCATCCACGAAGGGGCCCCTTTCCCCGGCTTCCGAAATATAAGGATGATAGATCAGCGCACCGGGTGCAGTTTCGGCCATCCAGCCATCAATCTGTGCGATCAGATCCGCGCGACTGACCTTCTGGCCCATTCTGGCCAGAAGATCCTCGGCCAAGCCCAGGATCCAGTCGATATTCAGGGTTGCGGCCATGGTGGATTGCATCATCGTGGCCATGCCCGGGATTGGCAGGCACATCACATAGCCGGTCTGTTCACCATTGAAGGGAACATCTTCGGCGGGCAGTGCGCGCATATGCATTGCCGTTGATCCGATGATGGAACAGGCCGCGGGTGTGTCGGTCATGATCCCTGCGCCAAGGGCGGTGCAGACAACATCGACATAGCCAAGCGATACCGGCGTTCCCGCGCGCAATCCGGTGGCCGCCGCCGCCGCTGCCGTCAGCGGATGGGTGGTTTCCGTGCCATCCAGGATATCGGGCAACAGATGGCGCCGCGCGGTCAGGCCGAGCGCCTCAAGCACCCTGTCATCGTAGCGCCGGGTGCGGAAATTCCCGAAGGTGAAATTCGCCTCGGAAGGATCCGTTGCGCGAACCCCTGTCAGGTTGAGATAGAGCCAGTCCTTGCAATGAAATCCGACTTCCGCCCGATCAAGCTTTTCGGGTTCCGTTGCTTCCATATGCGCAAGCTGGCTCCCCATCTGGCAGACATTCAGCCCGGTTCCGGTGATGGCATAACGTTCGGCATCGGCAGGGGTTCCGCGCAGCCGTGCGACCGTCTTTGCCGAACGTGAATCGAGCCAGAGCCAGCCATCATCCACCGGCACGTCACCCGCCCCGATCAGCCATGTCCCGTCGCCCTGTGCGGTGACGGCAAGGGCGGCGGTGCGGCCAGACAGGTTTTCGATCTTTTCCGCCAATGCGCGCAAGGTGGCGGCGCAATCGTCCCAGGTCTGGGCCAGGGGCTGAAAGGCCGCCCCATCGCTTGCCCGCGTGGTATAGCGGTTGGGGACTGAGGCCATGGCAAGCTGCCGCCCCGAAAGATCGAAGGCCACCGCCTTGATGACGGATGTTCCGGCATCGATGCCGATCAGGATATCCGACCCTTCCGCCATCATGCTGCCAGATCATGGCCATGGCTCAGCGCCTGGCCGGAATCGGGATCGAAGACATGGATGTCCTCGGCACGGAGTTCAACCGAAATTGCCTGGCCTTCCTCCAGTTCGACGCGGTCATGTTCGACCAGCACGATGGTCTTGTCGGCGAAACTGGCTGCGATATGGGTCTGATCGCCCAGCCATTGATTGACCAGCACCTGTGCCGCAGCCCCTGTTTCCGTCCGGTGAACGGCATAGGGGCGTATCCCGATCACCACATCGCGTCGGCCCAGCATCATGTCGCGCACTTCGGGGGCAAAAGCCGCCTCGGGATATTTCAGGTCCAGCCCGCCCTGCAGGTCGATTTGGATCTGCCCGCCCGTGCCCGAAACGCTGGCCGGAAAGACATTCATCGGGGGTTCGCCCACGAAAGTACCGGTGAAAAGATTTGCCGGACGATCCTTGATTTCGGTCGGGCTGCCATATTGTTGCAGGATACCGCCTTCCATCACCGCAATCTTGTCGGCCAGCGCGTTGGCTTCGGTCTGATCATGGGTGACAAGAATTGCCGTTAAGCCGCGTTCCTTGATGTAATGCTTGATCCGGCCGCGCAGCAGGGTGCGCAATTGCGGTTCCAGCTGGCCCATCGGTTCATCCAGCAGATGCAGATCCGCGTCACGAACAAGCGCCCGCGCCAGACTGGCACGTTGCTGTTCGCCGCCGGAAATCGAGGCGGGAAAACGATCAAGGATATCCGTGATTTCCAGCATTTCGGAAACATGGCCCACACGGGTTTCGACCTCATCGGATGGCAGCCGCGACGCCTTGAGCGCAAAGGCGATATTTTCGCGCACCGTCACCGTGGGGTAGAGCGAGTAGCCTTCGAAGGCCATCGCCACATTGCGCCGTACCGGCGGCAGCATATGCACCTCCCGCCCTGCGAGCGTGATCGTCCCGCGTGAAACTTCCTCAAAGCCCGCGATCATCCGCAAGGTGGAGGTCTTGCCACAGCCCGAAGACCCCAGAAGCGCCACGATGTCCCCCTGTGGCACCTCCATGTCGATGGCTTGCACGGCATGAACGCCCTCACCGATGGCACCATAGAACTTGTCGACGCCTTCAAGGCGCAATAGCGCGGGATTGTTCATGCGACATTCTCCTTGGGCTCCTGGGTGGGGGCGATCCGGGCACGGCTGGCCCTGTCAAACAAGAGGGCAGTACCGGGATCCACGGCGATGAAGGCCTGTCCGCCGGTTGGTCCGGGCGTTCCTGCAGGCCGAGACAGCAGGACCTCGCGGCCGCGTTTGGTCAGCACCAGCGTGACGGTCTTTTCATTCAGCGGGGTTTCGGCCTCAACCTCCACCGGAATTGCGCCTGGCGTGCCTTCGGGCGCGAAACGGATTGCCTCGGGCCGCAGGCCCAGCACACAATCCTGCCCGACCTGCCCGCCATAGGCATCCGGCAAGGGCACGGGATGATCGGACAGAAGTGCCACAACCGCCCCGTCGCGCAATTCGGGTGTCACATCAAGCAGGTTGATTACCGGATCGCCGAAAAGCCGCGCAATATCGATATTGGCCGGGGTCAGGTAGATATCCTGCGGGGTGCCGACCTGTTGAATGCCATGGGCATTCATCACCGCGATCCGATGGCCAAGCGCCATGGCTTCCTTGTAGTCCTGCGTCACATAGATCACCGTGGCATTGCGATCCTTCAGAAGGCGGGGAAGTTCAAGCCGCATCTCGAAGCGCAGCTTTGCATCCACATTGCGCAGCGGATCGTCCAGCAACAGGATCGACGGTTCGCCTGATAATGCGCGGGCCAGTGCGGTACGTTGTTTCTGGCCGTTGGAAAGCTCCTTGGGTTTGTGATGCAGCACATGGTCAATCTTCAGGAGGCTTGCGACCTTGCCCACCGTTTCCGTGATGGTGGATTTCGCCTGTGCCCGGGCGGTCAGCGGCGCGGCGATATTTTCAAACGCATCCATATGGGGAAAGAGCGCAAAGTTCTGGAATGCCATGCCGATGCCGCGATCTTCGGGTTCGACCCCGTCCATATCGCGGCCATTGACCGTGATCTGCCCGGCATCGGGTTCCACCACCCCGGCAATCAGGCGCAGGAGCACCGTCTTGCCGGCCCCGGATGGCCCGAACAGCACCAGCGTTTCCCCGGTTGCCACATCAAGTGAAACACCGTCCAGAACGGTATCCGTCTTGAAGGATTTTTTGATGTTCTCCAGTGTGATGGACATGATGTTACCCTTTCACCGCACCGAGCGAGAGACCTTCGACAAGATATCTTTGTGCATAAAGCGCCAGTGCCAGCGTCGGCGCGATCGACAGCACGATCCCCGCCGCAACCTGGCCATACTGGATGCCCGAGGCCGTCACGAAGGCCAATGCGCCCACGGTGACCGGCTGTTTGTCGGCGCTGGCCAGGACCAGTGCGAAGACAAAGTTGTTCCAGGCAAAGATGAATGACAAAAGCCCCGCCGCCGCGATCCCCGGCCCTGCCAGCGGCAGGGCGATACGCCGGAAGGTGGACCAGAAATCATGCCCGGAGATGCGATAGGCATATTCGATATCGGCGGGAATATCCTCAAAATAGCCACGCACGATCCAGAGGATCAGTGGCAACACGATTAACTGATAGACCCAGATCAACCCGCCATAGGTATTGGCCAGGCCAAGCTGCTGAAAATAGATCGTCAGGGGCAGCAGCACCAGCAGTGGCGGGGCAAAACGGAAGGACAGCAGGGTGAAGGCGATATCCTCCGAACCGCGAAACTTCAGCCGCGCAAAGGCATAGGCCGCCGGCACGCCCAGCAGTAGCCCGATGATCACCGATGAGGTCGACAGGAACAGCGAATTCCACAGGTTGCGCATGAAGTTGATTTCCAGCACGCCCGCCGCCGATTCCAGCCGCCCTGTGATAAGTGCGGTGTAATTGTCCAGCGTCGGCATGAAGATCACGGAAGGTGGAATCCGCAGGATCGTTTCATTGGTCTGGAAGCTCATCAGGAAGATCCAGATGATCGGGAACATGAAGAAGATGCAGACCAGTGCGATGGCGATGCCGCGCAGGATCCGTTCCAGGGTGGATGTGGTTTCCATGGCGTCCTCCTTACGCGTCGCCGCGGCTTTTTTCGCGCAGCCGCAACCAGTTCTTGATGAAGATGTTCGAAAGCGCATAGGTGATCGCCCAGAGGATCATCAACAGCGCCGCTGAACGCCCGACATTGGTGGATTGGAAGAAGTTCAGATAGGCCTCGACCTGGAACACCATCAACCTGTCGCCCGGTCCGCCCTGTGTCATGGCGTAGATGATATCGAATTGCTGGATGCTTTCGATCACCCGGAACAGCGTGGCCGTCAGCAGGAAGGGCGTCAGCATCGGCAGGGTGATCCGCCAGAAGACATAGGGGCGCGGCACCCCATCCAGCGCTGCGGCCTCAAAGGGTTGCTGGGGCAGGGATCGCAGCCCCGCCAGAAGCAGGATCATGATGAAGGGCGTATAGACCCAGACATCCACGATCACCACGGTCAGCATCGCGGTTGTCGGATCCGAGGCCCAGCGGAAATTTTCCAGCCCCACCAGGGAGGCGAAATAGGACAGGATCCCGAAACCCGGATTGGTCATCAGTTTCCACATCAACGCCGCAAGCGCAGGAGCCGTCATCAGCGGCATCAGCAGCATGATGGAGATGAAATTGTTCACCCGATTGCGCTTTTGCAGCAGCAGCGCAATTCCCAGACCCAGAAGGAGTTCACAGGTCACGGTCAGGAAAGCATAGGTCAAGGAGACCTGAAACGTGTTCCAGAATGTCGAGTCGGTAAAGAGATTGAGGTAGTTTTCACCCCAGTTGAACTTGCGTGCCCAAGGCTGGGACAACCGGTATCGTTGCAGCGAATAGATCACGGCCGTCACGAAGGGGACCAGGATCCCGATACAGGCCAGAAGCGCAGGCAAGGACAGAAGATAGGGCAGGATGCGGCGGCTTACACGGAACCGGCGGCGGGTTGGAAGGCCTGCGGGCATGTCGGTCATGGAAAACTCCTCACCTAGGCTCCGGCGTGGGTCGGAACGGGCGATGCTTGTATCGGGAAAGGCCCCGCCCGATCCGGGCGGGGCCGCAGGGATCAGCCGAGACCGGCATCCTTGAGCTGGGCATCAATGCTTTCAACCAGCGAATCGAGGCCCTCATCCACCGGGATCTCATTCGCCACCATCTTCTGCAGCGTCGCGGCCCATTCCGTTGTCAGGTCAAAGAACAGGGGCTGTGGCGTGAACTTGATCGAAGCGCCGGGGGCGGAAGCGTCGAACATTTCCGCATAGCCCGGATAGGAGCCCGACAGCTTGTTGTTGAAATCTTCCGACTGCCAGACGGTGTTGCGAACCGGATTGACGAAATCCATGTTCACCGCCCCCCAGAGCCCATGTTCCGGCCCCGAAGCCCATTGCATGAAATACCAGGCTGCATCCTTGCGCTGCGAAAACTTGGACATTGCCAGTGCCCAGATCCAGATATTGGGCGTAGGTGCATCCGTTTCGGGATTGGCCGCGAAGGGCGCGAAGGCAAGGTTGCCCGCCTCGGCATTGCCTTCGCCGTTCATGAAATAGCCCAAGACATCGGCATCGAACATCATCGCGGACTTGCCCGCGCCCAGATCTGTGCCGACCTGATACCAGGTATGGGTGGACCAGTCCGGCGCGCCGGATTCCTGGATCATCTGCACCCATTTGCGGTGATATTCCTTGGAGATATCCGTATTCATCGCCGCAGAAAGCCTGCCATCGTCGGAGATATTCAGATCCTTCTGGCCGAAATTGGCATAGCCCGACAGGAAGCCCGGATGGATCGTCGCCCAGGACCGGGAACCGCGCACACCGATCCCGTAACCCCCGCCCATTGCGGCCTTGGCGGCCTTGGCGGTTTCCATCAGTTCATCAAGATTGGTCGGAACCTGAAGCCCGGCCTTTTCGAAAACCGTACGGTTATAGGTGAGGTTGTTCTGTTCATAACCCCAAGGGAGACACCATTGCTTGGCATCTTCGGAGCCCAGTGCACCACCCGGTTGTCCGTTCCAGGCGCAGGAATCCTTTGCGCCGGGGATCACGTCATCCCAGGCATAGCCCGGGCTGGTCTTTTCGGGGTCATTTATCCATTCGTTGAGGTCTTCGATCCAGCCGGCCGGGCCATAGGTCCAGGTCATATAGGCCCCGGACATGAAGGCGTCATATTCCGTCGAACCGGAAGAAAGCGCTGCCGTCACCTTGTCGAAATAGACATCCTCGGGGAAGACGTCATATTGCACATCCATGCCCGTCAATTCCTTGAAGGCATCGAGATTGGCAATCATTGCATCCGTATAGGGATGCTTGTTCAGAAGCAGCTTGATGCCGGTTCCGGCATGTTTCTTCCAGTCGAAATCCTGTGCCACCGCCCGCGTCGCGGAAGCGTTGATCATCATGCCCGCCGTGGCGGTGCTCAGCCCCATCGCGCCCAGACCGCGCAAAAGGCTGCGCCTGCTCATCTGACCCCGCAGATAGGCGTCGATCAGGCCCTTTTCCTTTTCATACATAGTCGTCTCCTCCCATCACACCCGCCTAAGGGGCGGTACCTTTCACAAGCGCATAGGCCGAGCGCTCATCGGTGATGAGCCCGCTCAAGAGCCCGCTCATCAAAACAGACCGGATTGCCCCGGTCTTTTCCGCGCCGCCCGCAATGGCGACAACCTTCCGTCCCTTCAGCCGGTCCACGGCAAGGGATAGTGTCCTGTCCGATAGCGGGGTTTCCACCACCTGCCCTTCGGCATCGAAGAAATGGCCGAGGATTTCCCCCGCCCCGCCACGTGCCTTGATATCGGTCATCTCGCCGGGTTCGACCATGCGCGCGGCGATAAGCTGGGTATCGGCCTCGGTCGTGCCGATGCCGACCAGCATCAGATCGGCCTGATGGGCCAGCGTCTGCACCTCCGCGATGCCCCGCTGGGCCAGCAGGACCTCACGATCCTCGACTGAATTGGCAACAAAAGGGACCGGCATGACATAGGCCGCCGCCCCCGTCTTTTCGGCCAAGCGGTGGATCACATCATGCGGGTTGGCCGCAAAATTCCGCGTCAGCCCGCCCAGAAGCGATACGAAACTCAGATGCGCCGCATCCACATGCGGCATTTCGGCGATGGCCCCGGCAAGCGTCCGGCCATGCCCCACGCCGATTACCTGTGCCTCGCGGGCCTCGATTGCGCGTTGTATGAAACCCGCTCCGGCAATGGCGAGCGCCCGTGTCAGGGCGGTGTCTTCGCCGATATCGGGGACGACTTCGCAATAGGTGAGCCCGAATTTTTCGCCAAGCGCGGCTTCCAGTTCCACACATTCGGCGACCGGCCCGGCAATGCTGACCTTGACGGCCCCGGCCTCCGTGGCGCGCATGATAAGGCGATGCGCCTTTACCCCGGTGATACCGAGCCGCTGGGCCACCTCCGCCTGGCGCAGGCCCCCTGCATAATGCAACCACGCCGCCCGAATGGCGAGGCTGTCATCATTTTCCCGGATCCTGGCCGAACGCGCCATCTGGCCTCCCCCCAGATCATGACATTTATCGGATCTGAAGCCGTCATACCGACGGCTGACGTGAATTTTTTTTCACGATTTGTAATTTTTTGCACCTATATGGGTTTCTGTCAAGTCGGCATGAAAAGTCGTTCTGTCGGCCAGGAATATTGTCGGGAAGGTGTCGTGAAACGAATTCAGACCGGGGTTGCTTCGTAACCTGCTTCCTTGATTGCGGCCGCGACTTCCGGGGCGAGGCGTTCGGAGGTGACCGATACCGTACGCGTATCGAGATCGGTAATTACCTGCGCCGAAGGATCGGTGGCCGAAATGCTTTTGGTAATGGCTGCCGTGCAATGGCCGCAGCTCATTTCGGGGACATGGAATTTCATCTTGTACCTCTGATTATGATAGCATTTGGAAAAAATGGACCTTCCAGCAAGGGGAAGGTCAAGACCGTAGGGCCGCAAAAAATGCGTCATGGGACAAAGGACAGTGGTAATGCCGGGGGGCGTTACAATCCGATCCTGGCGGGGATCTCGGCAAGGCCGTGGATAACTTCGGCACCCACGGTGTTCAGCCTTGCACCATCATCATGTTCAGCAAGGCCAAGGCAGCGGATCCCGGCCCGGACGGCGCCGGTGCATCCCGCAGGGCTGTCATCAACGGCCGCGCATTCGGCAGGGGCCACGCCAAGCGCCCGGGCCGCATGGAGCCAGAGCCCCGGTTCGGGTTTTGGGCATCCCAGTTCCTGACCGGAATAGATATGGCCCCGGAACCGTTCCATGAGGCCGGGATGCTGCCCCAGGGTGATTTCCATCTTGCGTGGCGCGCCGTTGGAACAGATGGCATAGCGGATCCCGGCGGCATCAAGTTGGTCAAGCAGCGGCAGGATGCCCCTGATCAGTTCCGTGCCTTCGGCCAGGCGTGCATAAAGATGTTCATAGAATTCATCGACCCAGCCATCGGGCAGATTGGCACCAAGTTTGCGTGCAGCCAGAAAGGCGCCATGCAATGTGCCGCCCAGAAAAAGCTGACCAAGCTCCTCCGTGCTTAATGTCAGCCCGTATTGGGCCAGATCCACCTTGATGAGTTCGAAAAAGATCGATTCACTATCGACGAGGACCCCGTCACAATCGAAAAGAATGGCGTGTGGGGTCATTCGGGAGCCCTGAGAATGGTGATTGTCGTTTCGCCATAGCGGCGGCGGTCGAGAAGGGAAAATCCGTCAGGCGGAACGGGACTGCTGTTTTCTTCCCAAAGGACGATGGCCCCGGGCGCGACCCAGCCGCCTGATATTGCGGAGGCGAGGGCGGCTTCGCCCAATCCCTTGCCATAGGGCGGATCAAGAAAGATCAGCGCGAAGGGCACGCCGCGATTCTGACCCAGCCGCGTTGCATCACGGCGATAGATGTCGGTGACGCCCATGGCGCGCAGAATTTCCACATTGCGGCGCAGAAGCGCGCGGGCGGTGGTACCTTCATCCACGAATGTGATGCGCGCGGCACCACGGGAAAGGGCCTCCAGCCCCAGGGCACCGGTTCCGGCAAAAAGATCCAGCACGCGGGCACCGGTGATGGGATCGTCCCCTATCGCCGCACCATTGATCAACAGGTTGAACATGGCCTCGCGCACGCGGTCGGAGGTTGGGCGCAGATGTGCGCGGGCGTCGCCATCACCGACTGGGGCCAGATGGGTGCCCCGGAACTTGCCGCCGATAATCCGCATCAGGACAACAGCGCCCTGAGATCGCTGTCCGGATCGGCGACAAGCGCCGGATCGGCGCTTTGACCGCGCTCGATCAGGCGCTTTGAAACCATGAAGGCCCGGGGGTCGTTCATGGCATCCACGGCCAGAAGCCGATCGCCTGCGTAATACCAAAAGGAGGTCGCCCTCCCCCCCTGGCGTGTCACGATCCGGTCATGGCCGGTGCCGAGCCCTGCGATCTGAAGTTTCACATCATATTGATCCGACCAGAACCAGGGCAGGGGGATATAGGGCTTGGCCGCGCCCGTCAGGTTTGCCGCAATGTTTTCGGCCATGTCGATGGCATTTTGTACCGATTCGAGCCGCAACCAGCCACCTTGCCAGGGAAAGGAAGCGCAATCCCCCGCCGCCCAGATATTCGGATCGGAACTCCGGCCCAGGTCATCCACCGCGATACCGTTGTCGATGATCAGCCCGGCTTGTTCGGCAAGGCGGGTGTTGGGGGTGATGCCGACACCCACGATGACCAGATCCGCCGCGATTTCCTGTCCGGTCGAAAGCACCGCACCCGTCACGTGATCGGTACCGGTCAGCCGTGCAAGGCCGGTCCCTTCAAGGATGGTCACACCCTGTGCGCGATGCAGGGCGCGGAAATAATCCGAGGTTTCCGGGGCCGCGACCCGTTGCAGGATCCGCGGGGCCATTTCCACCAGTGTAACCTTCATGCCCAGCTTGCGCGCAACGGCCGCCCCTTCGAGCCCGATATAGCCACCTCCGACAATTACCGCATGTTTCCCGGGTACCATGGCCGGGCGCATCGCCTCGACATCCGCCAGATTGCGCAGCGTGAAACAACCCGGCAGATTGCCGCCAATGGCCTCGGGCAGGCGGCGTGGGCTGGAACCGGTCGTAAGCACCAGTGCGTCATAGCTGATCTTATCGCCGCTTTTCAGCGCAAGCGACCGACCGGCCGGATCAATGGCGGTAACCTCTTCCCCCAGATGCAGGGCAATCCGGTTTTGTTCGTAAAACTCTTCCGGTCGCAGGAAAAGCCGTTCGGCGGGGATTTCCCCCAACAGGTAGGCCTTGGAAAGCGGAGGCCGCTGATAGGGCGGGACAGTTTCGGCGCCGATCAGGGAAATATCGGCCTTTGAACCGAGAGCGCGTAATTTGGCAACCAGAGAAGCTCCGGCCTGACCGGCCCCGATAACGGCAATATGGGTCATTTTGCGCCTTTCCACTTTGGCACCCCGCGCAGGGGCTGGTCCGAAACCGCAGCAGAGCCTATAACTGCGGGGAAGGAAAACGCAACCGAGAGGATCAGAGCCATGACGATTTCCGTTGGAGAGAAGCTGCCCGCCGCCACGCTTTTGCGACTGGGGGAAAAAGGCCCGGAGGAAGTTAGTGTCGAGAGCCTGACCAAGGGCCGCAAGACCGTGATCTTTGCTGTGCCGGGGGCCTTCACCCCGACCTGCCATTCCGCCCATGTGCCAAGCTTTGTGCGCACCAAAGATGGTTTTTCGCAAAAGGGCGTGGATGAAATCATCTGCGTTTCGGTCAATGATCCCTTCGTGATGCGGGCCTGGGGGGAGGCGACCGGCGCGGCTGCGGCGGGAATTGCCATGATGGCCGATGGCACGGGGGCGTTCACCAAGGCGCTTGACCTTGCATTTGATGCCCCGCCTGCCGGGCTGATGGGCCGCTCCAAACGTTACGCGATGCTGGTTGAGGATGGTGTCGTCAAGGTGCTGCATCTGGAGGAATCGCCGGGCGCCTGTGAAATTTCGGCGGGTGAGGCACTTTTGGCCGCCATGTAACCTGCCGGATTTTGAAAATGGCGGTCAGGTGTTGCCCGTCAACCCGCCCATGGCCCCGCGCAATTGCCGCGGGGCTTTCCATTTTGTGCCCTTGCCCCTATAGCGGCGGGGTGCGGGATGACCCCGCCCCATGCGTTCCGGACAGGACCCCGATGCGAACAATTACCACAACGAATGAATTGGCCGAATTTTGCGCGGCTGCCAAGACCCAGCCCTATGTGACGGTCGATACCGAATTCCTGCGTGAGCGGACCTATTACGCCAGGCTCTGCCTGATCCAGCTTGCCCTGCCGGGTGAGGATGGCGAGGCGGTTCTGGTCGATCCGGTCGCGGGGGAGGATCTTTCGCTTGACCCGCTTTATGATCTTTTCCGCCATGAGGCGACGGTGAAGGTATTTCATGCTGCGCGGCAGGATCTGGAAATCTTCTTTGTAGAAGGGCAGGTCTTTCCCAAACCGCTTTTCGATACGCAGGTTGCGGCGATGGTCTGCGGCTTTGGCGAACAGGTGGGATATGAAACACTGGTGCGCAAGATCGCGCGGCAACCCCTGGACAAGACATCGCGATTTACCGATTGGTCGCGCCGCCCGCTTTCGGAGGCACAAAAGAACTATGCGCTGGCCGATGTGACGCATCTGCGGGTGATCTATGAAACCCTCGCCCAGCGGATCGAAAAGAACGGCAGGCGGAAATGGGTTGAAGAGGAACTGACCAACCTGACCGATCCCGCTACCTATGTCGTCGCCCCGCAAGAGGCGTGGCGGCGGGTCAAGACCCGGACAAGTTCGGGCCGTTTCCTGGCGTTGGTAAAGGAACTGGCACGGTTCAGGGAGGAATATGCGCAGCGCAATAACGTGCCACGTTCGCGTGTGATCAAGGATGATGCGCTGCTGGAACTGGCTTCGACCCGGCCCTCCAACCCGGAAGAACTGGGGCGTTCCCGCCTCCTTCTGCGGGAAGCCCGCCGTGGGGAAATCGCGCAGGGGCTGCTTGATGCGGTGAAGGCGGGCCAGGCGGTGAAACCGGAGGACCTGCCCAAGGTAGACACGCGGCGTGACCAGATTCAGGTCAACCCGGCGCTGGCGGATCTGCTGCGGGTCCTGCTGAAGGCGAAGTCCGAAGAACTGGGGGTTGCAGCCCGCCTGATCGCACCCACGGCCGAGCTGGACCTGATTGCCGCGGGGCAACGCGAGGTCGCCGCCCTGTCCGGCTGGCGGCGTGAGGCCTTCGGGGATGAGGCGCTGCGGCTTTGCCGGGGGGAAATTGCACTGACGGCGAAGGGCAATCACGTCAAGGTGCTGCGCCTTTGAAGGGACAGGCCCGTTCAGGCTCCGGCCAGTTCATCCAGCTTTCGCGCCAGTTTGCCATCATGCCCGGTCAATCCGCCCGCATCATGTGTGGTCAGTGTTACCTCGACGATGCTGTAGATATTCGTCCATTCCGGGTGATGGTTCCATTTTTCCGCCCAGAAGGCCGCGCGGGTCATGAAGCCGAAGGCCTCGATAAAATCATGAAATTCATAGCGCCGGGTAATCGCCTCCCGACCATCGCAGCGCTGCCAGCCGGCGCTCAGCAACCCTGCAAGCGTTGCGGGATCAAGCGGTGTGTTCATGCATCATCCTTGGGCATCAGCGCGTCATCGGTGGCCGTTGCACGCTGATAGGCCGGGCGTGATATCAGCCGATCCCGATAGCGGGTGAAGGCGGTGCGTTCGGGCAGGGTCTTGAATTGCAGGCCAAAGATGACCTGCGCCCCCAGAAAAAGATCCACCGCCGAAAATCCGTCTCCGCCCAGCCATTCCCGGTCGTTCAGTGCCTTTTCCAGCGTATCGAGTACCATGTCGTAATTGCCATAGCCAACAAATGGGGTCTTGTCGTCGGGGATTTCCACGCCAAGGGCCCGATTGGTGACGGCAGCCTCCAGTGGCCCTGCAGCAAAGAACATCCAGCGCAGGAAGGAGGCCCGGTCATCGCCTTGCAGCCCCGCCTTGGGGAAGGTTTCGGCCAGATAGGTGCAGATTGCCGGGCATTCGGTGATAACGCGATCATCGTGAATCAATGTCGGCACCTTGCCCATCGGGTTCAGCGCCAGATATTCCGCCCCCTTCATGGTTGTTGCATAGTCGAGCAGGATGGTTTCATAGGCCTGGCCGGTTTCCTCAAGCATCCAGCGGGCGATACGGCCACGCGACATCGGATTGGTATAAAGCCTCAGCATGGCGCGTCCTTTTCTTCTTCTTCCGGTTTGGCGTCGGGGTTTTCTTGTATCTTTCGAAAAGGGGTGAAGGAACCGAGGGCGGCAATATCCTCGGTCACTGCGCGGCTTTCTGCCTGCAAATAACGTTCGACCGCTTTGGAAAATCCCGGATCGGCCAGCCAGTGCAAGGAATGGACGGGCCGGGGTACATAGCCCCGGGTCAGCTTGTGTTCCCCCTGTGCCCCGGCCTCCACCCGGGTCAGCCCATGGGCGATGGCCCAATCGATGGCCTGATAATAGCAAAGCTCGAAATGCAGGCAGGGATGATCCTCGATACAGCCCCAATAACGCCCATATAGGGTATCGCGACCGATGAAATTCAACGCCCCGGCAACCGGGCGATCACCGTTGAATGCAAGGACAAGCAGGATATCGTTCCGCATGGTTTCGTGAAATTCGCCAAAGGCTGCGCGGGTCAGATAAGGCCGCCCCCATTTGCGGCTTCCGGTATCCTGATAGAATTCCCAGAAGGCATCCCAATGGGCGGGGCGGATCGCATCGGCTGTCAATGCGCGGATGGTCAGGCCTGCGCCTTGGGCAACACGCCTTTCCTTGCGGATGGCCTTGCGTTTGCGCGAGGAGAGATCGGCAAGAAAGGCATCGAAATCCGCATAGCCCCGGTTTTCCCAGTGAAACTGCTGGGAAATGCGATGGAGCAAGCCCATGCGTTGCCCGGCCTCGGCCTCCGCCTCGGTGCAAAATGTAACGTGGAGCGAGGAAAGCCCGTTGCGTTTGGCCACCTGCATGGCCCCGGCGATCAGGGCGGTGCGGCCGGTTTCCTCCATCCCCGCTGCGGTCAGGAACCGCCGTCCGGTGGCAGGGGTGAAGGGGGCGGCGATCTGACGCTTGGGGTAAGACCGCCCGCCCGCGCGATCATAGGCATCGGCCCAGGCATGATCAAAGATATAGTCGCCCTGGCTATGCGACTTCAGATATAACGGTGCTGCGGCAATCAGATGGCCGTTTTCCCGGGCCAGCAAGGCCTGCAATTGCCAGCCTGTTCCCGGCCCTGTGGAGCCGGATCTTTCCAGTGCCAGAAGGAAACGATGTGTCATGAACGGATCGTGCGGGCGCGTGCCGTCCCCGGCTTCCGGGCAGGCAAGCCCGTCCCAATCTGCCGCCGGGATCTCGGCCATCCGGGGCTGAAGCGTAATTTCGATTGCCGGTTCGGCCATGAAAGCCCCTTTTGCTGGCGGGAAGGGAACATGGTCCATTCCGCCTGTTGCCGAATGGGTCAGGGGCCGATCATTGCCCATGATCCGGATTTTGCCAAGTCATCCTGAAATGTCATTGGGGAAGGGCGGCGGCGTAGCCTTCGAAGGTGATATTATCGGCGATCCGGCGCGCGGCCTTTTCGGCCTCATGGGAACGGATCGTCCAGCACAGGATCGGTGTTCCCGCGGCCTTCAATTGGGCCACGCGCGGGCGATGCAGATCCTTCGCCTCATGGGAGATGAAGGCCGCGCCGATGTGGTCGAAATCGGGGATTCCGCGAAGGGTATCGCAGCGCGCGGGGGAAATATTGCCCCAGTTTTCCGGCCTCCAGGAAGAGGTCGTCAGCCCGCGCGGCAGGTGGGGTGCGATCCGTGCAACCCTGGCAATGGCATGCTGGTTGAAGGACATGATGGCGACAGGCCCCTGATACCCCTGCAATATTCGGATTGCGGCTTCTTCCAGCCGCCCATCCGTAGGGGCCATGGCACCGGTCTGATCCTTTATCTCAATCAACAATGCCGCGCGGCCGGCGATCTGTACCAGCACCTGCGCCAGTGTCGGGACAGGGCCGCCGCCGATCAGCGAAAGCTGCGAAAGATCTGCTGATGTTTGCCTCGTGACCAGTCCTTTTGCCCCGGTCAGCCTTTCAAGATCGTCGTCATGGAATACCATGGCGACCCCGTCGACGGAAAGCTGAAGGTCGATCTCGATCCCGTATCCGCCCGCACAGGCGGCCTCGATTGCGGCAAGCGAATTTTCCGGCCGACCCGCCGCCCTGTCATGCAGTGCGCGATGGGCGATCGGCGCGGCAAGAAATTCGGGGGGCAGGGCAGGGGGCATTGCGCTGGTTCAGCCGATTTCGAAAATTCCCTCGATCTCCACCGCGACGCCGAGGGGCAGGGAGGCGGCGGAGACGGCAGAACGCGCATGACGGCCCTTTTCGCCCAGCACCTCAACCAGAAAGTCGGAGGCGCCGTTGATTACCTTGGGCTGATCGTTGAAATCCGGGGTAGAATTGACGAAACCGGTTAGTTTGACCACCCGGCGCAGGCGTTCCAGGTCGCCGCCGCAGGCTTTTCGGACCTGCGCAAGAAGGCTGATGGCGCAGGTCTTTGCGGCTGCTGCGCCGGTCCCGATATCCATGGATGCGCCCAGTTTCCCGGTGATCAGCCCATCCGGACCCTGGCTGATCTGGCCCGAAACATGAAGCAGGTTCCCCGACAGCACGAAGGGGACGTAATTTGCGGCAGGTGCAGGGGCGTCGGGCAGGGTGATCCCCAGTTCGGCGAGGCGGGCTTCGATGGTCATGATGTCGGTCCTTGCAAGCTTTCCTTGCAAGGACGGTACCCCCGGGCCGCCCGGGCTGCAAGCGCGGGATCAGCTTTCGCGGAAGGCGCGGTTGAAGTAATCGGTGAAGGGTTTGAGCAGATAGGCCATGGGCGTATGTTCATCGGTGGTGATGAAAGCCTCCACCGGCATGCCGGGGATAAGCGTCAGATCCTGCAACTTGTCCATCTCCCCCGGTTCGGGGACGATTTCCACCCGGTAGAAACTTGCCCCTGTCGCCTCATCCTTGAACGCATCGGCGGAGACCACGGCAACCTGGGCCATGACTTCCGGGGTTGTCCGGGAAGAAAAGGCGGAAAAGATCAGCCTTGCGTTTTGCCCCACGCGGACCTGATCGATGTGAACGGGGGGCACCTGCACGTTGATGACAAGCGGGCGATCCTGCGGGATCAGGTAAAGTGCGGGTTCGGCGGCGCGCAGTACCGCGCGGGGCGTGGTGACCTGCAATCCCAGAACGATACCCGAAACCGGCGCGACGATATCAAGCCGCGCAATCTGTTCGATCAGCGCGCGGCGCCGTTCAGCCAGTTCCAGTTCCCGATAGCCGATATCGCGAAGCTGGGTGCTGGCTTCTTCCCGCCGGCCTGCTGCAAGGCTCAGCACCTCGATTTCCACTTCGGTCCGGCGGCCTTCGGATGTCGCCTTTGAGGCGGTAAGTTCCCCCACCTGCCCGCGCAGCCGGGCCTCTTCGCGCCGCAGCGCCAGCACGCGGCTGACCTGTGCAAGACCCTTGTCCAGAAGATCGTTCTGGGCGTCGAGTTCTTCGGAAAGCAACCCAAGCTGCGTGCCAAGCGCTTCGATCTGGGCGTCGATCCCTTCGACCTGGCTCAGGATCTGTTCGCCGCGCTTGGTCAACTGATCGACCTGTTGGGAAAGTGTCAGGCGGCGCGCCTCGAACAGCCGCCGCTGACCGGTTGTCAGTTCCGCGACCTCGGGCCGTTCGGCCGCGATGGCGATCAGTTCTTCGGGAAAGGTGATTTCCTCACGATCGTCGCGTTCGGCCTCCAGACGGGCGCGGCGGGCGAAGATTTCAAAAAGCTGCCCCTCGACGATGGCCAGTTCGGAATCGAGTGTTGCACCGTCAAGCCGCAGCAGCAGGTCACCGGCCTGGACCGTCGCGCCCTCGCTTACATGGATCGAGGCGACCACACCGCCATCGGGGTGTTGCACGACCTGCCGGTTCTGTTCGACCTCGATCTGCCCGGATGCGACCACGGCCCCGGAAATTCGTGTCGTGACCGACCAGAAGCCGAACCCGCCGACCAGGACCAGAAGCGTCAGCATTCCGACGATGATGGGACGGCGCGCGCTCCAGGGGGATTTGGGTTGTGTCATGACACACCTCCGGGGTCGGCCTTGCGGACAATTTCGGTATGGTTTTTCACCATGTCCCGCAGCACCTGATCACGGGGGCCGAAGGCGCGGCGAATGCCGCCTTCCAGCACCAGAAGGAGATCACATTCCTGAATAGCCGCCGGGCGGTGGGCCATGATCAATACACTGCCATTCGCGGCCTTGATCGCCCGGATTGCCTGATTGAGGGCAACCGACCCGTCATTGTCCAGATTTGAATTCGGTTCATCCAGCACCAACAGCAGCGGATCGCCATAAAGCGCGCGGGCCAGGCCTATGCGCTGGATCTGCCCGCCCGAAAGACGTCCACCCAGATTGGAGACGCGCGTATCGTAGCCGTCGGGCAGGTGCAGGATCATGTCGTGGACTGCGGCGCGGCGGGCTGCCTCAACCACCCTGGCCTCATCCGGGGTTTCGGCAAGCCGGGCGATGTTATCGGTGATCGTGCCATCGAAAAGTGTCACGCGTTGCGGCAGATAGCCGATATAGGTGCCCAGCGTGTCCGGATCGTATTGATCCAGCGTTGCGCCATCGAGGCGGATCTTGCCACTGGCGGGCCGCCAGACCCCGATCAGCGCACGGGCGAGGGTGGATTTCCCCGATCCCGATGGCCCGATCACGCCAAGCGCCTTGCCGGGGGGCAGGGCGAAGGAAACCATCCGCAAAACCGGCGTGGCCTCTCCGGGTGGGGCGACAGTCAATTGCCGTACATCCAGATTGGCCTTGGGCCGTGGGAGCGCGGTGCGCTGTGTTTCGGCAGGTTGCAGTGTCAAAAGCAGGGCCAGCCGCCGCCAGCCTTCCTGTGCGCGCTGCAAGACGGCCCATTGACCGATCAGCATGTCGACAGGGGCAAGTGCCCGGCCCAGCAGGATCGAACCTGCGATCATCGCGCCCGCGCTCAATTCCCCTCGCAACACCAGCCAGGCCCCCAGCCCGAGCATGGCCGATTGCAGGAAGAACCGGAAGGTTTTCGACGAAACCGAAAAGGCCGCACTGATATCGGCGGCGCGTACCGAGGTATTGAGCGCGGTGCCACGTGCGCGCTGCCAGCGGCCAAACCCCGCGCTTTCCATTCCCAGGGCCTGCACGGTTTCCGCTTCGGATTTGAGATTGTCGGCAATGCGGTCGGCCTGCGCGGCAGCGGCATTGGCCCTTCCCAGCGGTACACGCGAAAGCACCCGGTTCGAGAGCGCGATTGCAATCAGGATGGCCCCGCCAAGAATGGCAAGCCAGCCAAGCATCGGGTGAAAGATGAAGATCGCGGTTATGAAAATCGGTGTCCAGGGGATGTCGAAGATTGCCGACAGGACCGGCGAGGATATGAACCGCTGGACGGCTTCCAGGTCGCGCTGTGCGCTTTGCGCCACAAGGTCATCGGGTATGTGGGTCATGCGCTTCACGGAAGCCTGAAAAACCCGCCTTTCCAGCCGGGCCTGAAGTGAGGCGCCCAACCTGGACAGGATCCGTGTACGTGAATGATCCAGCAGGCCCATGGCCAGGAAAAGACCTGCCACCAGTACCGAAAGCGCCACAAGTGTTGCCTCCGAACCGCTGCCCAGCACCCGGTCATAGACCTGGAGCATATAAAGCGGCCCCGTCAGCATCAGAAGGTTCACGAAGAAGCTGAAGAGGAAAACGAAGGCATAGAGGCCAAAATCCCGGTTGCGCGCCTTGCGCAACTCCGCCAGCCCTCGCCGAATGTCTGGTCCCGTCATGGCCTCTTTTCTCCGCCGGATCGAATGCCTGCTTATGGGCATCAGTGTCGGTCTTGGCAAGAAAGTGCTACGAAAGCGTGTCGCCTTCGGCGGAATTTACGCATTAATCGGGTCAAATCGGGCGGTGCCGTTGGGTAAGGTCCGCAATGCAGGCGACTTCAGGGATCATGTGCTATCGTATTTGGTGTTTGCCTGCCGCATGACCTGCAACCGCAAGTTGGGGATTCGCCAGTTGCCCGTGTCTGGCAACTACGGGGTTGTCGCAAACCATAGCTCGTCATCCTGACTGACCTTACCTTCTGCCTGCAGCTTGGCCAGATGTGCCATGACATTTCGTTCGGCAGCGGCCTGCAGCACCGGATCGACCTTGTGATAAAGCGTTTGCCGCAGGATATCCGTTGATGCCGGACCGCGCTGCAGGGCGTCCAATATTTCGTTTTCACGCAGGATACGCCGGAGCTTCAGTTCCTCGACATAGTGTCGTGGCGCGGGTATCGCGGGTCCATGACCCGGAAGGTAAAGGGTGTCATTGCGTCCGATCAGTAAATCCAGGCTGGCAATATAGGCCCTCATATCACCATTTGGCGGCGATACGACGCTGGACGACCAGCCCATGACGTGATCGGCCGTGAAGACCAACCCATCCTTGCGCGCAAAACAAAGATGATCGGGTGCATGTCCCGGGGTATGCAGTGCCGTAAGCGGGCCGACCTGATCGCCATGGTCCAGCACGGCATCGGGTTCAATCGTTGCAACCATGGGCAGGCGGAAGGCATAGACATCGGCACGGGTGTGTTTTCGCAGTTCCGGAAGGGCGCCGAAATGATCGGCATGGCCGTGGCTGATGAGAATGGTATGAATCCTGCCATCCGTCGCGCGAAGTATATCTTTTACATGCTCATCATCCGTGACAGGGCCGGGATCGAGCAGAATATAGCCATCGCCATCAGGCATCAGATATGTGTTGGTGCCGTGATAGGTCATCTTGCTGGGATTGCGCGCGACAAGCCGGAACACGCCTTCGGCAACTTCGTGGATTTTCCCGCGCTCGGGTTCGGGTTCGGTAAAAAATGCCATATCGGGTATCCTTGCAATATCCGGGCGCGGGTTCGATGTGACCATGTCAGGAACTGACCTTGATGATATGGGCGCCCTCCCCCTTGGGCATCACATTATGTTTTCTTCGCGATTGTCACAATCGACAAGGAAGACAGGGGGTATCCAAGGGGGGAGGTTAGCACCATCGGCCCGGATCTGGCAAAGCATGATGGTCCGGGGCCACAAAGGTTTTTGTTGCGGTTTGCGGCCTCTTCATTCCTGTGAACGCAGCACCTGCGCGGGACGGGCGGCCAGGGGGCGCAGCGCAAAGAGAAGCCCGGCAAGCAAGGTGGTCAGGATTCCGCCAATGACGATGGCGAGGGCGGAAAGCGGCTCGAAGCGATAGCTGGCTTCCATCACGAAACGCATGACGGCCCACCCCGCAATTCCGCCCGCGGCGATGGCCACAAGCCCTGCCGCAGCACCTGCGAAGGCGGCGCGAAAGGCAAAGCTTGCCAGGATGCGTGTTCGGGTGGCGCCAAGTGTTTTCAGGACAGCGGCCTCATAAAGGCGCGCGTTTTCCCCTGCGGCGGCGGCCCCGATCAGTACGACAAAGCCGGTAAGCAGTGTCACCCCGGCGGCCCAGGCGGTGGCGGTGGCGATGGCGCGCAGGGCCTCTGCTACGCGGTTGATGGCATCGCGGACCCGGATTGCGGTGATATTCGGATAGGCCTTTGCAAGATCGCGCAGGATAGCGGCCTCGGCGGGTTCCTTGGCATGGACGGTGGCGATATGGGTATGCGGGGCGCCCGCCAGCGCGCCGGGGTTCAGGATCATGACAAAGCCGATCCCGCCGGTGGAAAAATCGACCTCGCGAAAGCTGGTGATCTTTGCCTCGAGATCGCGTCCAAGGATGTTGACGGTTACCGAATCGCCAAGGTTGAGGCCTATTTCCGCTGCTTCTTCGCGTGCGAAAGACAGAAGTGGAGGGCCGGAATAATCCCCGGGCCACCATTCGCCTGCGGTGATGCGCGTGTCGGGCGGTGGCGTGGCGGCATAGCTGATGCCGCGATCACCGCGCACGACCCAGTGATCCCCGGCGATCTCGCGGGCGTCCCGACCGTTGATCCGGGTGACGACACCGCGCAGCATCGGGGCGGTTTCAACCGCCGATACCGCAGGATTGCCCTTCAGACGTTCCACGAAGCTATCGATCTGATCATTCTGGATATCGACAAAGAAATAGGACGGGGCGACCGAAGGCAGATCGCGATCGATCGCGGCGCGCAGATTGGCATCGATCTGGCCGACAGCGGCCAGCACCGAAAGCCCCAGACCGAGGGAGAGGATGACCGCGGCGGTTTCGTGCTGGGGGCCGCCGAGTGCGGCGAAGGCCGCGCGAAGTGCCACGCGACGGCGCGTCCAGCGGCTGCGCGCAAGACGCCGGGCGGTGGCCCGCAAGCCCAGGGCTGCAGCCATGAGGACAGCAAGTGCGGCAGCGATGCCCACAGCCGACCAGATGGCCAGCATGGGTATGCCCGACAGCAGGACCGCACCGCCCACAAGGGCCGCACCCGTCAGCCCCAGGGCGATCCAATGGATCGGGGCGGGCCAGCCCCTCCCACCATCGCCACCGCGATAAAGGGCTGCCGCCCGGACGGTTTCCGTCCGGGCCAGGGGCCAGAGGGTGAAAAGAAGCGCGGTTGCCGCACCGTAAAACCCTGCCTCGATCAAGGGCGCGGGATAGAGCGCAAAGGACACTGGCAATGGAAGTGCCGCCACCAGCATGGGTGCCAGCAGCAGCGGCAATCCCGCCCCCAGCAGCAATCCCGCCGCAATGCCCAGGAATGTCAGCGTCGCGATCTGGATCAGGTAGATATGGAAGATCATCCGCCCCGTTGCGCCCACAGTTTTCAGGGTTGCGATCGTGGCAGTCTTGCCTTCGAGATAGGCACGCACCGCCGCCGCAACTCCCACCCCCCCCACAGCGAGCCCGGCAAGTCCGACCAGAACGAGGAAGGATCCGATCCGTTCGACAAAGCGCGCAACCCCGGGGGTGGCACGGCGGCTGTCCTGCCAGCGCATGCCCTTGTCGCGAAAGGCGGCCTCCGCGCCGTCCTTCATCTGGTCCAGGTCGCTGCCCGGCGGCAGGACCATCCGATATTCGGTTTCGAAAAGGGAACCGGGGGCCAGCAGGCCGGATGCAGCAAGATCGCGGGTCAGAACCATGGTGCGCGGGCCGAGGGCAAAGCCGCCCGTGGCGCTGTCGGGTTCCGTTTCTATGGTGGCCATCATGCGGAAATCCTGCGTTCCCATGGTGAATATGTCACCGGTGGAAAGGCCAAGCCGTTCCACGAGAACACGATCCATCACCGCGCCGGGTAGACCGTCCGCGCCGGCCAGCGCCTGATCAAGGGGAAGTGGCGGATCAAGAACCATTTCCCCCAGAAGGGGGTAGGCGACATCGACTGCCTTCACCTGGGTCAGCGCGCGTTCATCGCCAAGCGCAGCCATGGACCGGAATTCCACCACTTCCGACAATGCAGTGGAAATACCCGCCATATAGGCGCGTTCGTCCTCATCGGCGAAGCGATAGGTGAATTCCATCTGCGCATCGCCGCCCAGCAGGATAGCGCCCTGATCGGCAAGGCCGCGTTCGATGGCAGAACGCACCATGCCGACGGCTGCGATGGCGGCGACGCCCAGGGCCAGGCAGGTCAGGAAAACCCGAAAGCCCCGGATCCCGCCGCGCAATTCACGACGGGCGAAACGGGCGGCAAGGCGCAGGCTCATGCACCTTCCCCCGCGATTTGCCCATCTGCCAGCCGGACCACGCGCGAACAGCGTTCGGTCAGTTCCACCGCATGGGTGACCATCACCAGTGTTGCACCATGTCGTTCGCCCAGACCAAACAGCAGATCCATGATTGCCGTGCCATTCCTGCCGTCAAGATTGCCGGTTGGTTCATCGGCCAGAAGGATCCGGGGCCGTGGTGCCACGGCACGGGCGAGTGCGACACGTTGCTGTTCCCCACCCGATAGCTGGCTGGGATAGTGATCCATCCGCGCCGCCAGACCGACGGCATGCAATTCGGCCTCTGCACGGGCAAAGGCATCCTCCACCCCCATCAATTCCAGCGGCACAGCAGTATTTTCCAGCGCGGTCATGGTTGGAATCAGGTGGAAAGATTGAAAGACCACCCCCATATTGCCCCGACGAAAGCGTGCGAGGGCATCTTCATCCATCGTGGTAAGATCCTGCCCAAGCGCCGTGACCGACCCACCCGTGGCGCGTTCCAGACCGCCCATCAACATCAGGAGCGAGGATTTGCCGGAACCCGAAGGTCCTATCAGCCCCAATGTTTCCCCCTCATTGACCGAAAGCGTGATGCCGCGCAGAATTTCCACCGGGCCCGCATTGCCCGCAAGTGTCAGTCGCGCATCTTTCAGCGCCAGGATGGATTTCGTCATGAACCTCGCCCGCCAGAACTGCCTTGATCATGCATATGGGGCCGTACGGCTGTTACGCAACAGTTTGATGGCGCTTGCGCTTTCGCTGACAACCGTTGCGGCGGAACCGGTAACGGTGGTGGCCCTGGGTGACAGCCTGACGCAAGGCTATGGTTTGCCTGCACAAGAAGGCTTCGTGCCGCAATTGCAGGCCTGGCTGGAGGCGCAGGGTGTCGAGGCGACCATTACCAATGCCGGGGTTTCAGGGGATACGTCGGCCGGGGGGCTTTCACGGCTTGAATGGTCACTTTCCGGTGAGGTTGAGGCGTTGATCGTGAATCTGGGGGGAAATGATGTGCTGCGCGGGCTTGACCCCGATGTAACGCGGGCCAATCTGGAAGGAATACTTGAAGGTGCGCAGGAACGAAATTTGCCGGTCCTCCTGATTGGCATGCCCGCACCGGGCAATTTCGGCCCCGATTTCAAGACACGCTATGATGCGATCTTCCCCGATCTTTCAGAACGGTTCGATACCCTGCTCGTGACCGATTTCTTTGCGCCGCTGCGCGCCGAAAGCAAAGATCCGGGTGCGATCGTGGCCTATATGCAGGGTGATGGCATCCATCCCAACGCCGAGGGCGTGGCAAGGATTGTCGAGGCCGTGGGTCCGGTCGTGATGAAACTGATCGTGGCGGCACAGCCATAGGCCAATACAGATTTGCCCAATCGGCATAGAGGCCGGGATCTTCATGCCCAAATCTTATCCAGAACAGAATGCACAAATAACCTGGCAATCCCGTTGCGTCAAAACCCCAAACCATTGCAATCCGACGGGGTCCATATATGTCTACAATTGGCAATCCTCGTTCAGATGTTAAGCTGGCGTCTGCGGAGTAACTATGAATGATTATGAGAAATTTTTGGCTGTAATCTGTACGGGCATATCATACGAGCGGGCGGGGGCTGGATCGTGTTGACAAAGATGGAAACCACATCGACTGCGGTCCTGAACGGGCAGGCATCACTTTCCGAGGTTGCAAACCTCTATCATTGTTCTGCCAACAATATTGGCGATCTGATGTGTGGGCCCGGTCAGTATCTATGGCCTGAGGTCAATCGGGATATACCGTTGATGCCTGTGCGCGAGCATCTGCAAAACGCCATCATCGGCGGAGGGCAACTTTTTTCCCAGCTCAGTTTGACCCTTGGTTTGATTTGTGAGGTAAACCCGGATGCCAAGGTGATTGCATGGGGCGTTGGCCTGCCGCCGGCCGGGAGGCGCGACAAGCTTGTGCGCGAGGTAGCGCAGGATTTTGCGCTGTTTGGAACCCGCAACTATGATCGGAGGGAGCAGCTTTCCTTCGTTCCTTGCGCAAGCTGCCTTTCGCCGCTGTTTGATCAGGTTGCCCCCCCGCGCCATGAGGTTGTCTTTTTCCTGCACCGGCGCAAGGGCGCGCCAGTCGATCCCCCGCCGGATGCCCCGGTTCTGACAAATGCCTTTCGCCCGCCTCGGGACGTGATCGACTTTATCGCAAGCGGGGAAACCGTCGTGACCAGTTCCTATCACGGTGTTTATTGGGCGCAGCTCCTTGGCCGTCGTGTGGTATGCCTGCCCTATAATGACAAGTTCAAGACCTTCCAGCACCGCCCGACGATGGTTGAACCGGATAACTGGCAGGCCGGGCTGACAATGGCAGGCCAGACGGCGCCCCTGCTCGAAGAATACCGGGCGCTAAACCATGCTTTTGCACAGCAGGCGTTGGACATCTGGAATGGTTGACCAGGAACAGGGCAAGAAGCACGTTATCGTTCACATCGGACCGCACAAGACCGGATCGACGGCTCTGCAGCAGTGCCTGGAAGCAAATCGCGGCATTCTGGCACAAGCTTCGATCCTTTTCCTGCATGACGGTGTGACACATGATGCCGCGCTGCAGCTTGCCCGGGAAGATTTTGAGGCTGCGAAAGAGCGGTTGCGCACCATCGCCGAGATTATTTCCCGTGCCCGGGAGGAAATCGTGATCTTGAGTCAGGAGGATTTCTGCGGGGATCTGCCCGGGCGATCGCGACGCAAGGCCATCTACCCCAAGCTCACGAAGAACCTGCGCATCATTGCCCGCACGCTGCAACCGCATCACGTCCGGTTCGTGTTTTACGAGCGCGCCGAGGAAGGCTGGCTGGTGAGTTGCTATCACCAGCATCTGAAGCACCGGACCCTGTTCAGCAGCTTCGAGGGATTCCGCAATCATTTCGATGAAGCCCTGTCCTGGCGGCAGAAGCTGGACAAGCCGAAAGAAACCTTCGGTGACAGCCTGATCATGCTACCCTATAGCAAGGTTCCCGAGGCAGGCGTTCGGGCGATTTTGGGGGTCGCCGGTCAGCCTCATCTGAACCTGTCTCCGCCGCCTTCCGAAAGAAACTCTTCGCCCGAACCCGAGAAGCTTCGTCTGCTTGAACGTATCAATGCCCTGTCCGGCTTCAGGCCAACAGCCTGGTTTGCCAAATCCCTTGTCATGCAGGACTGGCAACCGCGGGTTTCGCAGAACCCTTCGAAGCCCGTATTCAGCGTCGCCTCCGATATGGCGGATCTGGCCTTGCCTGCACTTACGAAACGTGCGCTTAGCCGGATCAGTCCGCAGGAGGTCGATGACATTCTTCCTCCCAAAGATGTTGACCTGTCAAACTATGTTTTCGATACCCTGCCTGCCGATGTGGAACTTCCCACGGCTTCGCGTGCCGACATCAATGACCAGTCGCTGATCCTTGACTATCACTTTCGTGGCAAGTCCCGGCTGGCGAAGCTGAACGCGCTCACGATCAGCTACCTGCGCCGCGACACACGCCATACCGACAAGGCTCGGCACCTGTTCCATCGTATCTGGCGGGAACATGGCCCGCTTCTTGTCAATGAGTTGACGACGCGTTGGCTGATCTCCACGCTTCAGACCTTTCTTGACCATGGTGAAAACGAAGCGCAGCGGATGATCGGTGCCAGTGGCTATTTCTATGCCAATATGATGAAAATCTACGAGGGCGAACGCGCGATTGAAGGGCGTGCCCAGGACGCGACCTATGAACAGGAAACGCCGCAGACGGCTAATAAATTCAATGGGCTCGACCGCTACAGCGTCGGCGGAACGGATCTTCTTCTGAACACGAATGCCCTGGCCCATGACATGGCGATGCGTGATGACGTGGCCGGGCTGGTCCTGTTCGAGTTGCTGTTGCGGGTAAGAGCATCGGCCAATGTGTTCACCCGCATGGACAGGACGCGAAAGGAAAAGGGGATTGCGGTTCCGGGGTTCACTGATACCTGGTCTTTTTTCGAGCCGTGATCAGGGATTTTCAAGCAGGGTATTGCCAACTTTCTTGGGCTCTTCCTTCCGAATTAATGCCTGGCATTGCCGAGTTGATTTTGGGCTTCATGTCCGGTAGCGCCTCGCCATGAAAATCCCGACCGCCCCGCCGCGCCTGAAAGGCTATCGCTATCCTCGCGAGATCATCGCTTATGCCGTTCGGGCGTACCATCGGTTTGCACTCAGCGGCGCGGATGTCGAAGATCTGCTGGCCGAACGCAGCATCATCGTCAGCCGGGAGGCGATCCGGCTGTGGATCAACCGGTTCGGGCCCCATTTCGCCGCTGCATCAAGCACG
>JBKEDF010000030.1:0-111963 GCA_047975325.1 Pseudorhodobacter sp. | reverse complement strand
ATCATTGCCATTCTCGGGATGGATGAACTGAGCGAGGAGGACAAGCTGACCGTGGCCCGTGCCCGGAAGATCCAGCGCTTCCTGTCACAACCCTTTGACGTTGCAAAGGTCTTTACCGGTTCGGATGGTGTCCAGGTTCCGCTGGAAAAAACCATCGCGTCCTTCAAGGCCGTGGTTGCCGGTGAATATGACCACCTTCCCGAAGCGGCCTTCTATATGGTTGGCGATATCGAGGAAGTGAAAGCCAAGGCGCAGCGGCTGGCCGCGGCGTCGGCGTAAGGGGGCAACATGGCTGGAACCCTGCAATTTGATCTTGTCAGCCCGGAGCGGAGCCTTGCCTCGCTCCCGGTGGATGAGGTGCAGATCCCGGGTGCCGATGGCGACATGACGGCAATGGAGGGGCATGCCCCCACCATTACCACGCTACGCCCCGGAATTCTGCGGGCGATCAGTTCAGGCGCAACGCAGGCATTCGTGGTTACGGGCGGCTTTGCCGAGGTCAGTGCGACAGGTGTCTCCGTCTTAGCCGAACGTGCGATCCCGAAGGATGATGCCAGTGGTGAGCTTCTGGATGAACTGGTCCAGGAGGCCCGTGACATGCTGGAAAATGCCGAGGACAAGGATGCGGCTGACAAGCTGGTCAATGACCTTCTGGCGCTTCGGACATCCCTGAATAGCTGAACCAGGACCGGTTTCCTGTAGTATGAGGCCCCGCTTGTCGGGGCCTTTTTCGTTCAGGCCGTTGCCAAGGGGGTGCTATAGCCTGACGATTTTATTTTGATCATGCTGTCAGGCTATAACTTTTTGATTTTACGCTGATGCTGCGCGATTTTGATGATCAAATTTACTTCCGTCAGCTATATAGCCCAACTATACTTTCTGAACGTATCAGGTGGCCCTGTCAGTCGCGGTTATACATTCCCTCATAAATCGGGATTAGCGTTTCGGTCTCAAACAGGCTGGAGACGCTGGTGCCGCTCCAGATATTCAGGATTGCCTGCGCAAAGATCGGGGCTGTCGGTACGATACGGATGTTCTTTGTTGCCCTGACCAGTTCGGACGGGGCGATGCTGTCGGTGATGACCAGGCTTTTCATCACGGAGTTAGAGACGCGCTCCACTGCCGGGCCGGACAGGACGCCATGGGTGATATAGCTGTGTACCTCCGTCGCGCCGTTTGCGATCAGGACTTCGGCCGCCTTGCACAGCGTGCCGGCCGTGTCGCAGATATCATCCACAATGACACAGACCTTGCCCTGTACATTCCCGATCACCGTCATTTCAGCGATTTCGCCGGGTTTCTCGCGGCGTTTGTCCACGATTGAAAGTGGCGCATTGATGCGTTTGGCAATTTCGCGGGCGCGGGCGACGCCGCCGACATCGGGTGAAACCACCATTACCTCGTCCATCCGCCCCTTGAATGTATGTTCGATATCAAGCGCAAAGACAGGTGCGGAATAGAGGTTATCCACCGGGATGTCGAAGAATCCCTGGATCTGTGCGGCATGAAGATCCAGCGTCAGGACCCGGTCAATCCCGGCTTCGGTCAACAGGTTGGCGACGAGCTTGGAAGAAATCGGTGTGCGTGCCTTGGCCCGGCGATCCTGGCGGGCATAACCGAAATAGGGGATCACGGCGGTGATGCGATCCGCTGAGGACCGGCGCAGCGCGTCGGTCATGATCAGAAGTTCCATCAGATTGTCATTGGCCGGGTTAGAGGTGGGCTGGATGATATACATGTCCTCGCCCCGGACGTTCTCAAACACCTCGACAAAGATTTCCTGATCGTTGAACCTTTCCACCCGGGCCTCGACCAACCCCACCGAAACACCGCGATGCATTGACATCCTTCGTGCGATTGCCTTTGCCAGTGGCAGGTTGGCATTGCCGGAGATAAGTTTTGGTTCGGTGATGGCAGGCATGATCTTCCCCAAGGATTCGCAGCGTTGACACCGCTTATCATCGGGGTAGGGTCTTGCAAACCACGATGGCGCAGGAAGGAACGAAATGGAACCGATTGACTACTATTTTTCCGTTCTGTCACCCTATGTCTATCTGGCGGGAACGCGCCCGGCGGAGATTGCGGCACGCCATGGAAGGGAGTTGCGCTATCGTCCGCTGGATATCATTTCACTATTTCCCCGTACCGGCGGGCAGCCCCCCGGGGACCGCCATGAAAGCCGCAAGGAATACCGGCTTCAGGAATTGCGGCGCTGGTCAAAGAAACTGGCAATGCCGATCAAGCTGCAACCTGCATATTGGCCAACCAATGGCGCGCCCGCATCCTATGCGCTGATTGCCGCGCAAGCGGCTGGCGCAAAGGGTGAAAGTGGGGATCTGGCGGTCTTGCTCCAGGCCATTGGTCGGGCTTGCTGGGCGGAGGATCGCGATATCGCCGATGACGAGGTGATCCGCGATTGCCTGTCTGCGGCGGGTTTTGATCCGGGGCTTGCGGATCGCGGGCTATTGCTGGGGGCGGAAACCTATGCCGCCAATCTGGAAGATGCGGTGTCGCGTGGTGTGTTCGGCGCACCCTTCTTTGTAGTGGGGGATGAAAAATTCTGGGGTCAGGATCGGCTGGAGGATCTTGATCTTCATCTGGCGGGCAAGCTTTGAGCCTGCCGTTTCGTGAATTCGGCACCGGTCATCCGGTTCTGGCACTGCATTGTTCGCTGGCCCATGGCGGGGCCTGGGCAGGGTTGGCAGGACATTTGCCGGGATGGAAACTTGTGGCCCCGGACCTGCCGGGCCATGGCAAGGCGCCCGGCTGGGATGGAGAAAGCGACCTACATGCCAAGGCAACGCAGGGGGCTCGGGAAATCCTGCGCAACCTGCCGGGCCCCGTGCCGGTCATCGGGCATAGTTTTGGCGGGGCGGTCGCGCTGCGGCTTGCGCTGGAGGCCCCCGAACTGGTTGAACGGCTTATCCTGTTCGAACCGGTTCTTTTTGCGGCGGCACGTTTGTCGGATGGCCCTGCCTTTCAGGAATACCTGCGGACGCATGAGAGATTCTATGACCTGTTTCGCGCCGGGGATCTTCCTGCCGCATCGGAGGAGTTCCAGTCAATCTGGGGGACGGGCGAAAGCTTTGCCGATCTGCCGGAAAGGCAACGCCGCAATATCATGGATCGGATCCATCTGGTCGTGGCGCAGAATGGCGCCCTGACTGATGACAATGCGGGGCTTTTCGACCTGGGGCGCATGGAAGCAATGAAAGCCCCGGTCCTGTTGGTTGAAGGGGCGCTTTCGCCCCCTATCATCCCGGTCATCCATGCCGGGCTTGCGCATCGCCTGCCAAAGGCCAGCCGTGTGCGGGTTGAGGGGGCAGGGCATATGTTGCCGATTACCCATGCATCGGCATGCGCCGCCCTGATCAGGGATTTTGTCCCGTCAGGCGAGTCGCCCGCAGGCGTGCATTCGAAATAGGGTAGCATGCATAGGATAGCACCACCATCCGCCTGCTGCGGGTGGTGGTTCCTTCAGGGCGTTTCACCTTCGGGATCCGCCTCGACCGTTGCCTTTCTGCGTCTGGCCTTGGGTTCGTCGGCTTCGATGGGGCGGAAGTCCTGGAGCAGGAAATCCGGGACATGATCCCCCATGCCGACAACGCGATCTTCACCGCGATCCCGGCCGCGGCGATTGCGCCGATCTTCGCGCTGCGGTTTCTTTGACGGGGCGTCGGTTGTCGCCGCTTCGGGTCTTTCAGGGGTGTTTTCAGTGCGTTCCTCACGGTCCTTGCGCCCGCGCCGACGCCCTCGGCCTTCGCCTTCCTCGCCTTCTGGTTTGCGGCGGCGGCGCGGTGAAGGGTCAAAGCCTTCGGGCAGGGTGCCGCGCGGAATTTCCTTTTCCACCAGCGCCTCGATCGCAGTTACATATTTTCCGTCTGCCGGTACTGCGAGGGTGATTGCCTTGCCCTTGCGCCCGGCGCGGCCCGTCCTGCCGATACGATGGACGTAATCCTCCGGATGGGTGGGGACATCAAAATTGAATACATGGCTGACGGAGGGAATATCGAGCCCACGGGCCGCCACATCGGAGGCCACCAGCAACTGTACCGATCCATCGCGGAAACCATCCAGTGTCCTGGTGCGCACAGACTGATCAAGATCCCCATGGATAGGAGAAGCGTTGAAACCATGTGATTTCAGGGATTTGGCAACGATATCCACATCCATCTTGCGGTTGCAGAAGATGATCGCGTTGGTACATTCCTCACCTTCGGTTTCAATCAATGCCCGCAATGCCGCGCGCTTTTCGGAAAAGGCACGGTCGCGGCGGCTTGGGGTCAGTTCGACCAGCGCCTGTTCGATCGTCTCGGAGGTGGAATTCTGTCGGGCAACCTCGATCTTCACCGCTGCGGAAAGGAAGGTATTGGTGATCCGCTCAATCTCCGGCGCCATGGTGGCCGAATAGAAGAAGGTTTGACGCGTGAAAGGGGTAAGGCTGAAGATTTTCTCGATATCGGGGATGAACCCCATATCGAGCATGCGGTCAGCCTCATCGACCACCATGATCTGCACACCATTGAGCAAAAGCTTGCCACGTTCGAAATGATCGAGCAGCCGGCCCGGCGTGGCGATGAGAACATCGACGCCACGGTCAATAAGCTTGTCCTGTTCGCCGAAGGCCACGCCACCGATCAGGAGCGCCTTGGTCAACTTGGTATGCTTGGCATAGATATCAAAATTCTCGGCCACCTGTGCGGCCAGTTCGCGGGTTGGGGCCAGAACAAGGCTGCGGGGCATCCGCGCCCTGGCGCGACCCTTGCCAAGGATGGTGATCATCGGCAGCGTGAAGCTTGCCGTCTTGCCGGTGCCGGTTTGGGCTATGCCCAGAACATCCTTGCCTTCCAGCGCATGGGGGATGGCTTGGGCCTGAATGGGCGTCGGGGTTTCATAGCCTGCTTCGGAAACGGCCCTGAGAACGCGCGGATCAAGCGCGAGATCGGAAAATTTGGTCATTTGCGTCCTGTTCATGCGGTATCGGACCGCAAGGGGGGTAAGGGACGCAATGGTTCCGGGCGTCCCGGCGTCATGGCCCCGGACCATGGCCCGGGATCTGCCTGCGCCTAACGTGAATTGGAACCAAGGTCAAGATTGGAGCGGGATGATCCATGGGATTAGACCATCATCTCCTTCGTCGCGGTCAGCTTCAGTTCGGGATAATCGCGGATCACGCGGTCGATATCCCATTGCAATCTGGTCAGGAAAACCGTGTCACCATCATGATCGCTGGCGATATGCTGTTTGTTGACATTGATAAGCCGTTCCAGATCCGCCTTCGGGCCCTGCACCCAGCGGGCCGAGGTGAAGGCGGATGGTTCAAATCGCACGGGCAGGCTGTATTCGGTCTCGATCCGTGAGGCCAGAACATCAAATTGCAAGGGACCCACGACACCAACGATAAACCCTGCGCCGATCATTGGCTTGAAAACCTTTGCCGCGCCTTCCTCGGCGAATTGCATCAGCGCCTTTTCCAGATGCTTTGCCTTCATCGGATCGCCGGCCCGAACCCCTTGCAGCAATTCCGGTGCGAAGGACGGGATACCGGTGAAACGCAGGCTTTCACCTTCGGTCAGCGCATCGCCGATCCGAAGCTGCCCGTGATTGGGAATGCCGATGATATCGCCCGGCCAGGCTTCTTCGGCCAATTCGCGATCCGCGGCAAGAAAAAGCATCGGATTGGTCACGGCCATCGGTTTTTTCGTGCGGACATGGGTAAGCTTCATGCCCCGTTCGAAATGCCCCGAGGCCAGGCGGACAAAGGCCATGCGATCACGATGCTTGGGGTCCATATTGGCCTGCACCTTGAAAACAAACCCCGTCACGCCGGGTTCTTCGGGGGCGATTTGCCGTTCAGCGGCATTCTGGGGTTGTGGGGGTGGTCCGAAATCCCCCATCCCATCCATCAATTCCCGCACGCCAAAGGAATTGATCGCCGATCCGAACCAGATTGGCGTCAACGTGCCGTTGAGGAATGCCTCCCGATCAAAGGCGGGCAGAAGTTCGCGCGCCATTTCAACTTCTTCGCGGAGCTTTTCCAGAAGATCGGCAGGAACATGTCTGGCCAGGGACGGATCGTCCAGCCCGGAAATCCGGATCGATTCCGCGACCTTGTTGCGATCGGCACGATCCATGATTTCCAGCCGGTCGCGCAAAAGGTCATAGGCTCCGACAAAATCACGCCCCATGCCGATGGGCCAGCTTGCCGGGGTTACGTCAATGGCAAGGTTTTCCTGGATCTCATCAATGATTTCAAAAGTATCGCGGCTTTCGCGATCCATCTTGTTACAGAAGGTCAGGATCGGCAGGTCGCGCAGGCGGCAGACCTCGAAAAGTTTCTGTGTCTGGCTTTCCACCCCCTTTGCACCGTCAATCACCATGATTGCGGCGTCCACGGCGGTCAGGGTTCGGTAGGTGTCTTCCGAAAAATCCGAGTGGCCGGGCGTGTCCACCAGATTGAAGCGGAAATCGCGATATTCAAAGGACATTGCCGAAGCGGAAACGGAAATCCCGCGATCCTGTTCCAGCTTCATGAAATCCGATCGCGTACGGCGTGCCTCGCCCTTGGCGCGGACCTGCCCGGCCATCTGGATTGCCCCGCCGAAAAGCAGGAATTTTTCCGTCAGCGTGGTCTTCCCCGCATCCGGGTGCGAAATGATCGCAAAGGTCCGGCGGCGCGCGATTTCAGGCGGGAGGGAGGGGCGGTTGTCCAGCATGGCCGCGCTTTAGCCCAAACCGCACGCGCCGTCCACTGCCCATGCAGCCAATTCACACGATCGCGTGTGTAGCTGACGGAAGCAAATTTGATCATCAAATTTGCGCAGTATCAGCGTAAAATCAAAAAGTTATAGCCTGACAACATGACCAAAATAAAGTCGTCAGGCAATGTCCGGAAAAAAGCGGGGATGAGGATCAGGCGTTATCTGTTGGGGGCGCATGCGGATGCAGTATGTCGAGATTGATCCCATCCATGAATTCCCGCCCCGCCTCGGTTCCGAAATGCTGGCTATGGTTAAGTCCGGGAAACAGCGTTGCGACTTCTTCTGCCATTTCCGGTGGCAGATGGGACAGTGTGGTTTCCGTAACCAGCAGGCTTTCGGCGGAAACCCCTTCGGCATAGATGATCTCATGACGGTCGAAGATAAGGCTGAAGTAATCCACATAGCCCCCTTCGCGGATATAGATCCGGCTGTCATCGACAAGATGCTTGGCCTGGATGAGCATTTCGGACGTGTTCACCCCGTTTGGGGGACGGCGCCGATACAGGAAGATGCGGTGATGCTGGCTGATGATCAGATCCTCCTCATTGCCAATCGCGCCAGCTGTGATGACCACCGGAGCAGCGCTTCCCACCGCGCGCATGGTGGTTTTCCCCAGCCAGCGCAGCGGCTGTGGACCGTGATCACGCGTCAGTACCTTCATCCCGGGTTCCAGATCCCCGACCGGGCAGAGGTTGCCATCGCCCAGTGCGATCCGTGTCCCCTGCGCAAAGGCGATGCAAAGCAGATCGGCAAGCCGTTCTGCCCTCGGATTGCGTTCTACATCGATCAGCGTATAGCTGATACGTGCCCCGATCGGGGAAAGCGGCAGAAAGAGACTTTCCGCGCTTTCTTTCAGGTGTAGCAGCAGCAAATCGACCTTCTCGCCTTCATCGGTAAGCATCGTGTAACGCGCGAGAAGCTGCAGCCTTTCCCCCGCCTGACCAAGATCGGAATCCGGAGCCAGGGTTTGCGCGGCTCCACCCCATTGCAGGGACAATCGCAGGCTGCGTGCCTGTTCATCCAGCAGGTAACGGTCCCCGATACAGATCTCATCGGGTTGGGTCAGCGGATCCCCGCGATTGACACCGGAACGGACGAAAATATCCCTTGCCCGAAAGACCCGACAAGCCTGACTTGGCAAATCATGTTGCGGCTGGGGCGTACTGCGCCCCACCGAAAAATCCAATTGCATAGAGCCCCCCAAAGCCCAACACTGTTACCGCGCGACATGTCTTATCAGATGGAACATGTTATCCGGCAGAAAACCCAGGACAACAATTGCACCACCCATGTGCCCGGGGTCTCGGTCGAATTCAATCCGATGCCTCATCCATTAACATAGAAAATCCGGAAAAATAACGTCAAACTGTAAAACAGGAATTTTTGGTGGTTGAAGCCTCAGGCGCCGGGGAAACCGCCGACATCGATTGGGGGGGGGATCGATCAGGATCCGTGGCGGCGCGATGCGCTTGTCACATCTCATCCGCCGCCACGGTTTTTGTTCCGATCAGGATCGGGACGAATCCAGTTGCTCACCTTCATGTTCCACGGCGCGCGCCTTCTGGTAGCTTTCGATCAGCAGCCCGTATTCGGGGAAGACCTGCGTATAGATTGTGGCCCAGTCGGCAGCATCCTCGCGGTTCCAGGTCCCCTGGAGTTCCGAGGCGACGGCAGCTGTATCCATCGGCACGACGCCTGCCTGCACGATGCGGGCCAGCGTGATCTCCTCGGCCATCTTGGAAAAGGTACCCGATGCGTCGATCACGGCAAAGACCTTGTAGCCATCCGCAACTGCGCTGATCGCCGGGAAGGCCATGCAGACACTGGTGACGGTGCCGGCGATGATCAGCGTCTTGCGTCCGGTTTCTTCGACGGCCTTGACGAAATCGGGATTGTCCCAGGCGTTGATTTCGCCCCGGCGCGCAACGTATTTCGCATGAGGTGCATTTGCATGGATTTCCGGAATCAGCGGCCCGTTTGGGCCCTGCGGTACCGAGGCCGTGGTAATGACCGGGATCTTTGCCAGTGTTGCAATGGAGGCAAGCGCACCGGCATGGCGGCGCAATGTGGTCATCGGCATGTCATCGACAACCTGAAACAGGCCGCTCTGATGGTCGATCAGCAGCATGACGGCGTCATCGGGGTCAATAACCGGACGGGTTCCGTTGAAATTTGCAGGGGTAGACATCGTTATCTCCTTTCCTGGAAGCGGGCGGGTTGTGCCCGGAGGAACTTTTGCGCCGGTTCGTTGCCGCCGCGGGGTTGATGTGGGAAGATATTGCAGAACAAACAACGATATTGTTGTTCTGTATTTTGAAACGCGCCATTTGCCTGAAACATCTGGACACCCCATACCGCAGGGGCTTACCGTTCAGCTTTCCCGTGTTCTGGAGATGTCAAATGTCTTATCAACAAGGTGGCAGCACAGGTCCGGATCTGAACCGCCTCGCTTTTTTGGCAATGGTTCACTGTATGGCGGGCTATGGCATTGGTGCTTGTTCGTTGGTGGCGTATGACCGGCTGGTGGCCGACCCCACCGTGCAAAAGGTGCTGGCCGCGAAAGAAGTCGCATGATGACCGGCATCCACCACGTCACCGGCATCACGGGAAACGTTCAGCGGAACGTTGATTTCTATGCTGGGTTTCTGGGGTTGCGGCTGGTCAAGCAAACCGGCGGGTATGAGGATGCAGAACAATTGCACCTGTTTTACGGCGATGCGCTTGGCAGTCCCGGGTCCATCGTCACCTTTCTGGTCTGGGAGGCGGGCGCGCCGGGGCGGGTTGGCCTTGGGCAGGTTTCCGAAATTGCCTTCGCCATCCCACCCGACAGCATTGGTGAATGGTTGCAACGGGCAATCGTGTCAGGCGTTCCCGTTACGGGACCCGCGCGTGAATTGGGTGAGACGGTTCTGCGCATGCGTGATCCGGACGGGATCATTGTCAAGCTGGTCGGGGTGGATCTGCCCTCTGCCGCGCCCCTGCGTGATCCGAATGCGCCACGTCGTATCCGTTCTGTTACCATCCTGACCGGAGATGCCGGGACCACGGCCGGTTTCGTTGCCCGTTTTGGTTATACAAAGACACTGCGGGATGGCCCCTTTCTCCGCATGATTTCGGATACCGATGTGGTTGATATCCGCCAGTCGGCGGGCTTTGTGACCGGTGGGCAGGGGACCGGCACCTTTGATCATGTTGCCTTCCGTGCACCGGATGTGGAGGCTGTGCGGCAGATGCGGCTTTCGCTGCGCGATCATGGCGGCATCACCCATGTCCATGACCGGAAGTATTTCACCTCGCTTTATATGCGTGAGCCAGAGGGGGCGCTTTTTGAATATGCCACCGACAGTCCGGGTTTTACGGTTGATGAGGATGCCGAACATTTGGGGGAGACGCTGATGATTCCGCCCCATGATGCAGCCCGCGCCGAGGACCTGCGGGTGATGTTGCCGCAATTCGCCCTGCCGGGTGAGGCGCGGATGCCCGCGCGTGATCTGCCCTTCATCCACCGCTTTCACAGGCCCGCCGATCCCGACGGTTCGGTAATCGTCCTGTTGCACGGCACTGGCGGCGATGAGGCAGTTCTTATGCCGCTGGGCCATCGCCTCAATCCGCGGGCAATGCTTCTGGGGGTTCGTGGGCGTTCGACCGAAGAAGGAACGAATCGTTGGTTTCGTCGGCTGGACCCGGTGACATATGATCAGTCTGACATTCGGGCCGAGGCCGGGGCTTTTGCCGTTTTTGCAAAGGGTGCCGTGCGGGGCTACGGCCTTGATGCAGAGAGGCTGACCTTCCTTGGCTATTCCAATGGGGCCAACCTTCTGGCGGCGGTTTTGCGGCTCCATCCCGGTATAATACGACGCGCCATCCTCCTGCGCGCCGTTGAAGCGCTGGAGGATCCGCCCATGCCGGATTTGACAGGGACACGGATATTGTTGCTGACCGGTGCCGCTGACCCATTTGGCCACCTGGTTCCCGCGCTTGAAACCTCCCTTAAACTTGGCGGTGCAGATATTGATCATCGCACCCTTGATGCCGGGCATGAATTGACATCGGAAGATGCCGGCATTGCGAAAAACTGGCTGACAGGGGGATAGGACCGGCAGGCCTGACGCTTTTGCAACGCCAGATCAGGCAAGAACGGCGCAGGCGGGCGCCGTCCCTGATTTCATGCGCATTGCTTAGCTGTTCTTGCGCCGACGCAGCAGGACCAGGGCGCCAAGGCCGCTTAGCAGAAGCGGAACACTGGCAGGCAGTGGAACGACGGCCGGTTCGTAATCATAGGCGACTGTGATATCCGCGCTGGCAAGGGTCGTGAATGATGTGGAAAGATTTCCCGCACCCGTACCCATGGAACTGCCAACCCCGGCAAGCGTAAAGTCGATGTTGCCGCTTCCCATGAAAGGGCCCATCGCGCCACCTGTCAGAAAGAGCTCATTATCGGCGCTTGCTTCGACCGGCCCAAAGGTTACCCCGCTGGTCCCACCGTAATCGAGGATTCCGTCATAGGGGCTAAAATTATGCGTCTGACTGATCACGGGCAAAGTGACAATATCCGAAACACCCGCTGCAGTGGCGGAGATATTGGCCTCCAGGTTAAGCGTAACTTCGGTTTCTGCAGTATCCCTGCTTTCGGCCTCTGCGGTACCCTTGACCGTGCTGAGCAGCGTGACCGAAACGGAATTCAACGTCCCCAGGGAATCGTTGAATTGTGGAAATGACAGTGTCGTATTCCAGTTTGTCGGGGTTTCGGCCTGAGAGTCGCTATGACTTATCGTTGCTGCCGTCGCGGGCAGCGCCAACCCTGTGATAACCGCGCTGACGGTACTTAGAACAAGCTTATTCACCATTAACCTCCATCACACAGAAAACCATATCCACCACCGTAACAACAACTATACCTTGGATTGAACTTCTTCAAGAAATTCTTGCGAAAGTTGGATTGCCGGAAAATTCGCCAATATGTCACCAATGGTCGTCTTTTGGGAAAATTGCCTCGCAGAGGTAAAGAAGAGGCAAGATGATCAGGGGGCATGGACGCGATATCACATTGACCAGATGCGGATGCCCCTATATCTGCATGCCGAGCGCGGGCGTGGCGGAACTGGTAGACGCAGCAGGTTTAGGTCCTGCCGCCGCAAGGCGTGGGGGTTCGAGTCCCTTCGCCCGCACCAACATATCTCAAAATACTGTATATGTTATCTATTAGGGCGCATGTGATCCTTCTGCCCCATCTTGCAATTGCGCGATTTGCGGTGCCAGATTGGCCAGCCGCCACAGGCCAAGGTGCTTGTCAGGGTCCTGGCCCGGCTCGGCTGCGGCACCCTCGGCGATCAGCCGGTCCGGTGCGGGCAGGTTGAAGGGCGGGGCGGTAAGGTTCAGGGGCCACCACTGGCCGGTCAGGATGTCTTCGTTCTGCTGCACGTTCGGGTGGATCGTGGCCAGAAGCCAGGTTGAGCCCGAGGCCAGAAGATTGCCCAATGCGGCGCGTACATGTTCATGCGACAGATGGACCAGACAATCGCGCACGAAAACCAGATCGCCTTGCGGCACCGGGCCGCTGATCAGGTCGACCACCTGAAACTGCCGGTTGGCACTGCCGTACCGGGTCTGGTTGGCGGCGATGATGTCGGGCACGATATCGCCGCCCAGATAGTCGATGCCGGTCAGATCCACGTGCTGCATCCAGAAGAAATCGCCGCAGGGAATGTCGATCAGGCTTTTTACGCCCAATTCGTGCAGCAGAGGCGGCAGCAATTCACGCAGTTCGGCTGTTGCGCGCAGGTTTGATCCCTTGCCCGAGCGACTGTCGGCATCACGCCATTTGTTGCGATGGAAATATTCGTTGAAAATTGCCTGTGGTGTCAGGCGTGACAGCTTGCGGCGGCGGCGTTTCTCACGAAACTGCGACAAGAGGCCCATGGTCATTCCTTTCATTCGCGATGTGGGCAGGTTGCCGCCGAAGCCTGTTCGGAAATCGGCGGCCCATCGGACCTGTCCCTGGCCCAAATGAGGAAAACAGCCCCGGAAACCCGCGCGGCATGTGATGGAGGTCTGCGCGAAACGGGATATTTACATAACCGGTCGGAAACAGCGCGCCCCATTTTGTACGGAGGATGATCGGGGTGTCGGTCATCGGTTCTGGGTGGCTCCGGGCAATGTATCCGACATTCCCCAAATGGCCTGCCGCTTCGTGGTAAAAAAGCTGCCTGATCCTTGCCGACCGGTCAAGCGGTTTCCGCCCGGACAGGCATTTGCAGCTTCACCCACGAATACCTGCCCGGGTTTGTCTGATTTTGCAGGATTTATATCCGAAAACCGGTAGCCGTTCTTTGGAAATCCTGTCTGGTCGATATCGGCCACCGGCATCTTGCCTGATGGGGGGCTTCCCGCTAGGAACGGGGAAATCCAGCTTGCAAGAGGCCTTCCATGCGTTTGTCGCGCTACTTTCTGCCCGTCCTGAAGGAGAACCCCGCCGAGGCGCAGATCGTCTCCCATCGCTATATGCTGCGTGCCGGCATGATCAAGCAGCAGGCAGCGGGGATCTATTCCTGGCTGCCGATGGGGTACAAGGTTCTGCGCCGGATCGAACAGATCGTGCACGAGGAACAGCAGCGTGCAGGCCATATTCCGCTTTTGATGCCCACGATACAGCCCGCCGATTTGTGGCAGGAATCGGAGCGTTACAACGCATATGGGCCGGAAATGCTGCGGATCCGGGATCGCCACGACCGTGACATGCTGTATGGCCCCACCAATGAGGAAATGATCACGGATATCTTCCGTTCCCATGTCTCCTCCTACAAGGACCTGCCGCTGACGCTTTATCATATCCAGTGGAAATTCCGCGATGAGGTTCGCCCGCGTTTCGGTGTGATGCGCGGGCGCGAATTCCTGATGAAGGACGGCTATAATTTCGATGTGGACAAGGACAGTGCCCTGCACGCTTATAACCGCCATATGGTCAGCTATCTGCGGACCTATGAACGGATGGGGCTGACGGCAATTCCGATGCGTGCCGATTCCGGGCCGATCGGGGGGGATGATACGCATGAATTTCTCGTTCTGGCCTCCACTGGGGAATCGGAGGTCTTCTACGATCAGGCGGTGACGGAACTTACGCTGGGTGATCGCGAGGTTGACTATGACAATCGCGCGGAAGTGGCGGGGATCTGCAAGGAATTTACCTCACTTTACGCGCGCACGGATGAAACCCATGATGCGGCCCTGTTTGACCAGATCCCCGAGGATCGTCGCCGCGTTGGGCGCGGCATCGAGGTAGGACAGATCTTTTATTTTGGAACCAAGTATTCGGAGCCGATGGGCGGTACGGTGGTCACACCGGATGGCACGCGCGTGCCGGTGCATATGGGTAGCCACGGGATTGGTGTTTCGCGTCTTCTGGGTGCGATTATCGAAGCCAGCCATGACGACAGGGGGATCATCTGGCCCGAAGGCGTGACACCGTTTCATTGCGGTATCGCGAACCTCAAACAGGGTGATGCGGGCACGGATGCGGCTTGTGAAGGGGTCTACAGGGCATTGCGGCTGGCGGGGCTTGATCCGCTTTATGATGACCGGGAGGAAAGGGCAGGGGCGAAATTTGCCACGATGGACCTGATAGGCCTTCCCTGGCGGATTACCGTTGGCCCGCGGGGGCTGGCGACGGGCAAGGTGGAACTGACCTCGCGCCGCACGGGCGAAAGTGAGGAACTTGCGCCCGAGGAGGCCGTTGCCCGGATCGGCGCGATTTACGCCGGACATCCCTGAGCGGCTATGGCGGCCGGCATATGCTGCTGACCGCAAGGCGAAGGAGGAAGACGCCATGTTGCGTGGACTGGCCATCGCGGGGGGAATTGCCGGGGCGCTTTGCCTGTCGCAATTTCCCGAATTTTCGCAGCAATACCTGCAACGGCTTGGGGGGCAGGTCGATGCGCTGCGCCTGATCGTGGCGGATTTTGACCGAAGCGCGGCCGGTAATGGGCTCACGCGTGAGGAAGCCCTGGCGGAGATGACCGGAAACACCTTTCTGGAGGATCGTCGCGCCGATCTGTCGCGCACCTTCGCGCGCTATGGCCGGGCGCAGGCGGATCTGGCTGATTTGCGGGAAGCCACGCCGTTGCAGCGCCTGACCATGCCGCAGAAACTGGGCGATTCTGAGGCGCTGGCCGCTACATGGGCCGATTTCCGACCCGCGTTGCCGATGACGGCGGATGGTGCAATTGCAGCAGGTATCGGGTTTCTGTCGGGCTGGGGGGCCAGTGCGGCCCTGCTGGGGTTGCTGGCCTGGCCCTTCCGGCGCCGTGCCGCCTGAGGCCCGGGGCATTGCGCCTGCCGGCTTGACCTTTGCACTGCCCGACGGCAGGGTGCGCGGCGCTATCAGAAAGGTCCCGCCTTGGCCGCAACGCCCCCCTTTGCCCCGTTTGAATGGATGATCGCCTGGCGCTATCTGCGCGCAAAACGCGCCGAGGGCGGCGTCAGCGTGATGACATGGATCAGTCTGATCGGGATCACACTTGCGGTTTTCGCGCTGATCGCCACGATGTCGGTCCGGGCGGGATTTCGCGCCGAATTTGTCGATACCATCCTGGGCGCCAATCCGCATGTGATGATCTATGCCGCGCCCCATGAGGCCACCGATGGTCGGCAGATCCGCAGTTTTGAGGATTTTGATGCCATTGCCGAAAGGGCAAGGGCCGTGCCGGGCGTGACCCGCGCCGCGCCGGTGGTGAAAGGTCAGGTCATGGCCACTTTTGCCGACCGCAGTTCCGGTGTCGAGGTGACGGGGATGCGAGAGGCCGACCTGCGTGCCATCCCCCGGATCGGCGAGGGGGCGGAAAACACCGTGGGGGATCTTGCGCGCTATGGCGAAGGTGTTGCCATCGGTTCCGGCATTGCCCGCGAATTGGGTGTCGTGCTGGGTGATCGGATACGCCTGATTTCCCCCAATGGCGTCCGGACTGCCTTTGGCACCAGTCCACGCGTTGCTTCCTTCGAAGTGGTCTATATCTTTACCGCCGGGCGCTACGATATTGATCGCACGCGGCTCTATATGCCGCTGAAAGAGGCGCAGGCCTATTTCAACCGTGAAGGCATGGCCGATGAGATCGAGGTAATGGCCGAACGACCCGATGCGGTGGATGCAATTGCACTGCCGCTGCTGGGTGCGGGCGGGGAACATGCGGTGGTCTGGACATGGCGCGATGCCTCCGGTGCCTTCCTGCGGGCACTGGATATCGAGGATAATGTGATGTTCATCATCCTTTCGATCCTTGTTCTGATAGCGGCGATGAATATTGTGTCGGGATTGATCATGCTGGTCAAGAACAAGGGTGGTGATATCGGCATCCTGCGCACGATGGGATTGACCGAAGGTTCGGTCCTGCGTGTCTTCTTCATCTGCGGGGCCTTTACCGGTATTATCGGAACGCTTTGCGGTGTTGTCCTGGGCTGTCTTTTCGCCATCTATATCGACCCGATTTTCAGTTTCGTGAACTATGTCGCGGGCGGCGGGGTCTGGGATCCAACCATCCGGGGTATCTATGCATTGCCTGCCAAGTTGCAGATGGCCGATGTGCTGGCGGCGGTGGCGCTTTCGCTTGGCCTGTCCTTTGTCGTTACGATCTTTCCTGCCCGTCGCGCGGCACGGATGAATCCGGTGGAGGCGCTGCGCTATGAGTGATCCGATGCTGGTGCTGGAGGAGATCCGCAAAAGTTACAATAGCGGCCTGCCGGGGGAGGTGGAGGTCTTGCGCGGGGCCAGCCTTGCGGTGGCGCGGGGGGAGATTGTGGCACTTATTGCGCCTTCGGGGGCCGGAAAATCAACATTGCTGCATATTGCCGGGTTGCTGGACAAGCCGGATGCGGGGCGGGTTTTGCTCAACGGGCGGGAAATGGGTACGCGGGGGGATCGGGCCCGTACCGCGGCGCGGCGGGATGAGGTCGGGTTCATTTACCAGTTTCATCACCTTTTGCCGGAATTCACGGCGCTGGAAAATATCGTGCTGCCGCAGCTTGCCAATGGTGCCGCGCGCGGTGCAGCCGATGCCCGGGCAAAGGATTTGCTGGAACGGGTCGGGGTGGGCGAACGCGCCACGCATCGCCCGGCCCAGCTTTCGGGTGGGGAACAGCAGCGCGTTGCCTTCTGTCGTGCGCTGGCCAATGCGCCGGGGCTTCTGCTTGCCGATGAACCGACGGGCAACCTTGACCCGGTCACCTCGGATCAGGTTTTCGGTGCGCTGATGGATCTGGTGCGCGGCACCGGCCTTTCGGCGCTGATTGCGACGCATAATCATGAACTTGCCGCCCGGATGGATCGGGTGATGCGACTTGATCAGGGGCAGATCACCGTAGTAACGGAAGATGCATGACACGGGCGCAGGCAGAAAACGGGATGCGTATCCTCCTGGTCACGGCAATCCGGGATGAGGGCCCGTTTCTGGTCGAATGGGTCGCCTGGCACCGGGTTCTGGGTTTCAGTGATTTCCTGATCTTTTCCAATGATTGCTCCGACGGCTCGGACATGTTGCTGGAGGCGCTTGCCCCCGCCGGGGTAATCCATCAGCGCCATCAGGCGCCGCCGGGAAAAAGCGTGCAGTGGCAGGCGCTCAATGCCGCCTGGCGACATCCGTTGCGCAAGGCGGCCGACTGGATGCTTTTTTCGGATGTCGATGAGTTTCCGGTGATCCATAGTGGCCAGGGACGGATTGCCGATCTGCTGGCAGCATTGCCGGAAGATACTGATGCCGTGGCCCTGGCCTGGCGGCTTTTTGGCAATGCCGGGCATGATCAGCCGCCAGAGGGGCCGGTGATTGCCGAATTCACCCGGTCCGCCCCGAAAGACATGATCCATCCGATTTCCGCGACACTGTTCAAGACATTGTTCCGTCCCGCGAGCTTTGCCAAGATCGGGGTGCATCGTCCGCGCCATCGCGCGGGGAGCAACCCGCGCTGGTATGATGGGTCGGGTCGGGCGCTGCCGCCGGGGATTGCGTCGGATGACAGGCGGATTTCCCTGGTCGGTGTGCAGGATCATCGTCAATTGGCAGAGCTGCACCATTATTCCGTGAAATCGGCGCAAAGCTATCTGGTGAAATCACGGCGTGGCTTGCCCAATCGCAGCAGCAAGCCCGTTGATCTGGGTTATTGGATCGAACGCAATTACAACAGTGAGGCCAATACTGCCGCGCTGCGGTATCTGCCGCTGCTGGAGGCGGAAATGGCCCGTTTGCGTGCATTGCCCGGCGTAGGGGAGGCCGAGGAGCGGGCCCGGGATTGGCATTGTGCGGAATTCGACCGTCTGGTCCGGGAAGAGGCGGGATACCGGCTCTATTGCGGCACGCTGCATGCGGGCAGTTCGCAACCCCTGAATGCACAAAAGGAAATCGCGCTTTACCAACTGTTTCAGGATGTAGGCTGAACCACCCTTTGCAATTTTACCGGTTCCGTTCGGCCAAGGCGCAGGAAATGCGCCATGAAGGGGCGGGTTGCATCATCCTCACGGGTGGCGGCATAGAGGCGACGGGTGATTTCCCCGGGTCCCAGCGGGCGGGTGACATAATCGGCATGGCTGCGAATATCGCGCAAGACCCAATCGGGAAGGACGGAGACCCCGCGATCCGAAGCAACCAGCATCAGGATCACGGCTGTCAGTTCCACTGCGCGGGTGCTGCGCGGTTCCACCTTGGCGGGGGTCAGCAATTCGGTAAAGGCATCAAGCTTGTCGCGTCCGACCGGATAGGTGATCAGGATCTGGTCCCGGAAATCCTCCGCCTCAATGAATTCCTTTTGCGCCAGTGGATTTTGGGACGAGGCCACGAACATCGGATGATAATCGAAAAGAGGGTTGAAGGTGATCCCAGGCAGGGCCACCGGATCTGACGAAATCACCAGATCCACTTCTTCGCGGGCAAGGGCAGGCAGGGCCTCGAAGGCGAGCCCGGCGCGAATATCGACATCGACTTCGGGCCAGGCGTGGCGAAACAGTTCCAGCACGGGGAAAAGCCATTCGAAACAGGCGTGGCATTCGATGGCGATATGCAGCCGGCCCGTCTTGCCGGACCTCAGGCCGCGAAATTCCTCCTCAAGCGCATCGATTTCCGGCAGGATCCGTTCGGCCAGGCGCAGCACCCGTATACCCGCTGCCGAAAGTCGCAGGGGTTTGGAACGGCGCACGAAAAGTTCCATACCGGCCTGTTCCTCAAGCCCCTTGACCTGATGTGACAGTGCCGATTGTGTCATGTTCAGCATATCGGCGGCGCGGGCCAGCCCGCCCGCATGATGAATGGCGCGGACAGTACGCAGATGGCGAAGCTCCAGATGCATTATAGTGTCATGCTCATGTTGATCTTGAGAATTATGAATTTGTCTCACATCGCAAAATCTGCGACAAGACCTGCCAGTACAGGAGCCAGACATGACCGCCACGCCGCGCATTTCCTTTGAATTCTTCCCGCCGCAGACGCTGGATGCGTCCTTCCGGCTGTGGGAAACAGTGAAGGCGCTGGCCCCTTTGAGCCCGAATTTCGTTTCGGTCACCTATGGGGCGGGGGGGACGACACGGAAACTGACCCATGAGGCGGTGGGCACGATCGGGCGCAACTACGGGCTCAATGTTGCGGCACATCTGACCTGTGTGGAGGCGACAAAGGCGGCGACGATGGAAATCGTGCAAGGCTATGCCGAAGCGGGCGTGACTGAAATCGTCGCCCTGCGCGGTGATGCGCCGAAGGGGGCGGATCGCTTTACCCCGCATCCGGATGGCTTTGCATCCTCGGTGGATCTGATTGAGGCACTGGCCAGAACGGGTGATTTCAGGATTCGCGCCGGGGCCTATCCCGAACCGCATCCCGATTCCCCCGATACCATGGCGGATGTGCGTTGGCTCAAGCGCAAGTTTGAGGCCGGGGCCTCTTCGGCCATTACGCAGTTCTTCTTTGAGGCGGATACCTTTCTGCGCTTTCGCGATCTTTGCGTGAAGGAAGGGATTGTTGCGCCGATTATTCCGGGGATCCTGCCGATCCAAAGCTGGGAGGGCACCAAAAAATTTGCCGCCCGCTGCGGTACGGCGATACCCGCCGGGCTTGATGAGGCCTTTGACAAGGCCAAACAGGACGGGCGTGAGGCGGAAATGGCGCTGGACCATAGCGTCACCCTTTGTTCCCGGTTGATCGCGGAAGGTGTCGAGGATCTGCATTTCTACACGCTCAACCGCCCGGAACTGACGCGTGATGTCTGCCATGCACTGGGTGTCGGTGCCAGGGACGGGCTGGAAATCGTGGCCTGACCGGGCTTTGACGCAAGGCGGTTATCGCCGACGGGTTGGGGGAATGCGGCTGCGCCGGTATTTGTACTGCGCTTCGGGATGTGGGGGGACGCCATGGGTGCGCCGCCAGAAAGCAGGCCCGCCGCGAAACAGCCAAAGGGGCAGGATCAGCAACAGTCCCGCGAAGAAGCCACCGATATGGGCCATATAGGCGACACCGTCACCACCACCACCCAGAAGTGAACTGTTCACGATCTGAAAACCGAGCCAGAATCCCAGAACCAGCCAGGCCGGAATCGGAAAGATCCGAAAGAAGATCACGATGATCAGCAACACATCGACCCGTGCCTTGGGAAACAGCAGCAGGTAGGCCCCCATCACCCCGGCAATTGCGCCCGAGGCCCCGACCATCGGGATATTTGAGGCCGGATCTTCAATGATCTGCAATGCGCCCGCCCCCAGACCGGAGACGAGATAAAAGAACAGATAGCGGATATGGCCCAGCATATCCTCCAGATTGTCACCGAAGATCCACAGGAACAGCATGTTCCCGGCCAGATGCATCAATCCGCCATGCAGGAACATCGAGGTGAGGAGGGTTTCCACCCCGCCCCCCGCCATCAATCGATTCGGAACCAGCCCCCATTGTGAATAAAGCACCCATTGCCCGTCTGGACCGGGAAAAAGCAGCCAGCCCAAGGCGAATATCGCGACATTGAGCAGGATCAGCGCATAGTTGACATAGGGCGTACGCCCCGAAGGGTTGTGGTCACGGATCGGAAACATGGGCCACAGCTTCCCGATCCCTGTCCTGTCGTCAAGCGCCTTGCGCCGGATCGTCGCCTGCCGCTGCCAGAAGCTGGGCATTGCCGCCCGATGCGGTGGTGTCGATACAGACATGCCGTTCCAGACAGGCATGGGCCTTGTCAGGCATGTCGCCGATCAGGGGCAGGATTGGCCCCTGCCGGGTGGCAAGCGCATTGGCATAGGTGCGGGCCTTCGTTTCATCCCCCCACCAGAGCGCACCGGAAAACCCGTCAAGCCGGGTCAGGGCATCTGCCGGCAGGGAAGGGGCCGCCACCGCTTGCCCGCCGAGTTTGCGAACTGCCTCGATCTGGGCAAGGATCTGTTCCCGACCGGGGCCCAGGCACAGGAGTGGTGGGCGGGGAATTTCCGAAAGCCGGTTTGATTCGCCGGTGGGCCCGGGCAGGTCGGTAATCCCGTTGACGGATTCCGGACGGGCGGTCGAAAGTGCGGACCGGATGTTGGCCTCATCGGCCCGGTCCGCTGGTTTGGCGGGCAGGTCCGGTACCGGATTGCGGGTAAAGCGCGCAAGGTAATGTGGCCCACCCGCCTTCGGGCCGGTGCCCGAAAGGCCTTCTCCGCCAAAGGGCTGGCTGCCGACAACCGCACCAATCTGGTTGCGGTTTACATAGATGTTGCCGGTGCGGATCCGATCGACGAAATGCTGCACCCGGTCATCGATCCGGGTATGCAGCCCGAATGTCAGCCCGTAGCCGGTTGCGTTGATGTCTTCCAGAACGCGATCAACCTGCCCGGCCTTGAAGGTTGCCAGATGCAGGACGGGTCCGAAGATTTCACGGGTCATTTCCCTGATGGATGATACCCGGATCACCGTGGGTGGAATGAAATACCCCCCCGCAGGTGCCGCAAGTTCCTTGAGGATACGCCCCTGGTCCCGGGCGGTGGCGATATAATCGGAAATGCCCTGATGGGCCTCGGCATCGATGACCGGCCCCAGATCGGTTGACAGCGCCCATGGATCGCCCTGGGCCAGTTCATCCATCGCACCGAAAAGCATCTCCTGCAGGGATCCGACGATATCCTGTTGCACATAAAGGCAGCGAAGCGCGGAACAACGTTGTCCGGCTGATTGGAAGGCGGAGGCCAGAATATCACGCACAGCCTGTTCGGGCAGCGCCGTGCTGTCGATGAGCATGGCATTAAGCCCGCCGGTTTCGGCAATCAGCGGTGCGGTGGGCAAAAGATTTTTCGCCATTGCCCTGCGGATTGCCACTGCGGTTTCGGTTGATCCTGTGAAACAGACGCCTGCCACACGCGGATCGGATGTAAGTGCCGCACCGATCGTACCGCCTTCGCCCGGAAGCAATTGCAACGCGGTTTCGGGCACGCCTGCCCGGTGCAGCAGCGTGACGGCAAGATGGGCGATTAGTGGCGTCTGTTCGGCCGGCTTGGCCAGAACCGCATTGCCCGCCATCAGGGCAGCCGCGATTTGACCGGTAAAGATCGCCAGGGGAAAGTTCCACGGGCTGATACAGGTGAAAATCCCGCGCGGCGGATTGGTCAGGGATGTGCCTTCATCGGCGTAATACCTTAAAAAATCAACTGCTTCGCGTAGTTCACTTACCGAATCGGGCAGCGTCTTGCCCGCTTCATGGGCAAGCAGCGTGAAGATGGGCCCGAATTCGGCCTCGTATAAATCGGCGGCACGACGCAATATATTGGCGCGCTCGGGCGGGGCGGCATCCCAGATCCGGGCGGTATCAAGCGCGGTTTCCACATCGGGTAGGGCAGCGGGCAGGGCGTAACCCAGCAGCGCGCCATTGGCCGGATTGAGGATTTCGTGACGCTGCCCGCCCGCAACCGGCCCGGCAAGGAGAGGCCGGGCCTCGGCCCGCACCTCGCATACGGAATCGCGGGCGGTTCCGATCTCATGCAGATCGCCACTATCGGCCAGATCCCAGCCACGCGAATTTCGTCGTGCACCAAAAAGATCCGGCCCCCGGACAAGGACCGGGCTGGGGATCGTGTCACAGGCTTCCAGTGCCGCGAATGGGCAGGCGGCAACCGTTTCAGGGGGGACGTCTTCATCCACGATCTGGTTGACGAAACTGGAATTGGCCCCGTTTTCCAGCAACCGCCGCACCAGATAAGCCAGCAGATCGCGATGTGCACCCACAGGGGCATAGATGCGGCAGCGGGTCAGGTAATCGGCATGTACGATCTCATGCAGCCGTTCCCCCATCCCGTGCAGGCGCTGGAATTCGAAACATGTCAGATCCGGCGCCATTTCAAGGATCGCGGCCACGGTATGGGCATTATGGGTGGCGAATTGTGGATAGATCCGATCCGTCATGCCCAGAAGCTTTTTCGCATTGGCAATATAGCTGATATCGGTTGCCTGCTTGCGGGTGAAAACCGGAAAGCTTTGTAGCCCCAGAACCTGGGCGCGCTTGATTTCTGCGTCCCAATAGGCGCCTTTCACCAGCCGCACCATGATGCGCCGGTCAAGCCGTTCGGCAAGGGTATAAAGCCAGTCGATCACCGCGCCTGCGCGTCGGCCGTAAGCCTGAACGACTACGCCGAAACCGTCCCATCCCCGAAGCGCGGGATCGGCCAGAACAGCCTCGATCACCTGAAGCGAAATAACAAGCCGGTCTGCCTCCTCGGCATCGATATTGAACCCGATCCCGGCTGCACGGGCCAGGCCGGCCAGCGCGCGAAGGCGGGGAACGAGTTCCTCCATCACGCGTTCGCGCTTGGCCAATTCATAGCGGGGATGCAGGGCGGAAAGCTTGACCGAAATGCCCGGGTTATCGCGGATATCCTTCGACTTTGCAGCACCGGCAATGGCGGTAATGGCCTTGGACTAGGCAAGATGATACCGCCGCGCATCAGCTTCGGTTCGTGCGGCCTCCCCCAGCATGTCATAGCTGTAACTATATCCCTTGGATTCGAGTTCGCCTGCGCGTTTCATCGCGCTTTCAATGGTTTCGCCCAGGACGAACTGTCGTCCCATCTCCTTCATTGCACGGGAAACGGCGGTGCGGATCACCGGTTCCCCAAGACGTTTGATCGCGGCGCGCAGATGACCCGCGATGCCGGTTTCCGGTTCATCTTCCAATACACGGCCCGTCAGCATCAGCGCCCAGGTCGAGGCATTGACGAGGCTTGATGCGGAATGGCCCAGATGTTTGCCCCAGTCCGACGGTGCGATCTTGTCTTCGATCAACGCATCCATCGTATCGGGATCGGGTACGCGCAATAGCGCCTCGGCCAGACACATCAGCGCGATACCTTCCTCGGTCGAAAGCCCGTATTCGGCCAGAAAGACCTCCATCAGCCCGGGTGCTGCGCTTTTGCGGATCCGCAGGACAAGATCCGCCCCCGCCGTCGTGATCTTTTTACGGGTCTCATCGGAAAGATCGGCTTTGGCGATCAGATCCCGGACCAGTATGGCCTCATCAGTCAGGGCATGGTGGTCGATGATGGTCCATGGGGCGGATGGGTCGGGTTTGGGCATTGACGCACTCCTCTTTCCCCGAAGATACACTGGATTGAAAAGCCATTCGTCCCGATTATTCTGATTTGGCAGGCGAATCGACTGAATCTATGTGGTGGAAATGGCGGAACATCTTGATCGTTTTGATCGCGCGCTTTTGCGGGTTCTGTCGGCGGAAGGGCGGATCAGCGCGACCGAACTGGCGCGACGGATCGGGCTTTCGAAATCGCCGACCCAGGCCCGGATGAAGCGGCTTGAAAAGGCGGGTGTGATTACCGCCTATCGTGCGCAGCTTGATCCGGTGAAGATGGGGCTGGCACATGTTGCCTTTGTGGAGGTACGGCTTTCCGATACCCGCGAGGCTGCGTTGCGGGCGTTCAACAAGGCAGTCATGGCCGTGCCGGAAGTGGAGGAATGCCATATGATGGCAAGCAGGTTCGATTATCTGCTCAAGATCCGGACCGGCGATATCGGGGAATATCGCCGCGTGCTTGGGGAACGGATTTCCGCCCTGCCACATGTGGCCTCGACCTCCACCCATGTGGTGATGGAGGCAGTGAAGGAGGCGGGCTTGGGATGACGTTTCCCCAAGCAGGTAATCGCGGCTTCACCCACGAATGCCTGCTTAGGCTTGTTTGCTTTTGCAGGACTTTCATCCGAAAACCGGTACCCGCTTTTCGGAAATCCTGCCTAACGGACCAGTTCACCCGATAGCGCCCGATCGATCAGCGCGATGCTTTCGGCGATACCGTAAAGGGCGATGAATCCGCCGAAACGAGGACCTTCCGAGGCGCCCAGAAGGGTTTCGTAAAGAGCCCTGAACCAATTGCGCAGGGGATCGAAACCGTGATCCTTGCCGATGGCGAAGACCATGGTCTGCAGGGTTTCGGCATCGACATCCCCTTGCCAGCCGGCAAGACGGGCGCGCAGATCCTCAATGGCGGCACGTTCCTGTTCGTCAGGCAGGCGGAATTTCCTTGTAGGGGCGACCTTGTCATTGAAATAGCGCAACGCAAAGCCCGCCGCCGCATCAAGATCGGGATGGGTTTCGGGGGAGGTATCGGGAGCATAGGCGCGGATATAACCCCAAAGCCCCGCCGCATCCTTTGCACCGGCCACCGAGGCGAGGTTCAGCAGCATGGAAAACGGCACGACCATCCTGGATTCCGGTGGCTTGCCCGCGTGGATATGCCAGACCGGATTATTGCATTGCTGTTCCACGCTCTGGCCGGGATAGGCGCGAAGTTGCTGGTGATATTCATCCACCGCACGCGGGATCACATCCCACCACAGCCGTTTGGCCGTCTTGGGCTTTTGATACATGAAATAGGACAGGCTTTCGGTTGCCGCATAGCTGAGCCATTCATCGATGCTGAGCCCGTTGCCCTTGGATTTGGAAATTTTCTGCCCTTGTTCATCGAGAAACAGCTCATAGCTGAAATGGTTGGGCTTGCGTCCCCCCAGCACTTCGCAGATCCCGTCATAGATCGGGGTATTGGTGGAATGATCCTTGCCATACATTTCGAAATCGACATCAAGCGCGGCCCAACGGGCGCCGAAATCGGGCTTCCATTGCAATTTCACATTCCCGCCCGTCACGGGCAGGGTCCATTCGCGGCCTTGCTCATCATCGAAGGTGATGGTGTGGTTTACCGCATCGACATGTTTCATCGGAACATAAAGTACGCGGCCGGTTTCGGGATGGATCGGCAGGAAACAGGAATAGGTCTGCTGGCGTTCCTCACGCAGGGATCGGAGCATGATCGCCATGATCTTTTCATAGCGTTCCGCTGCCAGCTTCAGCGTGTCGTCAAAGCGACCGGACTGATAAAATTCGCTGGCCGAGATGAATTCATAGTCAAACTCGAACGTGTCGAGGAACCGGCGCAGCATCGCGTTGTTATGCGCCCCGAAGCTTTCATATTCACCAAACGGGTCGGGAACGGCGGTCAGTGGGCGTTGCAGGTTTTCGTGCAGCAGGTTCTGTTGTGGCACGTTTTCCGGCACCTTGCGCATCCCGTCCAGATCATCGGAGAAACAGATCAGCCGGGTCGGTATATCGGAGATCACCTCGAAGGCGCGGCGGATCATCGTTGTCCGTGCGACCTCTCCAAAGGTGCCGATATGGGGCAGGCCGGAGGGGCCATAGCCGGTTTCGAACAGCACATAGCCCTTTTCGGGATCTTTCCGGGCATAGCGTTTGAGGATGGCGCGGGCCTCTTCGAAGGGCCAGGCTTTCGATTTCATCGCGGCATCGCGGAGGGCGGACATGGTCTTTCCTTCATCCTCGGGGCAAGGACGGCACTGTGCCGCCTTTTATGCGCTTGTCCTATTGCCGTGCCCCGGGCGCGTCAATATTCTCGGCCCCTAAGGATTGCCGGGAGAAAGGCCACATGACCGATCTGGATATGATGATGAACCCGCAAGATGCGCTGGTTGCGGTCATGGTTGCCGTTTCGGCATCAGATGAAAACCTGCGGACCTCGGAACTGGTTGCGATCCAGCGGATCGTCAATCACCTTCCGGCCTTCGGGGGATATGATTCCGAACGTTTGCGTGGGGTGACGAACCGGGTTCTGGACCTTTTTGCAGATGAGGACGGGCTGGATGAATTCTTTGCCCTGCTCCGCGACAGCCTGCCCGAGCGGCTATATGAAACCGCCTATGCGCTGGCTTGCGATGTGGCCGCTGCCGATGGTGCGCTTTATGAAATGGAATTGCAGTTCCTGCAGGCGATCCGGGATGAACTTGCAATTGACCGGCTGCATGCTGCTGCAATAGAACGCGGCGCCCGGGCACGGCATCTGCCGGTCTGACGGGATACAGAATCGTGGGGCCGGGCCGATGATCGTTGTCGGGCAGTCCGGTCCCGACCCGGTTCAGGCGAATCTTTCGGCCCAGAGGGTCAGGAGTTGTCCTTGCAGGCGGCGCGCGCGGCTTGTCCAGGCGCGCCCTCCTTGCGGTCTTTCCCTTTCAGCCCGGCTCAGGCCGTTGCGACGGGAAATATCAGCGCAAAATATTGCAAAAACCAGGTTTTTACCGGAGGGCGGCTGAATATAACCCGCAAGGCCGGAGACGAAATTCAGGGTTCCGGTCTTGGCCACAACCTTGGCCGGATGATTTTTCAACACGTTTCCGGCGCTGTCGCGCATGGATTGCGGGCGCAGCAGGGCCGGAAGGCCGGAAGCCTGCCCCAGACGCAGTGCGCGGACCATATCCATTGGCGCGATACGGGAATCGCCGCCCAGCCCGGAATGATCGACGAAACGGGCATTTGCTCCGTAACTCGCCTCCGCCCAATCCGACATGCGCCGCCCGCTATCCTTCAGCGACCGGGCACCAGAGGCAGCGAGGCCCACCGCCTCGGCGGTAATATTGGTGGAATAGCGGAGCATGCTGCGGGAAATCGTGCTGAGCGGTTCGCTTTGAGTTCGGGCCAGGACGGTGCCTGTGGGGGGGCTGGTCACGATTTCAGCGGTAGGCAGGCGCAGCCCGTGGGAACGCATCAGTGTTGCGAAGACTTCGGCGCAGTAAAGTTCCGGCTGTCTGACGGGGAGCCAGCGGCTTCCGCCCTTGCCCAGGGCGCCTGCCGCCACCGTCCATTGATCGCGGCCCTTGCCCTGCCGATAGTCAAAAATAGGGGTCTTGCGATCCACGGCGCGGATTTCGGCCATGGACACTTTCGGCAGGAAATTCTTGCCACGCGCATCCATGGTCAGCCGATAGCCCTGTGCGCTGCGTTTCCATTCGAAATGCACGCGGTTGAAATTCAGGTTCAGCCCTGAAATCGTCGGATTGTAGCCCACGTATGTGGGTTGGCTGCGGTCAATTTCGGGGATACGGGGGATTCCGGTGGCGCAAACCAGAAAGCGGCCCGTGATCCCCTTGATCCCATGTTTGGCCAAAGCGGCCGCCAATTGGCCAAGCCTGTCGGTATCCAGCGTCGGATCGCCGGAGCCTATCAGCACAAGATCGCCGTGCAACTGTCCGTTTGCAACCGTCCCCGTTGCCAGAGCCGTGGTGGAAAACCGGTAGCCCGCCCCCAGTTTATTGAGCCCGTAAAGTGCGGTCATGGCCTTGGCGACCGAGGCAGGGGGCAGGGCGGTTTCGCCATGTCGTGCCTCAAGGATCTTGCCCGTTTTTGCATCCGCAACGACAAAGGCGATCTCGCCCTTCAGACCTGCGGCCTCGACCAGCCGGGCGGACCGGGCGGTCAGGAGATCCGCACTTCCCGGATTGGCGGCGGGACGGATCGAACGTTTTGGGGCCTCGGCGCAGCCGGGCAGTGCAATTCCGGACAGAAGGCCAGCAAGAACCCAGCGACGTGTAAAACGGCTTTCTTCAATCATGGCGCGAGACTAGTCCCGCCGATCTGTCCGCACAAGAGGCAACACCAGTCCGGGGATTTTCCTTCAACGCCCGTTTCGTGCGCGGATTGCGGAAGAAGAGGCCTGCACCATCGGCAGGTTGGCAAAACACCAGGCGGGGCGTGGGGCGTGACCCAGCAGATGGGCCCGCGATTGCGGCAGGCGAAAGGGTGCAAGATAACGTGCGGCGGGGGAACGAAGTGCCGCAAGGCGGCTGCCGGGGCGGGCCAGCACACCCAGGGCCGCGATCCGCGTGATCCGTTTCCAGTCATCCCAGCGATGAAACTGCGCCAGATTGTCCGCGCCCATCAGCCAGACGAAATGAACCCCGGGATAAAGCTGGCCCAGATGGCCAAGCGTTTCGGCCGTGTAACGTGTGCCGATCCGCGCCTCCAGATCGGTGATGGTGACGCGGGGATGCCGCATGATGGCTTCCGCCTGCCGGATCCGATCCGCCATCGGTGCGGGCTGATGTGCCTTCAACGGGTTTCCCGGGCTGGCCAGCCACCAGACCTGATCCAGCCCGAAACGTTCAAGCGCCGCGCGGGTGATTGCGACATGCCCCCGATGTGGCGGGTCAAAGGACCCGCCCAGCAACCCCACTACATGCCCGTGGGGCGCGAATGGCAATTCAGCCCGTATCACCCGGTTTTCCTCGTTTCATTGTCCCATCCCCGTTTGCCGTGTTTCCCGGTTCCTCCCATGCGTTGCCCTTGCCTCCGACTGCCGCTAGAAGGGCGCAGACTTCGCACGGATGAGGGAAAATCATGGCCAGCTACCAATATGTCTATCACATGGACGGGGTTTCCAAGACCTATCCGGGCGGAAAGAAGTGTTTTGAGAATATCAACCTGAACTTCCTGCCCGGAGTGAAGATCGGTGTGGTCGGTGTCAATGGCGCGGGTAAATCCACCCTGCTGAAGATCATGGCCGGGCTCGACAAGGATTTCAAAGGCGAAGCCTGGGCCGCGAAAGGGGCCAAGGTCGGTTATCTGCCGCAGGAGCCATGGCTGGACCCGGAACTGGATGTGAAGGGGAATGTCATGCTGGGTGTCGCCGAACAGCAGGCGATCCTTGATCGCTATAACGATCTGGCGATGAACTATTCCGATGAAACCGCCGACGAAATGGCGCAGCTTCAGGACCAGATCGACGCACAGAACCTGTGGGAACTGGAGGCGACCGTTGGCGTGGCGATGGATGCATTGCGTTGTCCGCCTGATGATGCAGATGTCAGCAGTCTTTCGGGGGGTGAACGGCGGCGCGTGGCCCTGACCAAGCTGTTGCTGGAAAAGCCCGATATGCTGCTTTTGGACGAACCGACGAACCACCTTGATGCCGAATCCATCGCCTGGCTGCAAAAGCACCTGATCGACTACAAGGGAACGATCCTGATCGTGACCCATGACCGTTATTTCCTTGACGACATCACCGGTTGGATCCTGGAACTCGACCGTGGTCGTGGCATCCCCTATGAGGGGAACTATTCCGCCTGGCTTGACCAGAAGGCCAAGCGGATGCAGCAGGAGGCGCGCGAGGACAAGGCCAAGCAAAAGGCGCTGGAAAAGGAATTGCAATGGATCCGCGCAGGCGCCAAGGCGCGTCAGGCAAAATCCAAGGCCCGGATTCAGAAATATAACGAAATGGCCGGTCAGACCGTGCGCGAACGCGCCACGACCGCGCAGATCATCATCCCCAATGGCGAACGTCTGGGCAACAAGGTGATCGAAGTCGATGGCCTCAAGAAGGTCATGGGTGACAAGCTCCTGATCGAGGATCTGAGCTTTACCATCCCCCCCGGTGCCATTGTGGGGGTGATTGGCCCCAACGGGGCGGGGAAATCCACGCTCTTTCGGATGATCACGGGGCAGGAGGCCCCTGACGAAGGCACAATCACGCTGGGGGAAACCGTCCAGCTTGCCTATGTGGATCAGTCCCGCGATGCGCTCGACCCCGAAAAGACCGCCTGGGAGGAAATCTCCGGCGGATCGGAGATCATCCATCTGGGCGATCTGGAAATGAACAGCCGTGTCTATACCGGGGCTTTCAATTTCAAGGGAACCGATCAGCAGAAAAAAGTGGGCCTGTTGTCAGGTGGGGAACGTAACCGCGTCCATATGGCCAAGCTGCTGCGTTCCGGTGGCAATGTGCTGCTGCTGGACGAACCGACCAACGATCTGGATGTTGAAACGCTTCAGGCGCTGGAAGCGGCAATCGAGGATTTTGCGGGCTGTGCGGTGATCATCAGCCACGACCGTTTTTTCCTTGACCGGCTTTGCACCCATATCCTCGCATTCGAAGGGGATGCCCATGTGGAATGGTTTGAAGGCAATTTTGAAGCCTATGAGGAAGACAAGATTCGCCGTCTTGGCCCGGATGCGCTGGAACCCAAACGGGTGAAATACAAGCGTTTCAGCCGCTGAAAATGGCACCGGGCGCGCCGTGGTCGGCACGCCCGGATATTTATCTGCCCGAAACGGGCGGCACATGGGAAGGGATGTGTTCAGCCTTCCATCGCCTCCAGTTCATCGATGAAGCCCGCGATCATGTTCAGGCCCTTGTCCCAGAAGGCCGGATCCGACAGATCAAGTCCGAAGGGGGCCAGCAGATCCTTGTGATGTCTGGACCCCCCGGCACTGAGCATGTCGAAATACTTGTCCTGAAAATCCGGCAGCCCGCCTTCATAGGCGGCGTAAAGCGCGTTCACCAGCCCATCCCCAAAGGCATAGGCATAGACATAGAAGGGTGAATGCACGAAATGCGGGATATAGGCCCAGAAGGTTTCATAGCCATCCATATATTCGAAGGCGGGACCAAGGCTTTCGGCCTGTACTGACATCCAGAGTGCGTTGATATCTTCCGGTGTCAGTTCGCCTTCGGCCCGGGCGGAGTGCAATTTGCATTCGAAATCGTAAAACGCGATCTGACGCACGACGGTATTGATCATGTCCTCGACCTTGCCCGCCAGCAGGGTTTTCTTTTCTGCCGGGTTTCTGGCACCGGCAAGAAGCTTGCGGAAGGTCAGCATTTCCCCGAAGACGCTGGCGGTTTCCGCAAGCGTCAGGGGTGTCGAGGCCAGAAGTTCACCTTGTGCTGCGGCCAGACGTTGATGGACGCCATGGCCCAGTTCATGGGCCAGTGTCATCACGTCACGTGGCTTGCCAAGATAGTTGAGCATCACATAGGGGTGCACGGTGGTTACGGTGGGATGGGCGAAGGCGCCCGGGGCCTTGCCCGGTTTCACCCCTGCATCGATCCAGCCATTATCGAAGAAGGGCTCGGCCAGCTCGGCCAGTCGTGGCGAAAAGGCGGCATAGGCTTCGGTCACGGTCTTTCGCGCTTCGTTCCAGTCGACGGTCTTTGCGTCATCCATCGGCAGCGGTGCGTTGCGGTCCCAGATCTGAAGCTTGTCGAGCCCCATCCATTTGGCCTTCAGCGCATAATAGCGATGCGAAAGCTTGGGATAGGCGGCAACAACGGCGTTGCGCAGGGCCTCGACTACCTCGGGTTCCACATGGTTGGACAGGTGACGCCCGTGCTGTGGGCTTGGCATCTTGCGCCAGCGGTCCTCGATTTCCTTTTCCTTGGCCAGGGTGTTGTGGACGCGTGCGAAAAGCTTGATATTGCTGTTGAAAACCTCTGCCAGAACACGGGCGGCGGCTTCGCGTTTGCTGCGATCCGTATCGGTCAGGAAGTTCAGCGTCGCTTCAAGATTGAGGGTTTCCTCCTCCCCGGGCATGGTGAAGGTCAGTCCGGCCATGGTTTCGTCAAAAAGACGATTCCAGGCGGCTGAACCCACAACTGATTGGTCGTGGAGGAATTTTTCCATCTCATCCGAAAGCTGGTGTGGCCGCATCGCGCGCATCCGGTCAAAGATGGGCTTGTAGCGCGCCAGATCGGCATTTTCAGCCAGAAGTGCATCCAGATGTGTCTCTTCCAGCCGGTTGAACTCCAGACTGAAAAATACCAGTGGCGTGGTGAAACCGGTGATGCGGTCCTGCGCATCGGCCATGAACTTGGCGCGGTCGCTATCGGTTGTATTCTGGTAATAGCGCAGCCCCGCATAGGACATGATCCGCCCTGCAACCACGTCGATCGCCTCATATTTCTTAACGCATTCCAAAAGTGCATTGGCTGAAAGGGAGGCGAGCTTTTCTTCATAGGCGGCGGCGAAATCGGCGCAGGCCTTTTCGAGCCACGCCATATCACGGGTGAATTCCGGCGCATCCGGGGCCGGGTAAAGATCGCTCAGGTCCCATTCGGGAAGATCACCAAAGCCCTTTCCGGCCGTGTTGGCGTCAAAGACAGGGGAGGGAAGCGGCAGCGTCATGACAAAACCTCTGGATCTGTTTTCCCCCATCTAGGTTGCCCCCGCGGGGGAAGGCAAGGCCGGGGCGGAAAATCGATGGCATCTCTGCGCCCGGCAGCCTTGCAAAGATATGGCCTGACAGTGAAACCATGTTGCCCTTTCATCGCTTCAACGTAATTATTCCCGGACCCTGGAAATGCTTTAACCCCATGGCCACCATGCCGAAGGAGCCAAGAATTTGGTCGTGCAATCCCCGCTGACCCTGTTCAGCAACAAGACCTTTCGCAACCTCTGGTCTGCCTCGCAGATGTCCAATTTTGGTGGGCTGGTTCAGGCAGTGGGGGCGTCGTGGATGATGACCTCGCTTACCTCGTCGGAGGCGATGGTCGCCCTGGTTCAGGGATCCATCACCCTGCCCTTGATGTTGTTTTCGCTGACGGCGGGGGTTCTTGCGGATAATTATGATCGTCGCAAGATCATGCTGGTGGCGCAGATCGGGATGATGACGGTTTCGGTCGCGCTTACGCTTCTGGCCTATTCGGGCTTGCTGACGCCATGGTCGCTTTTGGCATTTACCTTCCTGATTGGCTGCGGCACCGCATTGCATGGGCCAAGTTGGCAGGCCTCGATGGGGGATATCGTAAGCCGGGAAGATCTGTCTTCGGCGGTTTCGCTTAATTCCATGGGGTTCAACCTGATGCGCAGTGTCGGGCCTGCGGCCGGGGGCGCCATCGTGGCGCTGGCAGGGGCCGCGATGGCCTTTGCAGTCAATGCCGTCAGTTATCTGGCGATCATTGCCGCACTTTTTGGCTGGAAGGCGCCCGAACGTGACCGCCATCTGCCTCCGGAACCACTTGGCCTCGCCTTTGCGGCGGCCTTCCGCTATGTCGGCATGTCGCCCAATATCCTGCGGGTGATCCTGCGCGGCACGATGTTCGGCTTTGCAGCGGCGGCCATGCAATCGCTTATGCCGGTGATTGCCCGGGATCAGCTTGATGGCAATGCCTTTACCTTCGGTATCCTGCTGGGATGTTTCGGGTTCGGTGCCGTAGGTGGTGCATTGGCCAATCCGCATCTGCGCGACAGGTTTCGCAATGAATGGATCAGCCGTGCTGCCTTTTTGGTTTTTGCGGCAGGGACGGTCGTGACGGGGATATCGCAATCCTTGCCGCTTACGGCGGTGGCGCTGTTGTTTTCGGGCGCGTCCTGGGTTGTTACGCTGTCGCTTTTCAATGTCACGGTGCAGCTTTCGACACCGCGCTGGGTGGTGGGCCGGGCGGTGGCCCTCTATCAGACCGGAACATTTGGCGGCATGGCGGCCGGGGCGTGGCTTTGGGGCGGGTTGTCGGAAAAGGCGGGCCTTGGCCCGACGATGATCATTGCCGCCATTGCACTTGTGATCGGCGCTTTGGTAGGGCTTCGCCTGCCCCTGCCGGAGGTGGCCGGGCTGAACCTTGATCCGCTCAACCGTTTCCGTGAACCGCAACTCCGGCTCGAATTGCGCCAGCGCAGCGGGCCGATCATGGTCATGGTGGATTATGAAATCGCGCAGGAGGATGTGCCGGAATTTCTGGCGCTCATGCGCCAGCGCCGCCGGATGCGGATTCGCGACGGAGCGCAGCAATGGGCACTGTTGCGGGATCTGGAAAAGCCCGATCACTGGACCGAATCCTACCATGTCCCGACCTGGCAGGAATATGTTCGCCATAACGAACGTCGGACGGTGGCCGATGTGGCCGACTACGAAAAACTGCGTGCGCTTCATCGTGGCAAGGGCCTGCCCGAGGTCCATCGGATGATCGAACGGCAGACTGTGGATGTGAGGGATAATATGCCCTTGAAACCTTTCCCGACGGAAGGTGTACTGTGATATGATGTTAGGTTTTTCCTAACCCATGGCGTGGAAATAGTGACTTTATTCCGGAACTGACCCGCGCCAGTCTGCCGCCAGACAGGAAAGGAGGCGTGGATGGTTCAGGATGAAACAGGGATAGAACGGGTCGATACGCTGGTCGTGGGGGGCGGTCAGGCCGGTATCGCGATGAGTGAACATCTGACGGCGGCGGGCGTGTCGCATCTGGTGCTGGAACGTGACCGGATCGCGGAACGCTGGCGCTCGGAACGCTGGGATTCGCTGGTGGCCAATGGTCCGGCCTGGCATGACCGTTTTCCGGGCATGGAATTCACAGGGGTGGATCAGGACGGTTTTGCCGGGAAAGAGGCCGTTGCGGATTATTTTGTTGCCTATGCCGAAAAGATCGGTGCGCCCCTGCGCACAGGTGTGGAGGTCCGGCAGGTCCGGCGGATCGAAACCCGTGCGGGATTTCGTGTGGAAACCTCCGGTGGGGTGATCGAGGCGATGAATGTGGTGGCGGCAACCGGCCCCTTTCAGCGCCCGGTCTATCCGCCGCTGATACCCGAGAACCCGAACCTCATGCAGACCCATTCAAATTCCTATCACAATCCCGATCAACTGCCCGAAGGGGCGGTTCTGGTGGTGGGGGCGGGGTCTTCGGGCACGCAGATTGCCGATGAATTGCGTCGTGCGGGCCGCAAGACCTATCTTTCCGTTGGGCCGCATGACCGCCCGCCAAGAAACTATCGGGGCCGGGATTTCTGCTGGTGGCTGGGTGTTCTGGGCCTGTGGGACATGGCCACACCCAGCCCGGGAACCGAACATGTGACGATCGCGGTCAGCGGCGCCTATGGTGGACGAACCATCGATTTCCGGCGTCTTGCCACCGAAGGGATTATCCTGCTTGGTCTGACCGAAAGCTGCGATGATGGTATCGTGGGATTTGCCCCCGATCTGGCCGAAAATATCGCCAATGGTGATGCGAATTACCTTGCGCTGCTCAATCAGGCCGATGCCTGGGTCGCACGTAACGGGATCGACCTGCCCGATGATCCGGCGGCGCGGGAAATCCCGCCCGATCCCGCTTGTGTGACAAATCCGATCCTCAAACTGGATCTTGCCGCCGAGGGGATTACATCGGTGATCTGGGCCACGGGCTATGCGCTGGAATATGATTGGCTGCAGGTTGATGCGTTTGATGAAAAAGGCCGTCCCCGGCATCAGCGCGGGGTTTCCTCCGAACCGGGGGTCTATTTTCTGGGCCTGCCCTGGCTTTCGCGCCGGGGGTCCAGCTTTATCTGGGGGGTCTGGCACGATGCCAGACATATTGCCGATCAGATCGTGACCAGACAGAAATATCTGGATTATCATCATGCCCGGCAGGGCCTGACAGACTAGCAATACCCAGCAAAAGGACAATCCAGATGGCGCATCACCGGCACCGGAAGTTCAACACGAAAGAGACCTATCCCGAACAACGGCTTGATAACGATCTTTGTCAGGCGGTTGTGGCCCGTGGCACAACGGTCTTTTTGCGTGGCCAATGCCCGCAGGATCTCGACACGGCCGAGAATGTTCAGAGCAATGATCCGGTGGAACAGACACATAAGGTCATGCAGAATATCCGTCAGCTGCTGGAAGAATGCGGAAGCAGCATGGATCACGTGGTGAAACTGGTGGTCTACCTGACGGATGTGCGTCACCGCGAAGCGGTGTACCGCACCATGGGGGAATATATCCGGGGTGTGCACCCGGTTTGTACCGGTCTGACGGTGGTGGCGCTGGCCCGGCCTGAATGGCTGGTGGAAATCGACGCGACAGCGGTTATTCCCGATTAGGAACGCTATCCCGCGCAGTAACTTTCGGCCATTTCACCGAAGCTGCGGTAACGTGTCCAGAAATCATTGTCCCGGTCGCTTTTGGACATCCGCACTTTCTGGGCCTGATCGGGGTCATTGAAAAAATTTGCGGCCCGGCGTTGATCCGCACTTGTCAACGTCATGTCCGCAACCTGCTGAATGCAGCCGCAGAGCGCCCGGGAGGAGGCCTGGCGGTCGGATTTCAGGCAGGCCTTTTCAACAGGCCCTGCTATTGCCATCATGGGAAGGAAAAGCGCCACGAGCGTGGTGCCGAGAAGGATGTTGGTCATTGCTCTGCCTCATGTGATCGGGTCTGATCGCGCCATCGTAGGAAAATACGCGTTGCCCATGCCTTGTTCTTGCCGCGCATATTGCCGTTTTTGGCGTTAAATTTCAATGAAACCTTGAGATTTTGGCGATTTTCCACCGGAATTCACAAAACACCCCCATGATCTGTATGACATGCCGGGCAAACCACAAGATAGAGATATGCCCCTCTGCCACGGATTGGCCAGGGGAGGCTGTAAATGCCCCTTCCCGGCCCTTTCGTGAGCCTGTATATGCGGACCATGACTGAACTCGACCATATCCGTAATTTTTCCATTGTGGCCCATATCGACCACGGCAAATCCACGTTGGCTGACCGGCTGATCCAGTTGACGGGAACGGTGGCGGAACGGGATATGAAGGCCCAGCTTCTTGATAGCATGGATATTGAGCGGGAACGCGGTATTACCATCAAGGCCAATACCGTGCGCATCGAATATCCCGCGCAGGACGGTCAGACCTATGTGCTGAACCTGATCGACACGCCGGGCCACGTCGATTTCGCCTATGAGGTTTCGCGTTCCATGCGTGCAGTGGAAGGTTCGCTTCTGGTTGTGGATGCGTCCCAGGGGGTTGAGGCACAGACCCTGGCCAATGTCTACCACGCACTTGATGCCGATCATGAAATCGTGCCGGTTCTGAACAAGGTCGATCTTCCTGCTGCCGACCCGGAACGGGTGAAGGAAAATATCGAGGATGTGATCGGCCTTGACGCCTCCGATGCGATCCCGATCTCAGCCAAGACCGGGGTCGGGATCCCCGATGTTCTGGAGGCGATTGTCAAACGCTTGCCGCCGCCCAGGGGGGAACGCGACGCGCCCCTCAAGGCGATGCTGGTCGATAGCTGGTATGACCCTTATCTGGGGGTTGTGGTGATGATCCGGGTGATGGATGGGGTAATCCGCAAGGGTGACCGGATCAAGATGATGCAGACCGGCGCAATCTACGGGATTGATCGCCTGGCCGTGCTCAAACCCAAGATGACCGATATCCCCGAGCTTGGTCCGGGGGAAATCGGAGTGCTCACAGCATCAATCAAGCAGGTGCGGGATACGCGGGTGGGCGATACGATTACCCATGAACGGAAACCCTGCACGACACCGTTGCCGGGGTTCAAACCGGCACAGCCGGTGGTGTTCTGCGGGCTTTTCCCGGTGGATGCCAATGATTTTGAAGGTCTGCGTGAGGCGATTGAGAAACTCGCCCTCAATGATGCGAGTTTCAGTTATGAAATGGAAACCTCCGCCGCGCTTGGTTTTGGGTTCCGTTGTGGTTTTCTGGGCCTCTTGCATCTGGAAGTGATCCGCGACCGGCTGGAACGGGAATATGACCTCAATCTGATCACGACGGCACCTTCCGTTGTCTATCATATCCACATGCGTGACGGCACGATGATGGAATTGCACAACCCTGCCGATATGCCTGACCTCACCCATGTGGACCATCTGGAGGAGCCGCGCATCAAGGCTACGATCATGGTGCCGGATGAATATCTTGGTGATGTTCTGAAACTTTGTCAGGAGCGGCGGGGTATCCAGCTCAACCTTACCTATGCCGGAAGCCGGGCACTGGTGGAATATGACCTGCCGCTCAATGAGGTGGTGTTCGATTTCTATGACCGGCTGAAATCCGTCACCAAGGGATATGCGAGCTTTGACTATGTGCTGACCGAATATCGGGAGGACAATCTGGTAAAGATGTCAATCCTGGTGAATGAGGAGCCTGTCGATGCATTGTCGATGATGGTTCACCGCGACCGCGCGGAATTGCGCGGACGCGCAATGGTGGAAAAGCTCAAGGATCTGATCCCGCGCCATATGTTCAAGATTCCAATCCAGGCCGCGATTGGGGGCCGGGTCATCGCGCGCGAGACGTTGAGTGCGATGCGCAAGGACGTGACGGCGAAATGTTATGGTGGCGATGCAACCCGCAAGAAGAAGCTTCTGGAAAAACAGAAAGCGGGCAAGAAACGCATGCGTCAGTTTGGCAAGGTCGAGATCCCGCAGGAGGCCTTTATTTCGGCGCTGAAGATGGATGGGTAGGGCCCGATACCCGTGTTGTACCTGGCCAGGGCGACATCGTCGTGCCCCGTTCATGTTCCCGGATGTTTTGGTGGGATAGAACTGCGCGGCAAGGGGGGATCAGGAACACGGCACCCCGGAATGACATATCTTGGGCAAAAATCGCGGACGGGTGACGATGAATTGCTGCATTGACTGCGTGTTCAGCCCGAAATTCAACGGCGGTTCATAGGTCAGCGTTGTTTCGACAAGAATGGCGCTATCGCCATCGGACATGTCAGGCAGTTTGCTGGCTAGGGGTTTTATGGTTTCATTGGTCAGGGCAGGGGGTCCGGGATTGGAACCATGTGACCAGATTACCTTGTAATGTGCATCGGCTTCATCCCACAGGAAGGAAGTGACACGCATGGTCACATTGTCATTTTCATTCAGGATATAGTTCAGTGTTTCATGTATCCCATCGAGATAGGCATCATCCACGGTGAGTTGCGTGCGTGAAATCAGGTCGGAGATCGAATAGGTTGCCTTTTGCATTTCGTTGATGGTGCGATAGGCATCCCAATAGACGAAAAGCGCCGCATGGGCCCAGATCAGTACTGGCAGGACAAGCAGGGCCTCGACAATGATGCTGCCACGGCAATCCCTGGCGAAATGATAGAATATCCGGGGAATGGGAAAGCGCATTTTCAAGGCTCGTTCACGAAGGCGGAGGTTGCCGTGATCGCATATTCATTGCCGTTGAGTTTGGGCAACCTCAAGCCGACACCGGTTGTCGGGAAAAGGGTTTCCTGTAAAATGCAAACACGGATCAGCATGATTTCATGTGGGGCGCCGGGGGTGAACTTGGTGGGGGGCTGAATGGACGCCTCACGGTCGACGCAGCCCGTCGCCTGAGCAGGGAAAGCCCAAGTTGTCATACTGACCGGGCTCAGCTCGATCCGTATGGATGTGGCGCAGTTTCGTAGGATAATTGCGCGGTCGCAGATTTCCTCTTTTATAAGATCGGCGTTTGGGTTCGTATATTGGCCCAGGCGCAATTCGCGCATTGTCATATCGACACCGCGTTCGAGCATGATCTTGCGGGTCATCAAAAGTCCGGCCTCAAAGGCCGAAAGGAATATCAACAATAAAACCGGTACGACGAGCACAAATTCGAGCGTTGCTGCGCCCCCCTCACACCGCCAGGCGTGATATGGCCACCAGGGCAGGCCCCTGTCCCTTTCGACGGATGCGCCTGTCATTGGGTCAATCTCAGTTGACTGATATTATTTGCAATGGATCGAAAGGCGGATTGAATCGAAAGGCCCTCGCCATCAGTGGTGACATAGTAATAGTGACTGTCAGCCGTCGTCGCACAGTTTTGGATTTGCGTGGCGCCGTTTTCGGGGGCTTCGAAAGCGATGCCATAAATCAGTATATCGTTGGCTTTTGCGACGGAACAGACTTCCTGCAGTCGTGTATCCATTTCCCCGGTTGGTGTCCGGGACCGGAAATTGTTCATTGCCTGATTAAAGTGGAAGTTGCGCCAGGAGCTGTTGTTACCCCCGAATGCACGTGCGTATAGCTGCCGGGCTATCCATTGCATCCGGTATTCGGCCCAGACTTCGCTCCAGTCCAGGCGGTTGACGCCTTTCCCGCTATTCCAGGGATCATCCATCCAGCGTCCCAGATGCGGTACCCAGTAGCGGCCGTAATTTGCCCCGGATTCGAAATGGCGAATGGATAGCATACCATCACCCTTGCTGCGCCGGATCTCGGATGGGCCGCTGCGGAAATCGTCGTTCAGGCGTTCCTCGGCAAAATGTTGGCCATCCGTCATCAGGACGATGATCTTCATCGTATCTTCCGCATCGAAATCCAAAGGGCGACCAATGAAATCATCCGGGACGATCCCGTTTGTGTTCAGATTCGTGATCACATCCCGCGAGGTCGGTGAAAGAAGAGCCAATCCCCATTTCATGCCAAGGTCGATCGAGGTTGCGCCAACAGCGATCAGGTTATCGATTGCCCCTTGCAGTGAGGCAATATCATTCTGGAATGGCCTGATGATGTTATCGGCATTCGGTTGGCACCAGACGTTGACATAGCTGGTACCGTTATGCAGCGGGCCCGAATATGCGGTATAGGCATTTGCAGAGGTCCCTCCGCCCGAAAAACTGTCAAAGAAACCGGATTGCGGGAAACTCGTCGAGGTTGAAAGTTCATCCGTATCATAGATGGAACTGGGCAGGTCGAGACAATGGCTTTTGGGGAAATTATGCGTATTACTGGCGTTGAATTCGGCGAAAAGGGCGCTGCCGAGATTGACCTGGCCGTTATAGGGAATGAGCGAGATCGAGATCTTGCCCTCGGAATCCTTTGACAGGACGGTATCCACGAATTCAGCGGCCGCAACGCGCAGGTTGGAGATACGGGTCGGCTGGTTTTGCATCGATCCCGAAATGTCGAGCACCAGTGAAATTTCGACATTGGTGATCCGCTGTTCAGCCGCGGATCCGGCATTGACCGGCAGATTTTGAATATCCATCAGATGCATGAAATAGGTCGGAACATCGGATTGGGCCTGTGCCGTCACCCTGCGAAAATTCAACCCTTCTTCGACCTGCACATTGCTCAGTTGTGAGAGCAGCCCCGCCTTGTCGAAATAGTCGTTCACCACATCTTCGGGGTCGAGCTTCTGTGACATGTTCGTCGCGGCAAGAACCGAACGATCCAGCGTTTGCTGGATTTCGGTACGTCTTTCTTCATGGCGCATCAGATCAACGGCAAGACCACCGCCCATCAACATCACAACCGTCAGGACGAGGCCGAAAACGATCAGCGTACCTTGTTCATCCCTCATGAAGCGGTGCAGTTGCCGTAACCCGGCAAACCTTGAAATACTTTTACCCTTAATCATCCTGCTTCCCCTCTGCAGAGGCGGTTCAATCCATCTGGTTGCCTTGGACATGAATTGCCCAAAACACTTACCCAATCGTTATTGGCTGGCTTGTCTGGGGCAAAATTGTGACGTTTTGCAGCCTTGAAGTGGAAAATCCGGTGGGATTCGGAAACATCCCCCTGTCCCCCGGGTAATTGTTATTCTTGTCAGGCCAATGCCGCCCGGAATTTTTTGGCAATGCCCGCCAATAGTTTGATAACTTGGTTAATATTCTTGTGAAGTACCTGGATGATTTTCTGCCCCGACAGACGATTCGCGGTCTAGCCGGACGAGAAATAGTGTGGTTTCATCAATCTTGTTATTTGGTGTGCAAGCTTTCCGATCAATCGTAGTCGCGATCTGGTTACTATTAGCAACTCACAAAATACCGGGAGGGAAAACATGACGGTCACTGGCGAGCCAAGCTTTCGTGAAAGTGTGGATCTGATGTTCAGCCGGGCAACCGCGCTGATGGATCTCAGCCCTGGCCTGGAAGAGAAGATCAGGGTTTGCAATTCGACCTACAAGGTACGTTTCGGTGTGCGTTTGCGTGGCAAGATCGAAACATTCACCGGTTATCGCTCCGTTCATTCCGAACATATGGAGCCGGTGAAGGGCGGTATCCGTTTTGCCCTGTCAGTCGATCAGGATGAGGTCGAGGCGCTTGCTGCGCTGATGACATATAAATGCGCCTTGGTGGAAACGCCGTTTGGGGGTTCGAAAGGCGGGCTTTGTATTGATCCGCGTAAATGGGAGCCGCATGAACTGGAATCGATCACGCGCCGCTTTGCCTATGAATTGATCAAGCGCGATCTGATCAATCCTGCCCAGAACGTTCCGGCGCCGGATATGGGATCCGGTGAACGGGAAATGGCCTGGATCGCGGATCAATATGCGCGGATGCATACTTCCGATATCAATGCCAAGGCCTGCGTTACCGGCAAGCCGCCCCATGCGGGCGGAATCCAGGGCAGGGTGGAGGCCACCGGTCGCGGCGTACAATATGCATTGCATGAATTCTTCCGCCACAAGGAGGATTGTGCGGTGGCAGGGCTTGTCGGTGATCTGGGGGGCAAGCGGATCATCGTGCAGGGTCTGGGAAATGTGGGTTATCATGCCGCCAAGTTCCTCAGTGAGGAAGATGGCGCCCTTATCACGGGTGTCATTGAACGTGATGGCGCGCTTGAAGATGACAGTGGTCTGAATGTTGAGGACATCCGTCAATGGATGGCGGAACATGGCACGATCAAGGGATACCCATCTGCCAAATATGTAGAGGATGGCGCGAAACTTCTGGAAAAGGAATGCGATATCCTGATCCCCGCCGCCCTGGAGGGCGTGATCAACAAGGCCAATGCCGACCGGGTCAAGGCCAGGTTGATTATCGAGGCGGCAAATGGCCCGGTGACTTTCGGTGCCGATGAAATCCTGCGCAAGAAGGGCGTCGTCATCATTCCCGACATGTATGCAAATGCCGGTGGGGTGACGGTTTCCTATTTTGAATGGGTCAAGAACCTCAGCCATATCCGCTTTGGCCGGATGCAGCGGCGGCAAGAGGAGGCGCGTCACCTGCTGCTGGTAAACGAACTGGAAAGATTGTCGGCCGACAAGGGGCTGGGTTGGTCGCTTTCCCCCAATTTCAAGGATAAATACCTGCGTGGTGCAGGGGAACTGGAACTGGTCCGGTCCGGTCTTGATGATACGATGCGCACCGCCTATCAGGCCATGCGGGAAGTTTGGCACACGCGCGACGATGTCGAGGACTTGCGCGTGGCGGCCTATATCGTCGGGATCAGCCGCGTTGCGTCCACCTACCAATCCAAGGGGCTTTGAGGCGACCACCGAGCTGTTGGCGACTGGCCGGCGCTGCGCGATTCCGATGATGATCTTGCCGGGTGCGCAGCTTCGGTTCAGGCCATTTGCCGGATTCACGCCTGTAGTTGCGGCCATTTGGCATTATCCGGTGCGGTGCCACTTTACGAATGCAGTGGCAGGACCGATATTGGGCGTATGAGTCTTCCACCCGGCTTTCTTGATGAACTTCGCAACCGGATTTCCCTGTCACAGGTGATCGGGCGCAAAGTTACGTGGGATGCCCGCAAATCCAATCAGGGAAAGGGGGATTGGTGGGCGCCGTGCCCTTTCCATCAGGAAAAGACGGCCTCCTTTCACGTCGATGACCGCAAGGGGTTCTATTATTGTTTTGGCTGCCATGCCAAAGGGGATGCCCTGACCTTCCTGCGTGATTCGGAAAACCTGAATTTCATGGAAGCGGTGGAGATGCTGGCGCGTGAGGCCGGGATGCAGATGCCCGCCCGTGACCCTGCGGCGGCAAAACGGGCCGACAGGCGCAGTCAATTGGCCGAGGTCATGGAGGAAGGGGTCAGGCATCTCCGGCTGCAATTGCGCACAGGTACCGCGCAGGTGGCGCGGGATTATCTTGAACGGCGAGGGCTTGACCCGGCGGCGCAGGAACGTTGGGAAATCGGCTGGTCGCCAAATAATCGGCAGGGTCTTTTTACCGCCTTGCAGCAAAAGGGGTTTGCAACGGATCTGATTGTCGATTCGGGGCTTTGTGCCAGGGCTGATGATGGCTCCGTCTATGATCGGTTTCGTAGCCGTATCATCTTTCCGATCCGGGACGGGCGTGGACGGGCGATATCGCTGGGTGGGCGGTCGCTCGACCCCAATGCGCGGGCAAAATATCTCAATGGGCCGGAGACCGAACTTTTCGACAAGGGGCGTAGCCTGTTCAATCTGGCGCGGGCAAGGGAGGCAGCAGGAAAGGGCCAGTCCCTGATCGTGGCAGAAGGTTATATGGATGTGATCGCGTTGTCGGAGGCGGGGTTCGCGGCCACCGTTGCGCCGTTGGGAACCGCAATTACCGAAGATCAGCTGCGTCTGATCTGGCGCATCCATGATGAGCCGGTCATAGCGCTTGACGGGGATACGGCGGGGCTGCGTGCGGCGATGCGGGCGATGGATTTGGCGCTTCCCCTGCTTGAGGCGGGAAAGGGGCTGCGTTTTGCGCTGATGCCCCAGGGGCTTGATCCGGATGACCTGATCAAGGCGCAGGGGGCGGGAGCCATGCGGACGCGGGTTGATGCGGCCCAGCCCATGGTGAACCTTCTTTGGCAGCGGGAAACCGAGGGTAAGGTCTTTGACAGCCCGGAACGCAAGGCGGCGCTCGACAAGACATTGCGTCTGGCCTTGCAACGAATCCGGGATCCTTCGATCCGTGGTCACTATGGCCAGGAAATCAAACGCCTCCGCCAAGATCTTTTCGGGGCCAGGGGGCAACGCCCGACGACATGGCGCGAATGGCAGTCCGTGCGTCCCGGACGTTGGCGGGCCCCTGCGGCGGCAACGCCAATGACACGGGCTTCGGCCCTGGCGAACGGGCTTTCGGATCAGCGGATAATGGAACAGATCATCCTGGCCACGCTGATCACCCATCCGGGGATCCTGGCGGAGTTTGAACCGGCACTGGAGCGGCTGCAATTTTCCGATCCGGAGGAAGAACGCCTCAAGGCAGGCCTGTTGCATCACCTGCATGAAGGCGTGGATGACAACCCGTCGGAGGCCCTGCATGCCGATCATGGTGCGGTGCTTGAAAATCTTCTTAACCAAAACCATGTGAAGACGGCGCCGCCTGTCCGGAAGGCGGAGGATTCACTTTTTGCACGGATGTGTCTTGCCGGGGATCTGGCCAAGCTTGAAGCGGCGGCGGCGGCGCGGCGGGAAATTGCGGAAGCTGCCGAAGATCTTTCCGGTCTTGCCGATGAAGGCGTGACATGGCGCCTTGCCCAGATCAACGAGGCGCGTTTTGCGGCCCAACGTGGTCCGCAGGAAAATAAACAATCCGGCTTCGTGGCCGAAAACGGAGTTGAAATGGACCGGGAAGAACTGAAGGAGGCGCGCAGCCTCTGGGATCGCATCCAATACAGCAAGGGCAAGCAACCCCGATAAGGCCAGAAAACGTGTTGAAACAAATGACCTCTGCAAGAAAATGGGCAGAGTGGCTGTAACCCCGCGTGATTCGCGATAATGATTCGGTGATAGATTAGTGATTCGGCACCGCACCCGCACCGACCGTCCGGTCCAAGGAGCATCCATGGCGATCAAGGAAAACGAAGAAAACAAGACCCAGGAGGGCGAGGCTGAAACCTCCCTCGATATGAGCCAGGCGGCGGTCAAGAAGATGATCGCCGATGCGCGGGAGCGCGGCTATATTACTTATGATCAGCTCAATCAGGTGCTGCCACCCGATCAGGTTTCCTCCGATCAGATCGAGGATGTGATGTCCATGCTGTCGGAAATGGGCATTCAGGTCACCGAAGAGGAAGAAACCGAGGAAGAGGAAAGCCCCAAGGGCGATCTGGTTGAAACCGGCGGATCACGTGAGGTTGCGATTTCCGGCCCGACGACGGAAACGCTTGATCGTACGGATGATCCGGTTCGGATGTATCTGCGGGAAATGGGTTCGGTCGAACTTCTGTCGCGGGAAGGCGAGATTGCCATTGCCAAGCGGATCGAAGCCGGGCGTAACACGATGATTGCCGGGCTTTGCGAAAGTCCGCTGACCTTTCAGGCCATTACCATCTGGCGTGATGAGCTTCTGAATGAAGAGATCCTGCTGCGCGATGTGATCGATCTGGAGGCGACCTTCGGGCGCAATCTGGATGGTGACGATGATGACAATGAAAATATTGTCAGCAATGGGCTCAACGGGGTGGATGTTTCCGCCAATAGTAATGCCCAGCAACAGCGTCCCGCTGCGAATAGTGAACCGGAACTGGATGCCGATGGAAACCCCATCGCCTCCAATGACGACGACGATGACGATGATGATGACGATGCGTCCAACATGTCGCTTGCCGCGATGGAAGCCGCGCTGAAACCCCGGGTCCTGGAGACGCTGGAACTGATTGCCCGTGATTATGCGACCCTGTCGGACATGCAGGATCAACGGATGTCGGCAACGATGAATACGGAGGATCGTTTTTCGACCACCGAAGAGGCCGCCTATCAGAAACTGCGCTCCGAGATTGTCGAACTGGTCAATGAGTTGCATCTGCATAACAACCGGATCGAGGCGTTGATCGATCAGCTTTACGGGATCAACCGGCGGATCATGTCCATCAATTCCGGCATGGTGAAGCTGGCTGATCAGGCGCGCATCAACCGCCGGGAATTTATCCAGGAATATCAGGGGTATGAACTTGACCCGACCTGGTGCGACCGGATGGCCGCCAAAGACGGGCGCGGCTGGCAGGCGTTGATGGAACGCAGCCGTGACAAGGTTGAGGCGCTGCGCGACGACATGGCGCAGGTTGGCCAATATGTGGGTGTTGATATCTCCGAATTCCGCCGGATCGTGAATCAGGTCCAGAAAGGGGAAAAGGAAGCCCGACAGGCCAAGAAGGAAATGGTCGAGGCGAACCTGCGGCTGGTGATTTCAATTGCGAAAAAGTACACGAATCGTGGGCTGCAATTCCTTGATCTCATTCAGGAAGGCAATATCGGGCTGATGAAGGCGGTGGATAAATTCGAATATCGCCGCGGTTACAAGTTCTCGACCTATGCGACCTGGTGGATCCGACAGGCGATTACCCGTTCCATTGCCGATCAGGCGCGCACCATCCGTATCCCTGTCCACATGATCGAAACGATCAACAAGCTGGTGCGGACCGGCCGTCAGATGCTGCATGAAATTGGCCGGGAGCCCACACCGGAGGAACTGGCCGAAAAGCTGCAGATGCCGCTGGAGAAGGTCCGCAAGGTGATGAAGATCGCCAAGGAGCCGATCAGCCTGGAGACACCCATCGGTGATGAGGAAGACAGCCAGCTTGGTGATTTCATCGAGGACAAGAATGCCGTCCTGCCACTGGATTCTGCAATTCAGGAAAACCTGAAAGAGACGACCACCCGGGTTCTGGCCTCCCTGACCCCGCGCGAGGAACGGGTTTTGCGGATGCGTTTTGGTATCGGGATGAATACCGATCACACGCTGGAAGAGGTCGGTCAGCAATTCAGCGTGACCCGCGAACGTATCCGCCAGATTGAAGCAAAGGCGTTGCGCAAGCTGAAACATCCCAGCCGTAGCCGTAAGTTGCGCAGTTTCCTCGATCAGTGATGTCCCGACACCCTGAAAAGCCCCTCCAACCGGAGGGGCTTTTTCAATTCAGCCGCCAGAAACGCGGTTTTGTGCCGGAATTGTCAAAGAAAGGAACGCCAGGGGGTGGTGTGCCACGCAGATGTTCCTGAACCTCGGCCAGAACAACTTCCGTGACAAAGGGCAGATCCAGCGCGCGTGCCTTGGTCAGCGTTACCCAGTGCAGGTGTGAAAGCTCATCCGCTGCGGCGCTGAAATCATCGGGATCGCCCGCAATATGCCGGGCATCCACCAGAAAGAAACGTGCATCAAAGCGTCGCGGGCGCCCCGGTGGCGTAATGGCGCGAAAGATGAAACGCAGCCCTTCCCCCGAAGGCCGAATCCCGAGATCGGCAAAGCCCTGCCAGTCCTGATCACGGTCTTCAGGCGGGTTTGGCCAGTCTGCGGGTTCACCCAGGGCAAGGCCGGTTTCTTCCCATAATTCCCGGATCGCCGCAGCGGCAAGCACCTCCGGTGCCAGATGGCTTTCGCGTGAAAGCCCCGTGGCAGAGGATGGCGGCAGCGGTTTGACAAGGGCGATTTCGTGGTCGGCGGGATCGACCGCCCCGCCCGGAAAGACAAATTTCGATGGCATGAAGGCTGCACTCGCGCCACGCTGCCCCATCAGAACCTCAATGCCTTCCGGGCCTTCCCGCCATAGAACGACCGTTGCGGCATCGCGGACGGTTATTTGTTTTTGCGAATGATCAGTCACGCCTGCCAAACCCGTGCATTCGGCGTGACCACTGCAACGCAATCAGCATGCCCTTCAGCCTCGGCAGCAGGAACAGTGAAAGCGCCACCGTACCGACCGAAAAGATGGCTGCCAGAACCAGCGGATCCGGGCGGTATTTGACAAATGCCCACAGGATCAACGGTGCCATAATATGCCCAACGATCAGGATCGTCAGATAGGCAGGCCCGTCATCGGCGCGGTGATGATACAGTTCCTCGCCGCAGACGGGGCAGCTTTCGCGCACTTTCAGATAGCCGCGCAGCATCGGACCGGAGCCACAATTCGGGCAGCGACACCGCCAGCCGCGCTTGAGCGCAGGAGCAATGGGCCGTTCCTCCTCAATCATTGCAGTCTGATCCATCGTGAATTTGTCCTGAGTTGGGATTGTTCTGTGCGCGCCGACCCTTTCTCTAACCAGTATTTCGGCAAAAGTAGAGGGGAACAAACCGTCTTGCGGCGCCATGTCGCAAAAAAATGACGGGCGAACGACGGAACCTACCTGCCCGGGCGTATGAATGGCATCAAGAGGGCCGGAATAGCCCGGCCCCGGAGATGGAGACAGGAGTATCAGGATGCAGAAGACAATGACCTTGGGCCTTTGCGCTGTTCTGCTGGGGGCCGGGATAAACGGCGCGGCCCTGGCCGATCCCGGGCGCGGTGAGGGCCGGGCAGGCATATGGGGCGGGCTGGATTTCGCCGCAGTTGATGCCGATGGTGACGGAAAAATCACGGAGGCGGAGGTGCAGGCCTATCGGGCGGCACGTACGGCTGAGCTTGATGCCGATGGCGATGGCAAGATCAATGAGGCCGAACTTGTGGCCCAAGGTATGCGGGATGCCGAAACCCGGGCCACGGCACGGGCAAAACGGATGATCGAACGGCTCGACAGTGACGGTGATGGCAGCCTTTCGGCGGCGGAACTCATGACGCGCGGTCGCAATGTGGCATCGCTTCTTGATCGGATCGATGCCGATGATGACGGGGCCGTGACCGAGGCTGAAATCGATGCGGCGCGAGAAAGGTTTCAGGATCGCCGGGGAGATCGCCGAATGAGATATCATGATCGACCCTCACATCGCTGGGGTGCCGATCGCGGCTGAATGGAACATTTCAGGGGCTGCCCGGTGACAATATCCGCCGGGCAGTCGGGGCCGGGACTGGTTGCCGGGCCATAAAACCTGTATCGCGGACAGGATGACGATGGCGCTGGACGACGGTTCCGAAATTCCGGATGAGGCCCTTTTGGTACTTTATGCCAATGGCGATGCCGCAGCGGCGCGCAGCCTGACGCTGCGACTGACACCAAGGGTGTTGTCACATGCCACGCGGCTTCTGGGTGGGGATCGGGCCGAGGCGGAGGACGTGGCCCAGGAAGCGATGTTGCGGCTTTGGCGGATTGCGCCGGAGTGGCGGCAGGGGGAGGCCAAGGTTTCGACCTGGTTGTTCCGGGTCGTGTCCAACCTGTGTACCGACCGGCTTCGGGCACAGATGCGCCGGCGTCCGGTGGCGCTGGATGATGCGCCTGAATTGCCCTCGGCCATGTCGGGTGTGGAGGTGGGGATGATCGAAGGTGACCGGATGACCGCGCTTAATACCGCCCTTGGACAATTGCCGGAGCGGCAGCGGCAGGCGGTGGTCTTGCGGCATATCGAAGGGCTTTCCAATCCGGAGATTGCCGTGGTGATGGAAACCGGGGTTGAGGCGGTTGAAAGTCTGACCGCGCGGGGAAAACGGGCATTGGCGGCGATACTCGCCGGACGAAGGGCGGAATTGGGCTATGATGAAGGAGAGTAAGATGAAGGAAGCGGAACTTGACGCGCTTCTGGCCGAGGCCCGGATGGCGCCTCGCGAAGCTTCTCCCGAATTGATGGACCGGATCCTGACGGATGCGTTGGCGCTTCAGGTCAGGGAGCAGAGCCCTGATATGCCCGTGCGGGGCGGCTTCTGGCAGCGCTTTGTGGATGCGATCGGAGGACGTGGGCCACTTGCCGGGCTTACGACTGCTGCGGCGGTGGGGCTTTACCTTGGTTTTGTTGCCCCTGCGCCGGTTTCTGCGTTGACCGAAACCCTGCTACCGGCCGAGGTGCTGGATGTTGTGGAATTGTTGCCCGCCGAGGATGAGGGGATGGATGATGGCTGATCAGATGCCAAATGAGGGGAAACGGGAAGGAACCGGCAGGTTCATGCGTATCCTGCTGATCATTTCGCTCGCTTTCAACCTTGCAGTGGTGGGCCTGGTTGCAGGGGTTGCGCTGAAGGGCTGGCGGGACGGGCCAAGGGCGCATTCGGTGCGGGAACTGGGGTTTGGCTTTTTCACATCGGCGCTGGAGGATGACGACCGTCGTGCGCTGCGTCAGGCCTTTGCGGATCGTGCGCCGGATCTGCGCGCGGCGCGCCGTGGTATGCGGCAGGATCTTGAGGCCCTGCTGACGACGATCCGGGCCGAACCCTTCTCATCAGAGGCTTTTCGCGGGGTGCTTGATCGTGGCGCGCAGCGGGCCACTGAACGCCGTGCCCTGGGTGAGGAGTTGATTGTCAATCACCTTAGCGGCATGGATGCGGAGGCCCGTGCGGCCTTTGCGGATCGGCTGGAAAAAGGGCTGAAGCGGCGTGTTGGACGCGGCAAGGATCGCCAGGAATTGCGGGATGACAGATGATGGGGGATCAGGCCGCAGAACGGCTGATCGTGACCTGATTTCGTCCTGCGGTTTTTGCCAGTAGCAAGGCCTGATCGGCGCGGTCGATGATTTCTTCAAGATGCAGCGCCATGCCGCCATCCGAAATTGCCAATCCAATTGAACATGTGACGCGCAGTTTTTCCTGTCCGGGCAAATCGAAAACGGCCTGGTTGATGGCAAGGCAGAGCCGTTCGGCCACGGGCCGTGCCTGTGCCAGATCGCTTCCCGGCAGGGCAATCAGGAATTCTTCCCCGCCGATCCGGGCCAGCAGATCCGATCCGCGGATATTTGCCGCAAGGCGGCGCGCGGCTTCGATCAGAACGCAATCACCTGCTGCATGGCCGTAACAGTCATTGACCTGTTTGAAGCGGTCGAGATCCACAACCATCACGGCGAATGAACCACCGGTTTGCCGCGCGGTTTCGGCGATGTTGGTCAGGCGGCTGAGCGCGTAGCGGCGGTTGTAAAGCCCCGTCAGCGGATCTTCCACCGCAAGGCGCAGCCCGTCGCGAACGGATGCGCGAATGCGGTCTGCTTCCCGTTTTCGCGTCAGGATACGACGCAGGCGCAATGCCATCTCACCCGGGGGAATGTCGCCGGACAGGCAATCATTCGCCCCCAGATCATACCCCATGACCGTAGCAGTTGCAGTAGTGCCGGGTTGTATTACGCAAATCCCCGAATGGCGGGTTTCCTGGCGGCTGCGCAGTTCCGAGACAAGCCGCAGATGCCCCATGCTATCATTGGGATTGGTTTCGATGACGAAAATATCCGGGATGGGACCAACGCAGCGTTTTGAAAGGGCCTCTTCGCGCGTGCTGACAATCGTCTGTTCGATCAGGTGCGGGTTGAGTGCATCGCGCAGGCGCATCGCCCGTTCCCGACGGTAGCTGACGATCGCAACCAGGCCCGGTGTCTCGAAAGCATGGTGCGAATCGGCAAAGCCGAAGGCGCGCAGTGCAATATCGTCGCTTTCCGTCTCGGAGGTTTCTTCATATTCGCGAACCAGATTGCGCAACCGCGCCAGCAGTGTTTCATCGGGTACAGTCTTGCCCAGAAAATCATCTGCCCCCGCCGATAGCGCGGCCATCCTGCTTTCGGGGTCGGTGTCGGCGGAAATTACCACCACCGGAATGGCCGCGGTTTGCGGATCGGCACGCAACGCCCGCAGGATATGCGGGGCGGTCATATCGGGCAGGATCATATCCAGCAGGATGAGGTCGGGCTTGTGTTTGCGGGCCAATGCGAGGCAGGCGGCCCCGTCCTCGGCCAGGATCGGTTCGTAACAGGCCGCCCCGAGCTTGACCTTGAAGACGATCCGGTTGGTTGCGACATCATCCACAATGAGAATTCTTCCTGGCATTGAGGATCCCTAATCTGGCAGTTGGCCTTGCTTTTGAAACTGCGCTCCATAGGTTAAGATTTCCTTTCAGGCTTTCCGCTCCCAGGAACGGGAAACCACAACATCTAGGGTAGCACATCGGGAGCCCCCCCATGGAGTGGCAAGAATCCGCCGAAATCCTTGCATTGAAGGCCCTTGGGTGGTTGGCGGCAGATGATGAATTGCTGCCGGTTTTTCTGGGCTCATCCGGTGCCGCGCAGGAGGATCTGGCCCGGGGTGCGCAAGACCCCGCCTTCCTGGGGGCAGTGCTGGACTTCCTGTTGCTCGATGATGACTGGATCGTGGCATTTTGCGATTCGGCCGGCTTGCCCTATGAAGCCCCGGCATCGGCGCGGGCGGCGCTTCCCGGCGGGGCACAAACCCACTGGACGTGATCCGGACCGTCGGCCATGTAGACGATATGGATGCTGTGATTTTTGACAAGGACGGGACGCTTTTCGATTTCCGGAAAAGCTGGGTGGATTGGGTGCGCCTAATTCTGGCAGAGCTTGCCGATGGCCCGGATCATACCGCGCGATTGGCCGGGGCTATCGGCTTCGATTCTGAAACCGGTGCATTCCATCCTGAAAGCCCCGTTATCTCCGCAACGGCGGAGGATATCGCCCTGGCGCTTTTGCCGGAATTGCCGGATTTCGGGCAGGAGGCGCTTGTCCTTCGGCTCAATCAATCGGCGGTGATGGCACCGATGGTGCCCGCCGTACCGTTGCGCCCGGTGCTGGAAGGGTTGCGGAAACGGGATCTGAAGATTGGCCTTGCAACGAATGACGCCGAGGCCCCGGCGCGGACCCATTTGCGGACCCATGGGATTGAGGACCTCTTTGATTTCATTGCAGGATATGATTCGGGCCATGGCGCGAAACCGGGGCCGGGCATGTGCCTGGCCTTTGCAAAGGCGGTCGGCATTCCGCCGTCCCGAACGGTGATGGTGGGTGATAGCCGTCATGACCTGCAGGCCGGCCGTGCTGCCGGAATGGCGACGGCAGGGGTCCTGACAGGGCTGGCCGGGGAGGAGGCGCTTGCCGATCTGGCCGATATTGTCCTGCCGGATATCAGCGGGCTTGCGGGTTGGATTGACAGCCTCCCGCCTTGCGGTTGACACGGCGCGGGACGGCTGTATAAGCCCGCCTGTGTCCCGGAGCGCTGCCCCGGGGCTTTTCATTGGTGTTGGTGGACCCCGCAAGGGGAAACCTGTCGCCCGAAGGCCGTGAGGCCGGGTGGAAAGGACAACGCCCTTCTCAATGATCCTGGGGTCTGTTCGGGCCGGGGCCATGCAGGGAGTAACGCAGCTGCAAGGCTGCAGACGACCCGGAACATGGAAACCGGTTATCGGATGAACCGAAGGGACAAAACGAAAGAAGGAGATCAGCGGTGACGAAACGCACCTCTGCCAAGTACAAGATTGACCGCCGTATGGGCGAAAACATCTGGGGACGCCCGAAATCCCCTGTGAACCGCCGCGAATACGGCCCCGGCCAGCACGGCCAGCGTCGCAAGAACAAGCTGTCGGATTTCGGCACCCAGCTTCGCGCCAAGCAGAAGCTGAAGGGCTATTACGGCGATCTGACCGAAAAGCAGTTCCGTCGTATCTATGCTGAGGCCGAACGGGTCAGGGGCGATACCGGTGAAAACCTGATCGGCCTGCTGGAACGCCGTCTGGATGCCATCGTCTATCGTGCGAAATTCGTGCCAACTATCTTTGCCGCGCGGCAATTCGTCAATCACGGCCATGTGACGGTGAATGGCAAACGCGTCAATATCGGATCCTATCGTGTCCGTGAAGGCGATGTGGTTGCAGTCAAGGAAAGCTCCCGCCAGCTTGCCATCGTGCTGGAGGCGGTTGCGCTGGCTGAACGTGATGTGCCGGACTATCTGGAAACCGATCATAACAAGATGACGGCGACCTTCCTGCGCACCCCGGGCCTGGGCGATGTGCCCTATCCGGTGCAGCTGGAACCGAACCTCGTGGTCGAATATTACGCGAAGAACTGATCTTCTTTGCAGATGCGCAAACGGGCCGCCCTTCGGGGCGGCCTTCGCATTTTTATTGCAGCTCTGATCCTGCCTGCGGGCAGGATATCCGAACCTGGCTGGATTGCAGGCGCGCGCCCATGGCCGGCTGTAGGCGGATATCCCCCCATTCGCAGCTTTCCTTGACCGGGCCCGGCGGATAGAAATGGGCGGAACATATGGGATGCCAGGTGAATGACACAGATCAGACCGCAGCCCGGGATCATGGATATCGCGCTTTATGAAGGCGGCGCGTCCAAGGTGACCGGGGTGGAAAATGTGGTGAAGCTCAGTTCGAACGAAAATCCGTTCGGGCCTTCCGACAAGGCGAAGGCGGCCTATGCGGGCGCGGTCGGGCAGCTTCATCGGTATCCGCCGACCGATCATTCGTCACTGCACCGTGCCATTGCGGAGGTACATGGCCTCAATCCCGATCAGGTCATCTGTGGCGTGGGCAGTGATGAAATCATCCATTTCCTTTGCCAGGCCTATGCCGGCCCGGGCGATGAAGTGCTGTTTACCGAACATGGTTTCCTGATGTACCGCATTTCCGCCATGGCTGCGGGGGCAACCCCGGTTGAGGTGGCCGAATGCGACCGGGTGACGGATGTCGATGCGCTTCTGGCCGGAGCGACCGAGAGAACGAAGCTCGTTTTCATTGCCAACCCCAACAATCCCACCGGGACCATGATCCCGCTTGCGGAAGTGGAAAGACTGGCCGAGAACCTGCCCGAACAGGCAATCCTCGTTCTTGACGGGGCCTATGCGGAATATGTCGAAGGTTATGACGGGGGCGCCGAATTGATCGGGCGGCGCGGCAATGTCGTGATGACACGGACATTTTCCAAGATCTACGGACTTGGCGGATTGCGGATTGGTTGGGGCTATGGCCCGCAGGGCATCATCGATGTGCTGAACCGGATTCGGGGGCCGTTCAACCTGTCGGCTGCGCAGCTTGATGCGGCGGAGGCGGCGATGCGCGATCAGCCCTATATGATCCGCTGCCGGGCGGAAAACGCACGGCTTCGTATCTGGCTGGCTGAGGCATTGGCCGGGTATGGGGTGCCTTCCGACACGTCACTTGCCAATTTCGTGCTGGCCCGCTTCACGGATGCAGCCGAGGCCGAAGCCTGCGATACCTTCCTGCGCGGGGAGGGGCTGATCGTGCGACGGGTGGCAAGTTACAAGCTGCCCAATTGCCTGCGTATCACGGTCGGGGATGAACCTTCCTGCCATCGGGTTGCCCAGGCGATTGGAAAATTCAAGGGCAGGGGCGCATGACGGTGATCTATGAACGCGTGGCATTGATCGGGCTTGGGTTGATCGCGTCCTCCATGGCCCATGCGATTCGGGCGCAGGGCCTGGCGATGGAGATCACAGGCTATGCCCGTTCCGCCGAAACCCGGGCCTCTGCGCGGGGTCTTTTCTGCGACCGGGTCATGGAAACGGCGGCAGAGGCAGTGCAGGGCGCGGATCTGGTTGTGCTGGCCGTGCCCGTTGGCGCGATGGGGGAGATTGCAGCCGAAATTGGCCCGCATCTGAAACGGGGTGCGACGGTTACGGATGTGGGGTCGGTAAAGCAGGCGGTGATCGAGGCTGTTCTTCCTCATATTCCCGACGGTGTGGATTTCATTCCGGGCCATCCGATTGCCGGGACGGAACATTCCGGGCCGCGTTCGGGTTTTGCCACACTGTTCAGGAACCGCTGGTGGTTGCTGACCCCGCCCGAAGGCACTGATGAGGCCGCGCTTGCCCGGCTCAGGACGTTTTGTGAGGGGATGGGAGCGAAGGTCGATGTGATGGAGGCAGGGCATCATGACCTTGTGCTTTCGGTGACCAGCCATACCCCGCATCTTATTGCCTATACGATGGTGGGTGTTGCCGATGACCTGCGCCGCGTAACCGATACCGAGGTGGTACAATATTCTGCAGCCGGATTTCGGGATTTTACCCGGATAGCGGCATCGGACCCGACGATGTGGCGCGATGTTTTCATAAACAACAAGGAAGCGACCCTGGAAATCCTGGGCCGTTTCACCGAGGAACTTTTTGCCCTGCAGCGGGCGATCCGGCTGGGTGATGGGCAGCACCTTCACGACTATTTCACCCGTACCCGGGCCATCCGGCGCGGGATCATTGAGGCGGGGCAGGATACTGCCGCCCCCGATTTCGGACGCGGTGCGTTGGAAACGAGGCCGGACGGATGAGGGCAGGGGGCATCGGGATAGTCTGCTTCGTTGTGATAATGCTCGCGGTCCCGGTTCCGGCGGAACAGATCCCGCGCCCCCGGCATCGACCCGATACGGTGATGGTGCCGCAGGCCCCGGTGGCCAGCCCGTCCCGGGCCGGAAACCGCCCCGAAACCCGGCCTGCCGCGCAGGTAGAGGCCCGTTTTGGAGCCCCCAGGCGTTCGATCCGGCCAATGCCGCGCAGGGCAGCCCCCGTAGTTGCCGCCGCACCACAAGCCGCCCCGGCAGCCAAATCTGCGCCTGCGCAACGTCCGGCCCGTCGGGGCCTGTTGGAGACGATTTTTGGAGGTAAAAAGAAACAGGTGGTCCAAAGGCCCGTTCAGGGTTCCGTCTGTGGTGATCCTGCAATCCGGGGGGAGGCCATCGCCCGCATCCGGGGACGAATCAAGGGCTGCGGGATCGAAAATCCCGTGCGCGTGACCGAAGTGGACGGGGTGAAACTTTCCACCGCCGCGACGCTGGATTGCACCACTGCCACGGCGTTGCGCAAATGGGTGTCCTCGGTGGTGAAACCTGCCTTTGGCCGCCAGCAGGTGGTGCGGCTCCGTGTCGGATCGCATTATGCCTGCCGGCCGCGCAATAACAGGCGCGGTGCAAAAATCAGCGAACATGGCCGTGGACGTGCCATTGATATCACCGCCTTCACACTGGCGGATGGCACAAGGCTCGATATCCGGAACGATTACCATAAACGAAGGGGCGCGCCCATCCGCCAGGCTTACAAGGGTGCCTGCGGTATTTTTGGCACCACGCTTGGCCCCGGTTCGGATGGCTATCATGAAGATAACCTCCATTTTGACACGGCGCGCTATCGCAGTGGGCCCTATTGCCGCTGATCACGATGGCCCTGTCAGGCCATGGTCCAGGTTTCTTCCCCCGCCAGATCGGTAACCAGTTCCTGCAACAGGGCCGTTACGGTTTTCACCACTGGCGAAGCTGACCGCAAGGCGCAATGTGCGGTGACCAGCCGTCTTTCCAGTTGGGGTGAAACGATACGGCGAAAAGACAGGTTTGTTGCCAGATCCTCTCGGCTGAGCGCCGAACGGCCGAGTATGGTATAGCCGAAACCCGCAATCACCGCGGACTTCAGCGTCACCCCGCCCGACAGTTCATACCGCACATTGAGCCGGATATCCTGCTGGATTGCCGCCCATTCGACCAGTTTACGGATTACATGTTCTTTTGGGGGCAGGATCAGCGGGCGTTCAAGTGCCTCGCGAAGCGGGATCTCGGCGCGTGAAGGGTCCATTTCGGGCGAACCGACCAGAACCAGTTCTTCGATGGCGAGCATGCGAGCCGGAAGTTCGCTGGCCTCAAACAGGTTGATGGCAAGGTCAAGTTCCTGCTTCTGGATCCCTTCATGCAGGTTCTGGCTTGTCCCTTCCCAGATTGACAGCTTGATATTGGGATAACGTTCGGAACAGCGTTGCAGCATCGGTACGGTCAGGCTCAGGGCGAGGGTATTCAGAAGGCCCAGCGTGACCGAACCCGCCAACGTATCGGCTGCCGCCCGCGTTGCGGCCTCCGCATCCTCGACGCTGCGCAGGATGGAGGAGGCATGCGCCGCCAGGATCCGTCCAACCTCCGTCGGGACCATGCCCCGTGATCCGCGATGAAAAAGCGTGGTTCCGAAATGCCCTTCCAATTCCGCCAGATGATGGCTCAAGGCCGGCTGGGCAACACCCAGGGTTTCCGCCGCCCGGGTCAGTGAACCATTCTGGGCGATGGCCTGAAGGTAGCGCAGCCGCCGCAGGTCCAGTGCCATTGGGTCCCCCTTTTGATTAAAGTATAAATATAATCGATATCATGGATCAATAATATGTATTTGCTTTATCTGACTGCCAATCCCTATCGTTTCCGCGAGACCCGGAACAGTGCAGGAGGAAAGAAGTTGATACGGGAAACCATAACGATGGCCCTGGCCGCCGTGGCAATTGCATCGGTTGCCAATGTCGCCGTGGCACAGCCTGAAATTCCCTGCAGCACTGCCCGAATGGTCGTGCCCTATGGTGCGGGGGGCGGTTCGGACCTGCAGGCACGTATCCTTGTGGATGCCTATAACCGGATCGGTTTTGAACCTCAGCTTCAGGTCATCAACATCACCGGGCAGGGCGGGAACAAGGGCGCAACAGAAGTGTTCAATGCCGAACCCGATGGCTGCACGATGCTGTTTCAGCATGAGGCAATCCTTGCCAGCTATCTGACGGGTCGTGTGGATTTTTCCTGGGATGGCTTTACGCCGGTGGCGATGACCAATGTGGAACCGGCAATCTTTGCCGCATCTCCCAATGCACCCTTCAACGGCTTGCAGGAAATGGTCGATTACGCCAAGGCCAATCCCGGTGAGGTGCTTGCCGCAGCCTCGATGGCCTCGAATACCCATTTCATCCTGCTGCAATTTCAAAATGCCATGGAAGTTACCTTCAATATCATCGGCTATGAAGGTGGCCGCGAAAGGGTGACGGCGCTTTTGGCCGATACGGTACATCTGGGGCAGGTCGGGGAATCCGATGCAAAGCAGTATTTCCCGGAACAGCTCAAGGCGTTGGCGATCTTTTCGGAAGAACGTTCCACGACCTTGCCTGATGTTCCGACCGCGCGGGAACAGGGATTCGATGTCGAAATCTATGTGACACGTGGTGTGCTTCTGCCCGGGGATGCCGCCGCGGACCTGGTGGAACTCTACCAGTCCCGATTTGAACAGGTCATGCAGGATGCCGAGGTGGTGGAGGCATTGACGAAAATGGGCAATACCGTGCGTTTCCAGGGGGCCGCGGATTACAGTACCTGGTGGGCCGAACAGGCCGCCGATTGGGAAGCGACCGCAAAGGCCATTGGCATCTACATGGCCAAATGACCGGTAACGGGGCGCCGCGACCATAGGTTTCGCGCGCGCCCCGATCCCATCTGATCCCCCCTGAGGTGGTGCATGAGCAAACGCGGTACGAATATCCTTCTGGCGTTCCTGCTGCTGGCCGGAGTGCTGTTGTTCTATGTGGAAAGTTTCAATGTACGGAACTTTCCCGGAACACGTTTCGGCGCGGAAATCTGGCCCCGCGCAATCCTGATCTGCATGGGGGTTCTGGCGCTTGCCCTGCTTGTCGCCAGCCTTCGGCAGACGGGGGAGGAGGCCGAAAAACCCGGTCTTGGGGCAATCATCGGACGTGAAGGGATTGCGCTGACGGTCTTTGCCTCTTTCCTTGGTTTTCTTCTGCTTGTGCCGCGGCTTGGCGCCTATCTGTCCGGGGCGATCTTCGTTTTTGCGGTTCTGACGTTTCTTGGGCCGAAAACCCGTCGTGCGACGGTGCTGCATCTGGCAATTGCGATCGGCATGACGATTGTTCTCTGGGGAATTTTCAGCGGCTTGTTGAATGTGATTGTCCCCTCGGGTCGGTGGATGAGCGGCTTTTGGCAGGCAGTGCGGTCATGACACTGACCGAAGGGTTTTTCCTGGCGCTGAGCCAGCTTGGCACACCGGGAAACCTTGCCTTGCTGGGTGCGGGGGTTCTTGCCGGGCTTCTGGTCGGGGCGATGCCGGGGTTTTCCATCACCATGGCGGTCGTGATTGTACTGCCCTTCACCTATGGGATGGAAACCGTTCCCGGCCTGGCGGTGATGCTGGGTGTGATGGTGGGAGGAATTTCCGGGGGACTCGTTTCGGCGATGTTGCTGGGAATTCCGGGAACACCCGCCTCGGTCGCAACGACGTTCGACGGGCTGCCACTGGTGCGGTCGGGGCAGCAGGGTTTCGCGCTTGGGCTTGGGCTCTGGGCTTCCTGCATCGGCGGGATTTTCAGTGGTCTTGTTCTCTTCCTGCTGGCGCCGCCTCTTGGCCGGATCGGGCTGGAGATCGGGCCCTGGGGCTATTTCAGCCTGATCCTTTTTGCACTCACAATCACGGCAAGCCTGTCCAGCGGCAATATGATCAAGGGGCTGATTGCAGGCTGTATCGGGTTGCTTGCCACTGCCATCGGCGAAGATCAGGTGAACGGGATTACCCGGCTGACTTTTGGCAATTCCACCCTGAATTCGGGATTTTCCTATCTGCCAATCCTGATCGGCGTCTTTGCCTTTTCACAATTGCTGGCCGATATGCCCGACACGGCCCGGGCGCGACGCAGTCTCAGTGCGGACAAGGCAGGCAGTTACGGCATTCAGCATCTGCGCGCCCTGCGTGAAATCCTGCGCCATTGGGCGGTGACGATCCGGTCTTCCGCCATTGGCATATTCGTTGGGGTGCTGCCCGCAGCGGGGGCTTCGATTTCCAATCTTGTGGCCTATGATCAGGCACGGAAAAGTTCGCGGACGCCCGAAGATTTCGGCAAGGGTGCAACAGAAGGGATTATCGCGCCGGAAAGCGCCAATAACGCCACGATGGGCGGTGCGCTGATGGTGCTGGTTGCGCTGGGCATTCCGGGCGATGCCGCGGCTGCCGCAGTTCTGGCGGCGCTTCTGGTTCATGATGTGGCGCCCAGCCCGACCTTCATGTCCGAACAGCCCGATATCGTCTATGTGATCCTGCTGGCCTTTGTCTTTGGCCATGTCTTCGTGCTGCTCCTGCAATCGCTGGCGCTGCGGCTTTTCGTGCGGGTGATTGGCATTCCCGTCTACATGCTTGCGGCGGTGATCCTGCTTTATACCGGGATGGGGGTCTTTGCGATCAACAACACGATGTTCGATGTCTGGACAATGTTCCTGTTCGGTATTGTCGGATATCTGATGATGCGCCTTGATTTCCCTCTGGCTCCGCTGATCCTGGGAACGGTGCTGGGCCCGATCGGGGAAGTCAATCTGATCCGGGCGCTGTCGATTTCTCCGGAACTGATGAATTTCCTTCTGCGTCCGTGGTCGCTGCTCTTCCTGCTTCTTGCCGTCCTTTCGCTGCTCTTCCCGCTTTACCAATCCCGCGCGGGCCGGGGCATCTGGCGCTTTTTCGTCCCGCTTTCGCTGATTCTTATCGCGGTTCCGCTTTTCCTGATGCCGGGGGTATTGCGCCCGCTGGTCGGCGGGGCGGCGATCCTGGGGGCTCTGGTCCTGGCATGGCGGGCCGTTTCCAAACCTGAAACCTCAAATGAAGGAAATAGCTAGTGGTTCATATCATCTCCAAGATCACCCGTCCGACCGCCGAGGAACTGGCCCTTGCCCGCAGTGTCACCCCCGCGACCATCCATGAGGCACAGGATCGCATCGGTGCGATCGACCCCACGATCAAACCGGTCAAGCCGGGGCTGACCCTGTGCGGCCCCGCCGTCACCGTTTCCTGTGCCCCTGGGGACAATATGATGCTGATTGCCGCTATTGGTACGGCCCAGCCGGGCGATGTGCTGGTGGTCTCGGCGGGTGGTTTCCGGCCGCAGGGGGGCTTTGGTGAGGTTCTGGCCACGGCCTGTCATTCCAAGGGGATTGCCGGGCTCGTCATTGATGCCGGCGTGCGTGATGGTGCTGCGATCCGCAAGATGGGGTTCCCTGTCTTTTCGGCGGGGCTGGCAATGCAGGGCACGGTCAAGGAGACGGTCGGTTTCGTCAACAAGCCGATCGTGCTGGGGGGTATCGCCATCAACCCCGGTGATATCGTCTCAGGCGATGATGACGGCGTCGTCCATCTGAAACGCGAAGATATCACGCGGGTCTGTGAACTTGGCCGGGCAAGAGAGGCCAAGGAAGAGGAAATCATGGCCAAGCTGCGTGCCGGGGGTGATATCCTGGAACTGAGCGGCATGGGCCAGCGCCTGAAAGACAAGGGCTGCATCTGGGGATAACCCAACCCCCCACCCCATACCCATGCATGAAGGGGCGGCGATGACGGGATCACCGCTTGCCCTGACATATGGCTCCCCCACTGAAGGCAATATCCCGGGAGGCGTTTATGACAGTTCATACAAGAAGATGAATTTTGCCCCTTGCGAGTCACCGTCGGCCTGAGTACATACCTCCCCACGAAGAATGGCCCGTTCGTCTATCGGTTAGGACGCCAGGTTTTCAACCTGGAAAGAGGGGTTCGATTCCCCTACGGGCTGCCATTTTCTTCGGTTATCGCATCCCTTCAGGTCCTTCAGATCAGGCTTTTACAACCCTTCCGAGGGGCTGAGAGATTTCCCTCAAGGTCCATGGTTCCCGATGACCCAGCCTGACAGGTTTTCTGATATGAGCGTGCAAAGTGCCCGGATATGCGCCTCATCGTCATTGAGACAGGGGATATAGGTAAAGCTCTCTCCTCCGGCCTCTTCGTAGGATTCGCGAATTTCCCCGCTGATCTCTTCCAGTGTTTCAATACAATCAGCCGAAAAGGCGGGGGCGATGACGGCAATGCGTTTGCCTTGTCGGGCAAGTTTTGCCACATGTTCGACCGTATAGGGCCGCAGCCATTCTTCCCGGCCAAAGACGGACTGGAAGGTTGTGTCGATCATCCCCGGTTCCCAGCCGAGCCTTTCCCGCAGGAGCCGTGTCGTTTTCTGGCATTGGCAATGATAGGGGTCGCCTTCCCGCATATAGCGTTGTGGCATGCCGTGATATGAGGCGACAAGAAGATCGGGTTTCTCCTCCATGCCCGCCCAGGCGCGTTCCACTGATTGTGCCAATGCCTCGATATAGGTGGGGTGGTCGAAATATTCCGCCACGGTACGGCTTGCCGGTTGCCGCTTTTCCTTTTCCAGGGCGCGGAAGAAGGCGTCATTGGCGGTGGCTGTGGTGGCGCCGGCATATTGCGGATAAAGCGGGAAGAAGAGGATCTTTTCACATCCCGCCTCAACAAGGTCGCGTAGTTTTGATGCAGTAGACGGATTGCCATAGCGCATGCAGAAATCAACCATGACCTGATCGCCATAATGCGCCTGCATGACTTTCGCGATGCCGGCGGTCTGATCCTTGGTGATCGTCATCAGCGGGCTTTCGCCCTTTTCGTGATTCCAGATCTTCCGATAATTCGCACCCGAGGTGAAAGGCCGTTTGGTCAGGATGACAAGTTGCAGAAGGGGTTGCCACTTCCACGCCGGATAATCGATCACCCGGCGATCGGAAAGAAATTCGCCCAGATAGCGCCGCATGGACCAGTAATCGTAATTGTCCGGCGTGCCGAGATTGGCAAGCAGGACCCCGATCTTCGGATCCGCCACCCGGGGGTGGTCGGCAGGGGCATGGGCAAGGCGCCCTTGTCCAGGCTGGTCCATGGGGTCAGGCTGCATGGTTTATATCCTGTTCGGTTCCGTTCCCGGAATATAGCTCCGGCGCCGGGGGTCAAGCGTTGCTTCCCGCTCCGGGGAGGGTGAATTCATCGGTATTCAGCACCTTTGCCAGCCGTTGCATCGCCGATCCGGGACGGAGCGGTTGTTGCTGCCCGGGGCCGGGGGCCCAGCCGGTCAGGTAGATCGTTTCGAATGTGGCGCGGATCCGGGCCTTTGGCGCAGGAAAGGCCGTGGTATATCGCGTGACGGTCTCGGCCAGGATCGCGCGGCGCAGGGGCTTGCGGGGGCGGCTGATAAGGGCATTGCCTTCCCCCATTGCGCGAAGGTCCCGCATCAGATGGAAGGTATCACGATAATGCACCTTGCGGGGATCGCTATCGGCGACGGGCAGGGCGAAACCTGCGCGTTGCAGCAATGCCCCCAGATCGCGGATTTCCGCCATTGGCAGGATCCGGGGCGAAAGCCCCCCGGTCACGGCCGTTTCCGATTCAGCCAGAACCGCCCGTAATTCATGCAGGGTTTGCCCGCCAAGCAAGGCCCCGAGGAACAATCCGTCGGGCCGCAGGGCTCGACGGCACTGGATCAGTTGACCCACCGGATCATTGGCCCAATGCAGGGCCAGCCCGTGGATCACCAGATCAAGCCCCGCCTCCGGCAGATCCAGCATGTCATCATCGTTCAGGATCCGGGCATCGGGGAAACCTGCCTGCCACGGATCGGCAAAACCCGTGACCACGGCGATATCCGTAAAGGTTCTGTTAACCTCGCTGAGTCTTTCCTGAATTTCACGGATGGCCGCCTCATGCAGAAACAGGGCGGGCGATGCCCCTGCAAGGGCACGCCGACGCTGACGCAGGAGGGCGGGTCGGTCGGTCAGGTTCTGCATGGTGCTGACCATAGGAGGGAATGGTGGGATTGCAAGCCATCCTGCAAACGATCTATCCGCCGCAATGCATTGGCTGCGGCGAGATGGTGATATCCGATTTTGGTCTCTGCGGCCCCTGTTGGCGCGATACGCCATTCATCACCGGTCTGGTTTGCGATACATGCGGTACACCCCTGCCGGGGGAGGATCCCGGCCATCCTGTCCATTGCGATGATTGCCTGACAATTGCCCGTCCATGGTCCCGCGGTCGTTCGGTCATGCTCTACCGGGACCGGGGGCGCGATCTGATTCTGAAGCTGAAACACGGGGATCGGCTGGATCTGGTCCATCCGGCGGGAAACTGGCTGCATCGGGCGGCTGGGCCGCTTTTGAAACCGGGGATGATCGTGGCGCCGGTTCCGTTGCATTGGTGGCGGTTCCTGCGACGGCGCTATAACCAGTCGGCATTGTTGTCCCGGGCCCTGGCGCGGGCCGCAGGGTTGGAACATTGCCCCGATCTGTTGATTCGATCCCGCCATACCCAAAGCCAGGATGGACGGGGGCGGGAGGCACGTTTCGCCAATCTTGATGGTGCGATACGCGCGCATACCCGGCGTGTCCCCCGGATGAAGGGGCGGGACGTCCTTTTGATCGATGATGTGATGACCTCCGGTGCCACGCTTTCATTTGCGGCGGAGGCCTGTCTTGCCGCCGGAGCAACGGATGTTGCGGTCATCGTGCTCGCACGCGTTGCGAAAGATACCTAAATCCCTATAGTTGGCGCAAATTCAGGAAGGTTGCGCCATGCAGACGGTTGAAATCTATACTTCGCCCCATTGTGGATATTGCCACGCCGCAAAACGCCTGTTGGCGGGCAAGGGCGTGGCTTTTACTGAAATCGACGTGATGGCCGATCCGGCACAGCGTGCGGTGATGACCGAACGGGCCAAGGGCGGGCGCACCGTGCCGCAGATCTTTATCGGCGGCACGCATGTTGGCGGTTCGGACGATCTTCATGCGCTGGATCGCGCGGGTAAGCTTGATGCATTGCTGAAAGGATAGTGCGATGCGGATCGCGCTTGCGCAGCTCAACGTGACGGATGATCCCGCGCTGAACCTGCCGGAAACCGTGGACCTTATCCGTCGGGCCGCCGATGGCGGTGCGGAATTCGTGCTGACGCCCGAGGCCACGAATGCGCTTTCCTCCAGCCGGTCCTTTCAACGCGCGCAATTCCGGCTGGAAGCCCGGGATCCGACCCTGATGGCCCTGCGGGAGGAAGCCGCACGGGCGGGGATCTGGCTGCTGATCGGTTCGCTGGGGCTATTGACCGGGGATGCCGACGGACGCTTTGCCAACCGGAGTTTCCTTGTCGGGCCCGATGGCGTGATTGCCGCGCGTTACGACAAGATCCACATGTTCGATGTGAATGTTTCCGAAACAGAGGTCTATCGCGAATCATCGGGTTACCGGCCGGGGGATCAGGCGGTTCTGGCCGAAACCCCGATCGGGCGGATCGGGATGACCGTCTGCTATGATCTTCGTTTTGCCTATCTCTATCGCCATCTTGCGCAGGCGGGGGCGCAGATTCTCACGGTGCCTTCGGCGTTCAATCATCTGACGGGCAAGGCCCATTGGGAAATATTGCTGCGCGCCCGCGCGATTGAAACGGGTTGTTTCGTGCTGGCCCCCGCGCAAACGGGATTCCACCGTGAAACTTCCGGCGGCAAGGGGCGCAAGACCTATGGTCATTCCCTTGCGATTGCCCCCTGGGGGGAGGTGCTGGCCGACGGCGGGACCGAACCGGGCCTGAGTTTTGCCGAGATCGATCTGGCCGAGGTGGAACATGCCCGCGCCCGCGTCCCATCGCTCAGCCATGACCGGGCCTTCGGGACGGGATGATGGCGGAAACGAGCGAAGATATCGCGGTTGCGCTTTTCGGGGAACTGTTCATGGCGGACCAGCTGGCCCGCAACCGGGTTTCCAGGGCTTTGCCGCGGGGAATGGAACTTTCGCATTTCGGGGTGTTGAACCATCTTGCCCGGATCAGTGAGGAACGGACCCCGGCGCAGCTTGCCCGTGCCTTTCATGTAACCCGGGGCGCGATGACCAATACGCTGGCAAAACTGGAATGGGCCGGGCATGTGCATATTCGCCCCGATTGGGATGATGCACGACGCAAGCTTGTTTCGATCAGCCCGGCAGGCCGCGCAGCGCGGGCTTCCGCAGTGGCCTCGATCGCGCCGTTGATCGGTGATCTGGTAAGGGATCTGGGGGCGGAAAGGGTGCGTGCCGCGCTTCCGGTATTGCGGGAATTGCGGACGCGACTGGAAAACAGCGAATAGGCAACCCATGGCAAGCGAGGCGGTTCCCTTCCTGATCCTGGGTGCGACCGGTCAGATCGGCCGTGCCCTGCATGCGGGCTGGCCCTGGTTCATGCGCGGCGGGTTGCGTCCGATCTGGCAGACGCGACGGAAACAGCCCGGCTATCTGCATTGGGATATCCTGAACGGAGCCTGCCCGGAAATGGCGGCCAGTGGTGTGGTGCTGTGTCTTGCGGGGGGGCGTGCGGCGGGTGAGGCCAATCGTGACCTTGCGCTGGCGGCGCTGAAGGCCGCCGGGGCGCAGGGCGCACGGCATGTGTTCTTGATGTCCTCTGCTGCTGTCTATGGCCCTGCCGCAGCACCACTGACCGAAGAAATGCAGCCTGCACCGCTGGCCGAATATGGTCGGCAGAAACTGGCAATGGAACAGGATGCGCTGGCCCATGTCGCGCAATCGGGCCAGCGCATGACCATCCTGCGGCTTGGCAATGTTGCGGGGATGGATGCGCTTTTGGGTGGAGCCGCGCGTCATCATCCCGTGACGCTTGATCCGGTCCCGGGGGCGGAAGGTGGCCCCTTGCGGTCCTATATCGGGCCAAAGACCCTGGGTGCGGTCCTGGCGCGGCTGGCGCATCTTGCGGCAGAACACGCCGATCTGCCCCCGATCCTGAATATTGCCACGCCCAGGCCGGTTCGCATGGCCGACCTTCTGGATGCGGCGGGGGTCAGTTGGCATTACGGTCCGGAAAACCCTGATGTCCTGGCAAAGGTTGTGCTTGATACTGCGCGGCTCCAGCGGTTGATCCCCTTGCCGCCTCCTGCGGGAAATCCGGCCTCGATGGTGGCGGAATGGCATGGGGTGGGGGCATGACCCCGGCGAAACGTATTCTGGATCTGCTGCTTGTGCTGTTTTTCGGTACGATCCTTCTGGTTCCGTTTGGCCTGCTGCTGCTGGCCATGCTGGTTCTTGAGGGGCGACCGCTTTTTTATGTGGCGGCGCGGATGAAGGCACCGGGGCGGCCTTTTCCGCTCTGGAAACTCAGGACCATGCCGGTGACGGCGGGGCGAACGGGTGTTTCGGGGGGCAACAAGGTGGCGCAGATCACCCCGATGGGTCGTTTCCTGCGCCGCGCGCGCATGGATGAGGTGCCACAGCTTTGGAATGTGCTGAAAGGGGATATGAGCTTTGTCGGTCCGCGACCGCCGCTTCCGGAATATGTGGATCGGTTTCCCGCTCTTTATGCCCGGGTTTTGCGATCGCGCCCGGGGATTACCGGCCTCGCCAGCCTCAGGATCCATGACTATGAGGAAAGGCTTCTGGCACACTGCCGCGACGCGGCGGAAACCGATGCCGTCTATTCCCGTCGCTGTGTTCCCAAGAAGGCGGAACTTGATCTGATCTATCAGCGTAACCGGAACTTCTGTTTTGATCTGAAACTGATCTGGGAAACAGGCGCGCGCGTTCTGATCCGGCGGTCGTTCCGACGATGATTTCCGTGGATCATGTCACCCGGTTTTGCAGGGCCTGACCCCGGACAAGCCGGTTGATATTTGCCGCCATATCCGCGCGGCGGCGGTCTATCGTGCCCTGCGTCCAGCCTGACATATGCGGGGTCAGGATGACATTGGGCAGGTCATGGAAGGGCAGGGTGCCGGGATGCGGATTCGGGTTGTCGGCGCCGGGATAGACATACCAGGTATCGATGATTGCGCTGATCCGACCCTCCTTCAGCGTGGTGTAAAGGGCCGTCTCGTCGATAACCGGACCGCGCCCGACATTGAGGATTACCGCGCCGGGTTTCATGGCGACAAGCACATCCTTTCCGATCAGGCCTTGCGTTGTTTCAGCCAGGGGAAGCGTGTTGATCAGGAAATCGACCTCCCCCGCCATCTGTTCCAGATCCGTCAGTGGATGGGCCGCAACGCCCTTGTCGGTTACGGTGGAACGGTTGGCCACATGCACCGTCATGCCAAAGGCGAGGCAGCGTGCGGCGACGGCCTTGCCGATATGGCCAAAGCCCACGATCCCGATACTCTGAGCGGATAGCTCGGTCCGCAACCCGGTTGGTTTGCCCGCCCAGTAATGCCAATCACCCGCGCGCAACTGCCTGTCGGCCTCGGCCAGCGGGACATGGCGTGACAGAAGCGCCGCCATCACATATTCCGCAATTGCGCCTTCATGGCCGAAGACATTGCAAAGTGCGCATCCTTTGGGCAGGGCGGCGATGTCAATCCCGTCATAGCCCGCACCCGGCACCTGATAGAGGCGCGCCGAAAGTTCCGGAAAATCGGCGCTGTAATGTACGCCGATCACCACATCGGCGCTGGCGAGGGCCTCTGTTTCTCCCGTTTCGAAAAGGGTGTCGGAAAGGGGCAGCAAATCATGGGGGGTGTCCAGAAGATCGGCAAAACCCGGCAGGAAGGTTTTGGCATTTGCGCCGTGAAAGACAATTTTCATGACAACCTCACAAGACTGAACTCATACCGCCATCGACAAAGATGAGCTGACCGTTGATGTAATCGGATCCCGCCGCGGCAAGGAAAACCGCAACCCCCTGCAATTCTTCCGGTTTGCCCCAGCGCCGGGCGGGGGTACGGCCCTTCACCCAGGCATCGAATTCGGGATTGTTCACCAGCGCCTCGTTCATGTCGGTCAGCATGTAGCCCGGTGCGATGGCATTGGCCTGCACGCCCTTTTCGCCCCATTCCGCAGCCATGGATCTGGTAAGCAGCTTGATGCCGCCCTTGGCCACGGTATAGGGCGCAACGGTGGCGCGGGCGAGTTCGGAAGTCAGTGAACCGATATTGATGATCTTGCCGGCTTTGCGTTCCACCATGCGCCGGGCCGCTTCCCTCCCGCAGATGAAGGCGGCGGTAAGATTGGTATCGATCACACGCTGCCAATCGCTGGCGGCCAGTTCCAGCATCGGTTGGCGGTGCTGGATGCCGGCATTGTTCACCAGGATATCGATATGGATCTGGGCACCGTCAAAACCTTCGAAGGCCTTTGTCACCGCAGCCTCATCCGTGACGTCAAAACAGGCGGTCAGTACCTGATGGCCCGCCGATTTCATCTTTTTTGCAGCGGCTTCCAGACGGTCGGCATTCACCCCGTTCAGGATCACCCGCGCCCCGGCATTGGCCAGACCTTCGGCAATGGCAAGGCCCAGACCCCGGGAAGATCCGGTGACAAGGGCGGTTTTCCCGGTCAGATCAAAAAGGCCCATCGTTCAAAGCTCCGATATGCGGGTCGTGAGGTCACTGCGTTCAAGGAAGGCGGGTTGCAATTCCACGCCAAGCCCGGGCCCCTCGGGCGGAAAGACGTAACCGCCTTCGATCTTTGGCATGTCGGTCACGAGTTCCCGATACCAGCCACGATAAAAGGCGCGAACGGATTCCTGGATAATCGTGTTGGGTTGGCTGAAACTCATATGGATCCCGGCGACGAAACCAATGGGCCCGATGCAGTCATGTGCTGCAAATGGGCGATGATCGGTATCGGCCATGGCGGCAATCTTGCGCCCTTCCGTTAGCCCGCCTGTCCAGCAAAGATCCGCCATTACGACATGGGTGGCATCGCGATCAAGAAAATCCTTGTAGGCAAAACGTGACCCCAGTGTTTCCGACGCGCAGGTCATTATCGGTGTGGCACGGGCGAATTCGGCCAGTGTCTGCGGGTTGTTCATCCGGATCGGATCCTCAAACCAGAGCGGTCGATAGGCCGCAACCTCCCGTGCGATGGCCATCGCGGCGGGAAGGTTCCAGAGGCAATGCATCTCCAGCATGATATCCATCGCATCGCCCACGGCCCGGCGGATTTCTTCAAAAGGTTTCAGCCCCGCCTTCATCGCCGCGGCGGAGATATGCTGCCCCTTGAATTCCGCCGCATGCGGGTCGAAGGGCCAGATCTTCATTGCGGTGATACCGTTTTCCAGAAGGTCCTCCGCAAGTTCGGCAGGTCGGTTCATGAAGGCATCGAGATCCTCATAACGACTGTCGGAGGTGCCGAGATTCCAGGTATCGACGGGCTTGATTACATTGGTCCGGACATAGCGTGTACCCGCGCAGGTATTGTAGAGCCGCATCTTGTCCCAGCAAAGCCCGCCCAGCATTTGCCAGACGGGTTGACCCGCAACCTTGCCAAAGAGATCCCAGAGCGCGATATCGATGGCGGAAGCGGCACGGTATTCCACCCCGGTGGAACTTTGCGCCATCGGCAGGTTTACCATCTCACGGCCAAGATGTTCGATCCGCAGCGGATCCTGCCCCAGAAGCCGCACCGAAAGCGTGTTGTGGATATGCGCTTCCACTGCCTCGGCCCCATAGAAGGTCTCCCCCAGACCGGTGATTCCGGCGTCGGTTTCTATATGGACCCAAAGCACATTGGCGAATTCCTCCGTTCGGAAAGTACGAATTGCAGTGATTTTCATAGGGGTTCCGTTTGGCGAAGGGGATTCTGTCTGATAATGTCTGTATAGTGAAACAGGGATAAATGACAACAATAATGAATAAAGCTGTCAGACAATCCGGGGAATCCGGCGGGTTGGTGGATCAGGCGATTACCGATATTCGCGCGCTCATTCGCGATCAGGGGTTGATGCCAGGTCAGGCGCTCCCCTCGGAAACCGCGATTTCGGAACAGCTTTCCGTATCCCGCGCTGTCGTGCGGGAGGCATTCCGCGCTCTGTCCGCCCTTCATGTTCTGGAAATCGGCAATGGTCGCCGCGCGCGCGTGGCGCCGCCCGATGCGGCGCCACTTTCGGTTGTCCTCGATCATACGGTCCAGATGCGGGAGGTTTCCATCCAGCAAATCCTTGATATGCGCCGGACGCTCGAATTGCGTGCCGTCAGCCTTGCCGCATTGCGCCGGTCCGATGCGGAGGCGCGGTTGCTTCAGGATATCGTTGCGCGGATGTTTACCGTTCTGGAACTGCCCGATCAGATGATGGAACTGGATATCGCCTTTCACGAAGCGATCGCACGGGCTTCGGGCAATCCCCTGTATGGGCAGATTGTGGGTGCTTTCCGGGTCATTACCCGGCAAACTTGGGCCATCGGCTGGCGCAGCCGCGCGACAGAAGAAAACCGCCGGGAGAATATCCGCTGCCACGAACGTATCGCCACTGCCATAGCCGTGCAGGACCCCCTGCGTGCCGAGGAGGCGATGGGCGAACATTTCGACAGCGCAATGACCGTCCTGTTGCAGGCCGGGGTGACGTGATCCCCCTTGCCGGCAGGGGCGCGCCGGCGATCATCCGGGACCCGGGCTTCAGGTGCGCAGGGCGCCGCCGGTTGCCTTGGTCACCTTTTCAATGATCTTCGCTGAAACGGCCTCGATTTCCTTGTCCGTCAGCGTGGTCTCGGTCGGTTGCAGCCGGACGGTCAGGGCGATGGATTTCTTGCCTTCGCCCATCTGGGCCTCTGCCTTGGGGCCGGTGAACTGATCGAAAAGGCGGACGCTTTCGATCAATGCCTTATCCGCCCCCTGTGCTGCATTGAGCGCGGTCAGCGCTTCCACCTGCCTGTCGATGACAAAGGCAAAATCGCGTTCCACGGCCTGAAGGTTGTTGATCACAAGCGCCGGGCGGGTCGTTCCGCGCTTCTTGGGCTGCGGCACATTGGCGGGCCAGATGGTGAAGCCCATGGCCGGGCCTTTTACATCCATTTCCGCAAGGATTTTTGGATGAATTTCCCCGAAGATCGCCAGCTGGTTCGGTCCGAGGGCGATGACGCCTGCCCGTCCCGGATGGAACCACCCGGGCAGCTTGCGATTGATCTGCGCGCGGGCAGGGGCCCCGAGTGCGGCCAGGACGGCTTCGGCATCGGCCTTCACGTCAAACACATCTACCATGCGGCGTGCGCCATATGGGTCACGCGGGCCCGTATGGCCCACCAGAAGCCCTGCAGCCTGCATATGCTGTTCACCTGGCTCCCCGCCGGAAAAGACGGGGCCGATTTCGGCCAGGGCAAGATCCATGAACCCACGGGCCTGATTGCGCGCAGCCGCACGCAAGAGCCCCGGCAGGAGATCGGGGCGCATATGGGACATCTCCGATGAGATCGGGTTGTCTACACAAACCGCATCCGCCCCGCCGCCGAAAAGCGTGGCTGCCTGATGATCGATAAAACTGTAGGTCACGCATTCATTGTAACCCAGTGCCGCGATGGTCCGCCTTGCCGTCCGTTCGCGGATCTGGGCCGGGGTGAGGATGGGGCGTGGCACGCCCGGCGCCTTGCGCCGCATCGGTTTCCCAACCAGTTTCGTCAGGGAAGCGACACGGGCAACCTCCTCCACCAGATCGGCCTCGTCCAGCACATCCGGGCGCCAGCTTGGCGGGGTGGCACGATCACCTTCCAGTCCGAAGCCGAGGGCCTCCAGCGTGGTGCGCTGATCCGCTTCGGTGATCTCCATTCCGACCAGTTTTGTGGTGCGATCCGGGTTGAAGGCATAGCTGCGGCGGGTGTCCGGCACCGCCCCATCCATGATGAGTGCAGAAGCTTCGCCGCCACAAAGTTCAAGGATCATGGCCGTTGCCAGATCCAGCCCCGGCAGGGTGAAGGCGGGATCCGCCCCGCGTTCGAAACGATAGCGCGCATCGGAATTGATCTTCAGCGCACGGCCGGTGGTAGCGATGGTGATCGGATCCCAATAGGCGCTTTCCAGGAAGACATCGGTGGTTTCCTCGGTGCAACCCGAATGTTCCCCCCCCATGATCCCGGCCAGGCTTTCGGGGCCCTGGTCATCCGAAATCAGCATCATGCCGGGGGCCATGACATAGGTTTTGGCATCCAGCGCAAGCAGTTCCTCCCCGCCCTTGGCGGGATGAATGCGCAGGTCACCCTTCACCTTGTCCATGTCAAAGACATGCAGGGGCCGGTTCAACCCGTAGGTAAAGTAATTGGTAATATCGACCAGGGTTGAAATCGGGCGCAGCCCGATTGCCTTCAGCCGTGCCTGCATCCAGTCGGGCGAAGGCCCGTTCCTGACCCCCCGGATAACCCTTCCGGCAAAGAGGGGGCAGCCCTTTTCCTTCAGGGCTGCATCGATCTTCACCGTGAGGGGGGCGGTGAATTTCCCCTTGATTTCGGGGATTTCCAACGGCTTCAGCCTGCCCAGCCCCCGTGCGGCCAGATCCCGCGCCAGGCCGCGCACGCCAAGCGCATCGGGCCGATTCGGCGTGATCTTCACATAGATCATCGGATCGTTCAGCCCGCGCCAATCAATGAATTTTTCGCCCAGGGGCGCATCAGCGGGCAGATCGATGATTCCATCATGATCGTCTGACAGCATCAATTCACGTTCGGAGCAGAGCATCCCGTTCGATTCCACGCCCCGGATCACACCGGGTTTAAGGTCGACCCCGGTGCCGGGTACATGGGTGCCGACGGGGGCGAAGACACCCACCAGCCCGGTCCGCGCATTGGGCGCGCCGCAGACCACCTGAACTTCTTCGGCCGGGCCGCCGGGGCCTTCCGGAAAGGTTTCCACCCGGCAAAGCCGCAGCCGGTCGGCATTGGGATGCTGGACAGCCTCGATTACACGGCAGATGCGGAAGACGCCCAGTGTTTCCTCCGGATCGGTGACATCCTCAACCTCATGCCCCAGATCGGTGAGCGCATAGAGAATATCATCCAGCGGAGCCTCGGTATCGAGGTGATCCTTGAGCCAGGAGAGTGTGAATTTCATGATGATGCCCTTCGGAAACCAGCGGGAATGGCCTTAACGTATCAAGGCAGGAAGGAAAAGGCTTGTGCCTGGCAGGGGCTGCGGCGATCAGGACCTTGCCTCATGCCGCCGGCCCCGTGGGGTCAGCGTGAAAGCCCGCCTGCAAGTTCGGGCATATCCAGGGATGCGAACCCGTAATGGCGCAGCCAGCGCAGATCGCTTTCAAAAAAGGCACGCAGGTCGGGAATGCCGTATTTCAGCATGGCCAGCCGGTCGATCCCCATGCCGAAGGCAAAGCCCTGCCATTCGCCGGGATCCACCCCCGCGGCAGCCAGCACCTTGGGATGCACCATGCCGGAACCCAGGATTTCCATCCAGTCATCGCCTTCACCGATCTTGAGCTGCCCACCCTTCCAGGAACAGCGGATATCGACTTCGGCCGAAGGTTCGGTGAAGGGGAAATGCGAGGCGCGGAAACGCAGTTCAACTTTGTCCACCTCGAAAAAGGCGCGGCAGAATTCTTCCAGGACCCATTTCAGGTTGGCCATGGATATATCGCGGTCAATTGCCAGTCCTTCGACCTGATGGAACATTGGCGAATGGGTCTGATCCATGTCCATTCGATAGACCCGCCCCGGGGCGATAACCCGGATCGGTGCGCCCTGTGCCTGCATCGACCGGATCTGCACGGGCGAGGTATGCGTGCGCAGGACATGCGGGGGGCGGTCATCGCCTTCGGCGCGATGCATGAAGAATGTATCATGTTCCTGACGCGCGGGATGTTCGGGTGGCAGGTTCAGCGCGTCGAAATTGTACCAATCGCTTTCGATCTGCGGACCTTCGGCAACGGCAAAACCCAGATCGGCGAAGATGGCGGTCAGTTCTTCGGTAACCTGGCTGACGGGGTGGATGGTCCCTGTCCGCTGCGGGCGTCCCGGAAGCGTCACGTCCAGCCATTCGGTTTGCAAGCGCGCCTCCAGGGCGGCATCGGCCATGGCGGATTTGCGCGCGCGCAATGCTGTGTCAAGTTCGGTTTTCAGCTTGTTCAGGGCTGCGCCAAAGGTCTGGCGTTCTTCCGGGGCCATCTTGCCCAATTCACGCATTTTCAGGCTGATTTCACCCTTCTTGCCAAGCGCGGCAAGGCGGACTTCCTCCAGTGCGGCCTCATCGGCGGCGGAGGTTACGGCAGCGATGTATTTTCCCCGAAGCTCATCAAGCACGGTCATTTCTGGCCCCTTTGAAATCCTGCGGAGTTGCTAGCGGGGCGGCGGTCGAAATGCAAGCCGCAGCAGGGCAGGTGTTCCGATGGCGCTACATGAGCTTGCGCAGGGCCTTAAGGAACCCGGTATTGCGCAGGGTGCGGACCGGGTAATCGGGATCCCGCAACATCCGGTCAAGGGAGAAGCCAGGTTCAATCGTTTCGAGTTTTTCCTTGATCGATACGGCACGGTCCAGTTCCCCCCTCTGGGCGTAAAGGGACAGCAGGTAGCGATAAGCCGGGCGCAGCGAAGGCGCGCCGAAGGCGGCCGCCTCGGCCGCACTGATCGCCTCATCGACCCGGTTGGTGGCCACGCAGATCGTGGCATGATGCGCGTCCCACCAGTGGCGAAATGATGATCGGCTGGCATAGGTGCGGCCCAGCGAAGACATCTGATAGGCGGCCTCGCCATCACCAGCCAGCATTTTCGCCACGGCCATGGCCTGAAGGGCAAAGGGATTACGCGGATTTTCCTCCAGCGCGGCCTGTGCGGCCTGTCCGGCAGCCACCGCATCGCCAAAGAGCATGGCCTGGGTTTGCGAAACCAGTGCCTTCACGGTGGAATTGCCCTCATCGTTTGCCATCGCATTGGCGGTCAGGGATTTCGCCATGTCGTGCAATTCGGGGCGTTGTGCCTGGCTCAACTCGATCGCCTTCACCATCTGCAAAAGACCGCGCCAGGCCAGATGCACGGCATTACCTTCCACCTCATAGGCCTGTTCCATCAGACGGTCGGCTTCGGCCAGCTGGGCCTCGTCAAAGGAAAACATCTTGTGCAGCGCAAGCTGGCCAAGCGCGGTGGATTTCCCGACTGGGCGGATGACTCCCAGCACATGCGGTGCCCGCGTTACGACACGTTCAGCCGCCTCATAGGCCGCGCAGATCAGTTCCTCCGATCCGACAAGTGAGGTGGCGGTGCCGATAAAACGGCAATCCTTGTTGAAAAGCACCCGATGCGTGGGGATATGTACGATCTTGATGAAAGCCAGGCAGATGCCGCTATCCTCGACAACGTTGCAGGTTATTTCCAGATCAGTCTGCTGGCCATCGGTATCGGCGTAACCCCGGGTGACGGTGCAGGAGGTCACGTGATCGGCAATATCGGTGGCGATGCGGGAGGCGATGATTTCCGCCACCACATTGGAACCTGTCCCCGGCGCATTGGAGGTCACACAACGGATCGTGATCGGTTCGATTTCGGGTTGGCCGGACGGGTTCAGCGGGCCGCCCGTCATGATGCCGGAGATCCCGGGGGGCGCACCCGGCCCCGCAATCTTTTGCCTTTCGCATTCCAGCCATGCCAGGAAGGAGGGATCGCGGACGGTCACGCCTTCCAGAAACTCCCCCCCCGCATCATTGGCCGGCAGCAGGTCGAGGGCCTTGGCATCGAGACTGACCCATTCCCGATCCGCCTGCAATACCGCGCTATGGGACCCGAGCGCCTTGCGCAGGTCGACCAGGGCCTGACGGAGGCTCCCTGCCGCCTGCGGTGCGCCGCGATCACTCCAGAGTCGTTCCTCGATCCAGCGGCGGCTGCGGCGGCAATCCGGAGACAGCATCAAAAGCGCAATCAGGGCCCGCACCTTGTGAGGCTTCGGCGTCAGATCGCAGCCATTGACGATATCGCGCAAGGTAAAAGGGCCATAGAGCGACAGCTCAATGACGGCGTCACATTTCTCCGTGCCTACGGCATCGGTCCTTGTCATTCATCCCGCCCCGACATGGCGTCCTTTCGGCACAATCTTAACATCCGGGGGTTGATCTAGATAGGGGCGGCGGAAAAATATCACGACACTTGTTAAGCATCTGCCGATCCCGGGTGATCTCTTGCGTCAAAAGAGCGTGAAATCCGTCAAACTGTGGGGAAAGGACGTGCAATCACGAAATTCAATTGGCCCGGATCGTCCTGTCCGACTAGTCTGTCAATGAGCTTGGGCAGGCTTGGCGGAGAATCGCGGGGGGTCACATGTCATATTCGGGCACGCAGGGAACACAGGGCACGCAAGGCACACAGGGGGGGCAACAAGGGGGCGCAGACGGCCCTGCCGGGGCCTATCTGTCGCTTGCGCTGGCCACAACCCGGGATGGTATTGCACGGCAATGGGCGGGCCTGGATGGGCGGGTTGTCGATTTTCCCATTCCGGGGGGGTGGGATGCGTTTCGCAAGATGCAGGAAGGGCCGCAAGCTGCGGTTCTCGATTATGAATTCGGCGCCTTGGCCGGGCTGGATCTGGCTGCCACCCATGTCGGATCCGTTACCAGCCCTCATATCGGGGGGGGGGCCGTCGCGACCCTGACCCGACCGGTTTTTGATCAGGCCTTTGTCGATCACCAGATGCAGATCATGCGCAGCTATGCCGACCTGCGCATCGACCGTATGGCCGAGATCCAGGTGCAAACGCAGGATATCCTCTCCTTCTTCAGCACGCAGGCCTATCTTGACGGCGTGGCGACCAAGCGGTCACTCGAATTGATCAGGGCGGTCTTGCGCCTGGTGGGCAAGCTGGAAATGCGCCTCAAACTGCATTTTGACTTGCCGCGTCCGATCACCACGACCGACGAATTGCAACCGATCATCCAGACGCCCGGCCATGGGTCCTGGCCAAGCGGCCATGCGACGGAATCTTTCACCGTTGCGCTGGTCTTTTCCGCACTTCAGGCCGGGACGGGGGTGGATGCGCTGACTGCGGTACGGGATCGCACGCAACCGATGCGGCTTGCGGCGCGGATCGCGACAAACCGGACCGTTGCAGGGGTGCATTATCCCAGCGACAGCATGGCCGGTGCGGTTCTGGGTCTGGGCATCGGTGAGATGGTCGTGAACTGGATTTCCGGGGCGCCCGAAACTCCGGCTCGTGCCTTTGATGGTACCGGGTTTGTCGATGATTTCACACTCGATACGCTGGAGGACATCCTTCCGGCAACCGGGACCCTGACATTTACATCCGCGCCGCCGCCGCTTCTTGTTGATCTGTGGCAGGTGGCGCGTTCCGAATGGGTGCGCTGAGCGGGACCGTCCCGTTGCCCTCCTCCCAGGCGCATCCGGAAGGGTCGTCGCAAGTCCCCTGCGGTGGCCCTTCCGCATTTTACCGGCCTGTCGTCAAAGGCCGTTGATGATTGCGAGCCTGTCCCCGGGGCCGGTCAGGATGCCCGCGCCCTGCCGGTTGGAATGGGACAGAAGGCCGGGCTGGCCGTAATGCGCGACAATCTGGGCAACCTCCGGTGGGCCGGGTACTGGCGGGAAGGTTCCGTCATCCAGCGACGTTGCCAGCGCCCTTGTGACGCGGGCGGCGGCAACCGAGGTTCCGTCGCCGATCCGGCCCGATCCGGAATAGGTTCCCGAAGCGACCAGCCCGCGCTGGGCATGGCCGCGATCGCCAATGGCCGCCAGCGTTGGCCCGGGACGTGTCCAGGGGGCGCCTTCGGCACTGTACAGGCTGGGGGGGCGAACCGGCAGGTCCAGTGCGGCACCCACGCAGTAAAGGCAATCGGATGTCGCGGTGACGAAGCTTGAATGCGTGGCCTCACGGGTGATGGGGCAATCCGGGCCGGGTTTCGTATAGGAGGCGGTTTCGGGATCCCAATCATAGGCGCGGGGATCATCCAGATAGCTTTGCCGCCCCCTCAGCCGGTATCCGGTCGGGGTGTCGCCGCGCTGGACTTCAAGCCGCAGGACCAGCTTCCTGGTGCCTTCGGCTTCGACCCCGAGCGTCCAGGCACCGGGGCGGATCAAGCGCGCGCCCTTTTCCCCGGCGGAGGGGGCAAGGGCGATCACCCCACAGGGCGGGGTGATCACACCCGGTGCGGTCTGGCGCGGGCCAAGATGGTAGTAGCGCCCCACCATGCGCCCATCACGATCCATGATCGGGCGATATGTATTTTGCGGGATCGGGCCCAGTACCTGCAGGGCGCCGCAAGGTGCAGTCAGATCAATCTTGAGGCGCGCGATATCGGCGGGATCCTCGGGCCGAATTTCCAGGTAGCTTGCCGCGAAATCATTGGGCAGCAGCCGCCACGTGATATGATCCCGCTGGCCCGGGGTCAGTTCGGTATGACCGCATTGATGATGCAGGCGGGCATTTCCGAAAGCATAGACCACCCGCACGCGCCGCCCATGCCGGGCCTGCCAGCGATTGGCCATGCGGGCGATTCTCGCCTCAATGAACTTGGTACCATCCTTCGGCCCGGCAAAGGTTGAAAAAGAGATATTGATGACGACGGGGCTTGTGTCATTGATCCGCAGGGCCCTTTGCAGCACCCAGCGCACCCCTTCGACAATGCAGGGTTCAAGCTGGGTTCCCGCAGTGTTGTCCACAGCCTCGGGCGGGAGCTGCACGGCGAGAAGCGGCCAGTCCAGCGCGGGGTCGTCGGTTTCCGGATCGGCCCCGGCGGCAAGGTCCAGCACATGGGTTCCGTGGGAAAAGCCATATTCGGTGGAACGATGCGCGCCGGGTTCATAAAGCTTGAGATTCAGCCGCCGATAGGCGGCCTCTTCGTCAAGGCGGGGACCCCGGGCGAGGATCTTGTTTATTTCCCGGCGATGCAGAACCTGCCCCGCATGTATATAGCTGCCGCCATAGGCTGGACTGGGGACTGTACGGAAGGCCTGAAGCCAGACCGCATGGAAACGTGTGCGATAACGCGCCGGGGCGCCGGGTCGTCTGTCGCGGCGGCAAAAGCGCATGTTCAGGAAACCGATGCCATCATCGATCACGGCAACGATGGGCCTTGGTTGCCGGTGGTTTTCCGTGACGGCGGGGGCTTCTGCCTCTTCAGGGGCGGGGGAAAGATAGGCCAGGGTTTCCGCGGCCACCGAACGGCAAGGATGCAGGATCTCCAGCGTGTCGCCGAAACGGGTCTGGAATTCCAGAAGGTCGAGGCCGGACCAGTATATGGTGAACGGATCGTCCAGCACGTCCGGATCCTGCGGTGGTTCGGCACCCTCCGACATTCCAAAACGTGCCATGTCGTCGGGATCAAGGATCAGGTTGCCCCTTGACACGGCATCGTTCAGCCGCAGGCGCGCATCGTCCAGGCTGTCGGTTTCCGCCACCAGCCGCACCAGCGCGGCCCTTAACCGGGGTATGTCATCCTTGTCCCGGTCCAGTTCTTCCGCCCAGTGCAGATAGGCACTGTCGGTTGTGGCTATGGGTTGGTCCTGGGGGCTGTCCTGTGCCATGGCGTCCTCCGTCCTTGCGGGCGGCGCCACCGCCCGCATCCGCGCCAAGTATGAAAGGGCAGATGCGGGCTGGTCAAACCCGATAAGAGGGACAGTCGGGTTTTGACGCAGGTTTCACGGAAACCGGGCCTATTTCGTAAGAATAAGCTTGCCCGCACGGGTAATGCGCAGGGAATAGATCTGCCCGTTGAGCGTGATCTGGGCAAGGTTCCCGCCAGCCGTCAGCCGCAGCGCATCATGGCTGGGCATTGCCTCCGGGGCGGTCCGGGTTGGCGGGATGGGCCGTGTCTGTGTTGGCAGGGAAAGGTTGGGGCGCATGTTCATTTTCTGTCCTCCATTCGGTCGAGCCATTGGGTGAAGCCGCCACTTGCGGGATAAAACCCGCCGAGGGACTGGCGCAGCAGTTCCGCGAATTCGACCCCCGGGTGTGCGGGGGGCTGGGTCTTGGTTTGCATCTGCGTTTCCACTGTTGGGGTCCGGGCTCACCTGTCGGTTGGCTTGGAGATGCGTGAACCATGGCGCGAATCGAATGAAATGTAAATCCCGATTATTTTAGTAAGTTAAAATTATCTCCCCCTGAAGGCAGTAACGAGGGAATCTGGACATGACAGCGCAAATCACGGGAATCGCGAAAGAAGATCACGGTGAGCGGGCTTGCAGGTAGGGTCGTGTGGCGCTGCAGGTTTCAGGGGGTCCTGGGGGCGGTGAATCCGGCTTCTGCCATCAGTGTGTCCGAGGCGGTCTCAACCTCATGCTGCAACCGTCCCATGAATTCGGCATTGCCGAGCCCGGGGGGGATAGGGGGCAGGAATTCCACCACCGCCTTGCCACGCTTGCGCAGGATGCCGCGCTTTGGCCAGAAAAGTCCGACATTGGCGGCAACCGGCACGCAATCCTGCCCAAGCTGGGTGTAAAGCGCGGCGGACCCGATCTTGTAGGGGGCCTTGACCCCGGGCGCGATCCGCGTCCCCTGCGGGTAGATGATAAGCTGCCCCGGGCGCTGTGCGCCGGATTTCACATCCGCCATCATCTGGGTGATCGCTTTGCCGCGCTTGCCGCGATCCACCGGTACGCAGCCGATCCGGAGGGCGTAAAAGCCCAGGATCGGGGCCCAGATCAATTCCTTCTTCATGATGAATTTGGGTCGTGGCAACGCATTGAAGATCAGGATGATATCAAGGAAGCTCTGGTGTTTGGCGGCGATGAGCACCTCATCCGTTGGTGGGGTGCCACGAACCTCGGTATGAAGTCCTGTCAACGCGGCCAGGCTGAACCGGACCCAGCGTGTATATACATGACAGCCCCTTATTGCCCCGTCGCGGCTGAAGGCAGCCCAGGGAAGGAAAATGATCCCGATCACGAACATTGCCATATACATCTGGACTATGAAGATGAGGGACAAGGTCCATTGCAGGGCATGGCGCATCAGGTCAGTTTCCTCAATTTCCGGAAGACGGCAGGTTGGGTGGCGCAAAGGCGATGACGGCCGTCAGAGGCGGTGACATGGCAGACGGCACCCACCCTGTCCCGCCATGGCAATAGCCGGCATTGTCAAAAGCGATCACGCGCTGGCTCCGTTTCATGCGGCAGGTTTCCGAGGCTGCTGCTTGTGAGGGCAGTATGCCGATGGGCGGCGGGGTTTCAATCGAGGAATGATCGAATTTGCCTTACAAAGGATTGGATAAGTTCAACGGCAACGCTACAAGGAGGCGGGGCTGTGGTTGAAATACTGTCTGGGATAGGTTTATGCGGCTGATTTGTCCGAATTGCGAAGCGCAATATGAAGTAGATGACAACGCCATCCCCGAAACCGGGCGCGATGTTCAATGTTCGAATTGTGAACATGCCTGGTTCCAACTGCCTGATAATGCCAAGCAGGAAGACGCTGGAAAACCTGAAGATACGATTGCGGATACCGAAAAGGTAAAATCGACAAAGGGGAAGAACCCTGCGCCCGCCACGGCGGGGGCTGAAATTTCTGCCGATGCCGACAAAGAGATGAAGGAAAAGGAAAAACCCGCGCAGACACTGAAGGATGCGCCGGGTTCGTCTGAAAAACCGGCCTCACCGCCGCCAAAAACGGTGGATCAGCCCCTTCCGCCACGCCGGACGCTGGATGAAAGCCTGCTTGCCGTGCTCAAGGAAGAGGCCGAGCGCGAGGCTGCAGCCAGACGGGCCGAGGCACGGCCACTGGAAACACAGACCGATCTGGGGTTGGATGAAGTCCCCACCGCCGCCCTGGGCAAAAGGAAACCTGCGGAACCCCCCGCGCCAAAACCCAAGACGGTGAAGGAAAGCAACACGGGGACGGAAGATCGCGAAACCGCCGATCATGATGAGGCCGAACGCCCCGCTGCACGGCGTGACCTGCTGCCCGATCTTGAGGAAATCAATTCCACCCTTAGCGCCAGCAATGAGGAACGCCCCGGTGAAACGACGGAGGGGGAGGCCACCCCATCGCCCCGATCCGCCTTTCGTGGCGGTTTCGTGTTGATGATTGCTGCCGCAGCCCTGTTTGCCGCCTTATATTTTACCGCCCCCCGGATTGTCGAAGAATTCCCTGCCAGCCACGATGTGATGTCGGCCTATGTCGGTCAGGTCGATCAATGGCGCGGCTGGCTGGATCGCGTGGTTCACGGTACGGGTAGTAACTGACGGGATAACCAGACCCGTTGCCCGTGCCTGCGTTTTTCGAACGCGGCCAAAGTGTCAGAACATGTCGAGAAGGCGTTCAAGATAGTCGCGTTCGGTTTCCGGGCGGCTCTGTTCACCCTGCCTGCGGCGGATTTCATCAAGCAGATCCTCCGCACGACGATAGACATCGTCGCCCTGCAACATGTTGCGATCCGATCCGATCCGCGCGCCGTCACCCGGTTCGCGGCCCAGGGGGTCGCGGGCCGAATTCGGGTCGGCGCGTCCAAAGGCCTCCCCCTCGCCCCCGCCATTTTCCTCACGGCGTTCCTGTGCCATGGCTTCGCCAAGGGCACGCATGCCTTCGCGCATTGCGCGCATTGCATCGGCCTGCCTGTCCAAGGCGCCGGGCAGGTCACCATCGCGCAGCGCCCTTTCGGCTTCTTCCATCGATCTTTCGGCCTCATCCAGCGCCCGGCGCCCCGCCTCGCCCTGTTCGGAGTCGCCACCGGGCAGGTTGGAGCCGTTCAACTGCCCAAGCCGGTTGCTGAGTTCGCGTTGGCGATCGGCAAGGCCCTGGCCCTGGCCCTCGCGCCCCACCCCTTCCTGATTCTGGCCATTGCGGCCCGGTTGCTGCCCCTGCTGGCCTTGTTGACCCTGTTGGCCCTGCTGACCTTCCTGCTGGCCCTGTTGTTCCCCTTGTTGTCCGTCCTGGTTCTGAAGTTCCGAAAAGCTGTCATCGGACAGATCCTGTTGATCGCGCAGCGTATCTGCCAGATCCCGCATCGCCTGCTGGCCCGGTCCGCCCTGGCCGCCTTCGCCCTGCGTGACCTGCATGTTTTCCATCAACTGGCGGAGCATCTCCATCATTTCCGCCGCTTCTTCCATGCGGCCTTCCTCCAGCGCCTTTTGCAGCTCCTGCAGCAATTGCTGAAGCTGGTCGCCGGACATTTCCATTCCCTGTTGTTCCAACCCGGCCTGACTGTCGGGGTTGCGGGCGGCCTCCTCGGCAAGCTGGCGCATATAGTCGTTCATTGCCTCGCGGAGTTCCTGCATCAACTCTTCGATTTCCGAAGGATCTGCGCCATTGCGGATCGCCTCATCCAGGCGGTCCTGTGCCCGGCGCAGCCTTTCGCGGGCAGAGGCGAGATCACCCTCCTCGAACATCAGCGCGATATCCCAAAGCGTGGCGGCCAGTTCATCCCGTGTTTCGACTGAAAGATCCATGACTTCCGTATCGAGCCTGCGCATTGCGACGCGCAGCCGCAGCCAGGCGCGTTCATTGCGGATGAAGCCTTCGGGCCGGTAGGTCACTGCGCGGAAGATCTGCGCCGAACGCGCGGCATTTTCACGGTTCCACAGAAGGTCGCGGCGCATTTCGATGATGGCTGCCGCCAGCGGATCGAAGAAACGCTTGCCGGGCAGGGTGATCTGCAAGGGCGGTGCGGTGCCGGTCTGCCCTGGCGCGTCATGGGCTGACAGGCTGACAGTGACCGGCAGATTGGCCAGCACATGTTGCGAAAGATCGTCGATCAGCGTTTCGGTGAATTCGGTACGATCCCCGGTGATCGGCAGGGGCAGGTCCAGCACGATCGGTTCAATCGGTTCGGGTTCTGCGGCAAGGCCGTGGCGACGATCCACCGCGTTAAGATCCAGCACGATTCGCGCCTGTCCGCCAACGACGCCGTAATCGTCCTTCGCGCTGAAGGGAAGTTTCATCCGGCCATCGGATTCGCGTTCGATCTTGCCGCTGGCTTCGATATCAGGGGCAATGTCGCGCAGGGCGGTGATATTCCAGGTCCGGCCCTTGGGGCCTTCGATTTCAATCGTGCCGCTGCGGTCAATGTCGAAATCCTGCACGGGGGCGGTGGGGTCGGATGCATCGCCCGCGCGACCGGAGACATTTTCGGAAAGCGAAAGCGCACCGACTTCGCCATAGAAGCGGATCTGCACCTGGCTTCCGGTCGGTACTTCGAAGCTTACCCTGTCGATATCATTGAGATAGAGCGTGGGTTTGCCGGTATAGGATGGCGGCTGGATCCAGCCTTCCCAGCTTGGGCCCGCGATCAGGGCCTGTGCCGGGCCCGGACCCATCACCGAGGCCACACGCCAGATCGACCCGAAGAGGAGCGCGATAACCAAGGCGGTAAGGGCCAGATAGCGCAGGCCAAAGACATCACGGGAGGAAAGCTTCAGATCCGGGCGCACGGCGCGGGCCGTTGCGGCGCGTTTTGCCATGCGGCGCAGATGCGCGGCCCAGACCGCACGGGATGCAGGATCTGTCGCGCCGATGGCCTGCCGGTCCGTCAGGGCCGATAGCGGCCTGCCGGGGAGCGAGGCATCGAGGCGTCTTGCCGCCTCCACTTTCAGCGGGCGACGGAAATGTCGCCAGCCATACCAGAGCGACCAGAGGAACGACACCACCACCAGGGCGGCAAGGGCATAGATGGCCTCAGCCGTCAGGTAGTCCTGAAGCCCGAAGGCAAGACAGGCGAGAACCGTCAGCACCAGTGACCAGAGCGGCCAGAAAGCGCGCACCAGCCGTTCCGCCCAGAGCCCCGCGAAGGTAAGTCGCAGGGGCCAGCGCAGTTTCCGTATCAGTTCCTGGCGTGTTTTCTGGTCCATTCACCCTGCTTCCGGCCATGCTGGTTCACAGCCATTCGGGTATGCTATCGCGATTGAGGATTTCGTCAAATGTCGGACGTTGCCGGATGACGGCGAAGTGATCCTCCTTTACCAGAACTTCGGGGATCAGCGGCCTTGTGTTATATTCCGACGCCATTACCGCGCCATAGGCACCGGCGGAACGGAAGGCGATAAGGTCACCCTCCGAAAGGGGCGGCAGATTGCGGGCCTTGGCAAAGGTATCGCCGGTTTCACAAACCGGGCCGACCACGTCATAGGGGCGCGGTTCCGTTCCCGGGGCCTGTTCGGCCAGCGGGACGATATCGTGATAGGCGCCATACATGGCCGGACGCAGCAGGTCGTTCATTGCGGCATCAAGGATCACGAAGTCACGCCCTTCGCCCTGTTTGACATAGATCACGCGCGAAACCAGCAGTCCGGCATTGCCGGAAATCAGCCGTCCTGGTTCTATTTCGATCTCGCAGCCCAGATCGCCCACGGTGCGTTTGATCAGCGCGCCATATTCAAGTGGAAGGGGGGGCGCGGAATTGCTGCGCTCATAGGGAATGCCCAGCCCGCCGCCCAGATCCAGCCTGCGGATATCATGGCCATCGGCGCGCAGGGCGCGTGTCAGATCGGCAAGTTTCAGATAGGCCTGTTCAAACGGTTCCAGTTCGGTCAACTGACTGCCGATATGCACGTCGATGCCGATCACCTCGATACCCGGCAGTCGCGCGGCTTCGGCATAGACTTCGCGGGCGCGGGCGATCGGGATCCCGAACTTGTTTTCCTTCTTGCCGGTTGCAATCTTTTCATGTGTGCGGGCATCCACATCGGGATTGACACGCAGCGTGATCGGCGCGGTCAGACCAAGCGTCGTGGCCACTTCGGAAAGCGCGCGCAGTTCCGGTTCGGATTCGACATTGAACTGCCGGATCCCGCCGGTCAGCGCGAGGCGCATTTCCTCCCGGGTCTTGCCCACGCCGGAAAAGACGATCCTTTCACCCGGAACGCCTGCGGCGCGGGCCCTGCGATATTCACCGCCCGAAACCACGTCCATTCCCGCACCAAGCCCCCCCAGAATTCGCAGGACGGCCTGATTGGACAGTGATTTTATTGCGAAACAGACCAGGTGAGGCAGCGGGGAAAGGGCTTCGGTAAACAGGCTGTAATGCCGTGTCAGCGTTGCGGTGGAATAGCAGTAAAAGGGTGTATCGACCACTGTGGCGATATCGGAAAGCGCCACATCCTCGGCATGAAGATGCCCGTTGCGATAGAGGAAATGATCCATGGGCCTGCCCTTTGTCAGCTGGTTTCGCGCCCTATAGCAAGCTGCCTTGACGGGCGCAAATGACGCGGTATGGGGCGGTGGCGGGATCAGACTTCGACGGCAAGAGGTGTCTGTTCCCCGACGGCAAAGACACGTTTGTAACGCGCGATTTCATCAGTTGGTCCCATGGCCTTGTTGGGGTTGTCCGAAAGCTTGACGGTCGGGCGTCCATTGGCGGTCACGGCCTTGCAGACCAGGCTGAATGGGGCAAGCGCATCCCCCGCCACCAACCCACGGAAATCATTGGTAAGCTTGGTGCCCCAGCCAAAGGAAACCTTGGTACGTCCGGCGAATTGCTGCTGGAGCTGTTCGATCTTTTCCACATCCAGCCCGTCGGAAAAGATGATCAGCTTTTGGCGCGGATCTTCGCCGCGTTCCTTCCACCAGGCGATGGCGGCTTCCGCGCCCTGTGCCGGATCGCCACTGTCGATCCGCATCCCGGTCCAGGATGTCAGCCAGTCCGGTGCGCGGGCGAGGAAGCTATCCGTGCCATAAGTGTCAGGCAGGATGATCCGCAGATTGCCGTCATGTTCTTCATGCCAGTCGGCCAGGACCTGATAGGGTGCCTGGGCAAGATCCGCATCCGTTTCGGCCAATGCGGAATAGACCATTGGCAATTCATGGGCATTGGTTCCGATCGCCTCAAGATCCCGGCGCATCGCGATCCGCACGTTGGAGGTGCCGGAAAAGGCTTCGCCCAATCCTTCCGTCATGGCCTGGACGCACCAGTCCTGCCACAGGAAGGAATGTCGTCGTCTGGTGCCGAAATCTGCGATCTTCAGATCCGGGATCCTGCGCAGCCTTTCGATCTTTTCCCAAAGCTTGGTCATCGCGCGGGCATAGAGGACCTGCAATTCGAACCGCCCCAGCGTTTCCAGCACCGCGCGGGACCGCAATTCCATCAGCACCGCCAGCGCGGGGATTTCCCACAGCATGACCTCGTGCCATTTGCCTTCGAAGGTCAGTTCATACTGCCCATCGCGCTTTTCCAGATGATAGGGCGGAAGCTGAAGCCCCTCGAACCATTCCATGAAATCGGAACGGAACATCTGGCGTTTGCCATAAAAGGTATTACCTCGCAGATAGGTGCTTTCCCCCCGGGTCAGCCGGAGGCCGCGGATATGGTCCAGCTGTTCGCGCAGCTCGCCCTCATCCACCAGATCGGCAAGCCGTATGGATTTGGTGCGGTTGATCAGGCTGAAGGTCACATCGGTATCGGGCTTGTTGCGAAAGACCGACTGGCACATCAGGAGCTTGTAGAAATCAGTATCGATCAGTGACCGGACGATCGGGTCGATCTTCCATTGGTGATCATGTACGCGGGTTGCGATATCAACCATGGCCCGTCCCCCTGAACTCGTTGTCCCGTGGTGCCTTGATCCGGAGGGTCATGCAAGCCCGGTCCGCCCCGGATCGGCAGGCAAATGCCAAAAACGGGTGCATTTGCAGCTATCGGTGGCATGAATGCAGCAGTTTGCGCGCCGAATGATTTGCGGAAAAACGCTTTGCGATATCGTGCTGATCTGTCCCCTCCATGCCATGGCCCGTGTGGCGGGCGGTGCCCCCATCGGGTGCCTTGGTGCCGGTGTTCTTCGATCCCGGATGCTTTCGCCGGATGCGGCCCTTTTCAATGACAGCGATCTCTTCCGGGATAAGCCGACGTCGGGACGAGGCTTGTATCAGTTAAAAATAGGATATACCCCTATGCTATGTCGCATACCGTCAAGCATAAATCCAAACTCCTCGCCCGGGTGCGCCGCCTGAAGGGCCAGATCGAAGCCGTCGAGCGTGCGCTGGAGGCCGAGGCCCCCTGTGGTGAGGTGTTGAACTTGACCGCTTCGATCCGCGGGGCGCTTGCGGGCCTGACGGCGGAACTGGTTGAAGACCACATTCGCGCGCATGTCTCAAACCCCGACAAGGATGATGATCCGGCGCGCGCGCAAGGTGCGGCGGAACTGATTGACGTCATCAGGACCTACATGAAATGAATACTGCCGCCCGCCTTTCCAGCCCGCATGATCACGTCTTTCTTGGTGACAACCATCAGCGTAACGAACGTCGCACCTGGCTTGTCATCGCCATCACCGCAACCATGATGGTGGTTGAAATCACGGCCGGAACCTTGTTTGGCTCCATGGCTCTGGTGGCGGATGGCTGGCACATGTCCACCCATGCCGGGGCCATGCTGATTGCGGCCCTGGCCTATTCCTTCGCCCGGCGAAACGCCCGCAACCCGCGGTTCAGTTTCGGGACGGGTAAGCTTGGTGATCTTGCGGGTTTTGCCAGTGCCGTCGTTCTGGCGCTGATCGCGCTGCTGATTGGGTGGGAAAGTCTGGTGCGCCTCACCAACCCGGTTGAGATCAGCTTTCCCCAGGCGATTTCGGTTGCGGTGATCGGTCTTGTGGTCAACCTCGTCTGTGCTTGGCTTCTGCGGGATGATCATCACCACCATCATGGGCATGGACACCATGATCATGGGCACCATCACCACGGGCATACCACTGATAACAACCTGCGCGCGGCCTATCTGCATGTGCTGGCCGATGCGCTGACATCGGTTCTGGCCATTGCCGCGCTGATCATGGGCAGTCTCTATGGATGGAACTGGATGGACCCCACCATGGGTATTATTGGGGGTCTGGTTATTGCGCGCTGGTCCTGGGGCCTGATCCGTGACACGGGCCGCGTCCTGCTCGACTACATCCCTGATGGGGAAGATCTGCCGGACGAAATCCGTGCAGCGATTGAAACAGGACAGGACCGCATCACTGACCTGCATATCTGGCAGCTTGGGCCGGGACATCACGGCGCGATTGTTTCGGTTCAGTCCGATGCCCCCCAGGAACCAGCCGCCTATCGGGCAAAGCTTTCGCATATCCACGACCTGTCACATCTGACGATCGAGGTTGAAAGCACCCGCTAGGACCCCGCCCCGGATCAACCGGATCAGGCCAGTTGCACCCCGGCCTTGCGCATCTTTTCCGTCATCATGTGACGGGAACCGTCCAGGTCAATGGCGCGACACAGATCGGTACGCACCAGGACCTCATAGCCCAGTCGCGCTGCATCCAGGGCCGAATAAGCCACACAAAAATCCAGGGCGAGCCCAGCCAGGACAAGGCGCTTTATGCCCCGGTCGCGCAAATATCCATGAAGCCCGGTTTCCGTCTTATGGTCATTCTCGAAAAAGGCCGAATAACTGTCGATTGCAGGATGAAACCCCTTACGGATCACCATATTGGCAGCGTTGGTGTCGAGATTGGCATGAAATTCGGCCCCCGGTGTTCCCTGAACGCAATGCCGGGGCCATAGAACCTGCGGGCCATATGGCATTTGCATCGTTGAAAAAGGTGCCGCACCAGGGTGATTGTCAGCGAAGGAGCTATGATCCGAGGGATGCCAGTCCTGGGTCAGCACAACAGCCCCGAAGCTGCGCATCAGGGTATTGATCGGTGCGATGATCTGATCCCCACCCGCTACGGCCAGCGCGCCGCCCGGGCAGAAATCCCCCTGAACATCAATGACGATCAGCGCTTCATCTGTCATGCTGTCCTCCGTTCCGGCCTCCTTTCGCCTAAGGGGGACTGTTGCATGCGTCAAGCGCGGGGCTTGCAATTTTCCGTCCGCCGCGCGAAGGAAACCTGATGATCACTATTGCTGCACTTTATCATTTCTCAAGGCTTGCCGATCCTGCGGCACTTCGCGATCCGTTGTTGGAACTGGGCCGCAAACAGGGGGTCCGGGGGTCGCTCCTGCTGGCGGGCGAGGGGATCAATGGCACCATTGCGGGTACGCGTGCGGGTATCGATGCAATGCTGGCCCATATTCGCGCGGTGCCGGGTTTTGCCAATCTCAACTGGAAGGAAAGCACGGCCGAAACGCAGCCCTTCGGACGCCTCAAGGTGCGGCTGAAACGGGAAATCGTGACGATGGGCCAACCCGATATCGACCCTACCGTCCATGTCGGTCACTATGTTGCGCCGCAGGACTGGAATGCGCTGATATCGGCCCCCGATGTGGCGGTGATCGACACGCGCAATGATTATGAGGTCGGCATCGGTCATTTCGAAGGGGCGGTAGATCCCCGCACGGCAAGCTTTCGTGATTTTCCGGCCTGGTGGCAGGCCAATCGTGACCGGTTCCACAACAAGCGTATTGCGATGTATTGCACCGGGGGCATCCGTTGCGAAAAATCCACCAGCTATCTGCGGGCCCAGGGTGTGGAGGATGTTTATCACCTCAAGGGCGGCATTCTGAAATATCTGGAGGACATCCCCCGGGAAGAAAGCCTTTGGCAGGGGGAATGCTATGTTTTTGACGGGCGGGTTTCGGTGGGCCATGGGCTGGTGCCGGGGCCGCATATCACCTGCCATGCCTGCCGCCGCCCCCTGTCCCCCGGGGATTGCCGCCATCCCGATTATGAGGAAGGCGCGCAATGTCATCACTGCAAGGACGAATATGATGAAGCGGACCGCATCCGGTTCCGTGAACGTGCCCGCCAGATTGCGCTGGCGCAATCCCGGGGGATCCGGCATCTTGGCGCCGATTGAACCCGTGGTCGCCTTGCCCACCCGACGCATGACAGAGCCGGAGCGGACATAGCCCGGCCAAAGGAGCCTTTCCATGCCAGAGCACTGCTTTCCCGACCTGCACGAAAAACCCGTATTCATAACGGGCGGCGGTTTGGACAGGGTGGTGATGGGATGAGGCCGGACTGGATTGCCGCCGATTGGGGAACTTCCAACCTGCGCACCACCATGATGGGGCCGGATGGTCCGGCGGAGACCCGGATATCGGATAGGGGGATGGGGCGGTTGAAGCCGGCCGAATTTGAACCTGCCCTGCTTGACCTTATCGGGGAGTGGCTGCCGGAAACCGGCCGGATCCCCATTCTGGCCTGTGGAATGGTTGGCGCGCGGCAGGGGTGGCAGGAGGCCGCCTATCGCAAGGTGCCCTGCACGCCGCTTGATGCCGGGGCGCTGACAATGGTGCCTGCCCGCGACCCCCGCATCGATTTCAGGATTGCGCCGGGCCTGTCGCAGGAGGCTCCTGCCGATGTGATGCGGGGGGAGGAAACCCAGATTGCCGGCGCGCTGGCGCTGCATCCCGGTTTTGATGGCGTGATCTGCCTGCCCGGAACCCATTCGAAATGGGTTCAGGTCAGCGCGGGGGAGGTTGTCAGTTTCCAGACCTTCCTGACCGGGGAACTGTTCGCCCTGCTTTCGAAACAATCCGTTCTGCGGCACGGGATTTCGGGTGACAGCTGGCAGGATGATGCCTTCGGGGATGCCCTTTCCGATGCGATCTCGCATCCGCATCGTTTTGCCGCACGACTTTTCGGCCTGCGCGCCCAGGGTCTTTTGCATGGGCTTGATCCCGGCGCCGCCCGGGCCAGGCTTTCGGGTCTGTTGATCGGGGTCGAACTTGCGGCGGCGCGGCCTTATTGGCTGGGCCAACCCGTTACGTTGATCGGTGATGCCGCACTTTCCGGCCGCTATGGTGCGGCGCTTCTGGCCCAGGGGGTAGAACCGCGTCAGCTTTCGGGTTCTGCCTGCGCACTTGCCGGGCTTTCGACATTGCGAGGTTCCCTATGAGTCTGCCCCTGATTGCCATCTTGCGCGGGATTACCCCGCAGGAAGCATTACCGGTTGCCCATGCCCTGATCGAGGCGGGGATTGACCGGATCGAAGTGCCGCTGAATTCCCCCGATCCATTGGTTTCAATCGCGGCCATGGCGCGCGAATTCGGCTCACGGGCGCTGATCGGGGCCGGGACGGTCCTGACGGAGGATCAGGTGGCGCAGGTGCAGGATGCGGGAGGGCGGCTGATCGTTTCCCCCAATACCGATACGGCGGTGATCCGCGCAACGGCATCGCGGGGATTGCAAAGCTGGCCCGGTGCGTTGACCCCGACGGAATGTTTTGCGGCCCTTGGTGCCGGTGCGACGGGGCTCAAGATATTTCCTTCCTTCCTGATGGGTGTCGAAGGGTTGAAGGCCCTGCGCGCAGTGTTGTCCCCTGACACCGAAATATTTGCCGTGGGCGGGGTCGGACCGGGGAATTTTGCCCAATGGCGTAAGGCAGGGGCATCGGGTTTCGGCATCGGAACCGCACTTTACAAACCGGGATTGAGTGCCGAAGAAACCGGTGCGCGCGCGCGTGATCTGGTACGGGCATGGGAGGAGATGGAATGAACGGGATTTTCGACGACCGGAAATGCGAATTGGGTGAGGGGGTGCTTTGGCACCCGCTGCGGGAACAGATCTTCTGGTTCGATATCCTTGGCAAGCGCCTGTTGACCCGGGAAGGCGACAAGGCGCGGGAATGGGCCCTGGGGGAACATGTCTCCGCCGCAGGCTGGATCGGGCGGGATGCATTGCTGATCGCCTCGGAAACGGCGCTTTTCCGGTTTGACCTTACCACGGGTACGCGTGAGGATATCATCGCGCTGGAGGCCGATAATCCGGTTACGCGATCCAATGACGGACGTGCCGATCCCTATGGCGGCTTCTGGATCGGGACGATGGGCAAGGCATCCGAACCCGGCGCGGGGGCGATCTACCGCTATTACAAGGGCGAACTGCGCAGGCTTTACGACAGGATTACCGTCCCCAATGCGACCTGCTTTGCACCCGATGGCAGCTATGCCTGCTTTGCCAATACGGATGATTGCCAGATCCGGCGCGTGGCGCTGGATGGCAATGGTTGGCCAAAGGGGGATCCGGTCGTGCATGTCGATACCCGGGCCGAAGGCCTGCGCCCCGATGGTGCGGTGATCGACAAGGCCGGGCAGATCTGGGTTGCGCATTGGGGAGGGGCCTGCGTTGCGGTCTATGATGACCGGGGAAGGCCGGTTCAACGCCATGCGGTTGGTGCGAGACAGGCCTCCTGCCCGGCCTTTGGCGGACCGGAAATGAAAAGCCTGTTCGTGACCACCGCCGCTGTCGGGATCGATGCGGCCGGGTTGGCCGAATATCCCGATACCGGCAAGGTTTTCCGGATCGAGACGGATCAGACGGGCCAATATGAACATCAGGTGACCCTGTAGGATCCTGACAGAAGACCACCTTAGACCTGTTTATACCTGCGACAGCCCCGTGGGGCGGGCTGCCGGTCGATTGTGTCGCATACAATTTCGCCATTGACCCCGGCCTTGGGCATGGCAAGGTGACCGCCTTTCCAGTTGGGAGTTGCGAACATGCCGGAAAAAACGCCGCTCTTTACGCCTGTGTTGATTGCGGGTTGCGTGATCCTGATGCTTGGTTTCGCGATCCGGGCGAGTTTCGGGGTCTTTCAGATTCCGATCGCGGAAGAATTTGGCTGGGCGCGGGCGGATTTTTCCATGGCTATCGCGATCCAGAACCTGGCCTGGGGGATCGGGCAGCCGATTTTTGGCGCCCTGGCGGAAAAGTTCGGGGACCGTCGTACGATTTTCCTGGGTGGGCTGACCTATGCGGCGGGGCTGGTGCTGTCGTCCTTTGCCGTCACACCCGGGCAACATTGGTTGCTTGAAGTCATGGTGGGTTTCGGAATTGCGGGGACAGGTTTTGGTGTGATCCTGGCTGTCATCGGGCGTGCAACCAGTGCCGAAAACCGGTCCATGGCGCTGGGGATCGGGACGGCTGCAGGATCGGCAGGGCAGATTATCGGCGCACCTCTGGCGGAGGTTTTGCTGCAAAGCTACAGCTGGCAGGTGGTTTTCATCATCTTTGCCGGGATTATCCTGGCCAGCCTTCTGGCGCTGCCGCTCATGCGTGCACCGGTGGTGGCAGGCAAGGCGGAACTGGAGGAAACATTAAGCAAGGTTCTGGGCCGTGCCTTTCGCGACCCTTCCTTCACCCTGATCTTTCTGGGCTTTTTTTCCTGCGGCTATCAGCTGGCCTTTATCACCGCGCATTTCCCGGCCCTTGTGACTGAAATGTGCGGCCCGATCGACCCGAACGGGATGCTGGCCGGCCTGGGCGTGACGACGACCTCGACCCTGGGGGCAGTGGCTATCGCATTGATCGGGCTTGCAAATGTCGTGGGCACGATTACCGCAGGCTGGCTGGGACAGCGCTATACCAAGAAATACCTTCTGGCGGGGATCTATACCCTGCGAACGGTGGTTGCGGCCCTTTTCATCATGCTGCCGATAACACCCGGATCGGTCGTGGTGTTTTCATTGGTGATGGGGGGGCTGTGGCTGGCGACGGTGCCGCTGACTTCCGGGCTGGTCGCGCATATCTACGGGCTGCGCTATATGGGGACGCTTTACGGGCTGGTCTTTCTGAGCCATCAGATAGGTGGTTTTCTGGGTGTCTGGCTGGGTGGAAGCATGTATGACCTGACCGGGAATTACACATTGGTCTGGTGGATCGGCATTGGTGTCGGGGCTTTTTCCGCGATCGTCCATCTGCCAATCCGGGAACGTCCGATACAGATGCAGGCGGTTTGAACCCGGCCTCCCGGGGGATATCTGGACCGGGGTGAAGAAAGCAGCCGGGGATAGGAAGAGCAGAGTGCAGGCAGGAATTATTGTCTTGATGCTGGCCTTTGTCATGAGCCAGTTCTACCGGGCCTTCCTGGCTGTGCTGGCTCCGGCCCTGCAGCGCGATCTGGGGGTCAATGCCGAAGACCTGGCCAGTGCCTCCGGTCTCTGGTTTCTGGTCTTCGCGTTGTTTCAGCTTCCTGTCGGCTGGGCGCTGGACCGGGTTGGACCACGCCTGACGGCGGGGGTGCTTTTTTCGGTTGCAGGTGGTGGCGGCGCCCTGCTTTTTGCCATGGCGCAGGGGGCATGGACGCTGAAACTGGCGATGCTGCTGCTGGGTATCGGGTGTTCGCCTGTCCTGATGGCGAATTACTTCATCATCGCCCGGGTCTATTCACCTGCCGTTTTCGGCACTGTGGCGGGGGTGATGGTCGGGACTGGCAATCTGGGAAATATCGGGGCTTCGTTGCCGATGGCCATGGCCGTGGAGGCAATGGGCTGGCGTGGCGCAGTCCTGGTGCTTACGGCCCTGACCCTGGCGATTGCCGCGGGGATCCTGATACTCGTGCGCGATCCGCCACCGCTTGAGACCAGGGAGCGTGGCTCGGTTCTGGATCTACTGAAACTTCGGGCATTGTGGTTCATCATTCCGATGATGATGGTCTGCTATTTTCCGGCCGCAGCGATACGCGGGCTGTGGATAGGTCCGCTCTATTCGATTGTCTATGGCGCGGGGACCGAAGTGATCGGGGTCGTGACCCTCGTCATGGGGATTGCGATGGTTCTGGGTAATTTTGCCTATGGGCCGATGGAGCGGCTTTTCCATTCACGGAAATGGCCGGCTTTCATTGGAAACCTGGTGGCATTGGCCTGCCTGCTGGCACTTTGGGCCTTCCCGCTTTCGGGGGAAGTGGCGATCGGGCTTGCAATGGCGGGGCTGGGGTTCTTCGGTGCGGCTTTCCCGTTGATGATTGCCCATGCACGGGCCCTTTTTCCTGCCCATCTGGTCGGGCGGGGGGTTTCGCTGATGAATCTGTTCAGTCTTGGTGCGGTCGGCGTGGCGCAGATATGGTCAAGCGTGATTTATCGTAACGCGGCCAAGGTGCCGTCTGAGGCACCCTTTACCGCAATCTTTGGCTGGTTTGCCATCGTCGTGGTGCTGGGGTTGTGCATCTACCTCTTTGCACGGGATCGTACTGACTGATTGCCGTTTCCACTTTCCCCGCCCGGCCCGTTGCGATAAAGCAGCGGCGCTAGAAACAGGAGGCCATGATGGGCTATAGGGTCGTTGTTGTCGGCGCGACGGGAAATGTGGGCAAGGAGATGCTCAATATTCTGGCCGAGCGCGCTTTTCCCGTGGATGAGATTGCGGCGCTTGCATCGCGCAAATCTCTGGGAACCGAAGTGAGCTTCGGGGACAAGACGCTGAAGACCCAGGATCTGGCCCAGTTTGATTTTACCGGCTGGGATATCGCGCTTTTCGCCATTGGTTCGGATGCAACCAGGACCTATGCACCGAAAGCGGCTGCGAGCGGCTGTGTGGTGATCGATAATTCCTCGCTTTACCGTTACGATCCCGATGTGCCGCTTGTGGTGCCGGAGGTAAACGCCGAAGCGGTTGAGAACTATACCAACAGGAACATTATCGCCAATCCGAACTGTTCGACGGCCCAGATGGTGGTGGCGCTGAAGCCGCTGCATGAACGCGCACGGATCAAGCGCGTGGTGGTATCCACCTATCAATCCGTTTCCGGGACCGGCAAGGATGCGATGGATGAACTGTGGAACCAGACCAAGGGCATGTTCGTTCCGGGTCAGGAGGTGGAACCGGATGTCTACCCCAAGCAGATTGCCTTCAACGTGATCCCGCATATCGATGTCTTCCTTGACGATGGTCAGACCAAGGAAGAATGGAAGATGGTGGCAGAGACAAAGAAGATCGTCGACAAGTCGATCAAGGTCACCGCGACCTGCGTACGTGTGCCGGTCTTTGTAGGGCATGCCGAGGCGATCAATGTGGAATTCGAGGATTTTCTCGATTGGGAAGAGGCAACCGAGATCCTGCGTGAGGCACCGGGTATTCTGGTGGTCGATAAGCGTGAGGATGGCGGCTATATTACCCCGGTTGAATGCGTGGGCGATTATGCCACCTATATCAGCCGGATCCGGCAGGATTCGACCATTGAGAACGGGCTGAATTTCTGGTGTGTCTCCGACAATCTGCGCAAGGGTGCCGCGCTGAATGCGGTGCAGATCGCTGAAGTTCTGGGCCAGCGTTGCCTGAAAAAGGGCTGATACGGTTCCGATATCCCGATGCGCTGTCCGGAGCTATGGCTGACGGAAGAAATTTTGATACCATCAAAATTGCGCAGCATCAGCGTTATAAGGTGAGAATGGCAATGTGACCGGATTAAAATCCGGCCACATTGTTATATCTGCGGGCGGTGTGATACCGGCCCTACAGGTTTGGCCGCAGGCGTTTTGTCACCTCGGCCGTGGGATTGAGCCCGCAGATCCCGCGCAGCAGGCCAAAGGCGGCGGGCGACTGGCCCTTGAGCAGATACTTCATTGCCTTTGCCGCCGAATAACCAAAGGTAACGGGCAGGGCGAGCGGGCGGTAACGGCGGATGAAACGCATCCTGCTGCGCCCCATGAAATAGCTTGCCATGGCCGATGGACCCTGGCGCAGGGTGGCCGAGCCCAGTGAATGGCCGCCATCATGATGAACGGCGGCTTCCGTGCAGAACAACATTGGAAGATCGCCCCGGCGGCAGCACCAGTCCATTTCCTCATAATACAGGAAATATTCCTCGGGCATCAGCCCGGCCTGTTCCAGAAAGGCCCGGGAGGCAAACATATGCGCTCCCGTGACATAGTCGAGATCCCGGGCTGGCGGGGCGGCAATGTCCCGGCCGATCCTGCCCAGGTTGAAGGGGCTGCAAATGCCGGTCAGGAAATTGATCCGTCCGCCGTCGGACTGGATCATCAGATCCGGTTTCTTGTAGTAAATCCTGCCGCTGATCAGACTGAAATGATCCTTGACCCGGGCTGCTTCGGCCTCAAGCCGGGCTGCGGTTTCATTTTCCGCGACGCAATCGGGGTTGAGTATCCAGAAGTAATCCACCCCGGGATCCGCCTGCAATAGCCGCAAGCCGATATTCACACCGCCCGCAAACCCGGTATTGACCGGATGTGCAATCAGCGCCAGTTCACCGGACGCTGCCGCAGGAACCTTTTCCGTCAGGTGGATCGGGCCATGTGCCACGGGTACAAATTGCCCGTCATCTGATCCCTGCCAGAGCGTCGGATTATCCGCCCAGGCCCGTATCCGCGCCACGGTATCGTCTGATGAGGCATTGTCCACCACCACGATCCGCAGATCGGTATTGTGGCTTGCAATCAGGCTTTCGAGACAGTCGAGAATGACATCGCTGGCATTATAGGTGACGATGACAACGCCGGTGGTCATGGCAATCTTTCCGCGATCCTGCATTATCAGGGCATCGGGCCGTCCCGTTCGCGGTTCGGGCAAATACGCGAAGCTTTCCAAGCCCTTTGTTTCGTCCTGCTTCTAGCAGAAAAGCCGCGTGCATCAAGACCATGAACACCCCGGAACCATCCGCACCCCCCCTACGGGGAGTGGGACAGGGAGGGGCGTTCGGGTCAGTGGGCCATCAGGACAGGGATATCCGCCTGTTCCAGTATGTTGCGCGTGGCGCCACCCAGGATCGCCTCACGGAAGCGCGAATGGCCATAGGCCCCCATGACAAGCAGATCGGCATTGCGGTCCTGGATCTGGCCCAGCAGCACATCCGATACGCGTGGTTTCGTCTTGGTCAGGACGGAAACCTCGGCCCGCACGCCATGATGGGACAGCAGTTTGCAAAGCGGGCCACCGGGATCGGACCGTTCAGGGCCATGTTTCGGCGGGTCGATGACGGTGATTACCACATTTTCCGCCTGCCGCATGAAGGGCAGGGCACGGCGGGCGGCAACCGTTGCCTCCTCGCTTTGATTCCAGGCGAGCACGATGCATTTCGGTTTGGTCACAGCGCTGCCCTCGGGCAGCATGAGAACCGGCGCCCGACCTTCGAACAGCCCGGCTTCGGTGATGGCCTCCTCTTCGGGAAGCCGTCCCTTGCCATAGGGTTTGTCCAGGATCAGGAGATCGGAAAACCGTGAACGCGGCCCGATCAGTTCCGTTGTGCTGCCGGGCATGGTCACCGCGGTTTCAATGGTACAGCGGAGGCTTTCCGGCTGGCTGGCGGCGGCTTTCTTTGCGGCGGCCTCGACTGCCAGCGCATCCTCCTTTGCCCTTTCATGGTTTGCTTCGAGCAGCGCGGCGCCGGCCTCGATATAGGAATAGCCAACCTGGACCCGGTCAAACCCCAGGCAGAGTGCCTCAAGATGCGCATCCTGCGCTACGGCAAGGTCGGCTGCAGCGGTGAAAATCCGCTCGGCCCGGCTTTGCGATGAAAGCACCGTCAATATGGATTTATAGGCCATGACGCCAACTCCTCGAATGTGATTTTGGCTACAGTATAGGGTTTTGCCGGGCAGGACGATTTGACGCGGATCAAACAGAATCCGGGTCGCGTATGATCTAGATCAAGGCGGTTTCTGCGCTGCGGCGTGAAAGACAAAAAAACAGCGAATATCCGGAGGGATTACCATCTGCCGGCGGGTTGCGAAGGGACGAAAAAACAGATGTGGGACTACGTTAAGCTGATCGGGTTCGGATTGGTTGCGTTGCTGGCTGCGATCGCGGCCAATTACGCGCGCGATCTGGCCTATATGGTCAATGCGGCAACCATCATGCTGGTTGCGGCGGGGATGTTCATGTGGCAGTTGCGGGTGCTTGGGGATCCCAGGAAGCCCATCCCCGCGACGGAATATTTTGACGGTGTTGTCCGCGCGGGTGTAATCGCCACCGCCTTTTGGGGTGTGGTCGGTTTTCTTGTCGGGGTTGTCATCGCCTTCCAGCTTGCCTTTCCGCAGCTCAATTTTGCCTGGTCCGAGGGTTATCTGAATTTTGGCCGCCTGCGGCCCCTGCATACCTCCGCAGTAATCTTCGCCTTTGGTGGCAATGCGCTGATCGCGACTTCCTTCTATGTTGTGCAGCGGACCTCCGCGGTTCGGTTGTGGGGCGGCAATATGGGTTGGTTCGTCTTCTGGGGCTATCAGCTTTTCATCGTATTGGCGGCGACGGGTTATCTTCTGGGTGCGACGCAATCCAAGGAATATGCCGAACCGGAATGGTATGTGGACTGGTGGCTGACCATTGTCTGGCTGGCCTATCTCATCATCTACCTGGGAACGCTGATCAAGCGAAAGGAGCCGCATATCTATGTGGCGAACTGGTTCTATCTGGGTTTCATCGTCACCGTGGCGATGTTGCATGTCATCAATAATCTGAGCGTGCCCGTCTCCGTCTTCGGGTCGAAATCGGTACAGGTCTTTGCCGGTGTGCAGGATGCGATGGTGCAATGGTGGTATGGCCATAATGCCGTGGGTTTCTTCCTGACGGCGGGCTTTCTGGGCATGATGTATTATTTCGTGCCCAAGCAAGCCGAACGCCCCGTCTACAGCTACAAGCTGTCGATCATCCATTTCTGGGCGCTGATCTTCCTTTATATCTGGGCCGGGCCGCACCATCTGCACTATACGGCCCTGCCTGATTGGGCCGCGACGCTGGGGATGGTCTTTTCGATCATGCTCTGGATGCCGAGTTGGGGTGGCATGATCAACGGGCTGATGACGCTTTCGGGGGCCTGGGACAAGCTTCGGACCGACCCGATCATCCGGATGATGGTGGTTTCCATCGGCTTTTACGGCATGTCCACCTTCGAGGGGCCGATGATGTCCATCAAGGCGGTAAATTCGCTGAGCCACTATACCGACTGGACCATCGGTCACGTTCATTCCGGCGCGCTTGGCTGGAACGGGATGATCACCTTCGGGGCGCTCTATTTTCTCGTGCCGAAACTCTGGCAGCGGGAGAGGCTCTATTCGCTCCGGCTGGTCAGCTGGCATTTCTGGCTCGCGACGATCGGGATCGTGCTTTACGCCTCATCGATGTGGGTCACGGGTATCATGGAAGGGCTGATGTGGCGGGAAGTGGATGCCAATGGTTTCCTCGTCAATGCCTTTGCCGATACGGTTTCCGCGAAATTCCCGATGTATGTGGTGCGGGCCCTGGGCGGGGTGATGTTCCTCGGTGGGGGCGTCGTCATGTGCTATCATCTCTGGATGACGGTGCGTGCCTTGCCTGAGAAGGCAACGGACAACGCCTTCGTTCCGGCCGAATGAGGGGGGAACGAATGTCCATTCTCGATAAACACAAGATCATCGAAACCAATGCCACGCTGCTTCTGGTCCTCAGCTTTCTGGTGGTGTCCATTGGCGGACTGGTGCAGATCGTGCCGCTTTTCTATCTCGAAAACACCATTGAGAAGGTTGAAGGCATGCGGCCCTATACGCCGCTGGAACTGACGGGACGGCATATCTATATCCGTGAAGGCTGTTACACCTGCCACAGCCAGATGATCCGCCCGATGCGTGATGAGGTCGAACGCTATGGCCATTATTCGCTGGCGGCGGAATCAATGTATGATCATCCGTTCCAATGGGGGTCCAAGCGGACCGGTCCGGATCTGGCAAGGGTTGGCGGGCGCTATTCGGATGAATGGCATGTCGATCACCTGATCAATCCGCAATCCGTGGTGCGGGAATCGATCATGCCACCCTATGCCTTTCTTATGAACACGCGAATCGACGGGCGTTATGTTGGTGATGCGATGAAGGCCAACAGGATGGTTGGTGTCCCTTATTCGGATGAGATGATTGAAAATGCGATGGCCGATTTCCGGGCGCAGGCGGATCCCGACAGTGATTATGACGGGCTTCAGGAACGCTATGCTGCGGCCAATGTACGCAATTTCGACGGCCAGCGCGATCTGACCGAGATGGATGCGCTGGTGGCTTATCTTCAGGTTCTGGGTACGATGGTCGATTTTTCGACCTTCCAGCCTGATGCCAGCCGGTAAGGAGGGCGTAATGGAAACCTACAGTCTTTTGCGGGCCTTTGCCGATAGCTGGATGCTTCTGGCCCTGACCCTTGTCTTTCTGGGGGTGGTTTTCTGGGTTTTCCGCCCGGGTAGCCGACCGATACATGAGGATGCGGCTTCATCCATCTTTCGCAATGAGGAAAAACCGGCCCAAACCGCGGCCACCATGGCGAAGGAAGCGCGGAAATGAGCAGGAAACCAACCACGAAACCCAGGGACGTCAACACCACCGGCCATAGTTGGGACGGGATTGAGGAATTTGACAATCCCATGCCGCGCTGGTGGCTCTGGAGTTTTTATCTCACCATTATCTGGGCCATTGGCTATACGATCGCCTATCCGGCCTGGCCGCTGATCTCTGCGGCCACACCCGGCCTTCTGAGTCATTCGACGCGGGCTGATGTGGCGGCGGAAATCCAGCGTTTCAATGAGGCCAATGCGCCGATGCGCGTGCGGCTTGAGGAGGCGGAACTGACCGGGATTGCCAATGATCCGGAACTTGCCGATTTTTCCCGCAATGCAGGCGCGGCGGTTTTCCGGACCTGGTGTGCGCAATGCCACGGGTCGGGGGCGGCGGGGGTTCAGGCCTCGGGCTATCCGAATCTTCTGGATGATGACTGGATCTGGGGCGGCGATATCGAAAACATCTATTATACTGTGACCCACGGGGTCCGGTCCGATCTTGATGATGAGACCCGCTATGCCGAAATGCCGCGTTTCGGGGTGGATGAACTTCTGGACAAGCAGCAGATCACGGAGGTCGTGCAGCATGTTCGGGCAATTTCGGGTCAGGACCATGATCCGGCCCTGGCCGAAGCGGGGGCTGCAGTCTTTGCCGATAATTGCGCTTCCTGTCATGGGGATGAGGGCGAAGGGATACGTGACTTGGGTGGCCCGCGATTGAATGATGCGATCTGGCTCTTTGGCGGTTCGGTGGAAGATATCACCTATACGGTGGAAAATGCCCGCGCGGGCATGATGCCCAACTGGAATTCCCGCCTGTCGGAGGCCGATATTCGCGCGGTGGCGGTTTATGTCCACGGATTGGGCGGAGGCGAATAGTTGGACCCTCCCTTGGTGATTGGCCGGGCGGGGGCGTAAATTCTGATGCGATACGGGTGCGAAATGTACTATCCTTCGGGGATGGAAGAATTGCTGGCCCGTATTCGTGCCTGCCACATATGCAAGGACCTGCCCCTGGGTCCGCGCCCGATTTTGCAGGCTTCCTCCTCTGCCCGGCTTCTGGTCGTTGGCCAGGCGCCGGGGCGTATCACCCATGCAAAGGGGCGTCCTTTCGATGATCCCTCGGGCGACAGGCTGCGGAATTGGCTGGGGGTCGGGCGGGATGTCTTTTACGATGCCGGTCGTATCGCGCTTGTGCCAATGGGGTTTTGTTATCCCGGCAGGGGCAAGGGGGGTGACCTTCCGCCCCGGCGCGAATGCGCGGAAGCCTGGCGTGCCGATCTCATGGCGGAAATGTCCGCGATTCGCCTGACGCTGGTGATTGGCCGCTATGCCGAGGACTGGCATCTGCCGCCGCGCGAAGGCCGGACATTGGCCGAACGCGCGCAGGCACAGTCGATGGATTCTCCGGCGATTCTCCTGCCGCATCCAAGCCCGCGCAACAACCTTTGGCTGCGTCGCAATCCCTGGTTCGAGGCGGAAACGATTCCCGCCCTGCGTAACAGGGTTGCGAATATTCTGGCCTAGTTCCGTCGGGGTGGATGGGCTATTTTCCTCCAATACATGGAAATAAACGATATTTTATATTTTTCCACGGATGGTAAAAATTGCTTTGGTGCAAAGGTAAAATGCACCGGATTGATCAAGATCAAAGTTTTTGTGCTGTTTTTGGCCGATAAGATTGCCATGTCCCATCGGGGCATGGCACCGGCCCCTTTCCTGTTCGCGCGTTTCCTGAGGGGGAGCCGGTGCCTATTCGCGGTTTTGTTGCCGCAGGCAAAATGCCGCAGGGCATTTCTGGTATCATTACGCTTGAATTGATGCAGGTCAAGGTGGGTCTTTAAGACTCGGCAGATATCTTGGCCGCAGAGGCCTGTCGGAGAAACGCGCATTGACCAGCCAGGATAGCCAGCCGGAGTCGCTTTATGCCAAGCGGGAACCGGTTTTTCCGCGTCGGGTAACAGGACGCTTCAGAACCCTGAAATGGTGGATCATGGCGGTAACGCTGGGGATCTACTACATCACCCCGTGGATTCGCTGGGATCGTGGGCCCAGCCTGCCGGATCAGGCCGTCCTGATCGATATGGCGAATCGGCGGTTCTTTTTCTTCATGATCGAAATATGGCCCCATGAATTCTATTTCGTGGCTGGCCTGCTCATCATGGCAGGGCTGGGGCTTTTCCTTTTCACCTCTGCTGCCGGGCGGGTCTGGTGTGGCTATGCCTGCCCGCAGACCGTCTGGACCGATCTTTTCATCCTTGTGGAACGCTGGATTGAAGGGGATCGAAATGCGCGGCTGCGGTTGCACAGGTCGAAATGGACGGTGGAAAAGATCCGCAAGACCGCGCTGAAATGGACGGCATGGCTTTTGATCGGGCTGATGACGGGCGGGGCCTGGATTTTCTATTTCACCGATGCCCCGACACTGGCGCGGGATCTTGTCCTTGGGCAGGCGCATCCCATTGCCTATACGACCATGGCAATCCTGACGGCGACAACCTTCCTGTTTGGTGGTTTCTTTCGCGAACAGATCTGTATCTATGCCTGTCCCTGGCCACGGATCCAGGCGGCGATGATGGATGAGGAAACTCTGACAGTCGGCTATCGCGAATGGCGGGGGGAACCGCGTGGCAAGCTGAAGAAGGGCAAGATCGATGAGGGGCAGGGCGACTGCATAGATTGCATGGCCTGCGTCAATGTCTGCCCAATGGGGATCGATATTCGCGAGGGCCAGCAGATGGCCTGTATCACCTGTGCGCTCTGCATCGATGCCTGCAATGATGTCATGGACAAGATCGACCGGCCGCGCGGATTGATCGGCTATATGGCGCTGACTGATGAAAATGCCGAACGCGAAGGGGCTGCCCCGAAATCGGCCTGGAAACATATCTTCCGGCCCCGCACGATCCTCTATACGGCGCTATGGTCGGCTGTCGGGGTCGGGCTGGTCGTGGCGCTGTTTTTGCGTTCACCCATCGATGTCAATATCACCCCGGTGCGTAATCCGATATTCGTGACCCTGTCGGATGGGTCGATTCGGAACACCTATGATATGCGCCTGCTGAACAAGGGTGGTCAGGATGCCGATTTCCAGATCTCCCTGATCTCGGAGGCGCCCTTGCAGATCTCGCTTGAAGGAACGGGGGGTCTGACCGTGACTGTCCCTGCCAATGAACAGAAGATGCAGCGCGTCTATGTTACTGCTGCCCCGGGATCGGCGGCGGCGGTGGCCGATCGTACAGATCTGCGGCTTTGGATCGAAGAGGTTGGCACAAGCAATCGCGTCGGTCATGATACGGTATTCAACGGCAAGGACGATTGAGATGGGGGAGATAACGGGACGCAAGGTCTTTGCCATTACCGCTGCGGCCTTTGGTCTGATTATTGCGGTGAACCTGGTGATGGCCTGGAAGGCCATTTCCACCTTTCCCGGTCTGGAAGTGCAGAATTCCTATGTTGCCTCGCAGAGATTCGATGCGGATCAGGCCGCGCAGCGGGCGCTTGGCTGGTCGCTGGCGTCCGAATATGATCCGGCGGAGGCCGTATTGCGGTTATCCTTTGCCGATGCCGAAGGCGATCCGGCCCAAATTCTGGGGCTGAAGGTTCTGGTCGGCCGCCCAACCGCAGCAAAAGAGGATCTCTATCCTGAATTTACGCGCTATGGTTCGGCCTTTGTGGCACCATTGGATTTGCCATCGGGCAAGTGGATGCTGCATGTTGAGGCCGAAGCCCCCGATGGCACGCTGTTCCGGCAACGGATTGATCTTTACGTGAAAGGCTGAGGCCTTGGCCCTGACAGATGCTTTCCCCCAAACGGTACGCCCCGCAGCCTGCCCGGCCTGTGCGGTAGCACCCGAGGCGGAACGACTGGTGCAGGAGGTGGCGGCAGGCAGGGATGCGCGGCTGGTCCTTTCCCTGCCCGGGATACATTGCGCAGCCTGCATGTCCGCCGTTGAAAATGCACTTGGGGCCCTGCCGGATGTGCGTTCGGCCCGTGTGAACCTGACCCAGAGGCGCGTGTCGGTGGAGGCTGCACCGGGGGTGGAGGCCGCCGATCTGATCCCGGTTCTGGCGGCAGTCGGCTATGAGGCGCATGAACTTGATCCCGGCCTTCTGTCGGTGACCGAAACCGACCGGCAGGGGCGTGATCTCTTGATGCGGCTTGGTGTGGCCGGATTTTCAATGATGAATGTCATGCTGCTTTCGGTTGCCGTCTGGTCCGGTGCGGAAGCCGCGACACGGGATCTTTTCCATTGGCTTTCGGCGGCAATTGCCCTGCCCACGGTTATTTTTGCAGGCCAGCCCTTTTTCCGTTCTGCATGGGCCAGCCTTCGGGCCGGGCGGCTGGGGATGGATGTCCCGATCTCGCTCGCGCTGATTCTGGCTACGGCGATCTCGTTGTTCGAGACGCTTAAGTCCGGCCATCACGCCTAGTTCGATGCTGCGGTCATGCTGTGTTTCTTCCTGCTGGTTGGGCGCTATCTCGACTATCGAAGCCGCGCGGTTGCACGCTCCGCCGCCGAGGAGCTGACGGCCTTGGAAGTGCCGCGCACGGTTCTTCTGACGGACGGGGCCGAAACCGTGGTGAACGTGGCCGATCTGTCACCGGGGGACGACATCCGCATCCGCCCCGGTGCCCGTGTTGACGCCGATGGCGAGGTGATTGCCGGCATGTCGGACACCGACCGCTCGCTTCTGACCGGGGAAAGCCTGCCTCTGCAGGCCGGTCCGGGTTCGGTGCTGTCGGCGGGCGAGGTGAACCTGACCGGGCCGCTGGATTTGCGCGTCACGGCGGCGGGAAGGAACAGTTCGCTTTCGCGGCTTGCCGATCTGGTTGCGAATGCCGAGGCGTCGCGCGGGCGCTACGCCTCATTGGCCGAACGCGCTGCACGGGCTTATTCACCTTCGGTGCATCTGTTGGCGCTGTGTAGTCTGCTTGGCTGGCTGTATGCGACCGGCGACTGGCGGCTGGCGCTGAATGTCGCTGCGGCGGTCCTGATCATCACCTGTCCTTGCGCACTTGGGCTGGCGGTGCCGGCAGTGGTGACGGCGGCCTCTGGCAAGCTGTTCAAACGGGGTCTTCTGATCAAGGAGGGCACCGCGCGGGAGCGTCTGGCCGAGGTCGAGACGGTCGTTTTCGACAAGACCGGCACCTTGACCATGGGCAAGCCCGCACTGGTCAGCGCAACCTATCTGCCCGAGATGTTGCGCCCGGTTGCTCTGGCAGCAGCCAATGGATCCGGCCATCCGTTGTCGCGCGCGCTTGCAGGTGCATTGCAGGGCGAAGGCATCATGCCTGCTGCTTTTGCCGAAGGACCGCGTGAAATGCCCGGCTATGGCGTCGAAGCCGTTTGGCAAGGCCGCCGTGTCCGCTTGGGCCGTGCTGATTGGACTGGCGTGACGGTGCCTGATGCCGATGGCCCTGTCAGTGTTCTGGCGGTCGAGGGGCATGCGCCGGTCGTTCTGCATTTCGTTGATGCACTGCGCCCCGGTGCGGCCGAATGCGTGGCGGCGCTGCGCGGACAGGGGCGGCGCGTGCTGATGCTTTCGGGCGATACCGAGGGGGCCGTGATGCGCGCGGCGGCGGCGCTTGGTATTGTCGAATACCGCGCCGGGGTAACCCCGCAAGAGAAGGAGGCGACGGTGGCCGGTCTGGCCGGACAAGGCGCGAAGGTCTTGATGGTTGGTGACGGGCTGAACGACACGGCGGCGCTGGCACGCGCCCATGTCTCCATCTCGCCCGCCACGGCGCTGGATGCGGCAAGGGTGGCCTCTGACATCGTGTTGATGGGGCAGGATCTGGCCCCGGTTGCCGATGCGCTGACGTTGTCAGCGACGGCGCGGCGGCGGATCAAGCAGAATTTCGCCATTTCCATCGCTTACAATATCGTTGCCGTGCCCTTTGCGATGGCTGGGCTTGCGACGCCGCTGATGGCAGCGCTGGCGATGTCCTTCAGCTCGATCAGCGTGACGTTGAATGCCCTGAGGCTGCGCTGATGGAAATCCTGATTATCCTGATTCCGGTTTCGATCCTGCTTGGCGCGGGCGGGTTGGCGGCATTTCTTTGGTCGCTGAGGACGAGGCAATTTGACGACCCGAAGGGCGACGCGGAACGTATCCTGTCTGGTGAATGGGACGATCGCCCGAAGCCATTACCCGATCAGAACAAGGATCCCTGAAGATCGCGATCGGGTTGCGCCGGCAGTGTGCCGTCAGAAAATTCTATTATCAATTTCTGGGACTTGCGGGCGGTTTCTGCCAATGTCAGGATGTGGCCATTGTTATCACGCACTACGGCAAATCCACGCGCCAGCGTCTGTGTATAACCGAGCGAGACGCGCATCCGGTCCAGCCGCTCCAGCGTGTTTTCACGTTGGGTGATACTGCGTTTGAGCGCTGCCGCCAGCCGTTCATCAAGGGGGCGCAGCCGGTCCCGCCCTTCAGTTGCCTTGCGGCGGGCGTCAATAAGCATCCTGGCCTGGCTGTTCTTCAATCTTTGTGCCAGGCCGTTCAGCAGGTCGCGACGGCGATCATTCCAGGTCTTGCCGGCGTTACCCTAATGTCGGGTCAGGTTGTCGAGCGCGGTTTGGGCTCCGTCTGTCAGACGCGAGAGCATGGCTGGGGACAGGCGTAGTCCATTCAACCGATCGCTGCGGCGATGGGTGAAGTTTTTCAGTGCCGGTTACAATGCCCCGCCCCGGAAGTCCAGCCGTTGACGTGCCGCTTCGGTCAACGCCTGCGGGCGGCCAAGCGCGCGGCCCAAATCCAGTAGTCGCTGCGCCAGCCGCTCCTGCCGTTGGGCCATGGCCTGCGCCATGCGCAGCCGCGCCTGCTGGCGCTGCAGGCCCAATTCCCGCCGCACTGGCACGGCCATCTCGGCGGCGGCGGTTGGGGTAGGTGCGCGGCGGTCGGCGGCGAAATCGATCAGGGTGGTGTCGGTCTCGTGTCCAACCGCCGAAATCAGCGGGATTGTGCTGTCGGCGACGGCGCGGACGACGATTTCCTCGTTGAAACCCCACAGGTCTTCCAATGACCCGCCACCCCGCGCGACGATGATCAGGTCCGGGCGCGGAATCGGGCCTTCTTCCGGAAGGGCGTTGAAACCACGGATGCCGGCGGCGACTTCGGCCGCGCTGGCGGCACCCTGGACCGCGACCGGCCAGATCAGCACATGGGTCGGGAAGCGGTCGCGCAGTCGGTGCAGAATGTCGCGGATCACCGCACCCGAGGGCGAGGTAACGACGCCGACCACGCGCGGCAGGTAAGGCAGCGGCTTCTTGCGATCCGTATCGAATAACCCCTCTGCCGCCAGTGCCTTGCGGCGTTTTTCCAGCATTGCCATCAGGGCGCCGGCGCCGGCAGGCTCCAGTTCCTCGACGATCAGCTGGTATTTCGACTGGCCGGGGAAAGTGGTCAGCTTGCCAGTGGCGATGACCTCCAGCCCTTCTTCCGGCATCTGGGTCAGGCGGGCGGCCTGTCCCTTCCAGCTGACGGCCGCGATGACGGCGCGGTCGTCCTTGAGGTCGAAATAGATATGACCGGAGCGCGGCACGGATACGCGCCCGACCTCTCCGCGGACACGGACACGGCCAAATTCACCTTCGATTACGCGTTTGACCGCGCCCGAGATCTCGGAAACCGAAAGCGGTGGGGCATTTCCACCCGAGTCGCTTTCGGTGCCGCTATCGGGAATCTCGTCGTCGAACAGGTTCATGTGAACGTTTTAGATCACGTCGCTGCGCAGCGCCACCGGCATGTGACGGACCTGCGCCCGTTCGCTGGAGCAGCAGGTTGAATACGGATTTACAAAGGTTAATGCTTATGTCGCATGATTAGTTATTTGGTTAGGTCGTTGCATGAAGCTGTTATGCCTGTGTTTGGCCGTCGTTGCAGCCATAGCTTTGGCGCAGGTATCCAATGCGCAGGACTGTGACCCGAATTATGAAGGAGCTTGCGTCCCTGTTGCGTCGGATGTCGATTGTGCAGGCGGTCGCGGCAACGGTCCGGCTTATGTCGA
>JBKEDF010000003.1:0-53502 GCA_047975325.1 Pseudorhodobacter sp. | reverse complement strand
CACCTTCCTCGACATCACCCCGGTCTGGGACAAGAAGCGCGCTGCGATGGAGCATATGAACGGGCAGGTTCACCTGTGGGATTACTACACCCGCGTGGCCCAGCAGCGTGCTAACCATTTCAAGCGCAATTCCGGCGGGCAGTCCGGCGGGCGCGATTGCCAATATGCCGAGGGCTTCCAGTCCATCTTCCCGCGCACCGTTGACGAACTTTGAGGAGGGAACCATGAGCGAACCGACAAATCCCGCCTTCGATCTGGCGCATCTGGGCCATGTCGAAATGTATACCAATAAGTTCGAGGAAAGCCTTGATTTCTTTACCCGAGTCTATGGACTGAAACTGTCCGGGCAGGATGAGAACAGCGCCTATTTGCGGGCCTGGGATGACTATGAATTCCACTCGCTGAAGCTGACCCGCCATCACCGTACCGGCGTGGGCCATATCGGCTATCGCGCCACCAGCCCCGAAGCACTGGAGCGGCGGGTGAAGGCGATCGAGGCCTCGGGCTACAAGACCCATGGCTGGGTGGAGGGCGATCTGGGCCATGGCCGGGCGTTCCGTTTTGAGGATCCCTTTGGCCATATCTTTGAAATCTATTACGATACGGTCTGGTACGAGGCCCCCGAGGACGACCGCGCCGAACTGAAAAACACCGCCAGCGCCTTTACCGGTGCTGCGCCGCGCCGGCTGGATCACCTGAACCTTCTGTCCGAAGATGTGACCGAGTTTCGCCGCTTCATGGAAACCTGCCTTGGCAGCCGCGTGACCGAGCTGATCCAACTGGATAATGGCCGCATCGGCGGCTGCTGGTTCACGGTCAATAACAAGACCTATGATCTGGCCTGCACCGAGGAACATGGCGGCGGGCAGGGGCGGCTGCACCATGTCACCTATGCCACCGATCAGCGCGAGGATATCCTGCGCGCTGCCGATATTTTCCTGCAAAACGGGGTCCATATCGAAACCGGCCCGCATAAGCACGCGGTGCAGGGCACGTTTTTCCTCTATGTCTGGGAACCTGCGGGCAACCGGGTGGAACTGGCCAATGCCGGCGCGCGGCTGATCCTTGCGCCGGATTGGAAGCCGGTAATCTGGACCGAGGAAGAACGCAAGAAGGGGCAGGCCTGGGGGCTCAAGACCATTGAAAGCTTCCACACCCATGGCACCCCCCCAGTTCAGAAAGGTTGATCCATGGCAAAGGTTGTTCAGAATATCCAACGCGCCGACAGTGCAACGATTGCAGGTCTTGCCGAAGCAGGCGTGGCCACCGTTCATGAAGCACAGGGGCGGATCGGCTGCCTTGCCGCCCATATGCGCCCGATCTACAGCGGCGCCCGGATCGCAGGCAGCGCGGTTACGATCAGCGCCCCCCCCGGCGATAACTGGATGCTCCATGTCGCCATCGAACAGCTGCATGAGGGCGATATCCTGATCCTCGCCCCCACGAGCCCCTGTGACAACGGCTATTTCGGGGATCTCCTGGCAACCTCGGCCATAGCACGGGGATGCCGGGGGCTGGTAATCGATGCAGGTGTACGCGACGTGCGGGACCTGACCGAAATGGGCTTCCCGGTCTGGTCCCGTGCAATCTCTGCGCAAGGCACGGTGAAGGAAACACCAGGGTCGGTCAATGTGCCGATTGTCTGCGCCGGACAGGCGGTGGACCCCGGCGATGTAATCATCGCCGATGACGATGGCGTCTGCGTGGTACGTCGCACCGATGCGGATGTGGTGCTGGCCGCCGCGCGCAAACGGATGGAGGCCGAGGAGACCAAGCGCACAAGGCTGGCAGCGGGGGAATTGGGCCTGGATATCTACAACATGCGGGCGCGGCTGGCAGAGAAGGGCCTCAAATATGTCTGACCCCGAGCGGGACGGCATTCCCTGCCTCTGGATGCGGGGCGGAACATCAAAAGCCGCCTGTTTCCTGGCCTCGGACCTTCCCGCTGAAAGGACTGCACGCGATGATCTGCTTTTGCGGATCATGGGCAGCCCCGACCCTGCGCAGATTGACGGCATCGGGGGTGCGGATCCGTTGACTTCCAAAGTGGCGATCCTTGCACCACCGACGCGCAGGGATGCGGATCTTGATTACCTTTTCCTGCAGGTTTTCGTCGATCAGGCGCTGGTTTCCGATGCGCAGGGATGCGGGAATATCCTGGCCTGTGCCGGTCCTGCCGCGATTGAACACGGGCTGGTTCCTGCCCGGGACGGGATCACCCCCATCCGCATCCATATGGTCAATACCGGCGAAATCGCCGAGGCCCGGATTCCCACGCCACGGCGGCGGGTCTGTTATACGGGTTCCGCCAGAATTGACGGTGTTCCGGGGGCGGCAGCCCCGGTGGAACTGATGTTTCGCGACATTGCCGGATCCATGTCCGGCGCGCTGCTGCCCAGCGGCAGGGCCATGGATGTGATCGAGGGCATGGAATGTACCCTGATCGACAACGGTATGCCCTGCGTGATCCTGCGCGCCACTGATCTGGGGCTGACCGGACAGGAAAGCCGCGAAGCACTGGATGGCAACACCCGGGTGAAGGAAAGGATCGAGGCAATCCGCCTGCGCGCCGGTCCCCTGATGAACCTGGGCGATGTTTCGGAAAAATCCGTCCCCAAGATGACACTGGTTTCCCCACCGTGCCGGGGGGGCGTGATTTCAACCCGCAGCTTCATTCCGCATCGCTGTCACGCATCGATTGGCGTTTTTGCGGCCATAAGCGTTGCCACGGCAACAACCCTGGCAGGCACACCTGCCGCAGCGCTGGCCCATCTGCCCGAGAGTCCGCGCTTTGCCATTGAACACCCAAGCGGGGCCACGGAGGTTCTGATCAAACTTGATGCCACGGGCAGGATACAACGTGCAGGCACCCTGCGAACCGCACGCAAGCTTATGGAAGGCCGCGTCTTTCCCAGACCGAAAAAACCATAGTCCGGCCAAGCCGGAGGAAATATAACCTGACAACCTTATACCGACTATACAGTCAGGCTGTAGACTTTTGATTCTAAACAAATTTAATGATCAACTCTGCTTCCGTCAGCTATACCTTTCCCGCGTGATCAATCCTCGAAAAGTTCGCTTTGCCCCACGGCCGCCTCTTCATCCTCATCGCCGCCATCTGGTCTGCCCATGACATTCGTCGGGCGGCTTTCCAGAAGCCCTGCCGCACGCAATTCCTTCAGCCCCGGCAGATCACGCGCTGATTCAAGGCCGAAATGATCCAGAAATTGTTCCGTCACCACAAAGGTGACGGGACGACCCGGGGTCATCCGCCTGCGGCCAAAACGGATCCATTCCAGTTCCATCAATTGATCAACCGTGCCACGTGATACCGCGACACCACGAATTTCCTCAATCTCGGCACGGGTGACAGGTTGATGATAGGCGATGATGGCAAGGGTTTCGATCGCCGCGCGGGAAAGTTTGCGCTGTTCGACGGTTTCCTTGTGCATCAGATGGCCCAGATCCGCAGCAGTACGGAAGGCCCAGGCATCCCCCACCTTTACCAGATGCACACCCCGTCCCTCATAGCGGCGGCGCAGCACGACAAGCGCCTCGGCAGGATCGCAGCCATGCGGCAGACGGCCTTCCAGGTCAGCGACGGTAACGGGTTCGGCACTGGCGAAAAGGATCGCCTCGACCATACGTTCCTGTTCCCCCATCGGGGGGGCGGCAAAAAGGCTGGGGTCTTCGTGATCGTTCATGTGCGATCCTCCCGTTTACGCAACTGGATGGGGGCGAAAGTATCCCCCTGACGCAATTCGATCTGACCGGTTTTTGTCAGTTCCAGAACCGCCGCGAAATGTGCCGCTGTTGCAGAACGTCGCCGGATCGGGCTGTCTTCCCATCCCGGGGGCAGCCAACTGGTCAGATCCACCCATTGCCCGGCATAACCGATCATCCCCCGCAGCCGGTCAAGCGCCTGTTCCATGGTAAAGACATGATCGCGATCCATGGTATAGGGGCGAAAATCATCCTTGGTACGGATCCGTGCATAGGCCTGCATCAAATCAAGCAATGTCGCGGAATAGGAAACCCGACGGCGGCGGGTCACATCTTCGGGCAGGCCGCGCACAAAGAAATCCCGCCCCTTCTGATCGCGCCCCATAAGCCGTGCCGCGGCCTCGCGCATCGCCTGAAGCCTTTCCAACTGAAAGGCCAGATGTGCGGCCAGATCCTCTGCCGAAGGGCCTTCCTCGGTCGGATCGGGGGGCAGCAGCAGGCGCGATTTCAGGTAGGCGAGCCAGGCGGCCATCACCAGGTAATCGGCAGCCAGTTCGATCCTGAGCACCCGGGCGCGGGTGACGAAAACCAGGTATTGTTCGGCAAGCTGCAGGACCGAAATCCGCCGCAGATCGACCTTCTGGGTGCGCGACAATGTCAGCAGCAGGTCAAGAGGCCCCTCAAACCCATCCACATCAACAATCAGCGCCTCGGCCGCCAGCCGTTCCGCGACGCTCAAGCTGCCTTGCGTGTCATCCCATTCGTCAGACATATCGGGATCCGTTCAGAAGATCGGCAAGTTCCGTCTCCAGCGCCGCAATGTCAACCGGTTCCGGGGCCTGACATGCGGCCAGCGCCCTTTCCGCGCGCCTTTCAGCAGCGGCATCAAGGCGCCCCGCGGCACCGACAACGGCCTCCATTTCCTTGCGTTGGCCTGAACAATGCAATGCGATATCACATCCCGCCGCCATGGCCTGCGTCGTCCGGTCGGCAAGCGTTCCCGAAAGGGCCTCCATATTCAGATCATCACTCATCAGGAGACCCGCAAAGCCAATCCTGTTCCGGATCAATGCAATGGTTTCCTTGTTCTGGGTTGCAGGCAGCGGGCCCAGATCGGGCAGGACAATATGGGCGGTCATGCCAAGCGGCAGATCCCTAAGCGCCCGGAATGGCGCAAAATCCCACTTTGTCGCCGCTTCGACGGAGACATCCGCAACAGGCAGGCAAAGATGGCTGTCCACCCGGGCGCGACCATGACCGGGCATATGTTTGACCACCGGCACGACCCCCCCTGCCATCAATCCATCAGCCACCGCCCGACCATGGCGGGCAACGGTTATCGGATCCTCGCCAAGGCAACGATTTCGCAAAAAGGGGTGTGTCTTTGCCTCCGCTATATCAAGGCAGGGGGCGCAATTGCTGTTGATCCCGATATCGCGAAGTTCGGCCGCAATCAGCCGTGCCGTGATCCAGAGGCTGCGCGCGGCCCGCTCCCCCGCGCGTTCCACCTGATCCAGCGGCGGCAGGTATTCCCGCCAATGAGGCGCGCGCAACCGTTGTACCCGCCCACCTTCCTGATCAATCGTGACAATTGCCTCCCGTCCGACAGCGGCACGCAACTCCGCCGTCAGTCGACGGACCTGATCAGGCGTCTCGATATTTCTGGCAAAAAGGATGAAACCGAAAGGATCCGCCTCCCGGAAAAAAGCCACCTCATCTGCCGAAAGGCGCGCGCCTTCAGGGCCAAGGATCGTCGCGCCCGAAGGGGTCATCGCACGGTGACGGGAATACAGGCCGCCTGTTCCGACAGAAGCGCCGAACAGAAACGCCGCTGATCCGGCTCATCCGCGAAACCCCGGGCGCGCAGCCGATAGAAGGTCCGTCCACCGCTTTGTGCAGATTGGATTACACGTTCCTTGTCGATCATCAGATCACCGAATTGCGCGCTCAACCGATCCCAGTCGGCCCGCGCGGCATCGGCACTGTCAAAGGCACCAAGTTGCACAAGGCGCATGCCCGAAACCAGATCCGATCCATCGGATTCGACCACCGAAGCGGCAGCGGTCATGGCAGGGTTGCGTTGCAAAGTTTCCGGACGCGGCATCGGGCGTGGCGATTGCGCAACAACCCCTTCCGGGAGGGAGGCTCTCATCTCCGCATCCGGCATCGGCCCATCGGTCAGCGCCTCGGTCAGCGCAGCCATAACCGCATCTTCGGTTTGGATTTCCGCAGTTTCCCCGGCGGGTTCAACGGCCCCGGCGCCCAGGCGCGGTGCGGCTGAGGGCAGTTCCAGCCCCGGTGCCCCGACGGCACGGCCCGCACCCGTCGCAGCCTGCGGCGCCAATGTGCCTGCCGCATCTTCCTCCGACAGCGAAACCGGGGCCGGTGCCAGGATCAGCCGGTCAGCAGGCGGTGAAGTCACCCCTTCTTCGGCCACCGAATTCACCGAAAGCCCCTGATTGGCCGCGATCTCCCCGCCCTGATCTTCGGGGGAGAACCGCATCGGCCCCTCCAGCGCACGCACGACCGGTATACCCGTCATGTCCCGCACCGCAAGCTGATAGCCCCAGATACCGAGCCCCAGCACCAGCACCAGCGAAATCATCGCCCCCGCAAAATGCACATAGCGTGCACTCACCTGGGTAGCGGGCACCTCGCCATAGTCATCAAATTCCACATCTGCCATGCTCTGCCTCACTGCGCCGGGTTATCCGGCACTGTCTTGCCTGTTTGCACACGGGACGGGGCGCTTTTATCAGCGCATTTCCTCGACCGGCGTGACACCAAGGATAGCAAGACCGGCGCAAATCACAACGCCCGTGGCACGGGCAAGGGCAATTTTTGCCGCCATTGTGTCAGGATCATCCTGAACGAAGCGTAAATCCGCCTCATCATTGCCACGGTTCCAAAGGGCATGAAAGTCCGATGCCAGATCATAAAGGTAAAACGCAACGCGATGCGGTTCGTTCGCCCGCGCGGCAATTTCCACCAGACGCGGCCATTCGGAAATCCGCTTGGCCATGGCAATTTCCGCCGGATGGGAAAGCTGCGCCAGATCGGCCCCCGCCAGCGCGGCGTCGGACAGATCAACCCCTGCCTCAGCTGCCCGGCGCAACACCGAATTCACCCGCGCATTGGCATATTGGACATAGAAAACGGGGTTGTCCTTCGATTGCTCCAGTACCTTGTCGAAATCGAAATCGAGCGCGGCATCGTTCTTGCGTGTCAGCATTACGAAGCGGGTCACATCCGCACCGACCTGATCCACCACATCACGCAGGGTCACGAAAGTCCCCGCCCGCTTGGACATCTTGAAAGGTTCACCGTTTTTCCAAAGTTTCACAAGCTGGATCAGCTTGATATCAAGCGGCACCTTGCCTTCCGAAAGGGCGGCCACCGCCGCCTTCATCCGCTTGACATAACCGCCATGATCGGCGCCAAAGATATCGATAAGCTGGTCGAAGCCCCGCCGCACCTTGTTATAGTGATAGGCAATATCGGGGGCGAAATAGGTCCAGGCCCCATCAGATTTCTGGATCGGCCTGTCCACATCGTCACCATGGGCGGTCGAGCGGAACAAGAGCTGTTCACGCGGTTCCCAATCCTCGGGCAATTTGCCCTTGGGCGGCTCCAGCGTGCCACGATAGATCAGGTCCAGCTTGCGCAGCGCCTCGATTGCAGCCTCGATTTCCCCGGTACCATAAAGCGCCTTTTCCGACGAATAGACATCCATCTTCACGCCAAGCGAAGCCAGATCCTCACGGATCATGTCCATCATCATCCCGGTCGCCACATCTCGCAGTTCGGCCAGCCAATCCGCCTCGGGCTTGTCCAGCAAGCTGGTGCCATATCTGGCCTTCAGCGCCTCCCCGACCGGAATAAGGTAATCCCCGGGATAAAGCCCCTCGCTGATTTCGGGCTCCAGCCCGTTCGCCTCGCGATAGCGTTCATAGGCGGATCGGGCCAGCACATCCACCTGCGCCCCGCCATCATTGATGTAATATTCCCGCGTTACATCCCAGCCCGCAAAGGCCAGAAGACTGGCCAGTGCGTCACCGAATACGGCACCGCGCACATGGCCGACATGCATCGGCCCGGTCGGATTGGCCGATACGAATTCGATATTGACCTTTCGGCCCTGCCCGATCCCGCTTTGTCCATAATCCGGCCCGGATTGCAAAACCGCCGCCAGCAGACCCTGCCAGACCTCCGGTTTCAATCGCAGGTTCAGAAACCCCGGGCCTGCGACTTCCGCCTGTTCGATCCGTGGATCCGCATCAAGACGGGTCGCCAGTTTTTCGGCAATATCACGGGGCTTCTTTCCCGCAGGTTTGGCCAGAACCATCGCCGCATTGGTTGCCATATCACCATGGGCGGCATCGCGTGGCGGCTCCACCGTTACTGCACCAAGGTTCAGCCCCTGCGGCAGTTCTCCTGCGCGTTCCATCTCGCCAATTTCAGCGATCACGAGGCTGCGGATTTCAGCAAAAAGGTTCATCTGTCACGTCCCATCTGATGGGAGGGATGTGACAGACAGACCCGGCATGGTCAATGGTGGGCTGGCTATTCCCGTCCGTTGCGCCAATCGGCCAGCACGGGATTGGTTTCGCCAGCCCGGGGAGGCACGGCAAGGGCAGAGGAAGCTGTGCGGCGACGGAAATGGAAAGCCTCCCGCGCGCCAAAATAAAACCCCACGACCGCACCAAGAAGCCACCAGAGCGGCTCCGGCACATGATTCAGCCCCGTCATGCGGCGTGCAAAGCCCTCCGGTTCCACCATCGCATAAACAAAAAGCCCCAGCGTACCAAAGGCCAGCATGGGGCGTGGCAGGCGATTGAGGCCATTCACCATCCGGTCGAACCAACCAAAGCCCGGCATGGCATATTCCGCACCAAGCTGGCGCAAAGCCGCCATCTGTGCCTCGGCCGACAGTTCCATCGCGCGGGTGGCATTCGGGGTCAACACCTCCGCCATGCCGCGCGCGGCATCACCAAGTGCCGAAACGGCCGCAGGACCGCCAATCATCCGGGAGATCAATCCCATCCCGAAACCCTCGAACGATGTTCGACCTCGCTGAGCCGGTATCGGGGGGACATGAATTCCTCCGCCCGGGTGATCCAGCCACCCTTTCCACCATCCCGCCTGCGGGCATATTTGCGGCTGGCGGGACGCGCATCGGCAAGACCGTAATAGAAATTCCGCCGCGCCACGGCATAGGCATCGGCCAGATGGTGTGGTGCGGCCTCATGGGCCATTTGCGCCGCGCGGATGGTCCTTGGCCCGATGGCCCCATCGGCAACACAGGGAAAGCCCATGTCGGTCAACAGTCTTTGCAGGATCTTCACCGCATTGGCACCAGCATTCACCATCATGTCAAAGACGGAAGCCTGCAACGGTTCCGGCAGATGACCAATGCCGGGGCGTGTAAAGTAATGTTCCAGGAAAACCTCAATGGCCTGGTCCCGGCTCAATCTTTTGACATCGTCTGACGTTACCGCACCATCGCCATCCAGGTCCAACCCGAGGCGGCGCATGGTATGGATCGTCACACCGTATTTCGTCGCCCCACCGGGATCATCCGGATCGTCAACGAAGCCGCCTTCACGATCAACGATTTCCTGGGCGATTTTCATGGGGGTTTTCATCAACTGGCTCCTTCCCGTTTCGGGCGGGGCCAGCTTGTTCGAACAGCATTAACGCATCTGGAATCAACCGTTCGGGTCAACATAGACGCCCTGTTCCTTAAGCGCGTCTATCACCTCTTTCGGCATATAGGTTTCATCGTGTTTGGCAAGGATTTCGGTTGCTTCAAAGACACCATCCACATAGCGGCCCGTACCAACCATGCCCTCACCCTCACCAAAAAGGTCGGGAAGGATGCCGGTGAAACTTACCGGGATGGAAGCCCCGCCATCGGTAACGTTGAACCGGATCACCTCACCCTCGCCACGGATGAGGCTGCCCTCCTCAACCAACCCGCCGATACGGAACACTTCCGAGGCGCGGGGGGGCTCTTCGACCACCTGGGAAGGTGAGCGGAAGAAATTGATCCCGTCCTGCATCGCCATCCCGATAAGGGCAGTCGCAATGCCAAGCGCCAGAAAAGCCAGCACGATAACCTGGATCCTGCGTTTTTTCTTCAGCCCTTTCATCGCACCCTCACGGGAAGACCGGTGCGAGGTTCAACCCCGCCGTTTCCTCCATTCCCAGCACCAGATTGGCGTTCTGGATTGCCTGACCGGAAGATCCCTTTGTCAGGTTATCCAGCACCGCCACGATCACGGCGCGACCCGGCATCCGATCCGCGATCACGCCGATATGGCAGTAATTGGACCCGGCCACATCCCTTGTCGAGGGGAGTGCGCCAAAAGGAAGCACCTGAAGGAAGACCTCATCGGCATAGCGATCGGCCAATGCCCCATACACTGCCTTTGGATCGCCTTCGACATATACAGTTGCAAGGATTCCGCGATTCATCGGCAAAAGATGCGGGGTGAACTGTACGCGCACCTCCCGTCCCGCAAGTTTTGAAAACTCCTGATCGAACTCCCCCAGATGCCGATGCTTGCCGCCCGCCGAATAGCTGTGCGTACCACCCGAAAGCTCGGCATGCAGAAGGTTTTCCTTCAGCGACCGCCCCGCCCCGCTGACCCCGGCCTTGAGGTCGATAATGATTCGATCAAGGTCAATCACGGCAGCTTCGATCAAGGGGCGGATCGCATATTGGCCAGTCGCCGCGTTACATCCGGTACCGGCAACCAGCCGCGCCTCGCGAATCTCATCGCGGTAAAATTCGGTCAGCCCATAGACCGCCTGCTTTTGCAAATCCGGCGCAGCATGCGGCTTGCCATACCATTTTTCATAGGCTGCCGGATCCCGCAGACGAAAATCGGCAGAAAGATCCACCACCGGCAATTCACGTGGCAATTGCGAAATCACGGCCTGACTGGTGGCATGGGGTAGCGCGCAGAAGACAAGATCGATATCCGAAAAATCGATCTCTTCAATGCGTTGCAGACGTGGAAGCGCCAGATGCCGCAGGAATGGAAAGACCTCCGCCATCTCCTGTCCGGCCTTTCGATCACCCGAAAGCGCCGTGATTTCCAACCCGGGATGGGTCGCAATCAGACGGACAAGCTCCGCCCCCGTATAACCGGATGCTCCGAGAATGGTGACTTTATGGGCCATGATCGCCTCCTGAAAAAACAGGCCTGTTCTGCAACGAAGCGCGGAATGAGGCAAGGGGCATCAACAAGACTGCCTCGGTCGGGTCAATGCGGGCTCGTGCAATCGGGGGCTTTGCGCTATTCCCGTTCCGACCACCCCGGAATCACCCATACAGGGAAGCTTTGACCCCAACCCCGGGCGAGGATAACTATCCCGCCACCAACAGGAGAACGCCATGACCAGTTTCACCAACGCGCTGCGCAGAAGAACCCTTCTTGCCCTTTCCGCCGGGGCTTTCTTGCTGGGGGCCGCTCCGGGATGGGCGCAGGAATTCACCGCCCGTATCGGGCATCTCGAATCCGATCAGCAAAGTCGCCACGTCTTTCTGGAAAAGGTCGCGGGCCTTGTCTCCGAACGCACAGGGGGCGCGGTGGCGTTTCAGATCTTCCCGCAGGGCCAGCTTGGCAACCAGCGCCAGATGACCGAAGGTGTTCAGCTTGGCACGCTGGAGGCCACGATGGCGCCCACCGCCTTCCTTGGGGGGTTCAACCCGGCGATTTCGATCCTCGACATTCCCTATCTGCTGCCATCCGATCCGGCACAGGCACAGGCCTTGCGCGACGGGCCCTTTGGCCATGCGCTGCTGGATTCCTTTTCCAGCCGCGGTGTGGTCGGCGTGGCGCTCTGGCCCAATGGGCGCAAGAATTTCACCTCCAGCAAACCGCTGGATGATATCGCCGCCTTCACTGATCAGAAATTCCGCGTGATGGACAGCCGGATCCTGATCGAACAATTCAATGCGCTTGGCGCCTCAGCCATCGCGCTTCCTTTTGGAGAGCTTTACACCTCCCTTCAAACCGGGGTCGTGGACGGGGAGGAAAACCCGCTCGATACCATCCTGCGGATGAAGTTCTATGAGGTGCAGGATTACCTCGTCATCTCCGAACACGGCGCCTTGGAGGATGTCGCGCTTTTCAATCCGATCTGGTGGGAAAGCCTGCCGGAGGAATACCGCACCATCATTGCCGAGGCATTTGCCGAGGTAATCCCGGAACTGACCGAACACAAGGCAGCTGCCGTCGCGGCGGCGCTGGAGGAAATATCCCAAAGCGACATCAATATCCGTACCGCAGATGAGGCCGAACGCGCGGCACTGAAGGAAAAGATGTATGAACCGGCCAAGGCCGCCTATATCGAACGGGCGGGCGATGAAGGCACCCGCCTGATCGAACTCTATGAGGCTCAGGGCAAATAGGGTTTTCCGGAAAAGATAGGGAAGACCGGTCATGCTCAACCTGATCAGATCAGCCGAGAAATTCTGCCTTGTCAGCCTCTTTCTGACAATGGCAGTTCTGTTCTCCTTCAGTGTCGTGGCCCGCGAAATCGGTGGAAGCTTCGCCAGCCAGTTTGCCTGGATTGAGGAAGCCGTACGGTTGATGAATACATTTCTGGTATTTCTCGCCCTCGGGCTGGCCCTGGAACGGGGGCGGCATGTCGGCATCACGACACTGCGCGATCGGCTTCCGGCCGCACTGTGCCGCCCATTGCTGAAACTGATTGACCTGACCGGTCTGGCATTTTCCCTCTATCTGGCCTGGCTCAGCTTCGGACTTGCGGAATTTGTGCTGAATACCGGACAGCGCAGCCCGACCCTGAATATCCCGATGGGTTATGTCTATATCGGGCCGATTATCGGCTTCGCGCTTCTGGGGCTGCGCTATGCGCTCAGTTTCCTTGGGATGATTGACCGCTTCACCCCGCCAACCGACGATGTGGAGGGGGCGTAATGCTGGCCCTCGTCGTCCTCCTTGCACTGATCCTGCTGGTTCTCGGGTTTGAAATGTTCCTGGTGCTGGCCATTCCGGCACTGGCCACCAAGGAAATCTATTTCGGCAATCTGCCGGATGCCGCCGTGGTACAAAAGATCTTCGGCGGGATCGACCATACGACATTGCTGGCAATTCCGTTTTTCATCTTCGCCGCCCATCTGATGGGATCTGGCCAGATCGCCCGCAACCTGACGGGATTCGTGCGCGCATTGATCGGGCATAGCCGCGGAGGCATGGGCCATACCGTGATCGGAGGCTCACTTGCCTTCGGTTCGGTTTCAGGGTCAGCCCCCGCCACCGTCGCGGCCCTTGGCAAGATGGTCTATCCCGAAATGCGCAAATCCGGCTTTTCGGAACGTTTCAGTCTCGGGCTGCTCATTTCCAGTGCCGAGACCGCCCTGCTGATCCCGCCTTCCATCACCTTCATCATCTATGGCTGGATGACAGGCACCTCCATCGCCAAGCTTTTTGCAGGCGGGCTGGCCGTGGGGATTTTCCTGGCGCTCGCCTTTGCAGCCATGGTCGCCGTGGAGGCCCGCCGCAACGGGATCAAACCCGGAAGGCGCAGCAGCGGGACCGAACGGCTTGATGCGCTAAGGGCAGCAGGCTGGGCACTTGGCATGCCTGTAATCATTCTGGGCGGGATCTATTCCGGCATCATCACCCCGACAGAGGCTGCGGCGGTCAGCGTAATCTACGCAATTTTCGTGGAAATGGTCATCTATCGCAATTTCGGTTTCCGGGAATTGTTTCGCATTACCGAAGCCAGCGCGATTACAACCTCCGTCATCTTCGTTCTATTGGCCATGGGCGGGCTGATTTCCTTTTTCGTCACCCTGGCGCAGGTTCCCACGCAGATCGGTGATTTCCTGGCCGCAATCCAGGCCGGGCCATATACTTTCCTGCTGATCGTCAATATCTGCTTTCTGATCGCGGGAATGTTCATCGACCCGAATTCCGCACTCCTGATCCTCGTACCTCCACTGTACCCGGTGGCCACGGCGCTGGGGATTGATCCGGTTCATTTCGGCATGATCGTGACGCTGAATATCAGCCTTGGCATGATCACCCCACCCTTCGGGCTGGATATCTTCGTGGCATCCTCAACCTTGGGCAAGCCCGTACTCGATATCATCCAGGGGGTCTGGCCCTTTGTCGCGGTCAATATCCTGGTCCTGCTGATCGTGACCTATGTACCGGCGATTTCGCTGTTCATCCCGCAACTGATTTTTGGCTGATGCCTGGGGCTACCCGATGTTCCTCAGGGGCAGGTCCTGTTTCTGGCGTGCCCAATCGCGGGCAGCAGCCCCGAAGGCGGAAAAAAGCGGACGCGACACCGGATCATTGGCGGCATTCCATTCCGGATGCCACTGGACGGATAATGTAAAACCGGGCGCGTCCTTGATATAGATCGCCTCGGGTGTCCCGTCGGGGGCGGTACCATCGACAATCACCCGCGCCCCGGCACGTGAAACCCCCTGCCCGTGCAGCGTATTGGTCATCACCTCCTGCGCGCCCATCAACCGATGAAAGGGGCCGTTTTCGGTAAAGCGGACGGTATGGCGCAGGGCAAATTTTTCGTCAATCGTGCCCTCGGGCGGCATGCGATGGTTCATTCGCCCCGGCAGGTCCCGGATTTCAGGGTGCAATGCGCCGCCCATGGCAACATTTACCTCTTGAAAACCACGGCATATCCCGAGGAAGGGTTGCCCCCTTTCGACACAGGCCCGCACCAGTGGCAGGGTAATCGCATCGCGGCAACGGTCGAAATCACCATGGGCGGGGGTCGGGGCCTCTCCATATTCGGACGGGTGCACATTGGGGCGTCCCCCCGTCAGCAGAAAACCGTCACAGAAATCCAGCAGTTCATCCACCGTGACCAGGGCCGGATCGGAAGGGATGATGACCGGCAGGCAGCCGGAAACGCGGGCTACTGCCTCGGAATTCATCGTACCTCCAGCATGAACGGGGTAGCTTTTGTCCAGCAGGCTCATATTACCTATGATCCCCACCACCGGGCGGCGCTGGAAACTTGGATTATCCATCTTGGTCATCTTCAGGAGGCCGGTTGTTTGCGGTTTCCCGCCCAAGACTAAGGCCTGAGGCCGTATAAGGAAAGCCATTCCGGCAGAGATGCCGTAACGGTGCCATTCGCCCATCCATGGCAACCACGCCAGTTGCCCTGCCGGGGCAATTGCGCAATAAGCGAAACAACAATGGCGCCCAGGACGGGCAACGGCATCAGCAGCTTTACGGTCACCATGCTCCTTCTGATCGATAATTATGACAGCTTCACCTATAATCTGGTGCATTATTTCGGTGAAATCGGCGCCGAAATCCGCGTGGAGCGCAACGACAGGATCGAGGTTGAGGCCGCGCTGGCGCTTACGCCCTCGGCCATTGTTCTGTCTCCGGGACCATGCACGCCCGATCAGGCAGGGGTCTGCCTGCCACTGACCCTCGCCGCCGCCGAGGCCGGGATCCCCGTCCTGGGCGTTTGTCTGGGCCACCAGACCATCGGACAGGCCTTTGGCGGCAAGGTCATTCGCTGCCATGAAATCGTCCATGGCAAACTGGGCGCGATGCACCATGAAGGCGCGGGCATTTTCAACGGTCTGCCTTCCCCCTTCGAAGCGACCCGTTATCACAGTCTGGTGGTGGAACGTGACAGCCTGCCCGATTGCCTGGAAATCACGGCCCGGCTGGAAGATGGCACAATCATGGGGCTGCGCCATCGTACCCTGCCGATCGAGGGCGTACAGTTTCATCCCGAAAGCATTGCCTCCGAACATGGGCACCGGATGCTGCGCAATTTTCTTGACCAGACAAAGGTTCCGGCATGAGCGATGGATTGAAGCCGCTGATCGGTCTTGCCGCCGATCGCCCCCTGACGCGCACTGAGGCCGAGGCCGCTTTCACCGCGCTTTTCGAGGGCGAGGCAACGCCTGCGCAGATGGGCGGTTTTCTCATGGCCCTGCGGACACGTGGGGAAACCGTGGATGAAATTGCCGCCGCCGCCGCAGTGATGCGCGCCAAATGCCTTGCAGTGAAAGCCCCCGAAGGGGCGATGGATATCGTCGGCACGGGCGGCGATGGCAAAGGTACGCTGAATATTTCCACTGCTGCGGCCTTTGTGGTGGCGGGGGCAGGCGTTCCGGTGGCCAAGCATGGCAATCGCAACCTGTCCTCCAAATCCGGGGCGGCAGATGCGCTGACGGAACTCGGGCTGAATGTGATGATTGGCCCCGAAGTGGTGGAACGCTGTCTTTCGGAGGCCGGGATCGGCTTCATGATGGCGCCGATGCATCACCCGGCCACGCGCCATGTCGCACCGGTACGGATGGAGCTTGGCACGCGAACCCTTTTCAACGTGCTGGGGCCGCTCACCAACCCGGCCGGGGTCAAACGTCAGCTTTCTGGTACCTTTTCCGCTGCGCTGGTCCGCCCGATGGCTGAAACCCTGGGTGCCCTCGGCGCAGAGGCGGCCTGGCTTGTCCATGGCTCCGATGGTACGGATGAAATCACCATTGCGGGAACCACGCAGGTGGCTGCGCTCGAAAACGGCGTGGTACGGGAATTTGAACTGCACCCGGAAGAAGCGGGCCTTCCCACCCACCCTTTCGAGGCAATACTGGGTGGCACCCCGGCCGAAAATGCAGAGGCCTTCCGCACACTCCTCAATGGTGCTTCGGGGGCCTATCGTGACGCGGTACTGCTCAATGCCGCCGCAGCACTGGTTATCGCGGACCGGGCCGGCGACCTGAAAGAAGGCGTCGCCATGGCCCGCACCAGTATCGACAGCGGCGCGGCCAAGGGCAAGGTTGGCGCACTGGCCCGGTTGACCAATCCCTGATGTGGCATTTGCCCGAAAGCTGGGCCACTCTGCCCTTCTTCCGCCAGGACTGGACCGCGCTTCGCCAGCGGCTTGAGGCCGAACCCGGCTGGCAACCTCAGGCCGGGGCCGTCTTTCGCGCACTGGCGCTGACACCGCGACAAAAGGTTCGCGCGGTGATCCTGGGGCAGGATCCCTATCACACGGAAGGCCGCGCAACGGGCCTGGCCTTTTCCTTCCCGCCGGGGGAACCGCCACGCGACAGTCTGCGCAATATCCTCAGGGAACTGGAAACCGATCTGGGCGTGATACGAACGGATGGCGATCTGACCGGCTGGGCACAGGAAGGCGTGCTGCTGCTCAATACCGTATTGACCGTACCGGTGGGCCGTGCCCATGGCCATAAGGGTTGGGGCTGGGAAAGGCTCGTGTCACAGGTACTGGACGCCACAGCCGGGGACGGGCCACGCGCCTTTCTTCTTTGGGGCGGACCTGCACAGAAACTCTGTGCCCGCCTGCCGCGTGACGGGCATCTCTTTTGTCAATCGGCCCATCCTTCGCCGCTTTCGGCCTATCGCGGCTTTTTGGGCTCGCAACCATTTTCGGCGGTAAACAGCTGGCTGACCAGACGCGGCGAAATGCCCATTGACTGGTCCCGCTAACGCTCTGGTCAGCCGCGCCGTTTCGGCCTAATCAGGATAGGCAACGCGAGGGTTCAGCCATGTCCACCATTCTTGACCGCATCAAAAGTTACAAGCTGGAGGAGGTCGCCACCCGCAAGTCGGCACATCCCCTCGCCGAAGTCGAAAGCGCCGCCGGATCCGCCCCCGCCCCGCGTGGCTTTGCCCGGGCACTGACCGCCGCCGCCGCACGCGGCTATGGATTGATCGCGGAAATCAAGAAGGCCAGCCCCTCAAAAGGCCTGATCCGCCCGGATTTCGACCCTCCCGCCCTGGCCCGGGCCTATGAGGCCGGGGGCGCCACCTGCCTTTCGGTGCTGACGGATGGACCTTCCTTTCAGGGCGCAGATGAATTCCTGATCCAGGCGCATGAAGCCACCGCATTGCCCTGTCTGCGCAAGGATTTCCTCTATGATCCCTACCAGGTTGTCGAGGCGCGCGCGCTTCAGGCCGATTGTATCCTGATCATCCTGGCCTCGGTTTCCGACGCCCAGGCCGAAGAACTGGAAACCACCGCCCTTGCACATGGCATGGATGCGCTGATCGAGGTTCATGACCGCAGCGAACTGGACCGGGCACAACGGCTGAAATCCCCGTTGATCGGAATCAACAATCGTAACCTGCATACGTTCGAGGTCAGCCTGCAAACCACACGTGACCTGGCACGGCATGTTCCCGAAGATCGTCTTATTGTTGCGGAATCCGGGCTTTTCACCCCTGACGATCTGGCCGATGTGGCCCGTTTCGGGGCGCGGTCGTTCCTGATCGGGGAAAGCCTGATGCGACAGCAGGACGTGGAGACAGCCACGCGGGCGCTTCTGGCCACGCCACAAATTGCCGAGGGCATATGATGGCCGGGCTTACCCATTTCGACAATGCGGGCAATGCCCATATGGTTGATGTTTCCGACAAACCCGTTACCGCGCGACGCGCTGTGGCGGAAGGCCATATCCGCATGTCCACCGAAACCCTTGCCCTGATAACCGAAGGCCGGGCGAAGAAAGGTGATGTCATATCCGTAGCGCGGCTGGCCGCGATCATGGGGGCAAAGAAAACCTCGGATCTGATCCCCCTTTGCCACCCCCTGTCATTGACCAGGGTCGCGGTCGAAATTGCGGCCGATCCGGACCTGCCCGGCCTGAGGATCGAAACGACAGTAAGGACAAGCGGGCAGACCGGCGTGGAGATGGAGGCACTGACCGCCGTATCCGTTGCGGCCCTGACCATCTATGACATGGTGAAGGCCGCAGAAAAATCCATGGAAATAGGTGGCATAAGACTTGTTTCCAAGGAAGGTGGAAAGTCCGGTCGCTTCGAGGCCAGGTCATGATTTCGGTCGAGGAAGCACTGGAAAAGGTCTTTGCCCTGGCATCACCCCTTCCGGTGGAAGACATCCCGCTGGCGGAAGCCGCGGGGCGGGTTCTGGCACAACCGGTTGCCGCCAGACGCGACCAGCCGCCCTTTGACGCCTCCGCCATGGATGGCTATGCGGTAGTGGGCGATGCCGCACCCGGCACGCGGTTTCGCGTAACAGGCATATCCAGCGCGGGACATGGCTTTGATGGCCGGATCGCCGCGGGTGAGGCCGTCCGGATTTTTACCGGCGCTCCGGTTCCCGAAGGCGCCGATCGGGTGATCATCCAGGAAGATGTGGATACCCTTGCCCCTGACCATATCATCCTGCGCGCAAAGCTTGACGGATCTCGCCATATCCGCCCGAAAGGTCAGGATTTTCTTGCCGGGGCGGAAATTTCTCCCCGCCTCCTGCGGCCCGCTGATCTGGCGCTTCTGGCTGCCATGAACATTGCAAGACTACCGGTCCATCGCCGCGCGCAGGTTGCGCTGATTGCCACGGGGGATGAATTGGTGATGCCCGGCGAAACGCCTGGGCCAAGTCAGATCATCGCCTCAAATTGTTTTGCCCTGAAGGCAATGGTGGAGGCCGCAGGCGGTATCGCGCGGCTGCTGCCGATTGCACGCGACAACGAGGCCGATCTTGGCACGGTGCTGCGGCTTGCCGCCGATGCGGATCTGGTCGTGACCATTGGTGGCGCCTCGGTCGGCGATCATGACATCGTGGCCAAGGTCGCCGGTGAGCTGGGACTGGAACGAAGCTTTTACAAGATCGCCATGCGCCCCGGCAAACCCTTGATGGCCGGTCGTATTTTCGGTGTTCCAATGCTGGGGTTACCGGGAAATCCGGTTTCGGCCATTGTCTGCGGGCACCTTTTCCTGATCCCGCTTCTTCGAGCACTGAATGGCCTGCCGGCCACCGCCCCAATTCGCCATCGCGCGATATTGGCGGAAGATGTCGGCCCGGCCGGCCCACGCGCCCATTACATGCGCGCCTGTCTGGATCAGGGGGATACCCTGCCCCGCATCACCCCTTTTCCGCGTCAGGACAGCTCCCTCCTCAGCATTCTCGACAAAGCCGATGCCCTGCTGATCCGCCCACGTGACGATGGGCCCCTCCGCGCCGGTGCCGAAGTCGAATATCACCGGATCTAGCCCAAAGACTTGACACAAACCGGGAACACGGGCAGAACATGAAGCGAACCCAATGATCTGATTGCGGGCCGGAGGATTTTCATGCTGACACGCAAACAAATGGAACTGCTGGAATTTATTCGCGATCGCATGGCTGCGGAAGGTATTCCCCCTTCCTTCGATGAAATGAAGGAAGCGCTGGACCTGAAATCGAAATCCGGGATCCATCGGCTGATCACGGCACTTGAGGAACGTGGCTTCATTCGCAGGCTGGCGCATCGCGCCCGTGCCCTTGAAATCGTGAAACTACCCGAGGCCATGGAACGCCCGGGGTTCACCCCCCGCGTCATCGAAGGCGACCGCAGCCCGCAACCGCGTGGTGCGCAACAGGTCACACCGATTCATGCCCAGGAGGTTCCCGTGATGGGGCGGATCGCCGCTGGCGTCCCGATCGAGGCAATTCAGGACATTTCCCATCATGTTGCCGTTCCCGGCACGATGCTTTCGGGCAGGGGACAGCATTATGCGCTGGAGGTTCGTGGAGATTCGATGATCGAGGCGGGAATCAATGACGGCGATATCGTCGTCATCTGCGAACAGAGTACTGCAGAAAATGGCGATATCGTCGTTGCCCTGGTCGATGATCAGGAGGCAACGCTGAAACGTTTTCGCCGCCGCGAAGGCATGATCCTGCTGGAAGCCGCGAACCCCGCCTACGAAACCCGGATCCTGCCCGCCCATCAGGTCAAGGTACAAGGGCGGCTGGTCGGCCTGATCCGTTCCTACTAGGACACATCGTATTCACGGGCTATGCCCTAGCCTTTTGATTTCGCATGTTCAAAAGCACAAGACCGGTGCCCGCTTTTCGACATGCCCTATAGCCCTTCTTCCTTGGCGATCATTGCGGCCTGGGTGCGATTGCGAGCGCCGATTTTGCGGTAGAGCGAGGTCATATGCAGCTTCACGGTCGGCTCGCGAATCCCGAGTTCCCGTGCGATTTCCTTGTTGGCCTTGCCATCACACAGCTTGCGCAACACGTCCAGTTCGCGTGGTGACAGCTTTTTTGCCAGCACATTGGGAACCGCGCTTTGCGGGGCGGCGGTCATGAAATCAATCGGGGCATATTGTTCACCAAGCGCCATGAAGCGCACGGCATTGACCAGGGATTTGGCGGGCAAGGTCTTGGGCAGGAACCCCGCCGCCCCCATTTCAAGCGCCTTCTCGGCCACTTCGCGCGGTGCAATGCCCGACATCAGCGCAACCCGTGCTCCGCGCCCCTCGGCCAGCGCCTGACGCAGGCCGTTCAACCCGTTCATTCCCGGCATGCCATAGTCAAGCAGGATCAGATCAAAAGGTTCGCCCTCCGCCGCCACCGCAAGTGCCATGGGCAAGTCACGGGCCACGGCGACATCAATATTTTCCTGTTGAAACCACAGATCGAGCGTATCGCGCAAAAGTTCATGGTCATCGGCAATCAATATACGCATGCTGACTATCCTCTGATTTGTTTCTTCACGATGGCCTCCTCCGACGCGGTAACAAGTGTTTCGCGTTCCACGGGCTTACCGATAACGGTGGTGAAAGCCTCGTCAGAACGGCCTGCCACCCCCGCCAGAGCCGTGACCAGAACGATGGGAAGTTCCGGCGCAACGGCCCTTATCCTTTCTGCCAGTTCGGCACCTGTCAGGCCAGGCATATCGAAATCCGTCACCAGAAGATCCCAGGCATCGGGAAATTCCTGTACCGAAGCCAACACATCTTCCGGATCATTGGTGGCAGCAACCTCGGCGCCTGCGCTTTCCAGAAAGGCCGTCAGGACAGCAAGCACATCAACCTGATCATCCACCAGCAATATCGCCTTGCCATCAAGCCGCCCTGTCTTGGCCAGGACAGGAGCCTCGACAAGCACCGTTTCCTGCTGCGCCAGTGCCTCAGCAGGCCAAAGAAGGCAGAAGCGCGTTCCTTCCCCCGGGGCGGTTTCAAGCCGCAGCGCCCCATGATTGGCACGCAGGATGGACGCCACCACGGCAAGACCCAGCCCCGTACCCTTGTCACCCTTGGTCGTAAAATAGGGCTGGAATATCTTCTTGGCGGTTTCAGCATCCATCCCATTGCCCTGATCCGAAATCGATATCTGCTGATAGCGGATATCTGGATCCACCTGCCCCATGGCAAAAGGCCCTTCCAGATCATCGGGTTTGGCACCGCCCACCGTTACATTTATATATCCCGCCCTGCCTTCCATCGCATCACGCGCATTGATGGCAAGGTTCAGCACAACCTGAAGGATATCGGTCGGATCCGCGAGGGCAATGGTTGGTTCTTCGGCCAGTTCCAAGTGCAACCGCAACGGTGCACGCAGCCCGGCGCGCAAAAGCTCCGCCGCATCCTGAACCGGTTTGCGCAGGTCAAGGAGGACGGGTTCGGGCTGGCGCGCCCCAAGGGTAAGCATACGCCGCACCAGTTCGGTCGCCTGATCACAGGCCGCCAGCACACGGGTTGCCCCTATTGCCATAAGGCTGCCCGGATTAGCTGCGGTTTCGATCAATGTTGCATTGCCGGAAATCGTTGCCAGAAGATTGTTGAAATCATGGGCAAGCCCGGCCGCCATCTGGCTGACGACTTCACGTCTTTGCGCCATGTTCAATTCCTCGCGAAGCCTGTCACGCTCCGCAACCTCGCTGCGACGGGGGCGCATGTCACGCACGATGCAAAGATAACCGCCATCCTCCTTCATGGTCATGGAAATATCCTGATCCACGGGGGATCCATCGCAGGCCACACCCATCAATTCCCCTGACCAGCGACCGGTCGCCTTGAGTTCAGGCAGGGCATGCATTTCAAGCCATATCGCCACCTCCGGGGCATAAAGTATTGACCAGGGGCGGCCAATCACCTCAGCTTCGCTCGCAAAACCGAACAGGTCCAGATGACTGCGATTCATATAGACAAAACACCCATCGGCATCGGCGATGGCAATGCCGTCATGGCTGGCCTCCATCGCCGTGGCGAGATTGGCCACCGCACGTGCCTCGGCCTGTTTGAGGTCGGTAATATCCACCCTGAGCCCTACCCGGCCACCATCGGATGTGGCCTTTTCGAAAACCCGTAACCAGCGGCCATCGGATCGTTGCTGTTCTTTTTCGAAATAGGGTAATCGATGGCTGGCCATGCGTTGCGCGATCCAGTCCTCTTCACATCCGACTGCTTCGGGATATTCGCCATTGCCAACACAATTGCGCAGCATGGTTTCAAAGGTCACGCCAGGCTGAATGAGAGGGGCGGTCCGGCTGTAGATTTCCCGGTATCGATCATTGCAGATAACCAGCCGGTCCTCATTGTCGAAAATCACGAAACCATCCTGCAGGGCGTCCACGGCCGCCTCCAGCATCGCCTGCGATCTTTCGGCCACCTCCGCCGATTTGCGGGCGGCATCTGCCCTAAGGCGCAATTCCGTCACATCGCTGCCCACCGCCATGAAGCTCCGGATTTCTCCCGCCTCATCGTGGAATGGCTGGACATCAAGCGAAATCCAGGAATCACGACCATCACGGGTCCGATACTGGATCTCTTCCTGAACCGCCTCCCCCCTGGCAAGTGCCTTGCTGATACGCCGGTCCGTTTCCGGATCGGTCAGTTCCGAATTCAGGAAACTGTGCGGCCTTGTTCCACGCACATCTTTCAGTTTCCAGCCGGTCATCTCCTCAAAGGCCTTGTTGACCCATTCGATGTTGCCTTCGATATCCAGCACGACAACCACGTTTGTCGTCCTTTGCGCGATCTCAGAAAGGCGTTCAATTTCAATATGCTGCGCGCGCGCTTCTGTCACATCACGCAAGACGAAAAGATAACCCGCCTCCGCAATCATTGCCGCAGAAAGCTGGAACCAGTGCAGCCCATCCCCAAGGTCAAAGGGGATAAGGCTGTCGCCAAAACTGCCATGGCGTTGCAGATCGGCCATCGCCCTGCGCCCTTCGGCTGCAATATGGGGTGGCAGCACCTCTTCCAGCAGACGCCCCTTGAACGCCTCCGAAAGCGTCCGCGGAAAGATGATCGATCCCGAATGCCATGTAATGAAGCGGCCTTCGGGACTGACTTCCAGCACAAGGTCCGGCATTGCCGCGAGCACCGCCTGCAGCCGGCGGCTCTGTTCCCGCCGTTCGGCATGGGCGGCATTCAGCCGGGCTTCGACGTCGCGGCGGCACAGGATCGAACCGATCACCTTGACGATGGAACGGATCAGATGCACCTCACCCGGCAGGAAACTCCGCTGCAACTGCACCGCCTCAAAACTGATGAAACCGTGCAAGACACCATCCTGCAGCATCGGAATGGCGACCATTGACTGTATCCCCTCCCCTTGCAGCAGATTCTTTTCAATGGTGTCATCTTCGAGCGCGGAGACATCTGGCACCCAGATATCCCTGCCCATCTCAAAATCCCGGAAACGATGTTCAAAACCTTCGCGTGGCAGGTCCTGAAGCAACGACATGATCGTCGGCACCCCCGGTGCACACCATTCGTGGGTGCTGCTCATGACATCACCCTTGCTGGGGATCTGGAAGACGCAGATCCGGTCCACCTCTATCATCTTGCCAGTACGCTTCAGCGCATCGGCGATGGCGGCATTCGCCTCCCGCAGATTGGCCGCCAGGAGCGCATCGAGGATCCCGACCATCTCACCCTGCATGCGGGTGAGCCGCGAAAAGGCGCTCTGCGCCTCCCTTGCTTCATAGGCAATCCTGAGATTGGCCTCGGAAAGCTCCGCTTCCTTCTTTTCAAGAAGTGTCTCGGCCCGCTTGCGCGCACGCCTTTCGCGCTCATAGCGGCTACGGGAAACCTGTGCGGCTTCAAAGGATGTGGGATCTTTCAACATGGTCCGGTTTCAGGGATGGAAAATCTGTTTCTGGCAAGGTCCATAGGTATCAACCTTCACTGTCGGCATAGTTATTTGGGATAATAGCCGTTTTACCTTCTCAATTCGCCTTTTTTCTGGATAAAGCAGAATTCAGGCCATACCAGAGCATGGTTGACAACTTATCAGACCCATAAGAATAAGCAGGCTGTAATATGGGATAGGGTGGATATATCCGAACGGATAGGTTTGCTCACGGCACCCGGTCATTCGGCAGGTCACAACCTTGGGTCACGGGAACAAAGCCGGGTCAGAGCAGGTTTTCCAGAACAAGGAATATACCCCCTGCAAGCACCGCGGCGGCCGGAACCGTCACCACCCAGGCGGCGGCAATTGTCAAGAAATGTGATCGACGGACAAGCTTGCGACGACGGCGTTCTTCAGGGGCAATCTGTTTGCCTTTCTGCATGCCGATAAGCCTGGCGCGACGTTCAGCCTGCCATTCACGATAAAACCCGACGCCGAATATCGCACCTACCGCAATATGGGTGGAAGACACGGGCAGGCCGAGCGCACTTGCAAGGATCACTGTCAGCGCCGCTGAAAGCGCCACGCAAAAGGCACGAACCGGGTTGAGCTTGGTAATCTCGCTTCCGACCATGCGGATCAGTTTCGGGCCAAAAAGGATCAGTCCAAAGGAAATCCCCGCCGCGCCCACAACCATCACCCAAAGCGGAATGGTCACGCTGGCATCCACGCTGCCATCCTGGATCGCATGTACAATGGCCGCCAGGGGCCCCACCGCATTGGCAACATCATTGGCCCCATGGGCAAAGGAAAGCAGCGCCGCAGAAACGACCAGCGGCAAACCAAAGAGTTTCTTGAGGGATTTTTTCCGGTTTTCCAGCCCCTCGGACTGACGGCGGATCAGGGGGATGGCCATGAGCCAGCCAGCCAGCCCCAGCCCGGCACCCAACATAATGGCGGTCGGCAGCGGCACCTTTACCACTTTTGAAAGCCCCTTCAGCGCCAGATAGGCCGAAAAGGCCCCTGCCATGATCCCGATCAGGATCGGCACCCAGCGCCGTGCGGCGCCAATCTTGTCCTCGGCATCTTCAACCCGCGCCTTGATGAAGGCCAGGAATATCGCCGCAATCACCCCGCCCATCATGGGGGAAATCACCCAGCTTGCCGCAATCTGGCTCATGGTGGGCCAATTCACAGCGCCAAGTCCCGCCGCCGCAACCCCCGCCCCCATCACACCGCCGACAACCGAATGCGTGGTGGATACCGGTGCACCAATCCAGGTGGCCAGGTTGATCCAGAGCGCGGCAGCAATCAGCGCAGCCATCATAGCCCAGATAAAGATGCTTCGATCCGTCAGGCTTTCAGGCTGCACGATGCCCTTGGAAATCGTGCTGACCACCTCACCGCCGGCAATCAGCGCGCCTGCGGTTTCAAAAACCGCAGCAATGGCAATGGCCCCACCCAGCGAAAGCGCATTCGCCCCCACCGCCGGACCCATGTTATTGGCCACATCATTCGCACCGATATTAAGCGCCATATAGGCCCCGAAAGCCGCAGCCGCGATCACGATCAGCCGATCCGGCGAGCCCCCCGAAAACACCGCCGCCGAAATCGCAACAAAAGCAATGAATGCCAGACCCAGCCCCGGCGCGACCAACCCGCGCGATATATATTGCGTCGCAAGTTCCAGCCGGGAAATCCGGCCCAGATCCTTGTCCAGCGCCTTCCAGTGGTTGATCGGGGTCTGTGCCATCAGATGCGGTCCCTTGTGAAACCGTTGCAATGCTTGGCGGGGTAGCCTGTTTTCATCCGCAGGACAACGGAATTTCCCCGCAAATCAGCCCGCATGGCACAGGATCAAGGCCGCCAATTCATCATTCCTGACCTTTCGCGCGGCCTTTTGCGGGTTGAACCAACGGCGTTCCCGGAGCGTCGCTTCGGGATAGGTTTCAGCCTCCCGCGTGACATCCAGCCGAAAAAGATGCGCCTCACAAGGTTCCGCCAACCCACCCTTGCGGCGTTTCGTATAACGAAAAGTACCCAGTTCCTCCTCGCTGATCTTGCCGGTCACGCCGGCTTCTTCCCAGGCCTCGATGGCCGCTGCGGCATACAGGCTCTTGTCATCCATGGGCCAGCCCTTCGGTACGATCCAGCGATCGCTGTCGAGGCTCCTGACCAAAAGAACCTCGGCAATCCTGCCCTCCTCCGCCTCGTGGTGCCGCAGGCAGAGGGCCGCCACCTGCAAAAGCGGCGGGCGACGAAACAGGGAACCCAGCAAGGCAAGGGGGTTGCTCATCCGCCCAGAACCCGCTCTGCGCAATAAAGTGCCCTGTCTATATGTTTGCGGTTCACCGGATCTTCCGGCGCAAGGCGCGGCATGGTCCAGCCAACCGAAGCACAGGTACGCGCCAGCGTAAACAAATCCACCAATGCCGGATCGGCAGGGCGGATCATGCCATAGCCTTCGATCAGGGCATCGCGAATGGCCGGAAATTCCGGTTCATAAAGGTTCTGCGACAGGGCGGTTCCCAAATCATAAAGGCGATAGCCCATACCACAATCATCAAAATCAATGAGCGAAACATGATCCCCCGCAACCAGCACATTTTCACGCAGGGCATCGGCATGGATCGGAACCAGAGCCTCCTTTGCCAGTGCTGTTGTCAGGTGGCGGCGCAATTCACCGCGCAATTCCCCGAAACGCGCGGCCTCAGCCGCATTCAGGGCGGGATGGTCCCAGAACCGGCCCCAGAAAGGTGTCTGCCCGGTCAAGCCATCGATATCCCAGCTTGGCCGGTCGAAACTTGCAGGCAAGGTCATCGCATCCGTCGCCACATGGACCCGGGCAAGCAACTCCCCCAAGGCGCGATATCTGCGGATTTGCACCTCCACCCCATCATCAAAGGGAACGGTGCCATCCCCCAGCGGCTCCCCCGGGAGCCATTCCACCACCGAGGCAAGACGCCCGGAGCCAAGCCGGACAAGCGGTTCCCCATCCCTTGCGGGCAACGGGCGCGGAACCGGCAGGCCGGCGCCCGCCAGTTCAGTACACCACCAGAGTTCCGACCGGATCGCGGTTTGCTGCTGATAACCTTCCCGATGCAGGCGCAATGCCGCGACGGTGCCATCCGGCATTGCCATGCGAAAAACGGCATTTTCACGGTTGCGGATCAGCGTCAGGGGCTTTCCGCCCCAATGCGCCGCCGCCTCCTTCGCCTGTATCTCGACGCTCATGCCGCCACCGGCATTTCGACAAGCGCGGCCTCCAGCGCATCTGCCAGAAGATCGGCTTCCTCCACCCCAAAGGGCAAGGGTGGGCGGATCTTGAGGATATTATCCGCAGCCCCGATCCGATTGATCAAAAAGCCACGCCCAACCATGTTTTCCACCAGATCGGCAACAAAACCCGTGGCCGGTTTAAAATCACCGTCCAGCACGAATTCAAGCCCGAAGAACAGCCCCGCCGACCGCACATCCGCCAATAGCGGATGGCGTAGCGCCCGCAGCCGTTCCAGCAGATAGGCGGAGGTTGCGGCGGCTTTTTCACGCAAGCTTTCCTCCTCGATCACACGTAGCGTTGCCATTGCCGCGGCAGCGGAAACCGGATTGCCACCAAAGGTGTTGAAATAGCCAAAGGCATTGCGGAAGGCCGCCATGATATCGGGCCGGGTCACAACCGCTGCCACCGGGTGGCCATTGCCCATCGGCTTGCCAAGGCTGACAATATCGGGGGCGAATCCCGTGGCCTCATGACCCCAGAAATGACTGCCCACACGACCGAAACCCGGCTGGACCTCATCGCAAAGGACCAGCCCGCCCGCCTTGCGAATTACTTTTGCGGCAGCATCGAACCAGCCGGGCGGCGTTGCCGGCAGCCCTTCATTGGCGAAAACCGGACAAAGGATCATGCCCGAAAACCCATGCCCTGCCGCCTCCAGTTCTGCAATCGCGCGGGCAATATGGCCCGCGAAGGCCTGCCCATCGGGATCGGGGCGCCGCAGACTGTCCGGCGCGGGAACAAGACGGATATGGGGGGGATATCCCCCAATCGGCGGCTTGCGCGCAGAAAGCGCGGAAACGGCAGTGGTATTGCCGTGATAGGTGCCGTCCGTCGCAATCACACCAATCTTGCCCGTCACGGCACGTGCCATGCGCAGCGCGATATCATTCGCCTCCGAACCGGTACAGACCATGATCGCCTGCGAAAGACCATGACGGAAATGGCCTGTCAGCCTTTCGATATAGTCCAGGATCGCCTCATGATGGTACCGGGTATGGGTATTGAGCCGTGCCGCCTGATCGGCAATCGCCCCGACAACCGCCGGATGGCAATGCCCCACATGCGCCACGTTATTGTAACAATCCAGATAACGCCTGCCCCTGGCATCCCAGAGCCAGACACCCTCCCCCCGCACGATATGGACGGGTTCACGATAGAAGGTCGGCACATTCGGCCCCATGAGCCTTGTCCGACGTTCGGCCAGCGTTTCAGTCATTCGTCAATCTCCGGTTTTCCCCTGAGGGCCTTTATCGCACCACGTTGCGCCTTGCCTGCAAGGCGGCGGCGCTGACTTCCCAATGTCGGTTTGGTCGGGACCCGCCGTTTCGGGGTCACAAGCGCGGCACGGATCATTTGCACAAGCCTGTCGCGTGCAATCTCACGATTGCGGATCTGGCTGCGGGTTTCCTCCGCCCGGATCACGATCGCGCCATCTCCGGTCCAGCGCCGCCCGGCAATCCGGCGCAGCCGGGCCTTGACGGCAGGGCCAAGATGGGGGGATCGTTCCGCCTCAAACCGCAGTTCCACTGCGGTTTCAACCTTGTTGACATTCTGCCCCCCGGGCCCCGAGGAACGCGAGAAGCTTTCCGTCAATTCCCAATCGGCAAGGGCAATCTGATCATTGATCCGCAACATGGCGGCAAGGTAGCGAAATTTCCCGGCGGGAAAAGGGGGCAGTCGCCCCCTGCCTGCCCACCCCGGGCGATTCATCCCCAAGGATCTTTTGATCATGAGGCCGGATCAGGGGGTGAAAAGACCCGTCAGACGCCAGGAAAGCAAACTGTTCGGTTCGGCCAGATCCAGGATTACATCAAAATGGTTTCGTTCCGGTATCGTCAGACATTCCACGCCAAGGGCCTTGGCATAGCCGGCAGACTGACGGAGGAAACCTTCGGTCTCATTGGCCGCAAGGGCGATCAGGCTGCGGGTCGTTCCCGCAATGTGCCGAGCTGGACTAAGCGCCTGGATTTCCCCGGATGTGAAATTCATCCATTCCTGGATATGGCTCGCTGCGAGGGGCGCGAGTTCAAAAAGACCGCTGACAGGCAGGGCGGCATGCAGGGCATCCGGGGGCAGATCGAATTCATGTTGCCAGCCGGGCATGGCCAGCGCCGCAGCCAGATGTCCCCCCGCAGAGGCCCCCCCCACAACGATACGACTGCGGTCAATGCCCAGCCTTTCCGCATTGTGCCACAGATAGGCAAAGGCGGCACGCATCTGGCGGGTGATCTCAGTCAGTGAGGCCGTCGGTGCGAGCGTGTAGTCCGGTACTGCGGTGGCGACGCCGTGACTTGCAAGCATCGGGGCCATGAAAGCCGAATGCGCACGGGACAGGGCCTTCCAATATCCGCCATGGATGAAAAGAAACAGGGGGCGGCCCCCACCCGCCGCATAGAGATCCATCCTTTCATCGCTTTTCGGATCATAGGCGATCCCAAGCGAGGTATTGGGCAGATCCCGCGCAACCGCCGAGCGTCGAAGATATTCGCTCGTGATCCATTCAAACTCTGCCACACTGACGCAATCGCGCGCAGTATAGTCTGCATCGAGCCTTTCACGGCTCCAGCCCCCTTCGGCACGCAGATTTTTCATATGTGGCATCAGATAACCACTGTTTGGATACGGTTTTCGATCAGGCGGGCAAGCGAAAGCGCAGTCATCTCGGAAGATTTGGGGTTGGTCGCAAGGGGACGGTTTTCCAGCCGCAATGTCAAGGTACCGAAATCACCAGTTGCCGTAATGGCATGGCTGTTCAGCTTCGCTTCCGGATCAGCCGTCAGCGCGACAGTGGTGCGGTCCAGACCGACCCCGGCCATGGCAGAGATCACGGCGACATTGGCGTTTTGCGGAAAGTCATCCGCTGCGGCACGCGCGCTGCCTTCGAAAAATGTGATGGCGGTTTCCAGACCCTCCAGATCACAAAGCGTTTCCGCCCTGGTCCCTGCCCAGGCCCGGGCGGGTTTGACGATTTCGTGCCGGACATCCTGCAGGTCCAGCCGGGCCGCCGCCGCAAGCGCATCAATTCCGCCAAGGGCACCCGGTGGGATCAGAAGCTGCGCATTATTGGCCTTTGCCTGTGTACGCAACTCCTCAAGAAGTGCAGCATCCGTCAGGGCGGAGGTAGAGGAAAGCGCAACATCCCAGCCACGCGCCAATGCCGGACGTGCCCAGGGGGCCACCGAACCGCGCCCCGCTGCCTCCACCAGAAGATCCGCCTCGATCCCGGCAAGTTCCGCCGGGGAAGAAATCAATTTCGTACCCGCAGGCAGGCCTTCGCGTGGCTGTGCGGGGTCGCGCACGGCAATGGCGACCAGCCTTATCGGCAACCCATTCCGGGCAAGGAGGGCCGCGACCCTTGTTCCGATCGCACCCCAGCCAATCAGCACAACCCGCAATTCAGAGACCGACATAGCCCTGCACTTCCTTTTCATCCCGTTCCAGATCCGCACTATTGCCAATCCAGACCGTACTGCCCTTTTCAATGATATAATGCCTGTCGGCGAGCCGTTTCAGCACGCCAAGGTTCTTGTCGATCAACAGGATCGACTGACCGCGCGCCTTCAGCTTTTCCACCACATGCCAGATTTCGGTGCGGATAACCGGCGCCAGGCCCTCGGTTGCCTCATCCAGGATAAGCAGGCGCGGATTGGTCATCAGCGCGCGACCAACGGCAAGCATCTGCTGTTCCCCGCCCGATAATGTACCCGCCATCTGGCCCGCTCGTTCCTGAAGCCGGGGGAATAGTTCATAGACACGCCGCAACGTCCAGGGATCGGGACGATCAAGCCGGTTGGCCGCGGTGGCCACAAGGTTTTCGCGAACCGTCAGGGTCGGAAAGACCTGCCGCCCCTCGGGGACAAGCCCGACACCCAGCCGGGCGATCTTTTCGGGGGCGAGCCCCGCGATGACATTGCCGTCAAACTGGACCTCACCACCAGTTGCGGCCAAAAGCCCCATGATCACCCTTACCGTCGTCGTCTTGCCCATGCCGTTACGGCCCAGAAGCGTGACAACCTCCCCTTCCCCAATGGCCAATGTAAGATCAAAAAGGACCTGACTTGTGCCATATGCGGCCTGAACATGGCTCAGGGTCAGCATAGCTCATCCTCCGAACCCAGATAGGCCTGCTGCACCTCGGGATTGTTACGGATCTCATCGGCGGTTCCGGTGGCGATGATCCTGCCATAGACCAGAACGGAAATTCGCGTGGCAAGCGCGAAAACGGCCTCCATGTCATGTTCGACCAGAAGCATCGGCAGGGATTGGCCAACCTCTCGCAACCGGGTGATCATTTCATGGCTCTCGACATGACCAAGCCCCGCCATCGGTTCATCCAGCAGTAGCAGCCGGGGCTGGCGCGCAAGCGCAATAAGCAATTCGAGCTGCTTGCGTTCACCATGGCTCAGGTCATCCACCACGATATCGGCGCGTTCACCCAACGCGGTATCGGCCAAAGCCGCATCGGCCTGATCCCACAGCTTCCTGCGGTCACGCAGCCGGTCGAATATACGCAGGTTGCGGCCTTCGCGTGCCTGAACGGCCATGGCGACATTTTCACGACATGTCGCCTCCCCCAGAAGGCTGGTGATCTGGAAGGTACGTCCAAGCCCCAGATCCACACGATCCGTCACCGACATGCCGGTAACATCCTGCCCCGCCATATGGATGCGGCCTTCATCCGGGACAAGCTCACCGCAAAGCTGGTTGATCAACGTGGATTTCCCTGCCCCGTTGGGGCCGATCAGCGCGTGGATTTCCCTTTCCTCAACCGTAAGCGAAACGTGATCCGTGGCCAGCAGCCCGCCGAAACGTTTGACCAGCCCTTCAATGCGCAGAATGCTCATGGCCGTCCTCCCCAGAAACGGCTGATCACACCGTTGATCCCACCTTTCGTCCAAAGCACGACAACCAGCAGGATCGCACCCAGAAACAGCGGCCAGTGTTCCGTCGCCCCGGCCAGGAAGGTTTCCAGCACCAGAAAGGCGGTTGCCCCGAAAAACGGACCAAAGAAGGTACCGACCCCGCCCAGGATCACCATGATCATCAGATCACCCGATTTCGTCCAATGCATCATGTCCGGGCTGACAAAGCGCAGGAAATTCGCCATCAGCGCCCCGGCGAACCCTGCCCCCATCCCCGAAAGCACAAAGGCATAGAGTTTGTAACGATAGGGCGCGAAACCAAGCGCTGCCATGCGTCGTTCATTCTGTCGGATCCCCTTCAGCACCGCACCAAAGGAGGAATGCACCACGCGCCAGAGTGCTGCATAGAACACCACGGCAAAGCCAAGGATGACATAGTAAAGAACCACCCTGTCGCGCATGTTCAGCCCGAATAGTTCATTCGAACGACGCACGATGATGCCATCTTCCCCGCCATAGACCTTGAGGGAGACAAAAAGAAAAAACAGCATCTGCGCAAAAGCCAGTGTGATCATGATGAATTGCACGCCGCCCGTCCGCAGGCTCAACGCACCGATAATTGCGGCAAAAAGCCCCGAGACAAGGATTGCCGCCGGAAGTGTGACAAGCAACTGATTGGTGCCGGGAATAAACCCGAACAACAATGTTTCATCCACATGGTGCTGGTAAAGGATCCCCACCACGTAACCGCCGATCCCGAAAAAGGCGGCATGACCGAAGCTGATCATCCCGCCATAACCCAACACGAAATTCAGGCTGGTCGCAGCCATCGAATAGATCAGGATGCGAGAGCCCAGCGACAGAAGTGCGGATTGCCCCGTCCATTCGGCAACAAGGGGCAAACCCGCAACAAGCAGCAAAACGAAGACAGCGATGATCAGTTTACGCATCTTATGACCCCGCCGCAAAAAGGCCCTTGGGCCGGATCAACAGAACAAGCGCCATCAGAAGATAGATCCCCATCGAGGAAATGCCGACGCCCAGCGCATCCGCCTCCGGCCCCGTCATGACCTGGCGCAAGACCCCCGGCAGGAAAGCGCGCAACATCGTATCGATGACACCAAGCCCGATCCCTGCCACGAAGGCCCCCTTGATGGACCCGACGCCCCCTATCACGACCACCACGAAGGTGGATAGCAGGATCTGTTCCCCCATCCCCACCTGCACCGCCAGAACCGGCCCCGCCAGATAACCTGCAAGCCCGGCCAGCAATGCACCAAGGCCGAAGACCATCGTGTAAAGCAGCCTGATATCCACCCCCAGCGCGCGGACCATGTCGCGATTGGTCGATCCCGCGCGCACCAGCATGCCAATCCTGGTGCGGTTGATCAGGAAATAGAGCCCCAGCGCCACCAGCAACCCCACCGCGATGATGAAAAGCCGATAGCTCGGATAGGGCAGGCCGGGAATAACTTCCACCGTACCGGCAAAGATTTCGGGAAGCTGGGTAAAGACGGGCTGACGGCCAAAAAGCAGTATGATCACCTGATTGAAAATCAGGATCAGTGAAAAGGTCGCCAGAACCTGATCCAGATGATCACGCCGATAAAGGCGCCGGATTACCAGCGTTTCGACCACGAAACCAACCGCCGCCGCCGCCGCAAGGCCCACGGGCAGGCCAAGCCAGAAATTTCCCGTTTCCATGGCCACCAGCGTGCCGGCATAGGCCCCGATCATGTAAAGCGAGCCATGGGCGAGGTTGATCACCCCCATGATGCCAAAGATCAGCGTCAGCCCCGCCGCCAGCAAAAACAGCATCACGCCATATTGCAGGCCATTAAGAAGTTGTTCGAGAACGAGGATCATCTGCCCGCCCGATTGCATCCTATATGGAATGGAAAACGGGCCGGGCTGGCGCATTTCGCAGCAGACGGCATCCGCCCGGCAACCCGAAAACACTTGCCATGCAAATGCTGTTGCAGGTTGTCAGCCAAATATATCTGGCACGACATGCAGCAGGCCCGGCCCGACAGCTTACATCTTGCATTCGGCCGCGTAGACGTCACCGACATCATCGCGGATCTGTTCTTTCGTTACCCAGACGGGGTAGCCATCAGGCCCTTCCACGATATCGACCATGAACCAGTCCTGCACCGGGTGCTGGTTCGGTCCAAAGGAAAAATCACCACGGGTCGAGGTGAAATCGGCCTCTTTCAGCGCCGCGCGGAAAGCGTCCATATCCTCCAGTCCACCGGTCTTTTTCAACGCCGAGGCAATCAGCAGCCCGACATCATAGGCCTGCTGTCCATAGGGTGTCAGTGGCAGGTCCGGATGTTTCTCGTTCCAAGCTGCGACCATCGCCTTGTTGGCCTCATTATCAAAATCATAATTCCAATGAGACGTGGCCTTCAGTCCGATTGCACCATCGCCCACGGCCTTGAGGATTACCGCATCCGCGGAAGGTTCGGAAACCACCATCGGGGTATCCGCACTCAATCCCGACTGGATATACTGTTTCAGAAAGGCAATCCCCATCCCGCCGGGATGGAACTGGAAAACGGCATCCGGGGCCGCAGCACGGATCTGCGCCATTTCCGGCGCGAAATCAGTCTGTTCAAGCTGGGTGTAGATTTCCGTTACTTCACCCTCGAAAAGCCGCTTGAAACCTGCAATCGCATCCTTCCCGGCCTGATAGTTCGGTGCCAGCGCCATGACCTTCTTGTAGCCCAGGCTATTGGCCGCAGCACCGGATGCCTCATGCAGGGAATCATTTTGCCAACTCACGACGAAATAGTTTTCGTCACAGCCCTTTCCGGCCATGTTGGACGGTGCCGCATTGGGGCTGATATAGATCGCACCGCTATCAACCACTTCCGGCACGGTTGCCCCGGCAACGTTCGAAAAGATGATGCCGGTGATCAGTTTTATCCCCTCTTCATTGAGGAATTTGTCAGCAATCTGCAAACCGTTGCCGGGTTTAAGGCCATCATCCTCGACCACCAGTTCCACCTCGACGCCGCCGAGCATGCCACCTTCCTGATCTATCGCAAGCTGCAACCCTTCGCGGATCTGTTCCCCGAGATAGCCACCCGGCCCGGACAGGGTGGTGATCACCCCGATCTTCACCGGTTCAGCAAAAACCGGCAGGGCTGTCAGAGCGGCCACACCCGCTACGCTCATCAGCTTCTTCATTATTACACTCCCCTCATGGACCATCTTGGTCTGTTATTTCATGCAGCATGCCACAGCAGCAAAATATTTCAAGAATGAAATGTTATAGTTTCACCCAACCTTCCGGTGGCTCCTTGCCCGGGTGAACCGTGCCGCAATTCGGGCAGGTCCTTGCCTTCTGATCCGCATAGAAGGCCTGATAGATCGGTGGCAGGTCATCAACGATGCTTTCCAGATCGACCTCCGCGCGATGCACCCGGTGCTGGCATTCAAAGCAATACCATTCGATCGCATCCAGTGCGCCTTCGGGGCGTTCGGGTTCAATCACCAGCCCGATGGAGCCTTCCTGCGGCCGCTGCGGTGAGTGGCGCACATGCGCGGGCAGCAGGAACACGTCACCTTCACGAATGGGAACATCATAGAATTCCCCGCTCTCGGTGTCATGCAGCTTCAGCAGCATATCGCCCTTGAGCTGGTAAAAGAATTCCTCCACCGGGTCGTCATGGTAATCGGTGCGCTTGTTCGGACCTCCGACCACGGTAACCATCAGGCCCGCATCCTCAAACACCATCTTGTTACCCACCGGGGGTTTAAGGAGATGCTTGTGTTCATCGATCCACTTCTGAAAATTGAAGGCTGCCAGTCTTGCCATATCAGATCCTCCTGTCTGGTATCAGTATCAAAGCAAAAGTCCGCATGCGTCAAATGCGGCACGGGTACGTTCCTTTTCCCGCTCGGTCAGTTCCAGAACCGGCGGGCGCACGAAACCACCCGTCTGCCCCAGAAGGTTCTGCCAGTATTTCTGATGCGAATGCGGCTTTTCCACCGGACGGGTATCGCGCAACGCAGCGCGGACCGGCTCCAGACTGTCACGGATTTCCCTCGCCCGCGCGAAATCCCCCGCGAAGGCGGCATCGGTATAATCCCGCATACGACGATCTTTCGCCGTCTGGATCAGATAGGGAGGAGACGAACACAGATAGAGCTGCCAGTTCAGTTCCTCGATATTGTCGAGCCACTCTTCCTCGGATGCGGTAGAAACAAGGATCCGGTCGGAGGCCAGGTCCGTCAATTCCTTGTACATCGGGCGCGGCACCGAATATTTGATCGCCACCACCGTTTCCAGATCGGCCAGCCGGTTGCAAAGGCGCGGGCTCATCAGATAGCCCGAATCCGGATGGGACCACAGCGCAATACCGATATCCACCTTGTCCGCAATGGTCTGGTAGTAGCGCATCAGGGTTTCATCCTGCGCCTTGTGAAAATGCAGGATGGGCGCATGAACCACGATATAATCCGCCCCGCCGGATTGGGCATGTTTCGCCAGATCTATCACCACATCCATGTTCTGGTCGGAACAGGACATGATGGTCTGCGCACGGCCATCCGCAGCCTCAACCGCCAGATCGAAACAACGTTTGCGTTCCTCGACCGACATGGAAAAGAACTCCCCCTGCTTCCCCGCGATGAAAAAACCATCGATCCCCAGATCGGTGATCCAGTGGTCCATATTCTGCCGGAAGCCATCCTCATCCAGCGCACCATCTTCACGAAAGGGCATCAGGGCTGCTGCCCAGATACCGCGCATATGCTTGAAGGCATGGGATTTTGCTGTCTTGCGATCATATTTCATTCTGTCATTCCATTCATTCGCGCCGGATCCTTTCCGGCGTCGGGAAGAGGGGGAAACCGGGCATGCCGGGCGGCAACGCATCCATCATGGCAGTCAGGATCGCGGCAGACCTGTCGATGCAACCGGTCCTGACCGCAATCCGGGCCATGGCGCGTTCCCGCCGCTGCCGGCCTGACACCATATGGAAATGCAGGTGAAGGCAATCTTCGGATACCCATTCATCGACAGACCTGCCCTGACTGGGCAAAAGCCGTCTGTCCTTAAACCGTGCCGTGCATCTGTTGATCCGGCCCGATGTTTTCATCGTGGCTCTGTCCTTCCATCTCCCTGCCCGGAAAGAAGATCATTCATTTTCCCGTAATTCAATCCATGATCGTGATGAAACCCGCCTTTGTCCCTTGTCTGATATCGGCAATGACGTATGGGCAAGGGGAAGGCCGCTTGACAGATACCGCAAAAAACCCCATCTGCCCTGCAACCGGAGGCCCGTGCCGCGTGAGCATGTCAATGGCCCGGAAAATGTTCCCACCATCACGCAGGGGGTCCGCGAAGGGCATATGGCATCCGGGCAAAGGCCGGATCCAAGGGTATTTGCCCCCAACTGACGGGCCATGAAACATGGCCGGAAAAGAGATTCATGACAACATTTGCCGAACTCGGCCTTTCCGCCAAACTGTTGAAGGCACTTGAAAAGACCAAATTGAAATCCCCGACGCCAATTCAGGCGCAGGCAATCCCGCATATCATGAAAGGGCGTGACCTGATGGGGCTTGCCCAGACAGGTACGGGCAAGACGGCGGCTTTCGGGCTGCCCTTGCTGCACCGGCTGCTTGATATCGGACATCCGCCGGGGCCGCGCAATGTTCGCGCGCTGATCCTGGCGCCAACCCGGGAACTGACAACCCAGATCCGTGATAATCTGGAAATCTTCACAAAGGGAACTCCGGTGAAGGTCACGATGGTCGTCGGCGGCGCTTCGATCAATCGACAAAGCCAGGCACTCGCGAAGGGAACCGACGTTCTGGTCGCAACCCCGGGCCGGCTGATTGATCTGCTGGAACGCGGCGATGTTTCACTTGAAAAATGCGGTTATCTGGTGCTGGACGAAGCTGACCATATGCTGGATATGGGGTTCATTCACGCGCTGCGCCGGATCGCCAAACATATCCCGCTGAAACGGCAGACGCTTTTGTTTTCAGCGACGATGCCCAAGGATATCGAGGAAATCGCTGGCACCTATCTGCGCGAACCGGTGCGCGTGCAGGTCGCAACCCCGGGCAAGCCCGCCGACAAGATCAGCCAGGGTGTGCATTTCACCCCGCAGGGAGACAAGGCCAAGCTGCTTGAAAACTATCTCCTGAAGCATCCCGGCGAACAGGCGCTGGTTTTTGGCCGCACCAAACATGGTTCCGAAAAACTCAGTCGGCTCCTTACAAGCTGGGGGTTCAAATGTGATTCGATCCATGGGAACAAGTCACAAAATCAGCGGGACAGGGCGCTGACGGCTTTCCGCAACGGGGAACTGGATGTACTGGTGGCAACCGATGTTGCCGCACGGGGTATCGATATTCCAACAGTGCGGCATGTCTATAACCACGATCTGCCCAATGTGCCGGAAAACTATGTCCACCGCATCGGGCGCACTGCACGAGCGGGCAAGGACGGATCTTCGGTCAGCTTCTGCGCTCCTGCCGAAATGGATGAACTGGACGCCATCGAAAAGCTGTTGAAAACCGCCCTGCCTGTGCTTGGCGGCGCGGCCTGGGGACTGGCGGAACGACAGGCCGCACCAAAGCCCGGGCAACGGCGCGGTAATCGTGGGCGTGGCCCGAAACCCGGTACAAAGACCCCGGCAAAACCGAAATCGGGACAGAAACCGCAGGGCAGGCCCGGAGGGAACGAAGCACCCCGCCGCAGGCGCCCCCGTCGCGGGCAAAACAAGCCCGGCCCGGCCTGACGCCCCGGAATCAGGGCGAAGCACCACAGATGCCTACTGTGTGGCTTCTTCCTCAAGATTGAGCTTCATCGCCAACAACACCTGTTGGATTGCCAGTGTTTCCTGCAGCAGGCGCTTCGCCTCGTTGATCGAAATCTTGCCGTCCGATATCGCCTGATTATATTCGCCCATCAACAAGGCAAAGCGTTGTGACAGGGCGACGACATCGGCATTCACACCCGATGATGTGGAATTGCGCCGGTTGCCATCATAGGCAAGCGTGATACCGCGCAGATCGGCCAGGGCGCTGGTAACATGAGGGAAGCCTGCCTTCGCCTCGATTGCGGCCACGACATCAACCGGCATGAAGCGTTCGCTATGCTCATCCGCATCGGAATAGTAACGCCCAAGCGTCGCCTTGGATTTTCCCGACAGTTGAGAAGCCGTTTCAATGCCGACATCCTTAACCAGGGCCTCGGTATGTTTCTTGAGATAGCTGCTTAAGCTCATTGGGCAGGGACTTTCATTAACTGGGCAATGCGAACCGGGGAAACCGTCTCTGGAATTCCCATTAATTCTGCCGTCAACATTTGTCATCCATAATATCGTTCCCGGGAGTTTCCTGGATTTTAACGAGTATCCGGCGAGCCTTGCCGGTGTTGGTAAGGTTCGCCGGACCTCCAGATCATTGGGTGGGGGGCGGCCCAGCCGACCCTCATATGGCGGGCCCGCCATATATATTTCAGAACCTATCTGGGGGATGGACTTTCGTGAAAGCCTGTCCCCCTTATTCCCTCCCCCGAAGAAACCGAACCCCCTTGTTCGTGATCATGTCGGGCACATCACATCTGCCGTGCATCTTTCACCAAAGATCCACACAAATCCAGCCCCACACCGAAACTCGCGGAAATTGGGCAGAAAACTATCGATATGGCAACCGTTACATGCCATTTCCTGCGGCTAAACAACCAATTGCCGCAGGATCCCGGCAATCGCGTCCACTTGACAATGGTTGTCGCACAGGAACGTGGCAAGAAAACTTGCAAAAGACCCGGTAGCCGTCAAAATCGCGATCTCACCGGGGCGCACCAACGGCCCCGATAAGGGGAAAGGGATTATCCATGGGGTGGCTAGCCGATGAAACCGGGCTGGAACGCTGCAGCGCGAATTACATGCCGCTGACACCATTGACACATCTGGACCGTGCAGCCGGACTTTTCCCTGACCGTCCTGCAGTGGTCTACGGAAAGGTCCGGCGCAGCTATGCCGAATATCATGCACGGGTCAGCCGCCTCGCCTCGGCACTGGCGGGTCGGGGTGTGAAACCCGGCGATGTCGTGGCAACCATCCTGCCCAATCTGCCCCCGCAGGCCGAGGCGCATTTCGGTGTACCCGCCTGTGGTGCGGTGCTGAATACGATCAATACCCGGCTGGATGCCGATACGGTGGGCTACATCCTTGATCATGGTGGTGCAAAGATCGTGCTTTGCGATGCGGCACATATGCCGCTGGCCCGCACGGCGATAGAGGGGCTGGCGGGGCCACGACCATTACTGGTGGAGGTTGCCGATGTGCAGGCGGGCCACCCCGCCAATGGCACCGATCTGGAATATGAGGATCTTCTGGCCGAAGGGGACCCGGCCTTTGACTGGATCATGCCCGAGGATGAATGGGAAAGCATCGCGCTGAACTATACCTCCGGCACCACGGGGCGGCCCAAGGGCGTGGTCTGCCATCATCGCGGAGCCTATCTGAACACGATGGGAACGGTCGTAAGCTGGGGGCTGACGATGTTTCCCAAATACCTGACCATCGTGCCGCTTTTTCATTGCAACGGCTGGTGCCATACTTGGATGATGCCGGTCTTGGGCGGCACGGTGATCTGCTGTCGCGACATTACTGCCGCAAATATCTATGCCGCCATCGCAGATGAGGGTGTAACCCATTTCGGAGGGGCGCCGATTGTGCTCAACGCGATCATCAATGCCCAACCCGAAGAACGATGTAGGTTTAATCATATCGTACAAGTTTTTACCGCAGGTGCCCCGCCACCTGCCGCAATACTTGCAGCAATCGAACCTTTGGGCTTCAACGTCACACAAGTATACGGCCTGACGGAAACTTATGGCCATATCACCGAATGTCTCTGGAATCCCGATTGGGACAATCTGCCCGAATCTGACCGTGCCGCGATCAAGGCCCGGACGGGCGTGGTGCAGCCCTATTCCTCAGAGGCCATCGTGATGGATGATAAAATGCACCCGGTCGCCCGCGATGCAACGACGCTGGGGGAAATCATGTTGCGCGGCAATACGGTCATGAAAGGGTACTACAAGAACCCCGAAGCCACTCAGGAGGCATTCCGGGGCGGTTGGTTTCATTCCGGCGATATCGCCTTTCAGCATCCCGACGGCTATATCAAGATCACCGATCGCGCCAAGGATATCATCATTTCCGGTGGAGAAAATGTAAGCTCGGTCGAGGTCGAGGGTGTGCTGATGCATCACCCGGCCGTACTGCTTTGCGCCGTTGTGGCAAAGCCCGATCCAAAATGGGGCGAGGTACCCTGCGCCTTCGTGGAACTGAAATCCGGGATGGAAACCAGCGAATCGGAACTTATCGCCTTCGTCCGGGAAAGGCTTGCGGGCTTCAAGACCCCCAAATCAGTGATCTTCGGGGAACTGCCGAAAACCTCCACCGGCAAGATCCAGAAATTTGCACTGAGGGAGCGGACGAAACTGGGGTAATTGTACAGTCGTGCGGGCTCGGTTATCTTTTCCACGTTTGGGGGCAGGCAAGGCCATAACAGCCGATGACGGCGCTTAAGAAATACCTGAAACTCGAAAGCCGCGGCCTCTGGCGGGATATCGCGGATGGGAAACGCCGGGAGGTGATCGTCAATCTCGGCGACAGTTCGCTCGTGCTGTCCGATCCGCGACAGGATACGCCGCTTTCGCATTGGTCACTCCCGGCGGTAATCCGGCTCAATCCGGGTGAAAGACCCGCAATTTTCGGGCCCGGGTCCCCGGAAGGGGAAACACTGGAACTTGAAGATCCCGACATGATCGCGGCGCTGGAAACGGTGCAATCCGCATTGAAGGCCGCAAGGCCCCATCCGGGGCGGTTGCGTAATACGATGCTTGCGGCGCTATCGGCCGGGATCGTAATTCTGGGGCTTGTTTATCTGCCACCGGCACTGGTGGAACGAACGGCTTCCGTCCTGCCTGATACGAAACGCAAGGAAATCGGGCGCATGGCGCTTCTGGATCTGTCACGCCTGACCGGACAGCGTTGTGCGGGTCCACGCGGCACCGAGGTACTGGCCGAACTGGCGGCGAAGCTGGCGACACCACCGCCGGATCTGGTCGTCATACGCGAAGGCGTGACGCTGGCGCGAAACCTGCCTGGTCCGGTCATCGTATTGTCCCAGGATCTTCTGGCAGAACAGGATGGCCCGGATCTGCTGGCCGGGGTCGCGCTGGCAGAAACCATCGCAGCAGAACGCGATGATCCGATGCTGCCCCTGCTGCGCTATGCCGGTGTTACGGCAACGCTGCGGTTGCTGACGACGGGAACATTGCCTGCAAACTCGCTTGGCGGCTATGCCGAGACCCTGCTGGAAACCCCGCAAGCCCGCCCGCCCGAACAGATATTGCTCCCGCGTTTTGAGGCGGCTGGCATTTCCACACGGCCCTATGCCCAGGCCATCGATCCGGGTGGTGGCAATGTTCAGGCCCTGATCGAGGCTGACCCCTTCGCCAATGTCACCCCGCCGGCGCTGATGTCCGATGAGGATTGGGTCAGATTGCAAGATATCTGTGCCAACTGACCTTCTGCGCAACCAGTTACCATCACAGGGCAACTGCCTTGCGCGAAAGCGCCATGAAGACTGCCCTTTCCGACTTGTCGAGATTGCCCAGAATATCCGATTGCATCCGGGCAACAACCGGGGTCAGTAATTCCAGCGCCGCCCTGCCCCGTGTCGTGAGCTGGAGATTACGGGCGCGACGGTCCTTTTCGTCAACCTGTCTTTCAACGAAGCCCTTTCTTTCCAATCGCTTGATAACCCCGCCGATGGTTGCGCGGTCATAGGCGATCTGCTGCGCCAGGCCGGCCTGATCTATGCCCGGGTTGCGATCCAGAATATCAAGGGCCGCAAACTGAACCGAGGTCATATCACCATAGCGCGTCGCCTTGACACGTTCCTGAAATATCGCCGTGGAACGTTGGTTGAGTCTCCTGATCACATGACCCGGCAATTCAGACAGATCCTGACGGTCGCACATATCCCGATCCCCTATATGATAAGCATGCATATTATATTGACATGTGATATGGCTTTCCACTATAAAATGATAAGTATACTTACTACTATTTGGAGGGAAGCGCATGCAATATCATCTTGACGGGTTCCGGATCGGAGATCCGGCCATCGCGGAACCGGAGGGCAATGCCGGGGGCAAACAGGATAAGGTCGATGTCCTGATTATCGGCTGCGGGCCTGCGGGATTGACGCTTGCCGCCCAGCTTTCGGCCTTTGGCGATATCGTGACCCGCATCACTGACCGCAAGGCCGGACCACTTGAAGTCGGTCAGGCCGACGGGATTGCCTGCCGTTCTGACGGGATTGCCTGCCGTTCTGTTGAGATGTTCGAAGCTTTCGGCTTTTCCGAAAAGGTCACCAAGGAAGGGTATTGGGTAAATGAGGTCTCTTTCTGGCGCCCGGACCCCGAAACCGGGGGGCTTGCCCGTGCAGACCGAATTCAGGACGTCGAGGACGATTTGTCGGAAATGCCACATGTCATCCTGAACCAGGCCCGGGTACATGATTTCTATTTGGAAGTCATGCGCAACTCCCCGTGTCGCCTTTCACCGGATTACAATCGTGAACTGATGTCGCTGGAACGGACGGGAGATGACGACTATCCCGTTATCGCCACATTCGACTGCCTGGACAGGCCCGGGCAACAGGAAATCATCCGGGCGCGCTATGTCGTGGGGTGCGACGGGGCGCGCAGCATGGTACGTACATCCTTGGGATATGCCCTGAAAGGAGAAGCGGCACGGCAGCTCTGGGGGGTGATGGATATCCTTGCGGTAACCGATTTCCCCGATATCCGGCTAAAAGCGGCGATCCAGTCTGCAGATGCGGGCAGCATCCTGATCATCCCGCGTGAGGGCGGCTACATGGTCCGGATGTATATCGAACTGGACGAATTGCTCGGTGACGAACGCGCCGCAGATCGCAACGTCACCTCGAATATGCTGATCGAAAAGGCCCGCGCAATCCTTGCCCCCTACACGCTTGAGGTCAAAGAAGTCGCCTGGTCCTCCGCCTATGAAATCGGCCAACGGCTTTGCGATGCCTTCGATGATGTGCCCGAGACGGAGCGCGGCAAGCGGACCCCACGCATTTTCATTGCGGGCGATGCCTGCCACACCCACAGCCCCAAGGCGGGACAGGGCATGAATGTATCCATGGCCGATACGTTCAACCTTGGCTGGAAACTGGCGGCGGTCTTGCGCGGTCAATCGTCCGTGGCCCTGCTTGATACCTATTCGGCCGAACGTCGCGCAAAAGCCAAGGAACTGATCGATTTTGACCGCGATATGGCAAGGCTGTTCAGCGCCCGGCCCAGAAACGGCGCCGAGGCCGCACAATTTCAAAGCTATTTCAAGAAACATGGGCGATATACGGCTGGGGTGGAAACCCGGTATGACCCATCGGCAATCACCGGGGATGATTGCCATCAGGCGCTTGCCAGCGGTCAGATTGTTGGAAAACGGTTTCATTCAGCGCCGGTGATCCGGCTGGGCGATGCGAAACGGTTGCAGCTTGGCCATGCCTTCAAGGCCGATGGTCGCTGGCGTCTGCTGGCCTTTGCGGGACAGGGTGATAACGGGCAGCCGGGGCGCGAGATTGCAAGGCTTTGCGACTTTCTGGTCAATGCGGAAACAAGTCCGATCCTGCGCCATGGTCCATCAAATGCGGATATGGACAGCGTGATCGATTTCAGGGCGGTCTTCCAGTCCGACCACCGTCAGATAGAACTGTCCAGCCTGCCAAGCCTGCTTTTACCGGTCAAGGGGCGTCTTGGCCTGACCGATTACGAAAAGGTCTATTGTGCAGACCGAATCCCCGGCCGGGATATTTACGACCTGCGCGGTATCGACCGAAGCCATGGCGCTCTCCTCTGCCTGCGTCCCGATCAGTTTGTTGCTCTGGTCCTGCCCCTGAAAGCCCATGAAAAAATCAGCATGTTTTTCAACGCCTTCATGCTTGAGGCCTGATCCGGCAGGCCCGTTCCAACCCCTACAGGGACGGGCCTGCCAAAATAGTTATTGAATATAATAGTTATTTATAGTACGCATTATTGTAACGGAGGAACCCCATGCCGCAACTGAACAAATTGTCCGATGACCAACCCGCATCCGAAAGCGAGGACAACGTGCTTGGAAATCTGATCGGATACCGGCTGAAGCGGGCCTATATGCAGTTTCAGCCAGAGGCACAGCGCGTACTGGCCGAGGATGGACTGCGGGTTGTCAGCTTTTCATGCCTATCGATCATCACCGACAATCCCGGCATCGTTCAGTCCGAGCTTGCAAATGCCCTGAAGATGGAACGTTCAAACCTTGTCGTCATCATCGATGAACTGGAAGAACGTCAATTTATCACCCGCAAGCAGGTTCCGACCGATCGCCGACGTTACGCGTTGACGGCAACGCTGCGCGGTCGCCAGTTGCGGGACAGGCTGGCCCATAAGGTCCGCGAGGCCGAAGATGCTGTTCTGGGCCTGCTGGACGAAAAGGACCGCGCCCATCTGATAACCATCCTGGAACGGCTGGAAACCCGACGGGCGCGCTGAACGATTTCATCTGCGGCTGACGGAGGAGAGGTCAGCCGTTTCATGCAAGGGAGGAAACCCATGAAAACGCGCATTTCCACGACTATATTAGCCTGTTCGATTGTTGCTTTCGCGGCGGTCGCCTCGGCGGACACCATACGCGCCACCAGCGCCTTTGGCCCCAATCACGCAATTGCCCGTGATTTTTATCCGGCCCTCTTCACAAAGCTCGAAGAACTGACCGAAGGCCGCTGGAACGGGCAGGATACGCCTTCGGGTCTGGTTGCGCCAAACGAAATGTCCACGGGTCTGCGCGATGGCGTAACGGATTTCGGTCCGCTTCTGATGCCTTATTTCATTGCCGAATATCCCGAAAGCGCCATGGTATCGGAACTTTCGATGCTGGGGTCCAGCTCCGCCGTCGTCTCTGCCGCCGTGACCGAATATATCGCAACCTGCGAACCCTGCCTGGCGGAATTCAGCCGTAACGGACAGGTCTATCTCGGCTCTGATACCACGCCGCTCTATCAGCTGTTGACGACCAGACCGGTAAGAACACTCGATGACATGCAGGGGCTGAAAGTGCGCAGCGGTTCACCCTTCTACGCGGCCTATATCGAGGCCATGGGCGGGGTTGCCGTGCAGATGCAATCCTCCGAACTTTTTGAAAGCCTCAGCCAGGGCGTCGTCGACGCGACCTTCAGTTCACCACATGAGGTAATCGCGAACCGTCTGGGCGATGTTATCGAATATGTCACCGTAATCGATCAGGGCGTATTCAATGGTGCCGCGGTGATGACGGCAAGCAGGCTCCTGTGGGACCGGATGGATATTGCCGACCGTCAGGCACTGGCCAGTGCCGCACAATATGGGCTGGCCGAGGGATTGGCAGGGTTCGACCGTCAGGTTGCCGAGGTAAAGGACAATAACCTCGTTGAATTCATCACCCCCGACGAAAGCGTTGTCGCCGCCCGTGACAAATTCAACGAGGAACGCCTGGCAGGGGCTGCCGAGGTTCTGGAAAGCCGCGGCGTAACCGACGCCCAGACCAAGGTTGATCGCTACAGGGCCCTGATCGACAAATGGGAAGGGCTGATCACCCCGGAAACCACACCGGAAGAGATAGCCGCGATCCGCGATCAGGAAATCTGGTCAAAGATCGACTACGACAGCTACGGCCAGTAAGGCCACGGGCACGCGCCAATTGCGCGCGCCTTCCCTTTGCATTCCCTCACTTCTTTCTCCGGAGGCTCTGATGCTGAAACGGATCAAAACCGTCGTGGCACGGTTCAGCCTGATCATGGGTGGAATCGTTCTGCTGCTGATGATGTTGCAGGTCGTGGTCGATGTCTTCATGCGCGCCTTTCTGGGTGCAGGCTTTCCCGCCACTCCCGACCTTGTCGGCAAATATTACATGGTCGCCGTCAGCGTGCTGCCCCTGGCCTTGACCGAACTGGAACGCCGCCATATCGAGGCGACGATCTTCACGCAGAAACTGTCGGGCAAGGCGCTCAGGGCGGTGCAACTTTTCGGCTTTCTGGTCTTTGCCGGTGTATTGGCCGTGCTGCTTTACGGATCGGGTATCGAAGCCATGAGCAAGACCCAGCGTGGCGCTTACATTGAGGCCGGAACCATCCGCTTCATCACCTGGCCCAGCTATTGGATCCTGCCGTTTTCCTTCGGGATGGCATTGGTCATCATGGTGATCCGCATCCTTGAAGTCCTGGCCGGTCGGTTCACCGACGGCAGCCACAACCCGCTGGACGAGGTTGAAGCGATGAAGGAGGGCGCGTGATGGAACCCCTTACCATCGGTCTCCTGGCGCTTGCCGCATTATTGGCGCTGATCGCCCTTCGCGTTCCGATTGCCGCCGCCCTGATCGGCGTGTCGTTCCTGGGGATCTGGGCCGTCGCGGGTCTTCGCCCGGCGCTCAGCATGCTGTCCACCATTCCCTATACCACCTCGGCAAGCTGGACGCTGTCCTCGATCCCGATGTTCCTTTTGATGGGCTATATCGCCTATCATTCCGGGCTGACACGGGGCCTGTTCGAAGCTGCCCGGGTCTGGTGGGGCTGGATGCCCGGGGGGCTGGCAATTGCCTCCCTGGCGGGGGCCTCGGGATTTGCCGCCGTTTCAGGATCCTCGGTTGCCTGTTCGGCCGCCATCGGGCGTATCGCCGTGCCGGAAATGGACCGGCAGGGATATGACTTGCGTATCGCAACGGGGTCGGTGGCGGCGGGGGGGACCATCGGGGCACTGATACCCCCGTCGATTATCCTGATCCTCTATGGCATTCAGGCTGAAACCTCGATCAATCAGCTTTTCCTCGGCGGGCTGATCGTGGGGCTGGCCTCATTGGCCTTCTACATCGCCGCCGTGCTGATTTTCTGGATGCGCAACCCCGCAAGTCTGCCGCGCGCCGAAGCCGTTTCCATGAATGACCGCTGGGCCAAGACGATTGAAATCTGGCCGGTACTGTTGCTGATCGTGGCCGTTTTCGGTGGGCTTTTCGGGGGTTTCTTCACCGCGACCGAAGCAGGCGCCTTTGGCAGTTTCATGGCCATCCTGATCGGGTTGGTACGGCGGTCGCTGACATGGGATGGATTCAAGGAAAGCCTTGTTGATACCTTCCTGGCGGGGGGCGCCCTGTTCATCATCGCGATCGGGGCGAACCTCTTTACGCGCCTTGTCGCGATGTCGGGCCTTTCAATGCAGATGGGTGCCTTTGTCGAAGGGCTGGGGCTGGGAACCTTCGCACTGCTGCTGGCCATCGTGGTGGTCTACCTGCTGCTGGGGATGTTCCTTGAACCCATCGGGGCACTGCTGCTGACGCTGCCGCTGTTTCTGCCGATCCTGGCACAGCACGGTGTGGACAAGCTTTGGTTCGGTCTTCTGGTCGCCAAACTGCTGGAGATCGGGATGATCACACCGCCTGTCGGGCTCAACGTGTTCGTGATCCATTCCGTCGCGCGGGACTATGTGCGGCTGGAACAGATCTTTGCCGGGATCATCCCGTTCATTCTGGCCGATCTGGCACTGGTTGCCACCATGCTTGCACTGCGCGGGTTCATGTAGGGAAAGGAGTTTCGGATGGATATTTCCGGGCAAATCGCACTTGTTACCGGCGCGGGCAGTGGCCTGGGTGCAGCCACCGCACGGCGGCTGGCCAGCGCCGGGGCAAAGGTTGCCGTCCTTGATCTCGGGCAGGAGGCTGCAAGCCGCGTTGCGGAGGAAATCGGCGGAATTGCCATCGCGGTGGATGTCTCCGATCCTGTCATGGTGGAGGCGGCCTTCGAACGCACCACCGAGGATCTGGGCGGCGCGCCACGGATCGTCGTGAATTGCGCGGGCATCGGCACCGCCTCCCGCATCCTGCCGCGTGATGGCGCACTGCCACTTGAGGCGTTTGAACGCACGTTGCGCGTCAATCTTTATGGCAGCTATATCGTGCTCAGCCATGCCGCGCGGGCCATGGCGGGGGCCTATCCGCTGGACGATGACAGCGCACGGGGGGTGATCATCAATACCGCCTCCGTCGCCTATCAGGATGGCCAGATCGGACAGGCCGCCTATGCGGCATCGAAAGGCGGGATTGCCTCACTCACACTGCCTGCGGCACGTGAACTGGCACGGTTCGGAATCAGGGTAATGACCATCGCGCCCGGCCTTTTCGAAACCGCAATGAGCGCAGGACTTCCCCCCGAGGTCAAGACTGCACTGGAGGCAGGATTGCCCTTCCCGTCCCGCATGGGGCGGCCCGAAGAATACGCCATGCTGGTCCAGCAGATTGTCGAAAACCCACTGCTGAACGGCGAAATCATCCGCATCGACAGCGCCGTGCGTCTGGCCCCGAAATGACCGTCATGCCGAAGGAGAAAATAATGTCCGATCACGCGAAATACCTGACCAAGGAAATTGACGGCCAGATTGCCACGATCACCCTGATCCGTACCGACAAGCGCAATGCCATGAGCGATGGCCTGATTGCAGCACTTGAAAATGCCTATGCCACCATGCCCGCGGGGGTGCGGGTGGTGATCCTCACCGGTGCGGGCGGCCATTACTGTTCGGGGCTGGACCTGTCCGAACATGTCCACCGTTCCGCCGAAGATGGCGTGCATCATTCCCGCAACTGGCACCGGATCATGGATTTGATCCAGTTTGGCGGGCTTGTGACGATCTCTGCCATGACTGGCGCGGTTATCGGCGGTGGGCTGGAACTGGCGGCTTCCACCCATGTGCGCATTGCCGAGCCTTCGGTGATCTTTCAGCTTCCCGAAGGACGCCGGGGCATTTTCGTTGGCGGCGGTGCAACAGTTCGGATCGGCCGCATCATCGGGCCGGACCGGATGGTCGAAATGATGCTGACCGGGCGCAAATACGATGCTGCGGAGGGCCTGCGTCTGGGCTTTGCGCATTACAGCGTGGGTGAAGGCGATGCATTGCCGCTTGCACGCAAGCTGGCTGCACAGATCGCCGGAAATGCGCCCATGTCGAACTATTTCATGGTCCAGGCCCTGTCGCGGATCAACGACATGTCCCGCGCCGACGGGCTTTTCACCGAAAGCCTCTGCGCCGCGCTGGTACAAACCACCCCCGACGCCGAAGAGGGCCTGCGCGCCTTTCTTGAAAAGCGCGCACCCGTATTCCGCTGAAACGCTGCAAGAGCGAGATGATCATGACCGACATCCCCCCCCTGACCAATGACAATATTGAGGATCGCGCGGCCTGGGCCCGTGAACATACGGTAACCGACTGGATCCCGCATCAGACCCTGCGGCAGGATCGCCCCGACGGGACCATCATCCTGCGCGCCGCCCAGACAATGGGGGAGGTCGCACCGAATACGGGCCATTGGCTGCATCACTGGGCCGGACAAACCCCGAATCATGTGGCGCTTGCCGAACGTGTGGGCATGGCCGAGGAAGGCACCCCGTGGCGCAGGGTAACCTATGCGGAACTCCTGACCCATGTTCGCGCGGTGGCCTCATCGCTTCTGACACGCCAGCTTGGCGAAGGGGATACCATCGCGGTCCTGTCAGGCAACAGCATCGATCACCTGATCCTGTCACTGGCTGCGCAATATATCGGTGTGCCGGTGGTGCCATTGGCAGAACAATATTCGCTGATCCCCGAAGCCCATGGCCGGTTGACCTTCGTACTGGACAAGGTGCACCCAAAACTGGCCTTCGTGGATGATGCCGGCCGCTATGCAAGCGCATTGCAGCTTCCGGAACTTGCCGGGGTGGAAGTCGTCGCCTCCCGTATCGCGGGAACACCACGTGATGTGACGGCCTTTGCCTCCATGCTGTCGACGCCCGAACACCCCGATCTGGACGCGGCTCATGCCCGTATCGGGCCGGAAACCCTGGCCAAGATCCTGTTCACCTCCGGTTCCTCAAGTGAACCCAAGGGCGTTCTGACGACACATGGCATGATGTGCGCCAATCAGGCACAGATGTCCGCCGTCATGCCCTATCTTTCGGCCCGCCCGCCGGAAGTTACCGACTGGCTGCCCTGGAATCATGTGTTCGGTGGCAGCCATAACGTCAATATGATGCTGGCCCATGGCGGGACATTGACCATCGATCAGGGCAAACCGACCGCCCGGGGGTTCCCGGCCACCCAAGCCAACCGGCGGGAACGCCCCGGATCGCTTTCCTTCAACGTACCGGTGGGCTTTGCGATGCTGACCGATGCCGCAGAGGCCGATCCCGCAATGCGCAAGGCCCTGTTTCGCAATCTGGAACTGATCTTCTACGCCGGGGCATCGCTGCCACAGGAAGTCTGGCTACGGCTGGAACGGTTCTGCCTTGAGGAACGCGGCGGGTTGCCGATGATGGCATCAAGCTGGGGATTGACCGAAACCGCACCAGCCTGTGTCATGGTGCATGAACCCATTGGCCGTTCCGGCGTGATCGGTGTGCCGTTGCCGGAGGTGGAGGTAAAACTCATCCCCGATGAGGATATGCGCTGCGAGATCCGCGTGCGCGGCCCCAACATCACCAGGGGCTATTTCGCAGATCCCGAAAAGACCGCCGCCGCCTTTGATGAGGAAGGTTTCTTCATCACCGGGGATGCGGTGCGTTTCGTCAACCCGGATGATCCCTCACGCGGGTTGATCTTCGATGGCCGCGTGTCGGAGGATTTCAAGCTCAATACCGGCACATGGGTACAGGCCGGGACCTTGCGGATGAATGTCCTGGATCGTCTGAAAGGACAGGTGCAGGACGTCGTGATCTGTGGCCATGACCGGGGGGAAATCGGGCTTTTCATCTTTCCGCTGGCCGGGAAATCCGCAAAGGCCAACCAATCGCAGGGCGCGTTGGTTGAACCACATCTCGCCGCCCGGGTCGAAAGCGCGATGCGCGACATGAACGAAGGCGCCACCGGTTCGGCGAAACGGATCACCCGCGCGATGATCCTGGCCGATCCTCCCTCGCTTGCCGATCACGAAATCACCGACAAGGGGTCGCTGAACATCAAGAAGATCCTGACGCGCCGCGCCGATCTTCTGGAGCGCCTCTATGACAATGAAGACCCTGCGCTGATCCGCGTCTGAAAGGGGGGAGCCTGATATGAACAACATCGATTTCGACAAGATCCGCGCCATCGACTTTCACACCCATGCGGAAGAACCCTGCGGCTGCCATGCCGATGACGGTTATGACGACCTGCAAACCACGATGGCGAAATATTTCGGCGCACCCTGGACCCATCCGCCAACCATCGATGAGACCGCCGCGCATTACCGCGAACATAACATTGCCGCGGTGATCTTCCCGGTCGATTCCGAACGGGAGACGGGATACCGGCGCTATGACAATTACGAGGTTGCCGAGGCCTGCGCGAAAAATGACGATATCCTGATCCCCTTCGCCTCGATCGATCCCGCCAAGGGCAAGCTCGGCGCCCGCGAGGCACGCGATCTGGTGGAGAACCATGGCGTTCAGGGGTTCAAGTTCCACCCGACCATGCAGGGCTTCTATCCCAATGACCGCATGGCCTATCCGCTTTACGAGGCCATCGCCGAAACCGGCAAGCCCGCGCTTTTTCACACCGGGCAGACCGGCGTCGGATCGGGAATGCCGGGCGGCAACGGGATGCGGCTGAAATATTCCAACCCGATATATATCGACGATGTCGCGGTGGATTTCCCCGATATGCCGATC
>JBKEDF010000094.1:0-3607 GCA_047975325.1 Pseudorhodobacter sp. | reverse complement strand
CGCCGAAGATCACGCCGGAATTGGGATCCCCTTCCGCCGGGAAGGCCCAGAGATCCCTGCCAACCTCGGTGAAGCTGCTCCGTTTCTCGCCCGTGTCACCTTGCGAGGCAAATGCTTTCGCCATGATCCGTGCGCCCGTGCCCGATGGTCGTGCCGCTGTCAGTTCCTCATTGGTGCAAATGCAACGTGACCGTTATCATTGCAATTGCAATGAATGTCAAGCCTGTTGCACCGTGTTTTTATGGCCTGCCCTTGCCTGGTTCCATGTTTCTACAGAACATGTCGGGCCGTGGGAACAGGTTGGACAGATTATGGAAATGGGCCGGTGGTCAAACAAATCGTGTAATCGCAAGATGCCGACATTGTCGTTTGAGCTGTGCTATCCAGAAAAATACCTTTACAATACCATTATCATACCAATATACTAAATTAATGCCAAAACACCAAAATATATGAAGTATATGATCCATACAGGTATGTACCTGAACAAATAGGTATCATAGAGGTATCGCATGGCGGATCAGGCCGGGAACATGACGCTTCCTGCGACAGATGGGGTGAGGATCGTCGATTATCTCGACCCGGTTCTGTGGCTGCGCAGCGATGCCGGGCCGCGATATATCCAGCTGCGACACCGCCTTGAACAGGCCATTGCCGAAGGCGTCCTTCCGCCGGCGGCTCCTTTGCCGCCGGAGCGGGAAATTGCCGAATTGACGGGGCTTTCGCGGGTCACGGTGCGTCGCGCGATCCAGGACCTGGCGGAAAACGGGCTGGTCGTGCAACGCCATGGTTCAGGCTCCTTTGTCAGCGGTACGGTGGGCCTGGGGGAAAGGCCGCTTTCGCATCTGCATTCCTTTTCCGAAGAGATGCGCCGCCGGGGGGTGATTACCAGTTCAATCTGGTTGGAGCGTGGCCGTTTCATGCCCGCGCCGGAGGAGGTCGTGGCCCTTGGTATTGCAACCGGTGAGGAGGTGACCCGGCTCGCACGGATCCGGCGGGCCGAGGGGCATCCCCTGGCGCTGGAGCGGACGACCCTTCCGGTCAATATCCTGCCCAATCCCTTTCTTGTTGAAAATTCGCTGTACGATACGCTCAACCTGCAGGGCATCCGCCCGATACGGGCAATCCAGAAGGTTTCCGCAATCAACCTGCGGGAAAAGGAAGCCCGGCTCCTGGAGGTCGATCCCGGCTTTGCCGGCCTGTCGATACAGCGCATCTCCTATCTGCAAAACAGCCGGGCCGTGGAGTTCACCTTATCTGTCTATCGCGGCGATTCCTACGATTTCGTGACGGAATCGCGGCTGACACCCTGAAGGAAACCTCATCGTCATGACATTGATCCGCCACGACATCGATGAAATCCCGGCAGCCGTCGAAGATTTGCTGGTAACCGGAGCAAATGATCTGCACGCCGCAGCGCGGGCCGTCCGGGCTGCCAGCCCGGCCCTGGTGGTTTCCGTCGGGCGCGGGCATTATGCCGAGGTTTGCGCCTTTTTGAAATGTGCGACGGCCTTGCTGCTGGATGTGCCGACGGCACTGGTCCATCCATCGGTGGCCTCGATCTTTCAGGAAGAACTGCGACTTGGACAGGCGCTTTGCCTTGTGGTGTCGAAACATGGTCAATCCGCCGATCTGGTTCATCTGACCCATTTGGCGGAAATGGATGGGGCAATCACCGTGGCCCTTACCAATAATACGACCTCTCCGCTTGGGCTTGCGGCCCGTTCAACCATCGGGTTGCAGGCCGGGCGGGAACAAAGCCGCATTGCGACGAAAACAGCCATTACATCACTGGTTGCGGGGCTGTGGCTGCTGGCTGACTGGAAAGGGGATGGTGAGTTGCGCCGCGCAATCCATGATCTGCCCCGGGTCCTGGAACAGGCCCTTGGCTGCGACTGGAGCGAATTGATCGAAGCCCTGGACGGGTCAGTTGTCACATTGGGCAATGGGCCGGGTCATGTGGTTGCGCGGGCCGCAGCCCTGAGGCTCAGGGAGACATGCCAGATACGGGCGGAAAGCTATTCCATGGACGAAATTCCCGGGGGTCCGATTGCCGCGATTGATGGCTGTCTGCCCATGATCGGCTTTGCCATTGGTGACAAGGCCGAGGCGGAGTTTGCCGAATATGCGGATAGTCTGGCCGAAAAGGGTGCCCAGGTTTTCGTGACATCGCATCTGGTGCGCCGCGCGCAGTCGCTTGATCACTTGCGCAGTACCCATTGGTTGACGGACGCCCTGCCGTTGATCGTATCTTTCTACGTGTTGATTGAACGCCTTTGCGCCATGCGAGGATTTGATCCGGATTTTCCTGCTGTCACGGAGCAGGATGACAATGCCCAACTGGTCGGAGGCACAACGGCTTTCTCGTGACTGCATACTGTGGTATGCGGCACGCTGACACAAACTTTCGGCCTATCATGCTAACTTACGCACGCCTGTTGACCCTTGCCCTTGCCCTTGGTGGTGCGTTTTTCTTCCAATGGCTGAACGTCCCGCTTCCTTTCCTGTTCGGACCAATGGCCGTTTGCCTCATGGCGGCACTGGCCGGGGTCAGATTGCAGGGGATGGGACAGGTTTCCGTTGCCGCGCGCTCGGTTCTTGGTGTGGCGGTGGGTGCCTCGATCACGCCCGCACTGGTTGGCCAATTGCCCGGCATGGCCGCTTCCGTGGCGCTGGTGCCGTTTTATATCCTGTTGATCGGATTGTTGGGGGTGCCGTTTTTTTACCGTATCTGCCGTTTTGATCTGGTAACAAGCTATTATGCCTCAATGCCCGGCGGGCTGCAGGATATGTTGATTTTCGGGGAAGAGGCGGGGGCCGATGTTCGCGCACTTTCACTGATTCATGCGACACGGGTTCTGGTGGTAATCGTTCTGGTGCCCTTCGTGATAACCCATGCCTATGGTCTGGAGATATCCCGCCCGATTGGTGCGCCCATATCCGAACTGCCCATGTCGGAAATTGCACTCATGGCCTTTGCGGCAATTCTTGGCTGGAAAGGCGGGGAACGGATCGGCCTGTTTGGGGCCGCAATCCTGGGGCCGCTGCTTGTTGCCGCGGTGCTGTCACTGACTGGGATACTGCATATGCGCCCACCGAAGGAGGCCCTTCTGTTCGCGCAATTCTTCATCGGAATCGGCGTTGGCGTACAATATCTTGGCGTGACGATGAAGGAGCTGCGCCGTGACGTTTTGGCCGGCATGGCCTTCGCGGTAATCCTGGCGGCAACGACGGCGGGTTTCACAATGCTGATCGGCCAGTTCGGCGTGGCCGGTCAGACGGAAATCTTCCTCGCCTATGCACCGGGCGGTCAGGCCGAAATGGCGGTGCTGGCCATAGCGGCGGGGGCAGATCTGGGTTTTGTCGTGATACATCATATGACAAGGCTCATCCTTGTCATAACCGGCGCGCCCGTTGCCCTGCGGCTGCTTCGGGGGCTGATCGGGCGACGGTAACATCCCGCGTTCCGCCTAATCTTCCAATTTCTCCCGCAATTGCCGCAGCAGATCAACCAGGCGCTGATAGTTACGGGTGCCCATCTTCTTGCGGGCCAGATCCTCTATTAGCATCGTTTCATCAAAAAGCGTGTTGCTGGCTGTCTCCCCGG
>JBKEDF010000011.1:0-2248 GCA_047975325.1 Pseudorhodobacter sp. | reverse complement strand
GGGATCGGCGTTTTGCGGAACGGCGTGGAGGATGAATGATGCTCTCGCATGAGGCCATCGAGGCGGCGGCGGCGGATCTTCTGGCGGCGGAGGATGCGCGCGCGCAGATCGGGCTCCTCTCTCTCCGCCATCCGGGGATGACGCTGGATGACGCTTACGCCATCCAGTCCGCCCAGATCGCCCGCAAACTGGCCGGAGGCCGCAAGATCATCGGCTGGAAGATCGGCCTGACTTCGAAAATCATGCAGGAGGCGCTCGGGATCGAGACGCCGGATTCCGGCGTGCTTTACGATGACATGCTGTTCGATACTGGCGCGACCGTCCCCAAAGGCCGGTTCATCCAGCCCCGCGTGGAGGCGGAAATCGCCTTCGTCATGAAAGCCCCGCTGACCGGGGATGTGACGCGCGAAGATGTGCTGGCGGCGACTGATTACGTCGCCCCCTCGCTTGAGATTCTGGATACGCGCGTCCTGCGCAAGGACCCGGAGACGGGGAAAGCCCGCATCATCGTCGATACGGTGGCGGATAACGCCGCCAACGCCGGGATCATGCTAGGCGCAGAGCGCCACGCGCCCGATGCGGTCGATCTTCGCTGGGCCGGCGCGATCCTGCGCAAGAATGACGAGGTCGTCGCCACCGGGCTCGGCGCGGCGGTGCTCGATGATCCGGTGATGGGGCTTGTCTGGCTCGCCCGAAGGATGGATCAATACGGGCAGCGGATCGAGGCTGGGCAGGTCGTGCTTTCGGGCTCTTTCATCGCCCCGATCGAATGCCCGCCCGGGACCCGGATCGAAGCCGATTTCGGGCCTTTCGGCGCAGTCGCCGTGAATTTTGCATAAGGGGTCGACAATGCCCGCACCAAAAAACAGTTTCAAAGCGCGCCTGAAATCAGGGGATTGCCAGATCGGGCTCTGGGTTGGATTGGGCGATCCTTCCGTGGCAGAACTTTGTGCCGGAGCCGGGTTTGACTGGCTGGTGATCGATGCCGAACACGGCCCGAACGATCTGCGCGATGTGCTGGCACAGCTGCGCGCGGTGGGTAATAGCGGGGCATATCCGGTGGTCCGGACCCGGGACGATAATCGCGCACTCATCAAGCAAATGCTGGATATCGGCGCGCAAACCCTGCTGGTTCCAATGGTTGAAAGCGGTGCACAGGCGCGGGAAATCGTCCGTTCCATCCATTACCCGCCCCACGGTGTGCGCGGTGTTGGGGCAGCACTGGCGCGGGCGTCCGGGTATAATGGGATCGGGGATTACCTGCAGACCGCCAATGATGAAATCTGCCTGCTCGTACAGGTCGAAAGCATGGCGGGGGTCGCTGCACTCGATGACATCCTTGCAGTGGAAGGCGTGGATGGTGTCTTTGTCGGTCCGGCTGATCTGGCCGCGGATATGGGCCATCTGGGCAAACCCGGTGCGGCAGAGGTACAGGCCATCGTCCGCAAAACCCTGTCACGGATCCGCAAGACAGGCAAAGCCGCAGGTATCCTGACCTCCGACATGAAACTGGCGCAGGGCTATGCCCGGGACGGGGTGAAATTCCTTGCCGTCGGGTCGGATGTGGGGGTCTTGCGGGCCGGGCTGCTGGCGCTGCGTTCCGTATTTTGATTACGGTCTTTCGTGGTTGAATAATCAAGTTGCAACATCACGCTACTGCCGCCTAAACTCAGCTGGAAACGGAGCCTTTGTTCCCAAACATATTACGCGTTTCAAAAACTCTAACAACGAACAAGGCTGCGGTTCACCCAGGTAAAGGAAGGAGGGGCCTATGCCTAATATTACGGGAATAAACTTCAGCGGCACCGTATATGCCTATACGTTGGATATGTTCACATTCACGGATGCGGGCGGGGCAACGATCTCATCTTTCCCGACCGGCGGGACATCATCATCCGGCTACACTGGTTCAGAGACGATTTCCCTGAAACCAGGTGAATCACCTGACGAACTTCATGTCGAAGCGCCCGATTCTCCGAATCTTCTTGAAGGCGACCCGGCGATGACGGGGACGGGGACGGGGACGATCACCAGTACCTCCGGCTCGGTCACATTCGACGGCTCATCCGAATTCGAACCGGTAAATGTCTAGGATTTTACCGGTTCCGATGGGCATCAATACTGGATTACGGAAATCGTCCAGGATGGCCAGGCACTTTACCTGACCAATTATTCGTTCGTGGAAGGCGCAGCACTTGATCTGGTTGGGCATGATACCACCGCAGGCTTTGTTTCCACTTCCACCACG
>JBKEDF010000046.1:0-30267 GCA_047975325.1 Pseudorhodobacter sp. | reverse complement strand
ATGGCGATGCCGTTCTCCTGGTCGCTATTGGCGCCCTTGAGACCGGCCAGGCCCTTGGCCGCCTGCAGCAGCGCAACGCCACCGCCGACCACGATGCCTTCCTGAACGGCAGCACGGGTGGCGTTGAGCGCGTCGTCCACACGGTCCTTGCGCTCCTTGACCTCGACCTCGGTCATGCCGCCGACGCGGATGACGGCAACGCCGCCGGCCAGCTTGGCCACGCGCTCTTGCAGCTTCTCACGGTCGTAATCGGAGGTGGTCTCTTCGATCTGGGCGCGAATCTGGGCCACGCGCGCCTCGATCTCGGCCTTGTCGCCGGCACCGTCGATGATGGTGGTGTCATCCTTCTTGATGATCACGCGCTTGGAGGTGCCGAGCATGTCGATGCCGACATTCTCCAGCTTCATGCCGAGATCTTCCGAGATGACCTGGCCGCCGGTCAGGATGGCGATATCCTGCAGCATGGCCTTGCGACGGTCGCCAAAGCCCGGGGCCTTGACGGCGGCGATCTTGAGGCCACCGCGCAGCTTGTTGACCACGAGGGTCGCCAGCGCTTCGCCTTCCACGTCCTCGGCGATGATCAGCAGCGGCTTGCCCGACTGGATCACCGATTCGAGCAGCGGAACCATCGGCTGGAGCGAGGAGAGCTTCTTCTCGTGCAGCAGGATGAGCACGTCTTCGAGCTCGGCGGTCATCTTGTCGGCATTGGTGACGAAATAGGGCGAGAGATAGCCGCGGTCGAACTGCATGCCCTCGACCACTTCGGTCTCGGTCTCCAGACCCTTGTTCTCCTCGACGGTGATCACGCCGTCATTGCCGACCTTCTGCATCGCGTCGGCAATCTGACGGCCGATTTCGGCTTCGCCATTGGCGGAAATGGTGCCGACTTGCGCAACCTCTGCGCTGTCATTTACCGGGCGCGCTGCAGCCTTGATCGATTCCACGACTTTCGCGGTGGCCAGATCGATCCCGCGCTTGAGATCCATCGGGTTCATGCCGGCGGCAACCGCCTTCATGCCTTCCTTGACGATGGCCTGGGCCAGAACCGTCGCGGTGGTGGTGCCGTCGCCGGCCTCGTCATTGGTGCGCGAGGCGACTTCCTTCACCATCTGCGCGCCCATGTTTTCGAACTTGTCGGAAAGTTCGACTTCCTTGGCAACCGTCACACCATCCTTGGTGATGCGCGGTGCGCCAAAGCTCTTGTCGATCACGACATTACGGCCTTTCGGGCCCAGGGTGACCTTCACCGCATCAGCGAGGGTATTAACGCCACGCAGCATCCGGTCGCGGGCATCGGTATCGAATTTGACGTCCTTAGCAGCCATCTTGCTTGCTCCAGTTTGTCTTGAATTTCAGGTAGTCGGAAGGAAACAGCTCAGCCAATGATGCCGAGAATGTCGCTTTCCTTCATGATCAGAAGCTCATCGCCATCCAGCGTGACTTCGGTGCCCGACCATTTGCCGAACAGGATGCGGTCGCCCGCCTTCACGCCCGGCGCGATCAGTTCGCCCGAATCCTTGCGTGCACCTTCGCCCACGGCAACAACTTCGCCTTCGGCCGGTTTTTCCTTGGCGGTATCGGGGATGATCAGCCCGCCCTTGGTTTTTTCATCGCCTTCGAGACGCTTGACCAGTACACGGTCGTGCAGCGGTTTGAATGCCATCTGAGAACACTCCCTTAGGTTCCAGGTTGAATGTCATTATCACTCACCACAAGCGAGTGCTAACGGCAAAATAGGTAGGCAGATCTTCACGGTCTGTCAACAGGGATCCGGCAAGATAATCGCCTGGCAGCGGAAACCGCCGCCTCAGGACCAACCCCGGGGGGCTTGTATCCGCCGGGCACATGCACAATTTCCGAAATGAATTGTGCTCATCCCCATGGCCGGTATCTTGCGGCCAACGACTATCTGCAATCCTCCGATCCTGTCCTGCGGGGCCATCTTTGCCCCCCCGATACGATCCTGCCAAAACGGAGACATATATATGACCCGGCCTGGAAATCGGCTGTTACCCGCCCTTATCGCCCTTATCACCCTGTTTCCCATGGTGGCGGGGGCGCAATGCCAGGGGCAGAACCTTCTGGACAAAATGAAGGAACCTGAACGGCAGGCCTTGCAGGATCGCGCCCACGCCGTGCCATATGCCGAAGGGAATCTCTGGCGTGCGACCAGGGATGGGGCCGAGATGATCCTTGCGGGAACCTTCCATCTTGGCGATCCCCGCCATGACGAAACGATGGCAAAGCTGACCCCCCATATCACACGCTCCCGGATGCTGCTGGTCGAGGCAGGGCCGAAAGAACAGGAAGAACTGAGTGAGATGATGACCTCGCAACCCGATGCGATGTTTGGTGATGGCATCCTGCCCGCCCTGTCCGAAACGGAAACGAAAGCACTGGTGGCGGCCTTGGAACAGCGCGGTTTTCCTGCCGCCGTAACGGGCAAGCTCCGGCCCTGGTTTCTGTCGATGATGCTGGCTTTGCCGCCTTGCGCGATATCGCTTGCAGCCCTGGATACCGGGCTGGATCAGCGCCTGATCACGGCGGCCACCGCCGAAGGCAAGGAGATTCGCGCGCTTGAACCCTTCGATACTGCCCTGCGCATCTTCGACGGGCTCAGCCCGGAAGATCAGATCGCCATGGTTCGTCAGGCCATGGCCGTCGAACCCCAGGCCGAAGATCTGCTCCATACCGGCGCGGAAGCATATTTTGCCGGACAAAGCCGCCTGATCTGGGAACTCAACCGTCATCTCATCGATCAGCTTCCCGGTGCCGATCCTACCCGCAATGCCCGGGATCTTGCACAATTGGAAGAGGCCCTGGTCAATGCCCGCAATCGAAGCTGGGTCCCGGTTCTGATCAAGGCTGTGGAAGAAGGAGCCGCGGAAGAAGAGCCCATCATGGCGGCCTTCGGCGCCCTGCACCTGCCCGGTGAACAAGGTGTCCTTGCCCTGCTGGAGGCGGAGGGATTTACCATCGCGCCCCTGTCCGAGTGACCCTTTCCGCCCTGACCGCAGCAGCCCGCCGCAATGCGTGACAATTCCTTTTATCACCCCTATAAGTCGCGCGAAATTTTCAGTCGCGAGGCAGATCCATGACAACGCTCGTCTTCGGACATAAATCCCCCGATACCGATTCCACCGGCTCCCCGATCATCTGGGCCTGGTATCTGTCCGCGATCCAGGGGAAGGCCACCAGACCCGTCCTTTTGGGGGAACCGAATACCGAAGCTGCCTTCGTCCTGCGCCATTGGGGGCTGGAAAAGCCCGAAATCCTGACAGACCTTGCAGCCGATACACCCGTGGTGATTGTCGATACGAACAACCCCGCCGAACTGCCCGAGACGATCAACGATGCGCGGATCGAGGGAATTATCGACCACCATATGCTGGTCGGCGGGTTGAAAACGCGCGCGCCGATTGAAATCACCATCCGCCCGCTGGCCTGCACCGCCACGATCATGCATGACCTGATCGGCAAGGATCTTTCCCGCGCGCCGCGCGGGGTGAAAGGGGCAATGCTGTCCTGCATCCTGTCCGATACGCTGGAATTCCGGTCCCCGACCACCACCGCGCATGACCGCGCAGTGGCCGAAAGCCTTGCCACCGGCCTTGGCGTCGACATCGGGGAACTGGCTGCGGCGATGTTTGAGGCAAAATCCGATGTGACCGCCTTTTCAGATGCCGAATTGCTGCGCATGGACAGCAAGGAATATGCGGTTGCCGGAAAGAAACTGCGGGTTTCGGTCCTGGAAACCACCGCGCCACAATCGATCCTCAGCCGCAAGGACAGCCTGATGAAATCCATGGGCACCGTCGCCGCCGAGGATGGTGCCGATCAGGTGCTGCTTTTCGTCGTAGACATCCTGCGTGAGGAAGCCACGCTGCTGGTTCCGAATGATCTGGTAAAATCACTGGCCGAAGCCTCTTTCGGGGCCAGGGTCGGCGGCGATACCGTCACCCTGCCCGGCATCATGAGCCGCAAGAAACAGATCCTGCCCGTCCTGACACTCTGACAGGCACGCCTTTTGCAGGCCGGGTATTCCCGCCCGGCCCTTCCCCCCGCATTTGACCCCGGATAATGCCATGACCCGTCTTATTTCCCGCCTTTCGGACCTCGGCACACGCTATCGCGCAGTTTATTGCGATCTCTGGGGGTGTCTGCATAACGGTCTCGCGGCCTATCCCGATGCCGTTGCCGCCCTGCAGGCCTTTCGGGCCACAGGCGGAAAGGTAATCCTGCTGACCAATGCACCGCGTCCGAAATCATCGATCAAGGCACAAATCACACGGCTGGGCGTTCCGCCTGATGCCTGGGACGACATCGCGACCTCCGGCGATTCGGCGCAATATGCGCTGCTGGCCGGTGCGGTGGGCCACCGGGTTCATCACATCGGGGCACAGCCCAAGGATGATGCCTTCTTCACCGATTTCGCTGCCGATCTCGAAGATTTGCGTGCGAAAGGCCCGCCCATTACCCGTGTTGCACTGGAAGAGGCCGAAGGCATCGTCTGCACGGGTCCGGTGGATGAATTCAACGACAAGCCCGAGGATTATCGCACCAGTTTCCTTTATGCCAAGGCGAAGGGCATGAAACTCCTTTGCGCCAATCCCGACCTCGTCGTGGATCTGGGTGACCGGCGCATCTTCTGCGCCGGGGCACTTGCGGAATATTATACGAAAATGGGGGGCGAAAGCCTTTATTTCGGCAAACCCCACCCCCCGATCTATGACCTTGCCCGCCGCCGCCTGACCGCCCTGGACAGCGGGATCACCGATGAGGAAATCCTGTGCATCGGCGATGGGATCGGCACCGATATCGCGGGGGGAGGACAGGAAGGGCTAGACACGCTTTTCCTGACCGAGGGGCTGATGGCCGGGAAATTTGGCGCGCCGGATGCGCTCGACCCGGAAAAAGTTGAAACCTTCCTTGCGTCGGAAGGCTGCAATGCAACATTTGCCATGGGATTCCTGCGATAGAAGACGCAGCATGACGACATTTCGAAGGCCCGCCCAAACGGGTTTCATTCCGGCAACGCCCCATCTGCAGGGGCGGCGATTACGATCATAGATCACCTGCGTCACCGCGTGACCCTTGAAACCCATTGCGCAGTGGGCGATACGGTTGTGCTAAAGGGCGAGATGCCGGTTCCGGCACCCTCGCACAGTTCGACTGAGGCGCGGGATCCTTTTGCCCGCAGGGGCAAGATGCGGATCTATCAAAACTGGCATGGCATCGCCGAAAACGACCGGGGCGGCTCGCTCGCCATGGGGAATTTTGATGGCGTGCATATCGGACATCGCCATGTCATCGACCTGGCCCACAGCAAAGGTCGCCCGGGGATCGTGACTTTCGAACCCCATCCCCGCAGCTTCTTTGCCCCCGATGCCCCGCCCTTTCGGCTGATGAATGCCGAAGCACGGGCGAACCGGCTGGCCAAGCTTGGTATCGAGGTGCTATTCGAATTGCCCTTCAATGCCCATCTGGCCGATTTCACACCCGAAGCCTTCGTTGATGAGGTTCTCCACAAGGGGATTGGCGCAGCCCATGTTACCGTCGGAACGGATTTCCAGTTTGGCCGAAAACGCGCCGGAAACGTAACGGATCTCAAACGGCTTTGCAGCGCCCGGGGGATCGGCGTCACCGTGGCCGATCTGATCCATTCGGACGGGGTGGAAGTTTCCTCAACCCAGATTCGCTCCGCGTTAGCCGAAGGCCAGCCCGAACGCGCGCAATCCATGCTGGGCCATTGGCACCGGATTGAGGGCGCCGTGATCCATGGCGCGAAACGCGGTCGTGAACTGGGTTTTCCAACGGCAAACATGCGGGTCGATAACCTGCACCTGCCCAAACCCGGCGTCTATGCCGTTCTGGCAGATGTCCTGACGGGTCCGCATAAAGGCCATTACAAGGGCGCGGCCAATCTGGGTGTGCGGCCAATGTTTGGCGACAACAAGCCCAACCTTGAAACCTATATCTTCGATTTTTCCGGGGATCTTTATGGCGAACATCTTTCCATCGCCTTTGTCGGATATCTGCGGGCAGAGGAAACTTTTGACGGCCTTCCCGCCCTTATCAGGCAGATGCAGATCGATTGTGATCGCGCCCGGCAGTTGCTGGAAACGGTCTGATGGCGGCCAAACCCGCCCGGACAACGCCAAGGGAACGATTCTGGGAAACCGTCTCCCTGGATCGGATGACACCGGAGGAATGGGAGGCCCTTTGCGATGGCTGTGGCAAATGCTGTCTCAACAAGATCGAATATGAAGATACCGGAGAGGTCGAACTGACCCGCATCGCCTGCCGCCTTCTGGATGGCGAAACCTGTCGCTGCACCCAATATCCGATCCGTCATCAATTCGTCCCGGAATGTGTCACGCTGAACGCATCGGAACTCCCCAGGGTTGCCTATTGGCTGCCCCGGACCTGCGCCTATCGCTTGTTGCATGAAGGTCGGCCCCTTTATGACTGGCATCCGCTCATCTCCGGGGATCCCGACAGCATTCATCGCGCCGGAGTTTCGGTTCAGGGCAAGACATTGCCGGAATTCGAAATCCCCGAAGATGAATGGGATGAACATGTAATCGAGGAGACGTTCTGATGTTCTTTGCCTCCGACAATGGCGCGACAATACCGCCGGATATCATGGCTGCCATCGTCGCGGCCAATGACGACCCTTCGCTGGCCTATGGCAATGACGCCGCGACGGCACGGTGCCGTGACAGGATCCGGCAGGTTTTCGAAGCCCCTGAAGCGGAGGTGTTTCTCCTGACAACCGGAACCTCATCCAACTGCCTGTCACTGGCAACGCTTGCGCCATCCTGGTCCACGATCTTCTGCCATGCCCGCGCCCATATCGGGCGGGCGGAATGCAATGCCCCGGAATTCTTTACCGGCGGGGCGAGCCTGACAAAGATCGAAGGCCCCCATGGCCGGATCGAACCCGAGGCGCTGGCCGATGCCATCACGCGGACGGGCGGGGCGGTTCACAACCCGCAAAAGGGGGCGTTGAGCCTGACGAATGCCACCGAGGCAGGCACCGTCTACGACCCTTCCCGGCTTTCGGCGCTGACCGCCGTCGCACGGGATCAGGGGGTGCCGGTCCATCTGGATGGCGCGCGCTTTGCCAATGCACTGGCCAGAACCGGTGCCAGCCCGGCGGAAATGAGCTGGAAGGCGGGGATCGATATCCTTTCGTTGGGTGGAACAAAAAACGGGCTGATGGCCGCCGAGGCCGTCATCATGTTCGATCCCGCAAAGGCCTGGGAATTTCAGTTACGCCGCAAACGGGCGGGGCATCTGGGGTCCAAGCTGCGCTATATCGCGGCGCAGTTCGACGCCTGGTTTGCCAATGACCGCTGGCTGACCCTGGCCCGCGATGCCAATATCAGGGCCACGCGGCTGGCCAAGGGATTGCAGGATCTGGGCGCGGAATTCCTCAACCCGGTGGAGGCCAATGTCATTTTCGCCCTTCTGCCAGCAGAGGCGCATGAACGCGCCAAGGCCGCCGGGGCAGTTTATTATCGCTACAATGACCGGCTTTGCCGTTTCGTTACCGGCTGGGATACCAGCGATGCCGATATCGATGCCCTGCTTGCCGCCCTTGGGGGGTAGGGTTTTGCCTTTGCACCGTTACAAGGCCCATGTCAGGCCAAGGCGGCGTCATCAAGGCGGAGCTGAACACGGGTGCGGCCACCATAGCTGTTGAGTTCCAGCCTGCCTGCCAGATGAAACCGCCGCGATCCGGGATCATGCAGCAGCGGACCCAGCGGGCCATCGAAAGCCCCGAAGGCAATGGCATCGATCCGGGGGGATCCACGATCCCCGAAACTCAGACGCAGATGGCTGTCCCCGACCCGCCTTGAGGTCACCGGCTGATTGGCAAAGGCGAAACGGGGGGCCGGGGCACCCGCCCCGTAGGGGCCTGCCGCCTCGATCCTCTCGATCAGATCCTGTGTTGCGGCGGAAGGCATCAGCAACCCATCCAGCCGCAGATCGCCGGGGCCTGCAGTTCCCGCACCCTGACGGGCCAGCAGATCCGACAGGCGTTCCATTGCGGCCTCGATCCGCGCCGGTTCCACCGTCAGGCCCGCTGCCATCTTGTGACCGCCCCCCTTCAGCAACAGCCCCTCTGCCGCGACCCGATGAACCGCCGCACCAAGATCAACCCCCGGCACCGAACGGGCGGAGCCCTTTCCAACGCCATTTTCCAGCCCGATCACCACGGCGGGGCGATTTGTCGCTTCCTTCAACCGGGCCGCAACAATACCCACGACACCGGGATGCCAACCTTCCCCTGCCGCCCAGACCAGCGGGCCATCAAACCCCCGTTCTTCCGCCTGCGCCAGGGCCGCCGCGCGAACCGCAGATTCGATATCGCGGCGTTCGGTATTGAGCTGGTCAAGCCGTTCGGCCAGGGCCGCTGCCTCGGCCGGGTCCTCCGTCGCCAGCAGCCGTGCCCCCAGATCGGCCTTGCCGATCCGTCCGCCGGCATTGACCCGCGGCCCCAGAAGAAACCCCAGCGCATGGCTGTTAGGAGCCTGATCCATCCTGGCGACATCGGCAAGCGCCCGCAGCCCCGGGCGTTCACGACGTGCCATGATCTTCAGCCCCTGGCGAACCAGGGCGCGGTTCACGCCGATCAAAGGTGCGACATCCGCAACCGTGGCCAGTGCCACAAGATCAAGCATCGCCATAAGGTCGGGGCCTGTCACACCTTCTTCGCGCAGTCGGCGATTGGCCTCAACCAACAGCAGAAACACCACCGAGGCCGCGCAGAGATGGCCAAGACTGCCATCTTCATCCTGGCGGTTGGGGTTCACGACAGCCAGCGCGGGGGGCAGGGTTTCCGCGCCCAGGTGGTGATCCAGCACGATCACATCCGCCCCATCGGCGGCCGCGATCGGTTCATGGCTCAAGGTGCCGCAATCGACGCAAAGGATCAGATCGTGATCCCGTGCCAGCCCCTGCATGGCGGGAATATTGGGACCATAACCTTCGTCGATACGGTCGGGGATATAGAGTGTTGCGCCCAGCCCCATTGCCCGCAGCCAGACCATCAGAAGGGCGGCGGAAGAGCCACCGTCAACATCATAATCGGCAAAAATCGCAATCCGTTCCCGTTCCTTCACAGCGGCAAGGAAACGCCCGGCGGCACGGTCCATATCACGCAGGCCGCGCGGATCGGGCAGCAGGTCACGCAGCGTCGGGGCAAGATAGGCCTGCGCTGCTTCGGGCTCCACACCCCTGCGGGCAAGGATCTGGCAAAGCGGCAGCGCCAGCCCTGTCTGTTGCGCCATGGCTTCGGCCAGGCGGGTTTCACCTTCGCCCGGGCCAACCCAGCGGCGCCCCGTGGCCGAGGCGGTTACATCAAGAAAGGCACGATCCGTCATGCCCCGGATCTGCCCGAAGCCGCCCCCGGATGCAAGATCAGCGGACCGGACTGCGATAAGTCATCCGGCGGACGGAACCCGTCTTGGAACGCATCAGCAGGGTTTCGGTGGTAACCCAATCCGGTTCCCGCCTGATACCCGAAAGGATTGACCCCGAAGTCACCCCGGTCGCCGCAAAGATCACATCGGCGGTGACCATCTCATCGCGTGAATAGATCCTGTTCAGATCGGCAATCCCGGCCTTGGCGGCACGTCCCCGTTCATCGTCATTGCGGAAAAGCAGCCTGCCATAGATCTGCCCGCCCATGCATTTCAGCGCCGATGCGGCAAGGACGCCTTCCGGCGCGCCACCGGCACCCATATACATGTCGATCCCCGTCTTGTCGGCTTCGGCGCAATGGATCACCCCGGCCACGTCGCCATCGGTAATCAGCCGGATCGAGGCGCCTGTCTTGCGCACCTCGGCGATCATTTCCTCATGGCGGGGGCGTTCAAGGATACAGACGGTAATATTCTTCGCACCGCAACCCTTGGCCTTTGCCAGCGCCTGCACCCGCTCGGTTGGCGACATGTCAAGCGTCACCGTATCGGGCGCATAGCCCGGGCCGATAGCAAGTTTCTCCATGTAGACATCGGGCGCATGCAAGAGCGTCCCGCGAGGCGCCATGGCGATCACGGTCAGCGCATTGGGCATATCCTTCGCAGTCAGGGTCGTCCCCTCCAGCGGATCAAGCGCGATATCCACGGCAGGGCCGTTGCCGGATCCCACTTCCTCACCGATGAAAAGCATCGGGGCCTCGTCCCGTTCCCCTTCCCCGATCACCACGACGCCGGAGATATCAAGAAGGTTCAACTGATTTCTCATCGCATTGACGGCAGCCTGATCAGCGGCCTTTTCATCCCCACGGCCCACCAGCGCGGCAGAGGCCAGCGCAGCGGCCTCCGACACCCGGGCAAGGCCCAGAGAGAGCATACGATCTTGAAATTCTGCGGCATCGGCCATGCTTGTTACTCCATCCTTTCGGTTTTTTCCGGTCTATCGCGCAAGCAGGGATGCGGCAAGCACCGCATATCTGAAATTGGGCGCGGCCCCTTCCCGCCTGTCAGCCGGAAGGGGCTTCAGACTTCCTCGATCCGGATTGCAACCGGAGTATCGATCATCACGCCGGTTTCGGAAAAGCGGCGCATCGCATGGGCGATATCGGGGGGCGAGGCCTTATGGGTGACGATCAGCACCAGCGCGGTATCATCCTTTTCACCGGATTTGTTGAGCTGGCGCATCTGATCTATGGAAATGCCCGATTCCCCCAGGCAGGTCGCAATCTTGGCCAGCGCACCGGGCTTGTCGAGCAAGGTCGCGCGCAGATAATACGGGGCGGGCGTGGCGGATCGGGCCGCGACAGGTGCGGCCAGTGTCGTTGCGGGCCGTCCGAAAGTCGGCAGACGAAGACCACGGGCGATATCGATCACATCGCCCATCACCGCACTGGCGGTCGGCCCTTCACCCGCCCCGGGGCCGCGCAGGACAATCTGGCCCACGCTATCCCCTTCAAGCACCACCATATTGGTTCCGCCCGGCAACTGCCCCAGCGGGCTTTCGGCGGGAACCAGGCAGGGGGTCATGCGTTGTTCCAGACCGCGTCCGGACATTTGCGCAACGCCCAGCAGCTTGATGTGATAGCCCATGTCATCGGCCAGTTCGATATCCTCGATCGATACATTGCCGATACCTTCCAGTTCCACCTTGTCGAAACTGACCTTGGTGCCAAAGGCAATGGAGGACAGCAGTGCAAGCTTGTGACCCGCATCGATCCCGCCGACATCAAGATTGGGATCGGCTTCGAGATAGCCCAGCTGCCTCGCTTCCTCAAAGACCGTCTCATAGGGCAGGCCGGCCGCCTGCATCCGCGTCAGGATATAGTTGCAGGTCCCGTTCATCACCCCCATGACACGGCGGATCTCATTGCCGGCAAGACCTTCCGTCAGGGCCTTGATCACCGGGATCCCCCCTGCAACGGCGGCCTCAAAGCGGATCACCCGGCCCGCCGCCTCGGCAGCTTCGGCCAGTGTCTGGCCGTGATGGGCCAAAAGCGCCTTATTGGCGGTGACAATATCCTTCCCCGCAGCAATGGCGGCCTCGGTCGCGGCACGGGCGGGGCCTTCATGGCCCCCCATTACCTCAACAAAGACATCGATATCCTGGCGCCGGGCCAGCGCCACGGGGTCGTTTTCCCAGGCATATCCGGAAAGATCAGCATCACGGTTCTTTCTTGGGTCCCGGGCGGAAACGGCTGTAATTTCAATCCGGCGACCAGCCCGCGCGGCAATCATGTCGGCATGGGTCTGGACGATCTTCACCACGCCAATTCCCACCGTTCCCAGACCGGCAAGGCCAACTCGCAAGGGCGCAGTCATCGTGGTCTCCGTTCATCGCATCGAACCTGTCGGGCGACTGTTAGCCTTTTGCCGCGGGGCTTGCAACGCGGGTCGTTTCAGGGCGTGCCGACGGAACGATTGCGCAAGCCCGCGGCCCTTGCCCGCAACCCCGCCGCGCGTGCAGCCAGGGCCGCCGTGCTTTCCTCCGTCGCCCTTGGGGATGCCTCCATGGCAAGCAGGGTTTCCGTCGGAACGAGATCGGGCGCCGAACCGCCTGACGGGACGGCGCCGGCACGCTGCACATCGGGAAAACTGGCACAGCCCGTCAGCAGCGCAAAAGATAGGATCAGTCGCAATAATGCAGGAGACATGGAACAGCCCGGGCCTTGATCAGCCGTCACCTTATAGCACGGGGGACAAACGGCGAAACCGCTATCTTGCCCCCTCGCAATCGACCATCAGCGAAGCTTCAGCGTGGCCAGTCCGATCGCCGCAAGGATCAGGGAAATGATCCAGAATCGGATCACGATCTGCGGTTCGGCCCAGCCCTTCTTTTCAAAATGGTGATGAATGGGCGCCATCAGGAAGACACGCCGGCCAGTCCGTTTGAAATAGAGGACCTGAATGATGACGGAAAGGGCCTCAACCACGAAAAGCCCGCCGACAATGGCCAGCACGATCTCATGTTTGGAACTGACGGCAATGGCGCCCAGGGCACCACCCAGGGCAAGCGACCCGGTATCACCCATGAATACCGCAGCCGGCGGTGCATTATACCACAGAAAACCCAGCCCGCCGCCAAAAAGCGCCGCCGCGAAGATCAGCAATTCACCGGTGCCGGGAACATAATGAACACCCAGATATTCGGTATAGTTGGAATTCCCCACTATGTAGGAAATCACCCCCAGCGTGCCGCCCGCAATCAGCACCGGCATGATTGCCAGCCCGTCCAGCCCATCGGTCAGGTTCACCGCATTTGCCGCCCCGACAATAACGATCATGCCGAAAGGGATGAAGAACACCCCAAGATTGATCAGAACATCCTTGAAAACCGGAAGGGCCAGCCTGTTCGACAGTGCCGCCGGATGTACCCGCGTCGCCACATAGCAGGCGACGGCGGCGATGACCAATCCCAGCAGGAAACGGGTACGGGAAGAAACACCCTTGGTATTCTGCTTGGAAACCTTGGCGTAATCATCGGCAAATCCGATCAGCCCGAAGGCAAGGGTCACCCCCATCACGATCCAGACATAGGGCGTATCAAGCCGCGCCCAAAGCAATGTGGACACAAGCAGTGCCGACAGGATCAACAGCCCCCCCATGGTGGGCGTTCCGGCCTTGACGAAATGGCTTTGTGGCCCGTCATCACGGATCGGCTGCCCCTTGCCCTGACGGCGGCGCAACAGATTGATCAACGGGCGCCCGAAGAGAAACCCGAAAACAAGCGCAGTGGCAAAGGCCATCCCCGCGCGAAAGGTGATATAGCGAAAGAGGTTGAAAATATCACCCCCGTCGGAAAACCCGGTCAACCAATATAACATTCAATCTGCCCCTTCATTACGGAGTGCCGGTTGCCCCAATTTCCGCAGGGCGTCAACCAGAAGGCTGACCTTGCTGCCCTTGGATCCTTTCACGAGCACGATATCGCCCGCATCCACAAGACCGGCCATTTGCGGCCGCAATGCTGCGGCAGTTTCGGCCCAATGGCCCCGCCGCATGCGCGGCAGCGCAGCATGAAGCGCCTGCATTCGTGGCCCAACACAATGCACGAGCGAGATATTCGCCATGGCCGGATGTTCGGCCAATGCGGCATGAAGCGCGGTCTCCTCCGCCCCGAGTTCCAGCATATCGCCCAGAATCGCGATCCGCCGTCCCGTAACGCGTCGACCAATGCCATGGGTTGGTTCACAGGCCGCCAGCAAGTCCAGTGCGGCACCCATCGAGGCGGGATTGGCGTTGAATGCGTCATCGATCAGGCCGAATTCCAACCCTTCCACCGGGTCGAGCACGATATTTTCGCGCATCCCGCGTCCGGAAGGTGGTCGCCAGCGCCCCAGAGCCGTCACAGTCAGTGTCGGGTCAAGCCCAAGCGCATCTGAGGCTGCCAGCACCGCCAGCGCATTGGCCGCAAAATGCCGTCCCGGCGTTGCGAGCTTGAAAAGGATATCGCGCATATCGGTCCTGACCCGCCCAACCGTTGCCGTTTCGGAAACCTGAACATCGGCCAGCCGGAAATCCGCCTGGGCGGAACACCCAAACAGGATCGTCGTCATACCCTTGAGGGAGGCCTTGCGCACCAGGACCGGGGTTACAGGCAGATCGGCAGGCAGGATGGCGATGGCATCGGGTTCCACCCCGTCAAGGATGGCAGCCTTTTCCTCGGCAATGGCCTCAACCGAAGGAAAGGCTTCCAGATGGGCGGGGGCAACGGTTGTGACGATCGCCAGATGGGGGCGCGCCAGACAAGATAGCGGGGCAATTTCGCCGGGATGGTTCATGCCGATCTCAATCACCGCGATTTCAGTATCGACAGGCATCCGCGCAAGTGTAAGGGGCACACCCCAATGGTTGTTATAGCTTGCCTCTGCAACATGAAGACGGGCCTGACCGGAAAAGGCCTGGCGCAGCATCTCCTTGGTGGATGTCTTGCCGACCGAACCGGTAACCGCGATCACCCGTGCGGCGCAGCGCGCCCGGGCAGCCCTGGCAAGATCCTCAAGCGCGCGCAGCACATCCTTCACGATCAATAGCGGCGCATCGACGGAAACGCCGTCCGGTCGGTGTGTCACCAACGCGGCGGCAGCCCCCTTTTCCAGGGCCTGACCGACGAAATCATGACCGTCGCGAATATCCTTCAGCGCGACAAAAAGATCCCCGGATACAAGCGTCCGCGTATCAATCGACACGCCGGTCGCTGCGAAGGATACTGTCGCAGCGCCCCCCGTTGCGGCAATGGCGGCCTCCGATGTCCAAAGTGGGGCGGTCACGTCAAACAATCTTTCATTCATTCAGCCTTGATAGAAAAATCATGGAAAAACAGGGTATTTATGGCAAGGCGGGGGATGAAAACCAGATGCTGCATCAAATCAGCCCATCAAGTGCGGCAGTGGCGACAGAGGCCTGTTCGACATCATCGAAAGGGTAGGTCTGGCCGGCAATAGTCTGGCCCGCCTCATGGCCTTTTCCCGCAATCAGGAGCGCATCACCCGGCCCCAACGCATCGACGCCGCGCAGGATCGCCTCGGCCCGATCCCCGATCTCATTGGCTTCGGGGCAGGCGGTAAGGATTTCCGCGCGAATGGCCGCAGGCTCTTCGGAACGTGGATTATCGTCGGTGACAAACAGGATATCGGCATGGGCAGCGGCAGCGGCCCCCATCAACGGGCGCTTGCCCCGGTCACGATCACCGCCGGCACCAAAAACGATAACAATCCGGCCCATCACATGCGGGCGCAGGGCCTTCAGCGCCGTTTCTATTGCGTCGGGCGTATGGGCATAGTCGACATAAATGGCAGCCCCGTTATTGCGCGTGGCAGCTCGTTCCATACGTCCGCGCACCCCGGCAAGCCGGTGCAAGACGGCCAGCACAGCTGCGGGATCTTCCCCCGCGCCAATGGCAAGCCCAGCAGCCAGCACGGCATTATCCGCCTGAAATCCACCGATCAGTTCGAGCCGTACCTGATGAGGCTGGCCGGCCCATTGCAGCCGCAAATCCTGCCCGGTGGCATCAAAACGCTGCCCAAGAATGCGCAGGTCCGCCATTTCGGATCGCCCAACCCCCAGGATGCGCTGCCCGCGCCCCATTGCCGCCTCGGCCAGGATCGAACCCTTGGGGTCATCAAGGTTGAGAACCGCAACGCCATCTTCGGGCAGAAGGCGGGAAAAAAGCCCCGCCTTTGCCTCAAAATAGGCCTCGAAGGACTGATGATAGTCCAGATGATCCTGCGTGAAATTGGTAAACCCCGCTGCCCGAAGCCGAACGCCATCCAGCCGCCGCTGATCAAGCCCGTGGGAAGAAGCCTCCATCGCGGCATGGGTTACCCCCGCCTCGGCAGCCTCGGCCAGCATCCGATGAAGCGTGATCGGCTCCGGTGTCGTATGGGGCGAAGGGGCAGTCCAGGCACCTTCAACACCGGTCGTTCCGATATTGATCGCCTCATGCCCGAGCGCCGCCCAGATCTGCCGGGTGAAACTAGTTGCCGATGTCTTGCCATTGGTACCGGTCACGGCGACCATGGTATCGGGCTGTGCGCCAGACCAGAGCGCAGCTGCGGCGGCAAGGGCGGCGCGTGGGTCCTGAGTGACCACAAGTGCGGGCTGGTAGCGGTCCAGCACCTCGGCAGCCAGCATGGCCCCCTCGGCATCGGTCAGAATGGCGCTTGCGCCACGGGCCAGCGCCGCCTCGACATATTCCGCACCATGGATCACCGAGCCGGGCAGCGCAGCAAAAAGCATCCCCTGTTCGACCTTGCGACTGTCCACCGCAATGCCGCGCATGACCGGGTTATCACCACCACGCGCCGTCAGGCCAAGTTCTGCAAGTGTCCGGGCCTTTGCCACATCTGCCCCATGTTCTGATCAGTTAGAGCTTGCTGATACTGCATCTGGAATAAGAGTTTCAATCTGCGGTCTGAGCCCAAGAAGCGGCGCGGTACGCCGGATCACTTCGGCAGCGACGGGAACCGCCGTCCAGCCAGCCGTCCGACGCGGGCGCGGACCAGTCGTTTCAACGGGTTCATCAAGGGTTACAACCAATACATATTGCGGATCATCGGCGGGAAAGACCGAGGCAAAAGTGTTCACCACCTTGTCCTTGTGATAGCCACCGCTGCGCTTGGGCTTGTCGGCAGTGCCGGTCTTGCCCGCAACCGCATAGCCCGGCACCTCGGCAAAGCTTGCCGTGCCATCGGTCACCACGCGGCGCAACATCTGTACCGAATCACGTGCCACCCTTTCAGACATCACCCGCTGCCCCCAAGCGGGGGCATCGCGACGCAAAAGCGTGGGTTTGATCATGATCCCGCCATTGGCGATGGCGGCGTAAGCCGTCGCCAGGTGCAGCGGGCTGGCGGAAATCCCATGCCCGTAGGATGCGGTAATCGTCACGATATCGGACCAGCGATTCGGGATCAGGGGCCGGGCACGCCGGGCTTCTATCAACTCCACGGGTGTCGGATCCAGAAGTCCCAGACTGCGCAGGAAGGATTTTTGCCGTACACCACCGATTTGCAAGGCAATCCGTGCCGTCCCGACATTGGAGGATTTCGCAACCACGTCGCGCACCGACAGCAGCGGGCCGTAATTGTGGTTTTCAAATTCCCGGATCTTGTATTTACCCCATTTCATCGGGGCATCGGCATCCACCATCGACCCGGGGTTCACGAGGCCCAGTTCCAGTGCCTGCGCCACGGCGAAGATCTTGTAGGTGGAGCCCAGTTCATAGACACCCTGCACGGCACGATTAAATAGCGGACTGTCTGCCGGGTCCCCCTTCACCAGCGGGCTGGGCCGGTCGTTCGGATCAAAATCCGGAAGGGAAACCAATGAGATAATCTCTCCGCTATGGGCATCCATCAGGATCCCCGCCGCGCCCTTGGCATTCATCATGGCCATCCCGGCATCAAGTACCTCGCGCATGGCGGCCTGCACTGTCAGGTCGATCGAAAGCACCAGCGGCTCGGAAGCCCGGGCCGGATCGCGCAAGCGATCATCCAGCGCGCTTTCGATCCCCGCAGTTCCGATCACCTCCGCCGAACGCACCCCTTCCACCCCGAAGGAGGCCCCCCCAAGAATATGCGCCCCAAGCCGCCCATTGGGGTAAAGTCGCATGTCGCGCGGCCCGAAAAGCAGCCCGGGATCACCGATATCATGAACCGCCTGCATCTGTTCGGGGCTGATCTTCTTGCGCAGCCAGAGAAAGGAGCGCCCATCGGTAAAACGGCGCAGCAGTTTTTCCTGTTCCATTTCGGGGAAGATCGCGGCCAGTTCATTGGCAACACGAGCCGGATCCACCATCTGTTTTGGGTGGGCATAAAGCGCATAGGTGGAAAGGTTGGTGGCCAGAACCCGACCCTGACGATCCGTGATCGTAGCCCGCGCCGCGCTTATTCGCGTGCCTGAGGCCTGACTTCGCGGTTCCTCGGGAACGGCCGCTGCCAGATCCCCCATGCGGATCGCGACGGTTGAAAAACCCATGAAAAAGGCCAGGCAAAGGATGAGCAATCGTCCCTCGGCACGGCCCCGTTGTGAATCGCGGCTGGCCTCATTGCGAAGGCGTTTGTTTTCGGCCTCGATGTGATCGGGGTTTTCCCCCTTCTCCCGGGCGGACAGGATCCGGGCCAATGGGCGGAGCGGCGTGCGGGTCATGGCAAATCGTCCTCGCTTTGCGCAGCGATATCAATGGGCTGAAGATCGGCAAGTGCAGATGGAAGCGGTGGATAGGGCACCTGATCAACACGACCAAACTGACCCGGCTCCATCGGCAGAAGGCCCAGCCTGTCAAAATTCAGCATGACCAGATCCCGCAGCCTTTCGGGGCGATTCAGATAGGCCCATTCGGCCTGCTGGAGGTTCAGCGCTTCGCGCAGATCGGCAATTTCATCCTGGATCGCGGCAACTTCACGGATTGCGGCCTGGGTCTTGTAATTCTCACGATAGGCCCAGAAGGCGAGGCCGATCAGGGCGAGCGCAGTCAGGATATAAAGGAAGGGGCGCATCAGCGGCGTCCTTTCATGGCTACCGGAAGCAGGGGCACACCCAACATCCGGGGGTCGACCGCCGCAGCCGGGGCAGCACTACGGCGCCCCGCGCGTAAAAGCGCCGAACGCGCACGCGGATTGGCGGAAAGTTCATCCATGTCCGGGCCTATGACCTTGCGATTGAGCAAGGTGAAACCCGGCGCCTCGGCGGGGCGTTCCGGTGCATAACGGCTGCCCTGCCCGCCGCCCCCGGAACGGGCCTGAAAAAACCGTTTCACGATGCGGTCTTCCAAACTGTGGAAGGTCACGACAGCCAGAACGCCCCCCGGTTTCAGGGCGCGTTCAGCCGCAGCAAGGCCTTCGGTCAATTCCGAAAATTCGGCATTCACGGCAATTCGGATTGCCTGAAAGCTGCGTGTGGCGGGATGGCTCTGGCCCGGCTTTGGCCGCGGCAGGCAACCAGCCACGATTTCGGCCAGTTGCAGCGTCGAGGCGATGGGAGCAGCTTCCCGCGCCCTGACGATTGCCCGGGCAATGCGTCGCGCGGCGCGTTCTTCCCCATAGTGAAACAGGATATCGGCTAAGGCCTCCTCCGGCAGGGAATTGACCAGATCGGCAGCGCTTTCGCCCGATTGCCCCATCCTCATGTCCAGTGGCCCGTCTTTCTGAAAGGAAAACCCCCTCGCCGCCCGGTCTAACTGCATTGAGGACACGCCCAGATCGAATACGATCCCGTCAAGCGGCCCATCCACCAAGCGGTCAAGTTCGGAAAAAACACCGCCAACAAGCTGCAGGCGATTACCATAGCTATCGATCCAGCCTGACGCGAGTTCCAGTGCCAACGGGTCACGATCCAGCCCCGTCACCCGATCTGCCCCTGCCTCAAGAAGCGCGCGCGCATAACCGCCTGCACCAAAAGTGCCGTCAAGCCAATGTCCCGTGACCGGCGCCGCAAGATCGATCAGGGGGCCGATCAGTACCGGTACATGAGGCGCGGCATCATCTGGGCGATCTGTCCGGGGATCGCAGCGCGACACGGCTCACGCCTCCGCGTCGGCGTCAAGATCGCCCAGCAGGGAAAGCACATCCCCGCCATCAAGAAGGCTGTCTTCATCCTCCTCGACCGCATCATAGACCGCTTCATAAGTATCGCGCCGCCAGATCATGAACCGGTCAAGCGCCCCGGCGAAAGTGGTTTCCCTGGCATCGCCGAACTTGATCTTGTCCCGCACCTTCTGCGGCAACACGATCCGACCGTCATCATCGATTTCCACCGTCAGGGAACGGGTAATGAGATCCCGCTCCGCCAGCATGCGTTTCTTGGACCCCATGGGCAGTTTGCGCACCAGCCGCGCCAGCGCATCGGCATCACGTTGCGTGTAACATTCGACGAATTGCCGGTTGCTGCCGCCATAGACCATCACGATACGGGTGCGTGGATATTCTGCGCTTGGCGGATCCCCGGCATCAAGGACCTTGCGAAAGGCGGCGGGAATAGACACCCGGGCCTTGCTATCCACCTTCTGGTGGTATTCGCCTCTGAAATCCTCGGACACGATCCCGCGTTCCCGTTTCTTCGCAATGCCCACCCCGGAATGAACAACGGCGGATCGGGTTGCTGCCACCACCCGATCCGCCGCCCTGTCCCGTCGCCGGGAATTTCCGACTGCACGCGCCACTTGGGGGGATGTCTGCTCGCCCGCGCGCCGGATCCTTGTTGTGCAGAGGTAAAGGGGTTGCCTGTATGAGCCTGCTTCTTCGCCAGTTCGGGGTCTTTGTCGCCCCTCTTGTGCCTCTCGCCCTCTGCCTGATCTTCATGACACGGGAAATCATGGGACGCAATAAAAATTTTAGGTAAAACAGGGAAGATATTGTTTCTGATGCCTTGGAATTACATCATATAGTATCTGCAATCTGCCTGGAATTGACTATTTATAGCAGAAAGAAAAAATCATACCGCTACATATAGAGATACTTGGTTAGTACCAGACATTCCCGGAAAAAGACGGCACATAAGCAAAAAAATACGTTCCCACGGCAAAATACCTGCTCACAGACAGAAAAATCACCCTAATCCCATGTGATTTGCAGAAAAATCGCCAAGGAATGATTCGCCGGCCGGGCAGGAATTGACGGCAGTACCATGCAATCCCACTCGGACCCGGGCAGCCAGAATACGGGGGTTATGTTCAGCTCATTCCACCGCCGATCAAGCGCTCTGCCAGCCGTGCATAGGCATCGGCCGTCGGTCCTTCACCCATGGCCACAGGCAGGCCATCATCCCCACCCTGACGCACAGCCAGGTCAATTGGCAATTCCCCGAGGAATGGCAGGTCCAGCGCCGCAGCTTCTGCAGCCACCCCGCCATGCCCGAAAAGATGTGCCTCATGACCACAGTTCGGGCAATGATAAACGGACATGTTTTCCACCAGCCCCAGCACCGGCGTTTTCAGCTTGGCAAACATGTCCAGTGCCCGGCGCGCATCAATCAGCGCCACATCCTGGGGTGTGGACACGACGATCGCCCCGGTCAGCTTCGTCCGCTGGCAAAGCGTAAGCTGCACATCCCCGGTCCCGGGCGGCAAATCGACCAGAAGCACGTCGAGTTCGCCCCATTCCACCTGCCCCAACAGCTGTTGCAGCGCACCCATGATCATCGGTCCGCGCCAGACCACGGCCTCGCCGTCTTTCAGCATCAGGCCAATGGACATCAATGTGACACCATGCGCCTGCAGCGGGATGATCTTCTTTCCATCGGGGGATGCGGGACGTTGCGAGACACCAAACATACGCGGCTGGCTCGGGCCATAGATATCGGCATCCAGCAGTCCCACCCGGCGCCCCTGCCGTGCCAGCGCAACCGCAAGATTGGACGAAACGGTGGATTTTCCAACCCCCCCCTTGCCCGAGGCAATGGCAATGATCCGGTCAACCCCCACCAGGGGCTGCGGCCCGCCCTGTTGCGGTGTCGGATGCCGTCCGATCTTGAGATTGGGCGCCTCGGCCTTCGGTGCGGGCCCATGCGCCGTCATCACCACCTGAACGGAGACCACATCCGGCAAGGCCCGGATCAGGTCTTCCACCTGCGCCTGCACGGGGGCAAATGCGCGGGCTTCTTCCGCCGACCCTGCCTCAATCACGAAACGCACCGTACCGTCGGCAACGGTCAGGGCCCGGACCAGATCCCGGGAAACCAGAGTCCCGCCACCCGGACATTCCACCTGCGCCAAAAGCGCCACAACCTTTTCGCGATCCGTTTCCATAGTCCTTACCCCTATCCGATAGCCCCTGACCCGGCAGTCTGGATATGGGAAACATACCCTTCTTCCCAGACCACCCGCATTTCAGGCAATGCATCTGTTTAACTTGATAAATCCCGCTCATCCAGCCATGCTTTCGCTGCATGGCAGCATTGCGGGTTTACGGGATTGTGCAGTTGCAGAAAATGCCCCATCTTCCTTTCAACGGCGCAGGAAACGCGCCACCTGCATGAAAGGCGAAAGAGATGGCCTATATCAACACCACCCGCAGCGCTTCGGGCAGCCTCTTGGACCGCGCCGAAGATCTGATGAACACTTTCCGCACCGCGATGCAACGTCGTCGGGTCTACAAACAGACGATCCGTGAACTGAACAGTTTGACGTCACGTGAATTGGACGATTTGGGCATTGATCGGTCAATGATTTCCCGGATTGCCCTTGAAGCGGCCTACGGGAAGTAACATGTCTTTGCTGGGACCTACCTCCTCCCTGGTCCCATAGCAAACGCGGCGGCGCTCTCCTCCTCCCTGGCGCTGCCGCACGCTCTTTCGGGGTTATCCACCCCGACCAGACTGCCCGACCCTCTCCTCCTCCCTGGGTCGGACGGACCTGGTGGCGGCTCCTCTCCTCCTCCCTGGAGCCGCCACAACCTTATTCCCGGAGCGCATCCATATGCGTTCCGACCGGACTGCCCGGCTCTTCCTCCTCCCTGAGCCGGACGGAAAGGCGGCGGCCTCTTCCTCCTCCCTGAGGTCGCCGCAACCTTATTCCGGGGCGCGTAGATGCGCCCCAAACGGCAAAGCCCGACCCCTCCTCCTCCCTGGGTCGGAGCCTATGACGGCGGTCCCTTCCTCCTCCCTGGGACCGCCGTTTTTTTATCTTGCAGCCGACCGCCCCCGCCACGATAGTCGCCCGGATCCAACAATGGGTATTCGATGCGCCTTTCGCTTCTTTCATCTGCTTTCGTTGCCGCATTGATCGGCTATAGCGCTTCGGTCGCAATCGTACTTGCCGCGGCAAGGTCGCTTGGCGCGACACCCACCGAGACCGCCTCATGGCTATTGGCCATCTGCCTTGCCAAGGCCGCCGCCGGGGCCTGGCTAAGCTGGCACGCCCGCGTCCCGGTGCTGATTGCCTGGTCCACGCCCGGCGCAGCCTTGATCGCCTCCAGCGAAGGCATAGACCTGGCACATGGGGTGGCCGCCTTCATGCTGACCGGAGGGCTGATCGTCATCACCGGCACCTGGAAAGCCTTTGGCAGGCTGATCGCAAATATTCCCGACACCATCGCAGCGGGCATGCTGGCGGGGGTGCTGCTGCCCTTCTGCCTGACACTGCCCGCCGCCGCCATCGACATGCCCGCCACGGTGCTGCCGATGATCGTGATCTTCGTCCTGATACGGCTCTGGAATCCCGCCTTCGCGGTCCTTGCCGCCCTCGGGCTTGGTATTCTTGCCGCCTTCCTGTCAGGGGCCATTACCACGGTTGAGGTGCCTTCCGGCCTGCCCGCCCTGACGATCATCCGGCCGGAATTCAACCTCACCGCGCTTATCGGCCTTGGCCTGCCGCTTTATCTGGTGACAATGGCATCACAGAACCTGCCCGGTTTTGCCGTTCTGCGGGCCGCAGGCTATGAACCACCCGTGCGGCCCGCACTGATCACCACTGGCGGCCTTTCCGCCCTCACGGCGTTTTTCGGTGCCCATACCATCTCTATGGCTGCGCTGACTGCCGCAATCTGTCTGGGCGATGACACACATCCTGATCGGCGCCAGCGCTGGAAGGTCGGTCTGTTCTATGCCTTCCTCTGGGCCTTGCTCGGGCTTTTCGGCGGCTTGCTGCTGACCTTGATTGAGGCCCTCCCCCCCGCCTATCTCACGGCGCTGGTGGCACTGGCGATGCTCAATCCGCTTCTGGGGGCGGCAACCGGGGCCTTCGCGCGGGAAGATCAACGCTTTGCCGCCCTCGTAACCCTCGCCATCACCGCATCCGGGACGGGCATATTCGGGATCGGCGCGGCCTTCTGGGGATTGATGGCAGGGCTCGCAATCCATGTGCTCGACCGCTGGAAGGCCTGGCAATAGCCCTCCGGCACTTTCCCCTGGCAGAAAACCCCTGCGACAGGGAGGGCGGATTATCAGAATGGCACGTCCTGCGCCTCATCGGCGGGCACGATAAACCCTGCGACCACACGCTTGACACCCGCCTTGTCAAATTCAACCTCCAGCTTGTCCCCCTCGATACCAAGGATACCACCATAGCCGAATTTCTTGTGGAACACCCGTTCGCCCACAACGAAACGCGATACCGCAGCCAGGTCAATCACCGGCTGGCGCGCCTCGCGGGGCTGCCGCAAGCCGGGGGCCCGTGCCTGCATCCGTTTCCAGCCCGGCGAATTATAGACATCTGCAGAAGCCGCCTTGGTTTCCACCTGACTTGCCACCGCGCCAAAACCGCCACCATAAAGCCCGGGCGGGGTCAGCACATCAACATGATCCTCGGGGATCTCGTCGATGAAACGGGACGGCAGCTGACTTTGCCATTGCCCGTAAACACGGCGGTTCGCGGCAAAGGAAATGGTACAAAGTTCTTCCGCGCGCGTGATCCCGACATAGGCCAGCCGCCGTTCTTCCTCCAGCCCCTTGTTTCCGCTTTCATCCATGCTGCGCTGACTGGGGAAAAGCCCTTCCTCCCCGCCGGGCAGGAAAACCACCGGAAATTCCAGCCCCTTGGCAGCATGAAGCGTCATGATGGATACTTTCGCATCGCCTTCCTCGGCCTCATTATCCATGATCAGGCTGACATGTTCCAGAAAACCCTGGAGATTGTCGAACTGCTCCAGCGCCTTGACAAGTTCCTTGAGGTTTTCCAGCCGCCCCGGCGCCTCCGGCGTCTTGTTGTTCTGCCACATGGCGGTATAGCCGGATTCATCCAGGATCGTTTCCCCCAGGCGAATATGATCCGCCCCGGATCGTACCCCCTGATGCCAACGGTCCACCCCATCGACAAAGGCGCGCAACTGCCCCGCCCCCTTGCCGCGAATTCCACCATCTTCCAGCAGCGCGCGCGCGCCTTCCAGCAGGCTCATGCCTGATGCCCGTGCCATACGTTGAATGTCGGATCGCGCCTTGTCGCCCAGACCCCGCTTTGGGGTATTCACCACCCGTTCAAAGGCAAGATCATCCTCGGGGCTGACGGCAAGGCGAAAATAGGCCATCGCATCGCGAATCTCCAGCCGTTCATAAAACCGCGGTCCACCGATAACGCGGTAAGGCAGGCCGATGGTCAGGAAACGATCCTCGAAGGCGCGCATCTGATGGCTGGCACGGACCAGAATGGCCATGCCAGCGCGACTGACGGGATTGAGCCCGCGTACACCGTCTGCCAGCGCCTCGATCTCATCTCCGATCCAGCGGGCCTCCTCCTCGCCGTCCCAATGGCCGATCAGGCGCACCTTCTCGCCGCCCTTTGCCGCAGTCCAGAGCGTTTTGCCCAGCCGCCCCTGATTGCCCGCAATCACCCCCGAGGCGGCGGCCAGGATATGTTCGGTGGAACGATAGTTCTGTTCCAGCCGAACCACTTCGGCACCCGGGAAATCCTTTTCAAATCGCAGGATATTGCCAACTTCCGCACCCCGCCAGCCATAGATCGACTGGTCATCATCGCCGACACAGCAGATATTGCGATGGGCCTGCGCCAGCAGCCTGAGCCACAGATACTGCGCGATATTGGTATCCTGGTATTCATCCACCAGAATGTAACGAAACCAGCCTTGATATTGTTTCAGCACATCCGGATGGGCCTGAAAGATGGTCAGCACATGCAACAGCAAATCACCGAAATCCACCGCGTTGAGCGTCCGCAGCCGTTCCTGATAGGCGGCATAGAATTCCGTTCCGCGATTGTTGAAGGCCGAAGCCTCGGATGAAGGCACCTGCCCCGGCGTCCAGGCCCGGTTTTTCCAGCCATCGATCAGCCCCGCCAACATCCGCGCAGGCCAGCGCTTGTCATCTATATTTTCCGCCGCCAGAAGTTGTTTCAGCAGGCGGATCTGATCATCCGTATCCAAAATGGTGAAATTTGATTTCAACCCGGCCAGTTCGGCATGACGGCGCAGGATCTTGACCGAAATTGCATGGAAGGTCCCAAGCCACCGCATGCCCTCCGCCCCATCGCCCAACAGGCGACCGACCCTTTCCTTCATCTCCCGTGCGGCCTTGTTGGTGAAGGTCACAGCCAGGATTTCATTCGGGCGTGCCTTGTTCGAAACCAGCAGATGCGCAATTCGCGTGGTCAACGCCTTGGTCTTGCCCGTCCCCGCCCCCGCCAGCATCAGGACCGGGCCATCCAGCGCCTCCACTGCGGCGCGCTGCGCGGGGTTCAGATCATCCAGATAGGGCGCGGGCCGGGCGGCCATGGCCCGCTGGCTAAGCGGAATCGGGGCGTCATCGGTCGGTGTCATGCCGGGACTATAGGGGGCCAGCCGGTCAGGGAAAAGCGTTGTTCACCAATTGTTCGCGAATTTTCGCGCAATCCCTGCCAGTTCACTGCCTGGCAGGGATTGCGCCGCGCTGCGGCATAACTAAGCTGACGGCACCAAACCAGCCCGAGGAGACCAGCGCATGGCCGAATTCCGCAAGATCCTTGTTGCCAATCGCGGGGAGATCGCCATTCGCGTGATGCGCGCCGCCAATGAGATGGGAAAAAGGACGGTTGCCGTCTTTGCGGAAGAGGACAAGCTTTCGCTGCACCGGTTCAAGGCCGATGAGGCCTATCGGATCGGAAAGGGACTGTCGCCGGTCGGGGCCTATCTGTCCATCCCCGAAATTATCCGCGTGGCCAAGATGGCCGGTGCGGATGCGATCCATCCCGGCTACGGGCTTTTGTCCGAAAACCCCGATTTCGTGGAAGCTTGCGATGCGGCGGGGATCACCTTCATCGGACCAAGGGCGGAAACCATGCGCGCCCTGGGCGACAAGGCCAGCGCAAGGCGTGTCGCGATCGAGGCCGGGGTGCCGGTGATCCCGGCCACCGATGTTCTGGGGGAGGATATGAAATCCATCGCCATGGAAGCTGCCGAAATCGGCTATCCGCTGATGCTCAAGGCCTCCTGGGGCGGTGGCGGGCGCGGAATGCGGCCCATCGAATCGGAAAAGGAACTGGCAGACAAGATCCATGAAGGCCGCCGCGAGGCCGAGGCCGCCTTCGGCAATGGCGAGGGATATCTGGAAAAGATGATTACCCGCGCACGCCATGTCGAGGTGCAGATCCTTGGTGACAAGCATGGGCAGATCTATCATCTCTATGAACGCGACTGTTCGGTGCAGCGGCGCAACCAGAAAGTCGTCGAACGCGCGCCCGCGCCCTATCTGAACGATAAACAGCGCAGTGAGATCTGCGAACTGGGCCGCAAGATCTGCGCCCATGTAAATTACGAATGCGCCGGAACCGTCGAATTCCTGATGGATATGGAGACGGAGAAATTCTCTTTCATCGAGGTCAACCCCCGCGTTCAGGTCGAACATACGGTGACGGAGGAAGTGACCGGCATCGACATCGTGCAAGCGCAGATTCGCATCGCCGAAGGCAAGACCCTGGCCGAGGCGACCGGTGTAGCACGGCAGGAGGATGTCACGCTTTCGGGCCATGCGCTGCAATGCCGTGTCACAACCGAAGATCCGCAAAACAATTTCATCCCCGATTACGGGCGGTTGACGGCCTATCGTTCCGCCACCGGCATGGGGATCCGGCTTGATGGTGGCACGGCCTATGCCGGGGGCGTGATCACGCGCTATTACGATTCGCTTCTGGTAAAGGTCACCGCCTGGGCCCAGACCCCCGAAAAGGCCATCGCGCGGATGGACCGGGCCCTGCGCGAATTTCGCATTCGCGGGGTCAGCACGAATATCGCCTTTGTCGAAAACCTGCTGAAACATCCGACCTTTCTCGACAATACCTATACGACGAAATTCATCGACACCACGCCGGAGCTGTTTACCTTCAAGAAACGCCGCGACCGGGCCACGAAAATCCTGACCTATATCGCCGATATCACGGTAAACGGGCATCCCGAAACGGCGGGCCGTCCCCTGCCCCCGGCGGAAGCGCGCATTCCACGCCTCCCCGCCTTGCGGGCGGAACCCGCCATGGGCACCCGCAACCTGCTGGAACAGCACGGCCCGCAGGCCGTGGCGGACTGGATGCGCCAGCAGACCAAGCTGCTGATCACGGATACAACCATGCGCGATGGCCATCAAAGCCTGCTGGCCACCCGCATGCGATCCATCGACATGATCCGCGTGGCACCGGCCTATTCGGCCAATCTGCCACAGCTTTTCAGCGTCGAATGCTGGGGAGGCGCCACCTTTGACGTGGCTTACCGGTTCTTGCAGGAATGCCCCTGGCAACGGCTGCGCGATATCCGCGCGGCCATGCCCAACCTGATGACACAGATGCTGCTCCGGGCGTCCAACGGGGTGGGATATACCAACTATCCCGACAATGTCGTGCAGGCCTTTGTCAAACAGGCTGCGGCAACCGGTGTGGATGTTTTCCGGGTTTTCGACAGCCTCAACTGGGTTGAAAACATGCGTGTCGCGATGGATGCGGTGGTGGAGGCAGGCAAGCTCTGTGAAGGGTCAATCTGCTATACCGGCGATATCCTGAACCCCGACCGGGCCAAATATGACCTGAAATATTATGTCGACATGGCCAAGGGGCTGCGCGATGCCGGGGCACATGTGCTGGGCCTGAAGGACATGGCGGGGCTTCTGAAACCCGCCGCCGCCCGCAAGCTCGTCAAGGCGCTGAAGGATGAGGTTGGCCTGCCGATCCACCTGCATACCCATGACACGGCCGGGATTGCCTGCGCCACGATCCTTGCCGCGGCCGAGGCTGGGGTGGATGCCGTTGATTGCGCGATGGATGCGCTTTCGGGCAATACATCCCAGGCGACGCTTGGCACGATCGTCGAGGCCCTGACACATTCGGACCGCGATACCGGGCTCGATATTGCCGCCGTCCGGGAAATCTCAAATTACTGGGAGGCCGTGCGCGCCCATTACACCGCCTTCGAATCCGGCCTTCAGGCCCCGGCATCAGAGGTCTATCTGCATGAAATGCCGGGCGGGCAATTCACCAATCTCAAGGCGCAGGCCCGGTCACTGGGGCTGGAGGAACGCTGGCATGAGGTTGCCCAGGCCTATGCCGATGTAAACCTGATGTTCGGCGATATCGTGAAGGTCACGCCATCCTCCAAGGTGGTGGGCGATATGGCATTGATGATGGTGGCCCAGGGGCTGACCCGCGCCGAAGTCGAGGATCCCAATATCGATGTTGTCTTCCCGGATTCGGTTGTGGACATGATGAGGGGCAATCTGGGCCAGTCCCCGGGCGGCTGGCCCGAAGCGATCCTGAACAAGATCCTGAAGGGTGAAAAGCCCCTGACCGATCGGCCCGGCGCCAGCCTGCCCCCGGTGGATCTGGACGCGCTGCGCGCCCGGCTGGCGGCGGATCTGGAAGCCGAGGCTGAGGAAGCCGAAGAGGAGAACCTCGATGATGAGGATCTCAACGGCTATCTGATGTATCCCAAGGTCTTCACCGACTACCGCGCGCGGCATCGCATCTACGGCCCGGTTCGTACCCTGCCCACGCGGACCTTCTTTTACGGGATGGAACCGGGCGAGGAAATCACCGCCGAGATAGATCCCGGCAAGATTCTGGAAATCCGGTTGCAGGCCGTTGGCGACACCGGCGATGACGGGGATGTGAAGGTCTTTTTCGAATTGAACGGCCAGCCGCGCGTCGCCCGCGTCCCCAATCGCGCGGTAAAATCGAAAACGTCCACAAAGCCCAAGGCAGAAGAAGGCAACCCCGCCCATATCGGCGCCCCGATGCCCGGCTCAGTCGCCTCCATCGGGGTTTCCGCGGGCCAAAAGGTCAATGCCGGTGATCTGCTCCTGACAATCGAAGCAATGAAAATGGAAACCGGCCTGCACGCCGATCGTGCCGCAAAGGTCAAGGCGGTCCATGTCACCCCCGGCGCACAAATCGAGGCAAAAGACCTGTTGATCGAACTGGAATGACCATGGGCAACCCATGACAAAAAAGGGCATGCCAGCCCGATACCCGGCTGGCATGCCCCGTTATTTATAGCCTGACGATCTTATTTTGATCATGCTGTCAGGCTATAACTTTTTGATTGTCAGTGCTCTGGTTCAATCCTTCGTCTTCCAGACGAAAGAATGACCGTTTATGATCTCGGCGCACACTGCGTATTCTACAATCTTTATCACATCGTCTGGGCGACTAAATACCGCTACAAGGTTCTGACCGGTGAGATCCGTCTACGGGCGCGCGACATCATCCGGCAGACCTGCGGCGAGATGGGGGTGAACATCGACAAGGGCGTGCTGGCGCAGGATCATGTCCACATGTTCCTGTCGGTGCCGCCGAAGCATTCGGTCTCGGATGTGATGCGGCGGATCAAGGGCCGGTCGTCGCGCCGGTTGCAGCAGGAGTTCCCGGCGCTCCGCAAGCGCT
>JBKEDF010000074.1:0-19871 GCA_047975325.1 Pseudorhodobacter sp. | reverse complement strand
GGCGTCAGGACAAAACCCTCCGCCCCCTCATCCGCACGGGTTCCGATCACATCCATCACGACACCATATTAAGGAATGAGACGCCCCATCCCGGTCCCGAAAGTGCCAACTGAAACCGATTTAACTAGTACACACACTCCAAATGGCAGAGCCATGGTCAAAATAGCACGCCATGTCCTGCATTCCAAAGACCATGACATAAAGCAAGACATGGAATATGGCGGCGCCTCAGGCCAGCATGTTCCGGATCGCGGCGAGGCCTGCCTGCAGCAGGTCCGCAGCGGCCTCAGGGGTTTCGGCTTCGCAATAAAGACGGAATTCCGGGGCATTGCCGGATGGGCGCAGATGCAGCACCCGCCCCGAGCCCAGCATCAGGCGCAGCCCGTCGGTCAGATCGCGCTGATCTGCGGTTTCGCCCAAGGGGGCCAGGAAATCCGTGATCCGGGCGGGATCGGTTTCCAGCCCGGCCAGAAAGGCGCGGGAGGTCTGCGTGGGGATTTCCTGCAGCCGGTCGGCGGCGGTGAAACGAGCCGGTTCGGCTGCCACCAGCGCGGCAAGCCCGCCCGCAGCGCGCGCCCGCGACAGGGGTGCCAGCATCGGCAGCAGGCTGTCGCGCGTGGCCAGGGGTGCCAGCACCCCTGCCGGGGCCTCGGCGGCAAAGCCCAGAAGGAAACCGCCATTGGCCTCATAGCCCACGGCCCGGGCCTGTCCTGCCATTCCGGCAATGACGAAGGGGGATCCGATTCGGGTGCGAATCACCTTGCCGAAACGGCCCGGCAGGGCCACGCCACTGTTGGAGCTTACGGGTGTGACGACGGTTTCCGCCCCCAGCAGATCGGCAGAGATCTGGCCCAGGATATCGCCCGGGATCACCCGCCCTGCCGCATCGGTCAGAAGCGGCCGGTCACCATCACCATCGGTGGACAGGATTGCATCGAGCCGGTGTTCCTCCGCCCATCGGGCAAGGGCTGCGCGGGCTTCAGGGGCCACGGCCTCGGTATCGACGGGGATGAACATGTCGGAACGGCCCAGTTCCACCACCTCCGCCCCCATGGCGCGCAGGGCCTTGAGAATCAGATCGCGGCTGACCGCACTATGGGACCAGAGACCCAGCCTGAGCCCCGAAAGCGCCCGGGGGCCAAAAGCGGCGACATAGCGCGCCACCCATTCCGCCCCGGCGGAACCCTGGGTGCGGATTGCCGGGCCAAGGGCGGTATCGGGCAGGGGCCCGCCAAGTGCGGCAAGGATTGCCGTCTCATCGAATTTCGTGATCTCCCCATCGGGGCGATAGAATTTCAGCCCGTTGCGATCGGCGGGAATATGGCTGCCGGTGATCATCACCGCCCCGGCCCCGGCCCCCATAGCGGCCAGCGCCAGTGCCGGGGTTGGCACCGCGCCGCAATCGACCGTCTCAAGCCCTGCCGCGCGGGCGGTCTCCAGCACCACTTGCGCCAGATCCGGGGAGGAAGGACGCAGATCCCGTCCGACCCAAAGCCCGCTTCCCACCGGGCAGGCGGCCAGAAAGGCGCGGATATGATCGGCAACCAGCTCCGGGGTCAGATCCACGACCCGCCCGCGCAGCCCGCTTGTGCCGAATTTCGGTGCCATATCCGCATTCCTCCTTATCGGGCCAGGATTGCCGCCACGACCTTGTCAGCGGCCTCCTCGGGTGAAAGTTCCACCGTATTGACCACCAGTTCGGCCAGTTCGGGTTCCTCATAGGGGCTGTCGATCCCGGTGAAGTTTTTCAGGGCACCGGAACGGGCCTTCTTGTAAAGCCCCTTCACATCGCGCGCCTCGGCCACCTCCAGGGGTGTGTTGACCCAGATTTCCATGAATTCGCCCTCCGTCATCAGATCGCGTACCATGCGCCGTTCGGAACGGAAGGGGGAAATGAAGGCTGTCAGCACGATCAGCCCGGCATCGGTCATCAGCCTTGCCACCTCCCCCACGCGGCGGATGTTTTCCACCCGGTCGGCATCGGTGAAGCCCAGATCGCGATTGAGCCCATGGCGCACGTTGTCACCATCCAGAAGGAATGTATGCTTGCCCATGGCATGGAGCTTCTTTTCCACCAGGTTGGCGATGGTGGACTTGCCCGATCCCGAAAGCCCGGTGAACCAGATGACGGCGGGTTTCTGGGTCTTCTGGGCGGCATGGGCCTCGCGGTTCACATCCACGGCCTGCCAGTGGATATTCTGGCTGCGGCGCAGTGCGAAATGGATCATGCCGGCCGCCACGGTGGCATTACTCAGCCGGTCGATCAGGATAAACCCGCCCAGATCGGGATTTTGGGCATAGGCCTCAAAGGGGATGACCCGGTCGGTGGAAATATTCACCACCCCGATCGCATTGAGCCCCAGCGTCCTTGCCGCCAGATGTTCCAGCGTGTTGACATTGACCTCGTACTTCGGCTCGGTCACCGTTGCGGTTGCCACCTGCGTGCCGATCTTCAAAAGATAGGGCCGTCCCGGCAGCATCTCGGTCTCGGCCATCCAGACCAGCGTGGCTTCGAACTGGTCGGCTACCTCGCAGGGCGCATCGGATTGCACCACCATATCGCCGCGCGAACAATCCACCTCATCGGCAAAGGTCAGCGTTACCGATTGCCCGGCCAGGGCCATGGGCTGATCACCATCGAAACCGGTGATGGAACTGACAGTGGTGGTCTTGCCCGAAGGCAGCACGCGGATCGCATCGCCGGGGGCGATCCTGCCGGCCGCGATCTGTCCGGCAAAACCCCGGAAATCGAGATTGGGCCGGTTCACCCATTGGACAGCCATGCGGAAGGGCGCATCCTGCACCCGCGCGGTATTGAGCGGCGCTTCTTCCAGATGGGTCAGCAGCGACGGTCCCTGATACCAGGGCATATTCGGTGATTTCGTGACGATATTGTCGCCCTTCAGCCCCGAAATCGGGATCGGCAGGAAACTGGTCATGCCAATCTCCCGGGCGAAATGTGAATAATCCGAAACGATGTCGTAAAACCGTTCCGCTGAATAATCGACCAGATCCATCTTGTTCACTGCCAGCACCACATTGCGGATGCCCAAGAGGTTCACCAGATAGGAATGCCGGCGCGTCTGGGTCAGCACGCCCTGACGCGCATCGATCAGGATCACGGCCAGATCGGCGGTGGAGGCCCCGGTGACCATGTTACGGGTATATTGTTCATGCCCCGGCGTATCGGCGACGATGAACTTGCGCTTGTCGGTCGCAAAGAAACGATAGGCCACATCGATGGTGATGCCCTGTTCGCGTTCGGCCGCAAGCCCGTCAACCAGAAGCGCAAAATCGATATCGCCGGCCTGGGTGCCCAGGGATTTGCTGTCCCGTTCCAGGCTGGCCAGCTGATCCTCGAAGATCATCTTGCTGTCGTAAAGCAGCCGGCCGATCAGGGTCGACTTGCCGTCATCGACCGAACCGCAGGTGATGAAGCGCAGCATGGTCTTGTGCTGATGCCTGTCCAGATAGGCATCGATATCCTCGGCAATCAGCGCATCGGTGACATAGACAGGGCCCTTGACGGTATCCATCAGAAATACCCCTCCTGTTTTTTCTTTTCCATGCTCGCGGATTGATCATGGTCGATCGCGCGGCCCTGCCGTTCAGACGTAGTGGTCAGCAGCATTTCCTGAATGACCTGCGGCAGGGTCTTCGCCTCTGAAACCACCGCCCCCGTCAACGGATAACAGCCCAGCGTGCGAAACCGGACCGGGCGCAGCTCGGGGATTTCGCCCTTGCGCAGCGGGAAACGGTCGTCATCGACCATGATCAGCAGTCCGTCACGTTCCACCACCGGACGCTTTTCGGAAAAATACAGCGGCACGATCTCAATACCCTCAAGATGGATGTATTGCCAGATATCCAGCTCCGTCCAGTTCGAGAGCGGGAAGACCCGGATCGATTCCCCCTTCGCCTTGCGGGTATTATATAGTTTCCAAAGTTCGGGGCGTTGGTTTTTCGGATCCCAGCGGTGATTGGCCGACCGGAAGGAAAATACCCGTTCCTTGGCACGGGATTTTTCCTCATCGCGCCGCGCGCCGCCGAAGGCCACGTCGAATCCGTGTTCGCTCAGCGCCTGTTTCAGCCCCTCGGTCTTCCACATGTCGGTATGAAGCGCGCCGTGATCGAAAGGGTTGATACCTTTTTCCATCGCTTCGGGATTGTGATGTACGATCAGCTTCATGCCCGCATCCCTTGCGGCCCTGTCGCGCAAATCGTACATGGCGCGAAATTTCCATGTTGTATCGACATGCAGCAGTGGAAAGGGCGGTGGCGCGGGATAGAAGGCCTTTTTCGCCAGATGCAGCATGCAGGCGCTATCCTTGCCCACCGAATAAAGCATTACCGGGTTTTCGGCAGTGGCCACCACCTCACGCATGATGTGGATGCTTTCGGCCTCAAGCCTTTGTAGATGGGTCAGGGTCGGGAGGGAGGGATCGGACTGGGACATTGCTCACGGGGTTTTACGGTTTCCGCACCCGATTTGCAGATTTTTCCGGATATTCCAATGCCACGGGGACCGGAATGTAAAAAAACCTGTCCCGCCGCGTCCGAAAAACCCGGGCCACGGCGGAAACAGGCAAGATTCCGCAACAATTGCGACGGTGTCAGAACCAGCGTCCGATGGCCTGCAGGTGGCAAGGATCTGCGCGGCGGGCATCATCCTTGTCACGGGTGCTGAAGCCAACCGCCATCGCCGATGGGGCAGCCTCCAGGCAGACCCCCGCAAGGACGGGGGCAATTGCGGTGCCGGTCACATTGGGCGGACCGGCGAAATCCGCAGGGAAATTCCAGATGCTGGCCGTATCACTGGCGGCGATCATCACATGGGTGCAGATCTGCGTGCCATCGGCAAGGCGGATATAGCTTCCATCGGCATTCCCGCCGCTTTCGATCACCGCGCCGGTCGGTACCCCCGCCGACTGGCTGACCCCGCCCAACAGGTTGTCCCGATGATAAAGCCCCGGATCAAGCTGCCCCGGACCCGCCCCCACGCGCAACAACCGCCCTGCGGTATCATCGGCGGCATCAGCGGTTACGGCGCTGCCGGTCAGGGGGACATTCACCTCCAGCGTGGCACTGCTGAGCCGCATCCGCCGCGCCCCTGCGGTGGAAAACCCCATCTGCCCGTTGCCCGGGCGTGAAATCCCGGTGCCCGGATCGGCTGAAAAGGCAATGCCCGGTGCCGCGCCCGACCCTGAACCCGCCTGCAACCCGGCCGGAAACAGGGCCTTGCCATCTGTCCCACGGGCCTGAAACGCGGTGAAGAAGGTCGTGCCATCGGCGCTGGTCTTGATTTCGAAATCATCCGATCCGGCCGTGCCCATTTCCGCACGGCCCGACCAGCCGGTCTGAAACAGCAGGCTGGCCGTATCGCCGGAGGCTGCCTTGTTGATCTTGAGCTGATGGCCCGCACCCGCATGGGTTAGCAGGCTGGCGGGGCCGGCCACGGCAAGGCGGTTGGTTTCATCCGCTACAGTCATGATCCCCAGCCCTGCCACCTGATGAAAGCGCTCGCTCTCGCCGGTCCAGATGCTTCCATCGAAGATCACATCGGCCGCCTCATCCAGGATATGGGCGCGCCAGCCGGGCTGCGGTGCAAGGAAGCTCCAGCCAGTTTCCTCCAGCACGGCGATCCGGCCCTCTTGCCCCGCGAAATCCCCGCCCGGGGAGGCAGGCACCAGATAACGTGCGCCTGGCTCGGCAGCCCCGGGCGGGGCGGTCTGGCTGCGGCTGAACACCGTCATCTGCACCAGCAGATCCAGCAGCCGCAGGGCCTCATTATGGGTGACATGTTTCTGTGCCTGGGAAGGCTGGATATAGGGCAGCCCGAGAACCGCCGAGGCATCAATGGGCATGGGAACCTCTTGAATGGATGGTGGCAGAACTTAGGAACGGAGATCCTGAAATTCCCTGACCCCGGCGTCCGCCCCCCGGGCGATTCACGCAACGGGGCCCGGCCCGTGCCTTCATGGGCGTGATCAGACGGGGTTGGTCAGGATCACGAAATCCCGCCCACGCAGCCCGGGATGCAGGGGGGTTTCATCCAGCGCCACTTCCTTCAGGGCCGGTCCATGCAAAAGGATCCCCCCGCCCGGTGCCAGCCGCGATAAAAGCGCAGACCACAGGGCCGCCTCCGGTGTCCTGTCCAGAACCAGCAGATCGATCTGCCCCGGGATTGCCCCGGGATCGGCACAGTCCTCGCAGAGCCTGGCCTGATCCTGCAGGCCTGCCTGTTCCAGCCCCCTGCGCAGGGCCGCCACCCGGCCGGGCCTGTCGTCAAAGCCCAGCAAGCACCCTTCGCCATTATTCCCAAGCGCCTCCACGATCAGCAGCGAGGACAGCCCGAGCCCCCATTCCACCACCGTTTCGGGACGTCGCGCGCGGATTTCGGCATGAAGGGCCGACAGCACCTCCGGCCGGGGCGCAGGCAGCTCCAGGAGCCGTCCCATCAGCCCGATCAGCCCGGCCGTGGCCTGCCCGCCGGGATCCCGGCCTTCCAGCGCGCGTTGCAACGCGATGCGGTGTTCCAGTGCCTGATCGGCCAGGGCCTCGCTCTGTTGGCTGGTCAGGTTTGTTATTTGTCCGGGCAGGCGCTGCACCCTGAGATCGGTATTGCGCACATGACGTCCAAGCCGCGCAACCTCATCGCGCAGCAGGGCAACATCATTGCGGGTTTCATAGACCAGGTTGCGTAAAAGCAGCCTGTTGAAAATCCTGCGCCCCAGATTGCGGATCGGACCGGTCATGATGGTATCCCCCCGCGCAGGATGGCATCACGGCTGGGCGCAGCCCCCGAAAACCAGCGATCAAGCTGTTCAACGGTGCGGCCGATATCGAAATGCGCCCGCGCCTCATCCTGCATCCGGGTCCTGGCCTCCGCCCCCATCGGAGCTTTTGCAGCCCTTGCGATGGCGGCGGCCATCTCCTCTACCGTGTCATGCACATATTCGCCATAGATCGACCGCGCGCCGTCCCAGTTGATCACCGCCGGCATCGCACCTGAACAAAGCCCCTCCGCCACCACGGTATGGCACCCTTCGCTTTCGCTGGTCGATAGCAGGAACCCGATATTGCGCATCCATTCGGCCATATTTGCGCCGGGACGATCGAAGATCACCGCCTGGCGCAGATCCGTATCCGCCTCCAGTGCCGCGAAAAACGCCAGATAGCGTCGCTTTTCCTCGGGCTTGTTCCAGAGCCAGGGAAGATCCCAGGGCATGACGGATCGAATTCGCAGCCGGAAATCGGGATGCTCACGGTGTAACAGGCGCAGGATCTCCAGCGCGCGGTCGGGACGTTTGCGAAACTCGTTGATTCCCACCAGCCCCAGGGTCCGTTCCGCCCCGGGATGCTTGGGCCGGTCGAACTGTTCGGCAATGCAATATTGCGGCAGGACTACCAGCTTTTCCGCAGGCCAACCGAATTCCCGCACACAATAATCGCGCAGGTAATCGCTGACCACGATAACCCCGTCCACAGCCCCGATATCAACCCTGCGCGGCATGTCGGTGAAGGCCTCGAACCGGTGCAACCGGATGAAAAGCTTTTGGTCGGGGCGCTTGTTGCGGCTGTACCAACCCGCCTGGCCGGCGCAGAATTCACAGAAGATTGCATCCGCATCCGCCAGCAGGGCCTGGCTTATACCCGGATCATGCTTGTTGGTACTTTGCCAGCGATCATGGGCAATCCTGTAGCGGCGGCTTTCCTCCAGCCAGCGCAGCGCAAGGGTCAGGAATTTCAGATCATGCGAGGCGACAAGCAGGCGGATACGTTCCCCCTGCGGCAAGGCGCGCGCGACCTGATTGAACCGCAGCGCATGGTGCAGGCGGCGCCCCGCGGCCTCATAGGTGAACCCCCCGGCCAGATCGCGCATCCGTGCGCGGATGCGTTCATGACGGGCGGGATCAGCAGTCACGGTTTTCGCTGCGGCCACGACATCCTCCATTGAGGTGGCGAAATAGGGGTAATCCTTGCCCAGAAGCGTCTCATAGGCGGCGGTGCGATTGACCACGGCAGGCACGCCCTGGCTTGCGAATTCCAGAAATTTCGTCGAGATCTCAAGGGAATCATTCAGCGCATCGCTGCGCCAGCACAGGCCCAGATCATGATGCGCCGCCACCGCAATGGCCGCATCCCGCCCCATTGCACCCAGCCATGTCACGCCTGGGGTGGTGGTGAATTTCTTCAGGATCCGGGCGCGAAACCCGCGATCACCGGGTTCATTATGCACCTTGTCGCCAATCATGGTCACGCGCGCCTGCACGCCCGCCGCACGGCAGGAGGCAGGCACGTCGAAAAACGCCTCGACATTCCAGGTAGCGGAATATTTGCCCGAATAGACGAAACGCACCCCCGGCCCTTCGGGCAGGTCCGAAAGATCCTGTGCGCCGGCGGCGACCGGTTTCACCATCGGCGGCAGGATCGAGGTCTTGTTGGCCGCGGCAGGCAGGACCGCCTCCAGAAGCCCGCGCTGCGCATCCGACTGCACGATCAACCCGCCCGCATGTTCGGCCAGTTCCGCCATTTCGGCGTGATCGGATTGGGCCAGAAGTTCGGGGCTTTGCAGCACATAGGCCCAGAGCCTGTGCCGCAGCGCTTCGTTCCGGGCCAGATGGAGTGCGACATCGGGCGCGCGGATCAGGATTCGGTCAAGCCCCTCCTCCTCGGCGATCCGCGCAATGATCTGGCTGATGGCGCGGGCATCGCCCGGTTCTGGATAGGCGTCAAGGATATCGGGAAATTCCGCTGCCGCGCGCAGCCGAACCCCGGCCATGGCGCGCAGGGCCGGGCAGGTCCCGCGATCCTCGGGGATATCGCGGCTCAGCACCGTAACCACGCATCCGGGTTCTGCAGCCAGGATTTCGGCAAGGCTCTGCACCCAGATGGTGGATCCATCGATCAGGTTGAGGCCGACATTCGCATAGATCAGAATGTGCATCGGAAACTCTTGTTTTTATTCATCCGGCCTGCAATATCCCTTTTTGCCCCGGTGCCGGTTTATCGCGTTTCGCGGAGCCGTTGAAGCCTCCATACCGGAATTTCGGGCCGGATCAGCAAATTACCGACCGGCGGCCGGAAGTTTCAATTCAGTCCTGAAGGGTTCATCATTAAGAAAGATGGCCATTGCATGTATCTGTTTCCGCTTTAACACTGGAACGGATAGACACAGGTAATAAGCGGTGCTCCCTTTCGGAATGGGGCTTTCGAAAGGGGACTGCACAGGAAAGGACCGGGGACGCGTGATCAGCCTGCAAAAACCCGAAGTGATCGGTGCACTGCGCCGGTTCCGGCTGGATCTGCCACAAGGCGAGGGCGCGCTGGCGCTGGCGCTGGCCAATGGCGTGGAAGGCGGGCCGGGGGCCTTTGCCGCGCTTGTCCATTTCCGCGATGCCACGGGGGCGTTGATCCTGCCGCCCCATGCCGGATTTCCCGAAATCCGGCATGGGATTTCGGGCTTTCCCGTCGCGGGGGGCACGATGGAAGCACCCGCCATGACCGCCTGGGGATGGAAGGCACCCGAAGGGGCGGCTGTCATGGAAATCGAACTGCGCCCCGGCGCCTTCGCCTTCCGACCACTTCTGGTTGCCGAACCGGTCCTGACCGGAGGGCGCATCGCGCGGCAAGGTGCAGGGTCGCAGCAGGATCCCCCGCGCCTGCGCCTGGCCCTGAAGAAAGGCGCGGGCCGACAGGAATTCACCATCCTGACCGCCAATGGCAAACCCGGCGGCGAAAAGGCCTTTCTGGCCCGGCTGCGGTTTCTTGATGATCAGGGGACAGAACTGGCCGGATCGGAGGGCGATGCGGCGGAAACCGGCCCCATCCCCCTGGCGGGCGGTGCGGCGGGACTGCCCGGCCGCACGGTTCTGGGCGTCACCCCGCCCGCGACGGCAGGTTTTCTGGAACTCACCCTCCATCCCGGGCTTTACGGGGGCAAGCCGGCGCTGGCCTCGCTTCCCGTCGTGGCCGATGCGCAGATGGCAATGGCGGATCTGCCGTCCGGGCCGGAAGGGGTGCAGGACATGCTGCGGCGCAATCTGGAAATGCCCGCCCAGGGCAGCAGAATCAAGGATGAGATGGCCCGCGCCTGCGCCCGTGTCCTGGGAATTTTCGGACCCCGCATCGCCAGGGAACTTGGGGACAGGGCCATCGATGCTGCCCTGCCTTTTGATCGCTACGATCGTGACTGGACAGCGCAGCGCCCCGGCTATCTGCTGATCGAGGCCGAGGCGCTGGCGGGCCATTTCGGCTGGGAACATGCCCTGACGCTGCGCGATCCCGCCGCCACGGTGGAACTGGCCACGATGCTGGAACGTGCCCGTGCCAAGGGGATCCGGACCGTCCTGATTGCCCCCGGGGACGTCTCGCGCTTTCCGCTTCTGTCGCGGCTGGAGGCCCTGTTCGACAGGATCCTGCCCGCCGATGCGCCCGTGGTTTTGAACTGACAGGGAGAACAGGCATGAAACTGCTGCTGACCGGCGGGGCCGGCTATATCGGTTCCCATGTGCTGTTGCAGCTGCTGGAGGCCGGGCATGACGTTACCGTGCTCGATTCCCTGGAAACCGGATCCCCCGTGGCCCTGGAACGGGTGGCGGCACTGACGGGTCGCCCGGCACCGCTGCTGCAAGGCGATATCCGCGATGAGGCCCTGCTGGAGCGGGCCTTCGCCTCAGGCGGGTTCGAGGCGGTGATGCATTTCGCCGGCCTGAAATCCGTATCCGAAAGCGTGGCGGAACCCCTGCGATATTACGATTGCAATTTCAGCGGCACATTGGCGCTGGTCCGTGCCATGCGGCGCCATGGCACCTCCCGACTGGTCTTCAGTTCCACCGCCGCCGTTTACGGCGAACAGGCACAGATGCCGGTGACCGAGGAAAGCCCCCTTGCCCCGGCGGCCAGCCCCTATGGCCGCTCCAAACGGATGGTCGAACAGGCGCTGGAGGATATGGCCGCAGCCAATCCGGCCCTTTCCGTTGCGATCCTGCGCTATTTCAACCCCGCAGGCGCCCACCCCAGCGGCCAGATCGGCGAGGCCCCGAACGGGCCACCCGCCAACCTGATCCCCTTCGTGGCCCAGGTCGCAGCGGGCCAACGCAAGCAGGTTTCGGTTTTTGGCGATGATTACCCGACCCGGGATGGCACCGGGATCCGCGATTACATCCATGTCATGGATCTGGCCGAGGGCCATCTGGCCGCGCTGAAACATATCATGGGGCGCTGCGGCGCACAGATCTGGAATCTCGGCACCGGAAGGGGTGCTTCCGTGGCCGAGATCCTGGCCGCCTTTGGCCGGATTGCCGGATATGATCTGCCCTATGAAATCGCCCCCCGCCGCCCCGGAGATCTGGCCCAATGCTGGGCCGATCCGGCCCGGGCCCGGGCCGATCTGGGCTGGCAGGCCCGGTTCGGGCTGGAGGAGATGCTGGCCGATCACTGGCGCTGGCAGCAGATGAATCCGCATGGCTATGGTACCTGACCCCCCGGACACCCTTGACGGATCCCGGTGCGGCAAGGATCATGGCCGGGATGATATCGCCCGCATTTGTTAAAAAAGTATAGGATAAACGTATGATTACCCCCATTCTGCTCTGCGGTGGCTCCGGCACCCGGCTTTGGCCCCTGTCCCGTCAGAGTTATCCCAAGCAATTTACTGCGCTGATGGGGGAGGAAAGCCTGTTTCAGGCCTCGGCCCGGCGGTTTTCCGGCGAAGGGTTTGCCCCGCCCCTGATCGTGACGGCCAATGATTTCCGCTTTATCGTGGCCGAACAGCTGGATGCAATTGGCTTGGCCCCTATGGGGATCCTGATCGAACCGGAGGGCCGCAATACTGCCCCCGCCGCCATTGCCGCGGCCCTTTATGCCGCCGAACGCGACCCCGAGGCGATGATCCTGCTTGCGCCTTCCGATCATGCCGTGCCGGATCCTGCCGCCTTTTGCCAGGCGGTCACGCTGGGGGCCGCCGCCGCGGCGGAAGGGCAGATCGTGACTTTCGGTATCACCCCCGCGCGGGCTGAAACCGGCTATGGCTGGCTGGAAGTTGGCGAACCTACCCATGATGGGGTGAACCGGCTGACGCGTTTCATCGAAAAGCCCGATCAGGCCCGGGCCGATACGCTCCTGTCCGAAGGGCGCCATCTGTGGAATGCCGGGATCTTCCTGGCGCGGGCCCGCACCCTGATCGCGGCCTATGAAACCCATGCGCCGGAAATCCTGGTGCCGGTCCGCGATGCGGTGGCGGCAGCGGCCAAGGACCTTTCCTTCACTCGAATTGATCCGGATCACTGGGCCGGGGTGCCTTCCGAATCCATCGATTACGCAGTGATGGAGAAGGCCCGCAACATCAGCGTGGTCCGTTTCGACGGGGCCTGGTCCGACATGGGAAGCTGGGAAGCCGTCTGGCAGGAAATGGCGAAGGATGGGGCGGGCAATGCGCTTAGCAATCATGCCACGGCGCTGGATTGCGAAAACTCCCTGCTGCGTTCGGAAGGTGCGGAACAGGAACTGGTCGGGATCGGGCTGAAGAACGTGGTCGCCGTGGCCATGCGCGATGCGGTGATGGTGGCTGATCTTTCCGACAGCCAGAACGTGAAACAGGCGGTTTCGGTGCTCAGGGCACGCAAGGCCAAGCAGGCCACGCAATTTCCTGTCGATCACCGGCCCTGGGGCTGGTTCGAAACGCTGGTCCTGGCCGACCGGTTCCAGGTCAAGCGCATCCATGTCCATCCCGGGGCAGCACTTTCGCTGCAAAGCCATGTGCACAGGGCCGAACATTGGATCGTGGTGCAGGGCACTGCGAAGGTGACGGTGGACGACAAGGTACAGCTGGTCACCGAAAACCAGTCCGTCTATATCCCGCTGGGCGCGAAGCACCGGATGGAAAACCCCGGCAAGGTGCCGATGGTCCTGATTGAGGTCCAGACCGGATCCTATCTGGGCGAGGACGATATCATCCGCTATGAGGATGTCTATGCCCGAAGCTGAACCGGCCCGAAGCTGACGGCATGCCAAGAGGCAGGGCCGGAAGATCGAGGGACGATGCAGACTATCCTTTTCATTCCCGCCCGCTATGCCTCCACCCGCTATCCCGGCAAGCCGCTGGCACGACTGCGCCAGCCCGGCGGCGGGGAAAAGACCCTGATCGAAATGAGCTGGGAAGCTGCCAGCCGGGTGCCGGGGATCGATGCCATCTATGTTGCTACTGATGATGACCGTATTGCCGATACCGCGCGCGGCTTCGGCGCCGAGGTGGTGATGACCTCGGAGGCTTGCGAAAACGGTACCGCGCGCTGCGGCGATGCACTGGACCGGCTGGGGATCGCGCCGGACCTGGTGGTGAATTTCCAGGGCGACGCGCCGCTGACCCCGCCCTGGTTCGTTGAGGAACTGGTTGCCGCGATGCGCGGTGACCCTTCAATCGGCATGGCAACGCCGGTTCTGCGCTGCGACCGCCAGACCTATGAAAATTTCATCGAGGATCGCCGCAACGGCAGGGTCGGCGGCACCACCGCCGTTTTTGACCGGCATCGCAATGCGCTTTATTTTTCCAAGGAAGTGATCCCCTATGTCGATCCGGGCAAGCTGCCCGATCCGATCCCGGTTTTTCACCATGTCGGTATCTATGCCTATCGCCCCGCCGCCCTGCGCGATTACATCGCCGCCGGACCCTGCCAGCTGGAACTGCTTGAAGGACTGGAACAGATGCGGTTCCTGTATAACGGCACGCCGGTACGCTGTGTCGAGGTCGAGGCGCGGGGCCGGCTTTTCTGGGAACTGAACAATCCCAATGATATTGGCCGGATCGAAACGGCATTGGGGGCAAAATGACCAACACGCGGATCGTGACCGTGGGGGATATCCGCATCGGCGGGAACGAACCCTTCGCGCTGATCACCGGGCCCTGCCAGCTTGAAAGCCTCGATCATGCCCGCATGATGGCCGATCGTATTGTGGAGGCCTGCGCGGCCACGGCGACGCGGTTCATCTTCAAGGCCAGCTATGACAAGGCCAACCGTTCCTCGATCACGACACCGCGCGGATTGGGTATGGAACGGGGGCTGGAGATCCTCGCCCGGATCCGCGCCGAATTCGGCTGTCCGGTGCTGAGCGATGTGCATGATGCAAACCAATGCGCCCCCGCGGCGGAGGTTTGCGATATCCTGCAGATCCCGGCCTTCCTGTGCCGGCAGACTGATCTGCTGTTGGCGGCGGGCGAAACCGGCCGCGCGGTCAATATCAAGAAGGGGCAATTTCTTGCCCCCTGGGATATGGCAAACGTGGCTGCCAAGGTGGCCTCCACCGGGAATGAGAAGATCCTGCTCTGCGATCGCGGTACCTCATTTGGCTATAACACGCTGGTCAGCGATTTCCGGGCCCTGCCGATCATGGCGCGAAGCGGGTATCCGGTGGTCTTCGACGCCACCCATTCGGTGCAGCAGCCGGGTGGGCAGGGTGCAACCTCTGGCGGAGAGCGCGAATTTGCCCCGGTTCTTGCCCGTGCGGCGGTGGCAGTAGGGGTTTCGGCGCTGTTCATCGAAACCCATCAGGACCCTGATAACGCTCCTTCCGACGGACCGAACATGATCCCGGTCGATCAGATGGGCGCGCTGCTGGCAAGGCTGGCCGCCATCGACGCATTGACCAGGGCCTCGGGATAAGCCCAAAACATTTTGCGGTTCTTTCCGGTGGACAGGCCCGGTTTGCCCTGCAATGCCTCAGGCCACGCCCGCGCGCAGGCAGTCATGGATATGCAGGATGCCGATGGGTCGGGCCCCTTCATCCGTTACGAAAACCGCGCCAATCTTGCGCTGGTTCATCAGGGCCAGGGCCTCCACCGCCAGGGCGTCCGGCCCCAGGGTCGCCGGATTGCGGGAGGCTACATCCCCCGCCCGCGCCGCCATCAGCCCCGCCATGTTGCGCCGCAAGTCACCATCCGAGATCACCCCTTCAAGGCGACCTGCATTATCCACTACCCCGGCAATGCCGAAACCGCGCGCCGTCATCACCAGAATGACCTCGACCATCGGCAGATCGGCCGGGACTGTGGGCACCGCATCCCCGCCATGCATCAATTGCACGACTTTCAGAAGCTGCGCCCCCAGCTTGCCGCCGGGATGATAGGTGCGAAACTCGTCGGGCTGAAACCCTCGTGCCTCCATCAGGGCCACCGCCAGCGCATCGCCCAGGGCCAGCGTCAGCGTGGTGGAGGTGGTTGGCGCCATGCCAATGGCGCAGGCCTCGGGCAGGTCGGGGAGCGTAAGCCGCGCCTTCGCTGCCCGCATCAATGTGCTGCCGGGTTTGCGCGATATTGCCAGGATCGGGATTGAGAAACGTCCGCAATGGGCGATGATATCGCTCAGCTCGCTCGATTCCCCGGAACTGGAAATCAGGAGGCAGATATCCGCAGGCGTGATCATTCCCAGATCGCCATGGCTGGCTTCGCTGGGATGCACGAAAAAGGCCGGCGTGCCGGTGGAGGCAAGCGTCGCCGCGATCTTGCGTCCGATATGGCCCGACTTGCCGATCCCCGAAACGATGACCCGCCCCTTCGAGGCCAGGACAAGCGCCACGGCGTGGGCCAGATCATCGGGCAAATCGTGCGCGAGGGTCAGGAGCGCCTGCCCCTCCAGTTCCAGCACCCGCTGCGCGGCCTGTCGGATCATCCCGTCATCGATCTTTCGCATCGCCCTTGCCTGCCGCCTGTTTTTCCCTGTCTGTTGAAACCCAGCCCGGGCGTGGACGCAAGCGGATCTTTCCGCACCCATATCCACATCGCCACGGTTGCACAGAAAACATGACAAGTTGTAGGTCTGGGATAGTCCCGGGACAAAACCGGGCGGGAACATGAGGACGGTCATGGGTATCAGCATCAATATCGCCATTCAGCTGGCCCGGATCGCGCCCCTGCTGGGCGATTGTCAAAACGGCATCATGCTGGGGCGGCAGAAAATGCATTTCCGGCCGAAGGACTGGACCCCGCGGCTGATTCGCGAACTTTCCACGCTGGGCATCACCGCAACGGAACGGGACCTGTTTCAGCAGGACGGGTTTTGCGAAACCTATCTGAAGACGATCGGCTGGCCCGCGCTTGAAAGCCTCGATTTTTCCGATATCGAGGGGGCTGAACATATCCATGACCTGTCCGAACCGGTCGGGGAGGATCTGAAGGATCGCTTCGATCTGATCTATGATGGCGGCACGACCGAACATGTTTTCGATATCGCGCAGAGCTTTCGTAACGTGGATGCGATGCTGCGCGAGGGCGGGATCTTCGTGTCCAATGTCGGCACGGATGGCTGGTTCGGCCATGGATTTTACCAGATCGGTCCGGATATTCCCTGGCGCTACTGGGGCGCGAGCCTGGGCTATGAGGTGCTGGGCTGCTGGACCTTTTCGCGCAAGGGCCGGGATGTGCCCCGGGTGATCGAGGATCCGACCGGCAACCCCCGTGGCGCCGAACACCGCTATCGCGATCCGCAATTTATCCATTATGTGGTCCGGAAATGCCCCCGCGACCATGCCCCGAAACCTGTGATACAAAGTCATTATGTCAATTACTGATTATCCCCCCCCCGAAGACGGGCCGGAAGAGGAGGACCTGTGGTTCCTGCCCGGCCCCGTCGAGGAAGAGGAAGAAGGGTTTTCCCCCCTGCACCCGCCGCTGCCCCGGGCCGAGGCGACCGAGGGCGGACAACTGGCCGACTGGGCGACCGCCGAGGCCGGGCAGGCGGCGCGGCTGGCACGGGTGGCCGGCAGGCTCGGCGCGCTCGATGACCGGCTGTTGCGCGGGCCTGCGGGCTGGCGGCAGCGGCTGGCGCTGACCGAGGCGGCGGATTTGAGCTGGATCACCGGGGGACGAATCACGGCGGATCGGCTTGGCCTTTGGGTCGCAATGCGTGTCAGCGCTCTGGATGAGGACGGCGCCGCGCTGCAACGTGCCGCCTGGGTCTTTCGGCGCTTGTCAGGCGGGCCGGGGCCGGAGGCGGGGCTTGCGAGTTTTCTGGGCCGTCATGAAACCGGGGGCGATCTGCTCCTGCCCGAACGGTTCGCGGGTTGGGAAATGTTGATTGCAGAGGCGGCCCCGCTGCACCCGCTGACCCGGGCGGCCATGGGGTTTCACCTCTGGCCGCTGGCCGGGATCGGGCGGGAGGGCGACCTTCTGGAAGGCGCGGTGATTGCAGCGCGACAGGCGGTGGCGGAGGGTCAGGGTGGTGCGCTCTTTGCCCCCCTTGCCATGGGCGGGCCGGTCCCGCTGCGTCTGGGTGGCCCCCCCGAGGCGCGGCTGGTGCGCTGGCTTGATGGGCTGGATCAGGCACTGTTGACGGCGGCCCGCCTGCTTGACCGGGTGGAGGCCTGGCAGGATCGTGCTCGGGAAGAAACCGCGCGGCTTTCGGGGCGCACGCCGGGGCTTCTGATCGCCGCGCTGCGAGACTGGCCCTTCCTGTCCGCCCCGATGGCCGAAACCCTTACCGGTGCCAGCCGCGCGGCCGTGCAGCGCAACCTGACCTGGATGGAAAAACATGCCCTGGTGGATGAGGTGACAGGCCAGGGCCGCTACCGTTTCTGGCGTGCTGCTACCGGAAGCTGAAACCCCCGCTTCGCCCGCGGCATTGCAGCCTTGCCGGGAATGTCGAAAAAGGCGGATTCCTGTCCCGAATGCACAAAATATCAACATCTGTCCTGCCAGAATAAGCGGGTTATCGTCGTCGGGAAACCTGCGGAAAATTCCCCCTTTCCGTGGGGTCATATTTCGGCTCATGTCCTTTCTGCGGTCCCGGTTTTACGCTAGCGGCATGGCCGGGCTGCCTGCTTCGGGCGGATGGCGCAACAAGGAGATTGGGACGTTGAAAATTGCAGTGATCGGCACCGGCTATGTAGGACTCGTCTCCGGTGTCTGTTTTTCCGATTTCGGGCATGATGTCATCTGCGTGGACAAGTCACCCGAAAAGATCGACCAGCTTCGCCGTGGCGAGGTTCCGATCTATGAACCCGGGCTCGATCAGGTCATGGCGCGCAATGCCGGGGCCGGGCGGCTGACCTTCACCACCGATCTGGCCTGGGCCGTGGACGGGGCAGGGGCGGTGTTTATCGCGGTAGGGACCCCTTCGCGGCGCGGTGATGGCCATGCCGATCTGAGCTATGTCCTGGCTGCCGCCGAGGAAATCGGCCAGGCAATCACCGGCTATACGGTGGTAGTGACGAAATCCACCGTGCCCGTCGGCACCAATCGCCGCGTGGCCGAAGTGATCCGCCAGACCGCCCCCGGGGCCGAATTCGATATCGCCTCCAATCCCGAATTCCTGCGTGAGGGGGCTGCGATCGACGATTTCATGAAACCCGATCGTGTGATCGTCGGAATCGAAAACGACCGGGCCAGGCAGGTGATGGGCGAAATCTACCGCCCGCTTTTCCTGCGGGATTTCCCGATTGTCTATACTGGGCTCGAAACCGCCGAGATGATCAAATATGCCGCCAATGCCTTTCTGGCCACCAAAATCAGTTTCATCAATGAAATTGCGGCCCTTTGCGAAAGGGTTGGCGCGGATGTGAAGGATGTCGCCCGCGGGATGGGGCTGGATGGAAGGATCGGGCACAGGTTCCTGCATGCCGGGCCGGGCTATGGCGGATCCTGCTTTCCCAAGGATACCCGCGCGCTGGCCCGGATCGGGCAGGAACATGGTATGCCCCTGCGCATCACCGAAACCGTGATTGAGGTGAATGATGCGATCAAGCGGCGGATGGTGGACAAGGTGACCGAACTTTGCGGCGGTTCGGTCAATGGTGCCACGGTGGCGGTGCTGGGGGTGACCTTCAAACCCGAAACCGACGACATGCGCGATGCGCCCAGCCTGACCATCGTTCCCGCACTGGTCGGCGGAGGGGCGGAATTGCGTGTCGTCGATCCACAGGGGCGGCGTGAGGGGGAGGATCTCCTGCCCGGTGTAACTTGGTGCGACGACCCCTATGGTGCCGCCAAGGATGCGGATCTGGTGGTGGTGTTGACCGAATGGAACGCCTTTCGTGCGCTGGATCTGCGGCGGCTGGCCGGGGCGATGGCCACCCCACGCATGGCCGATCTGCGCAATATCTATGACCGCACCACCGCGCTGGAGGCAGGTTTTACTGCCTATGAAAGCGTTGGCCGCTAAGGCGGGTCATCCAATGTGATAAACCGGCCATGGTCCGCCTTCAGCCATTGTCTTCGTGCCTTGGTTTTCCGCCCTTCTGTCCCAGGCGTTTATGAAGGATTTCGGCAGCTTTGCTGCGCAGGGCCGGGTCATCGCCATCCTGCAGCGTCTCAAGCATGTCGAGACGGGTCTCCTCGGCGGCCTTCCTGGCAGCATCATATCCCATCCGGGCGATGGAAAAACGGCGGGTAATGGTGCGGCGGGGGCGCCGGGCACCCTTGGCGGGGCGGCCGGAGATGTCTTCGGCGGGCAGTTCAATCCGGGCGATCCAGGCGGCGGAGCGGCCTCTGGTGGGCCCGGCATAGGTGACACCGGTAATTTCCGAGACATGCTCCCCCTCCACCTTCCGGCGCTGGACCTGGCGCATTTCGGCCCGTGTCAGGGGCGGGACGACCTCAAGAACCGCATCGCGATAAGCGCGGGCAACATGCAGGGCCTGGGGGCGCCCACCATAGGTACTGTCGGCAAAACTGGCCTGGATCGTGCGGCCACCCCGCGACAGGTTGACGATCCATGCCTGCTGGCCCTCCTGATCCTGCGACTTGCGAAAAATGCCATATCTGTCACTGGGATGGGGTTTCCGCGGGCGCGATTTGCGGTGGTCTTCCGGGATGTCATCACTGCTGCTCATGGCCGTCCCGCTGCTGCCCGTTCCATCCTATCCTAGCCGATAGAAGTACG
>JBKEDF010000048.1:0-14272 GCA_047975325.1 Pseudorhodobacter sp. | reverse complement strand
TGGCGCCCCGCAGGGGATGACAAGAACTTGTCAAACCGTGGTGATCGATCCCGCCGACAGGGGTGGCGGCAAGGGTTTGGATCAACCCTCCTTGCCCTTTGCCATGCCCTTGATCCGTTCGCGCAATGTCTGAAAGACGATATAGAGCGCCGGGATGATGAAGATCCCGACCAGTGCGGCTGCCAACATGCCGCCTGCCACACCGGTGCCGACCGCGCGACGTGACAGCATTGATGCCCCTTCGGCTACAACCAGCGGGATCAGCCCGCCGATAAAGGCCAGACTGGTCATCATGACGGCGCGGAAACGATCCCTGGCGCCGCCCATGGCGGCATCGTAGATAGTTTCCCCTTCCTCTCGTCGGGCCTTGGCAAATTCGACGATCAGGATCGCGTTCTTTGCCGCCAATGCAATCAGGACGATAAGACCGATCTGCCCATATATGTCAAAGGACAAACCTGCGGCCAGCAGGGCCAGCAATGCGCCACAAACGCCAAAGATGACCGATAACATCACGGGTACCGGAATTGTCCAGCTTTCGTAAAGCCCGACCAGGAACAGATAAGCGAAAAGCAGGGCCATGCCGAGGATAACCGCAGTCTGCCCGCTTGCGGCCTTTTCCTGCAGCGCCGTTCCCGTCCATTCGTAACGGTAGCCCGCGGGCAGGGTGGCATTGGCGGTTCCCTCCATGGCCTCAATGGCTGCGCCGGAGGCGATACCGGGTGCCGGTGTGCCGTTCAGCTTGGCGGAGCGGATATTGTTATAGCGTTCGATCGACATGGGGCCCACCATGCGCTTCACCTCGGCAAAGGCGCTGGCCGGGATCATCTCCCCCGTGGTTGACCGGACATAGACCCCACCAAGATCATCGGCCTTGTCGCGATATTGTTCCTGACCGGTCACGTTGACCCGCCAGGTGCGACCAAACAGGTTGAAGTCGTTGATATAGATGGAAGCAAACGCCCCCTGCAACGCGCTGAACACATCGTTCAGGCGAAGGCCAAGGGTGTAGACGCGTTCCCGGTCGATATCGAGATAAAGCTGTGGGCTGTCGGATGAAAAGGTCGTGTAGACCCCGGCAAGATCCGGGTTCTGGTTCGCCGCCCCGGCAAGACCACGCGCAGTGGCCGCGAGTTCGGAAGCCGACCTGCCTTGCGTATCAAGAAGCTCAAATTCGAAACCCGATCCCGTACCAAGCCCGGCAATGGGCGGCACGTTGAAGGGCAGAACCTGGGCCTCACGGATACCAAGCGCTTCGAAGTTCATCTTTGCGATGGCGTCAAAAACGGTATCGCCGTCACCTGTACGTTCCTCGAAGGATTTCATGTCAACGACCGAAAATGCCGCATTCGACTTGGTAATCCCGTCAATGATCGAGAAGCCGACGACGCTTGCCACGGAAGCGACGCCTGGCATTTCGCGCAGCGTCTGTTCCACACGGTTGGAAACCTCACGGGTCCGGTTCACGGATGCGCCGTCGGGCAGGCGGCTTTCGACGATGAAGTTCCCCTGATCCTCATCGGGCAGGAAACCCGTCGGTACCGTGCTGAACAGGGTTGACGCCATGAAGAATGCACCCAACAGCAGCACGATGCTCAGAAATGCCCTGCGGCCAAGTGCGCCTGCGACCTTTACATAGCCTCTTCCCGCAGTGTCGATCTTGCGGGAAATCCAGGCCATGATCCCACGCCGTTCGCCATGTTCATGTTTCAGGACGATCGCGCAAAGGGCGGGTGAAAGCGTCAGGGCGTTGATTGCCGAAATGACCATCGAAACCGAAACCGTGACGGCAAATTGCCGGAACAGTTCCCCCTGAATTCCCGGAATGAAGGCAACCGGAACAAAGACGGACAGCAGCACCATGGTGATTGCCAGAATGGCGCCGGTAATTTCCTGCATCGCGGCATGGGTGGCCTCTGCCGGTGTCATCTCCGGGTTCTGTTCCATCTTGGCTTCGACCGCCTCAACCACCACGATGGCATCGTCCACCACGATGCCGATTGCCAGCACCATGGCCAGAAGCGAAACCGTGTTGATTGACATGCCCATGGCCAGCATGAAGGCGAAGGTTCCGACCAGGGCTACGGGGACTGCAATGATCGGGATGATCGTTGCCCGCAAGCTGCCCAGAAACAGGAACACCACAAGCGCTACGAGGGCGAAGGCCTCAAACAACGTGTGTTCGACCTCGGTCATACTGTCCAGGACGAAGGTTGAACTGTCAGCAACGATTTTCATGTCGATGCCATCGGGAAGCGATGGACGTAGCTCATCGACCCGTTTTTTCGCCTCGTCCGCCGCAGCCACAAGGTTGCCGCCCGGGGCCAGATAGACCCCGATCATTGTGCCGGGCCCACCGTTGAAGGTCGTCTGGATGGATTCCGTTCGTGCGCCCAGTTCAGCCGAGGCGACATCACCGATCCGCACGACCGAGCCGTCCGGATTGGATCTGATGATGATGCGTTCGAATTCCTCTGGCGCGGACAGCCTGCCGGCAGTCTGAACATTGAGCTGCAGTATCGGATCCTGCGCCATGGGCTGCGCCCCGACGGTTCCGATTGCGGCCTGGAGGTTCTGTGATTGCAGCGCCCCCATGACATCCGCCGGGGTGAGCCCCAGCTGGGCAAGCCGGTCGATATCCAGCTTGATATTCATTGCGTATTCGTTCAGCGCGAAGATTGCCGCATCGCCCACGCCCGGAACGCGCTTGATGGAATCAAGAAGGTTGAGCGTCGCGTAATTTGTCAGGGTTTCGCCGGTAACATTGTCCGCTGTTGCGTAAAGGACGATGCCCATCATCAGGTTGGCGGATCGCTTGAGGATGGACACACCCGTCTGCATCACCTCGGCGGGCAATTGGGGTTCGGCCAGGGCGACCCGGTTTTGTACGTTCACCGTTGCGATATCGGGGTCTGTTCCGACCTCGAAGGATATCGTCAGCAGGTAGGATCCGTCGGAGCCTGATTTCGATGACATGTATAACATGTCATCAACGCCAATCACCTTGTTTTCGATGACCTGTGCGACGGCCTGTTCAACGACTTCGGAACTGGCGCCGGGGTAGAAGGCCTGCACGAAGACTTGCGGCGGTGCAAGGTCGGGGAAGCGTTCCACGGGCATGGCCCGCATCGCCAGGAGACCGGCGATGAAGAGTACAATCGAAATAACCCCAGCAAGACGTGGGCGCTTGATAAAGACGTCTGATAGCATCGCTCAGCCCTCGGGTACTGCGGCATCGACGGTCATGCCGGGCCCAACCTTGTTGGAACCTTCGGTGATGACCCGTTCCCCTTCGGAAAGGCCTTCGGTGATCACCGCAAAGCCCTGTGAGGAACGGGACAGGGTTACCCGGCGTTGTTCCACGACGTTGTCGTTACCGACAACAAGGACAAATGCCCCCTGCACATCGCGTTGCAGGGCTTGTTCGGGGATGGCGAGTTCGCCTTCCGAACCCGTGGAACTGAGGCGCAGCCTTACGAGTTCGGCATCCAGCAGGATCTGATCCGGGTTGTCGAAACGCGCCCGCACGGTCACGCTGTCGGTTCCCGGATTGATCCGGCTGTCGACAAAATCGATATTTCCGGGCTTGTCATAGACGGTCCCGTTGGCAAGTTCGAGCGTTACCGAGTCGACCCCATCCACGGCGCCATCGTCCACCTTTTCAAGATATTCGCGCCAAAGGGCTGTCGGAACTGAAAATTCCGCATGTATGGGGTCAAGATCCACCAATGTGGTAAGCGCACCGATTTCGGGGCTGACCAGCGCCCCGCTATCCACGGCAGTGTCGCCGATGCGGCCCGCGAAAGGGGCCTTGATTTCGGTATAGGACAGGTTGGTTTGTGCGCGGTCCAGCGTTGCCTCCAGGCGGAGCACGTCGCCTCTGGCGCTCAACAGGACCGCCTCGGCCTGATCGAGCTGTGCCTGCGATGCCGTCTCACGCGTGACAAGCGTTGCCTGCCGGTCCCGTTCAATCTGGGCCAGATCACGTTGTGCCTGGGCGGAATTCAGGGCGCCTTCCGCCTCCCGCACCGCAGCTTCATAGAGATCCTGTTCGATCAGATAAAGCCGTTGGTCGGCTTCGACCTGCGCGCCCGGAAGGAAATCGATCTCCTTGACCTCACCGCTGACCCGCGCAATCAACGAAACCCTCCGGTTCGCGTCCAGTCTTCCGTTGAAGGTGACGGTTTCCTCCAGACTTCGAACTTCCGCCGGAACCGCGATAACGGCCGGTGGCGGTGCCGCATCCTGCGATAGCGCCGGTCCTGAAACAAGCGATGTCAGGATCAGGATCCGGAGGCAAGATTTGGAAAGGTCTGGAAGGGGACGCATTGGCATCAAGTGTTTCCTCACTAGCAAATTACTGATGAGTGGCTTTGTTCGCTTACCTTGAGCCTCACATCTAATTGATGATGTGTAAACCGCCGATATTGGGGTTGGGATGAGTTTGTAGAAATTTCTGTATCCTTTGGGGGGCATTTTGCGGCAGGTTTCAAACGACCTGACGGGTTCTGGTTTCCGATAGGGGGTCAGGCCCCTTGGCGTCGCATGTGATTCTGTGGGTTGTTATGCGGGATCAGGAGTTCCCGCGGCGGGCGAACAGGCCCGCATCCTCCGCCGCCTTGCGCAGGGCGTTGGACTTGTTGACGGTTTCCTGGAATTCAGATTCGGGGTCGCTGTCATAGACCACACCACCGCCCGCCTGATAATAGAGCGTTTCGTCCTTCAGGACCGCGGTGCGCAGCGCGATGCAGAAGTCCATTTCGCCGTTTGCCGCAAAGTAACCCACGCCGCCGCCATAGATGCCGCGTTTTTCAGGTTCCAGTTCGTCGATGATCTGCATGGCCCGGACCTTGGGCGCCCCCGATACCGTACCGGCTGGAAGCCCGGCAAGAAGTGCGGAAAGCGCGTCCTCCCCTTCGCGGATCTCACCCACGACGTTGGAAACGATATGCATGACATGGGAATAGCGTTCGATAATGAACTTTTCCGTCGGGCGCACGGTACCGATCCTGGCTACGCGACCGACATCATTGCGGCCCAAATCCAGCAACATCAGATGTTCGGCAAGCTCCTTCTTGTCCGAAAGGAGATCCTGTTCATTGGCGCGGTCCTCGTCAGGGGTGGTGCCCCTTTTGCGGGTTCCGGCGATGGGGCGGATGGTGACTTCCCCTTCGCGTAGCCGTACCAGAATTTCCGGGCTTGCGCCAACCACCTGAAAGCCGCCGACATTGAAAAAGAACATGAAGGGGGAGGGGTTCGTTCGCCGCAGGCTGCGATAAAGCGCGAAGGGGGGCAGTTCGAATCGCTGGCTCCAGCGTTGTGAGGGAACGACCTGAAAGATATCGCCTGCGCGGATATAGTCCTTGGCCTTCTCAACGGCGGCCTTGTATCCGTCATGGGTAAAATTCGAAACCGGCTTGCCCGGGGGGGATACCTCGCCGAAGTCGCGGCCTGCATGGGGGGCGCGATCCAGATCGCGCAGGGCATCCATCACCCTTTCGGCGGCCTGGGCATAGGCTGCGCGTGGCGAAAGTCCCGACGCGGCCCAAGCGGGTGCGACGATGGTGACCTCGCCTTTCACGCCGTCCAGAACTGCAACCACCGATGGGCGCATCAGCACCGCATCGGGCAGTTCCAGCGGATCAGGGTTTACATCAGGCAGATTTTCGACCAGCCGGATCATGTCATAGCCGAGATAGCCGAAAAGCCCCGCTGCAATGGCGGGAAGGTCCTGGGGCATCTTGATGGCGCTTTCGGAAACAAGAGCGCGCAGGCTTGCCAGTGGATCCTTCCCGGCGGGCTGAAAAGCGGTGGGGTCGAAACGGACCTCGCGGTTAATTTCCACCTCACGCCCCAGACAGCGCCAGATCAGGTCGGGCTTCAGCCCAATAACGGAATAGCGTCCGCGCACCTCTCCGCCGGTGACTGATTCGAGCATGAATGTATCGCCCCGGGCCTCGCCGAGTTTCAGCATCAGCGAAACCGGTGTATCCAGATCGGCGGCAACCCGGGCATAGACGATCTGGTTGCGGCCTTCTGCCCAGCCCTTTTCAAATGTCGTGAAATCCGGGGTTAGCTGTGCCATTCCTGCCTGCCATCAGCGAAATTGTGCATTGACCGCATTGATCGCGGCTTCGTCGAACTGGACCCTGGTCGTGTTTGTCAGCCCGTTGACAAAAAGCGTCAGGGCGTCCTGCGACAGGGCCTGTTCGGCCTGTGCGGCGATGGCAGATTTGAGCGCCTCTGCCGTGGTGCCTTCGCTTTCGCCGGGGATGATTTCATCAAGTCGGACGAGCGCGGTGAAATCTTCCTCATCGATCAGCCGGATTTCGTCTTCCGCCATTTCAAAAAGTGCTATGGGCAATGTTGCGGGCAGGGCATCGAGTTGTGCGCCACGCGGGATGCCGGGATTGGTTTCCGTCAGGCCGAAGCTTTCAAGAGTGAGACCGCCGCCGATTGCGTCCTGAATTTCGGTGGCGCGGGCGATCAGCCCTTCGGCAAGCCGGGTTTTGCGCCAATCCTCCTGCACCTGATCGCGGATATCTTCCAATGGAAAGGGTGCTGCGGGCAGAACCTCATCAAGGCGCAGGGCGAAGATCCCGCCATCTTCAAGACGGACGATTTCCGGGTAACCGCTTGTTTCGGCCTCTTCGGCCGCCTTGCGGAAGGCGGGATAGCCGATCATGCGGTTTTCGACGCCGGGGTAATAGTCAACCTGGCCAAGGGTCATATCGCTATCTGCGACGAGGTCCTCAAGCGTTGCGCCGCCAATCAGCATCTTGTCGAGCGGTTCGATCTGCGCGTCGATAGCGCGTCGCGCCGCGTCGGTTTCAAGTTCATCCGCGAGGGTTTCACGCGCCTCGTCGAAACTTGTTTCCTGTGCCGCAAGGACCGCGTTCATACGAAAGAGGGCGGGGCCGAGATCGGATTGCACCGGTCCGACAATTCCCGGTTCGGAAAGGGCGAAAACCGCCTCACCGGCAGCCGATCCGAGATCCTGCTGCGTGATATCGCCAAGATCGATATCTTCCAGCCTGAGATCGCGCGCGGCAACGAGATCTTCAAAACTGCTGCCTTGGTCAAGCTGGGCCCGGGCCTCAGCCGCAGCTTCATCATTGGGATAGACGAGCCTTTCCACCAGGCGGCGTTCGGGTTGAACGAATTCCTCCAGCCGTTCCTGATACATCCGGCGAAGCGCGTCCTCATTCACCTCCATCGTGTCGGCGATATCCTCGGGCAGCAGGGTTGCATAGGTGATGCGTCGCGCCTCGGGGCGTGTGAAACGGTCAATATGATCCTGATAATGCTGTTCAATCTGTTCATCGCCCGGGTCTTTGATCGTTTCGGACAGATCATCTTCGGTCAGCCGCAGGAAGGTAAAGCTGCGGCGTTCGGAGATATGGGCATAAAGCGTGTCAACCAGCATGGGCGGGGCGGAAAAGCCGGAAGCGACAGCCCCTTGCAGAAGGCTGCGGGCCAGCTCATCGCGCATGCCGGATTCGAATTCGGCCTCGCTAAGATTGTTGCGTTCCAATGTGAAACGATAGGCTTCGCGGTCGAAACTTCCATCCGCCCCAGCGAAGCTGTCGAGATTGGCTATTTCCTGGGCGATGCGGGCATCGCCGACGGACAGGCCGATCCGGTCATCTTCATTGTCCAGCAGCGAACGGTTGACGAGCTGCTGACGCACCTGCCGGTCAAGGCCCATGGCCTGCGCCTGCTGCATGGTGATCTGCTGTCCGAATTGCTGTGACAGGCCGTTGATTTCCTGCTGGAGGGCACGGGCATAATCGTTGACGGTGATCTCGCGTTCCCCCACCGTACCGACGGCGCTCATTCCGCCACCGAAATTCGTGACGCCAAAGCCACCCAGACCAAGGACGAGCATCGCCATCAGAATCCAGACGATGATCGAACTGCCCTTGCGCGCCTTGCGTCCTTCTTCGCCGTCCTGCTTTGCCATTTGCCCGCCCTTGCGAAACTGTCAGTTGCGCCTTCCTAGGGCCTTGGCGGCGGGGGGGCAAGTCGGCAGATCCTGCATAGTGGGCGAATTGCGGTCAACGCGATACGACGGGGATGGGGCGGTCAGGGGTGGTAGCCACGCAGGCGGCTGAAAAGCTGCCCGATGGCTGTTTCATCGACATTGGCGAAGGCAATGCGAAATTCCCGTGGGCCATCGCCGCCTTTTGGCCGGAACATCGTGCCGGGCAGAAGGAGTATGCCTGCCTCACGCACCATACGCCGTGCGATATCTTCGGAGTTTTCGGCAAAAGGGTGGCGCACATATGCGAAATAAGCCCCGCAGCCAAGCAGGGACCAGCCGTCAAGCGTTTTGAAACCTTCGACCATGGCCCTGCGGCGCGAAAGGATCCTGATGCGTTCGCCCGCCACCCAGTTACCAAGGTTCCGCATCCCCCAAAGCGCCCCGATCTGGCCAAGCTGGTTGGGGCATATCGCAACCGTATCCAGGAATTTTTCCACCTGTGCCAGCCTCGCCCGGCTGGCCACGATGGCGCCGACGCGATGTCCGGTAAGGCGATAGGCCTTGGAAAAGCTGTATAGATGGATCAGCGTGTCGGCCCAGTCCGGATTGGAAAAAAGATCGTGGGGAGGGCCTTCGCGGCTGTCGAAATCGCGATAGGTTTCGTCCACGATCAATGCGACGCCCTTGGTCTGTGCCAGGTTGAAAAAGGCCCTCAGGGTTTCGGGAGGGTATTCCGCGCCACCGGGATTGTTTGGGGAAACCAGAACGATGGCGCGTGTTCTTGATGTGATCAGGCGGGCGGCTTCCTTCGCTTCGGGGATTAGGCCGGGGCCGGTGGCAAGTGGTACGCATGTCACGCCCTGCATGTCGAGCCACATGCGATGATTGAAATACCAGGGAGTGGGCAGGATCACCTCGTCCCCTGCGCCGGCCAGCGTGGCGATGGCGGCGGAGAAGGCCTGATTGCAGCCTTGGGTAATGGCCACCTCACCCATGGAGATCCTGCCGCGATAGGCTTTGGACCATTGCGATGCGATTTCCGTCCGTAGCTCCGGCCGCCCCAGAACCGGACCATAAAGATGCGCGCTATCCTCGTGAAGGGCGGCCTCGGCCAGTGCCTGACGAAGGGCCAGGGGCGGGGCTTCAACCGGCGCGGCCTGCGAGACATTGATCAGCGGACGTTCTTCCGGAAATTCAACCCCTTCCAGCCAGCGCCGCGCCTCCATCACCGGAGGGGACTCCGTTCCTGCCATTGCCGGGTTCAGCGGAAGTGACATTGAAAGATCCCCCTTTTGGATAGGGCAGTTCAATCCGTGCCGCGATAGGGTTGAACATATTGCAGTGCCATATCCCAAGGAAAGAAGATCCAGGTGTCCTGGCTGACTGCGGTGATGAAGGTGTCGGCCTGTTTCTGTCCTGCGGGTTTGGCATAGACAGTGGCAAAATGTGCCTTGGGATACAGGCGGCGGACCAGTTCCAGGGTTTTGCCGGAATCGACCAGATCATCGACGATCAAGATGCCCTCGCCGTCGCGCATCAGGTCTTCCTGGGGGGCTTTGAGGATCTCGGCTTCGGATCGGTCCTGATGGCTGTAGGATTTCACGCTGATCGTGTCGATTACGCGGAGATTGAGTTCCCGTGCGACGACAGCGGCGGGGACAAGCCCGCCCCGGGTGATACCCACGACTGCGCGCCACTGCCCGCCTTCGCCCGGCCCCCGCCCATCGAGACGCCAGGCCAGAGCGCGGGAATCGCGATGCATCTGGTCCCAGCTGACATGGAAGCCTTTCTCATGGGGCAGGCGGTCGGCGGACATAGCGGTCTCCTTGGCAGATTGGCGATGGATCGGCTTTACTCTCCGCGGGTCGCATCGATATCGGGGGCATCCACGGCCTTCATGCCGATGGCGTGATATCCGGCGTCGACATGCAGGTTTTCACCGGTGGTGCCGGATCCGAGATCGGACAAGAGGTAAAGCGCGGCCTTGCCGACCTCCTCTTGTGTTACATTGCGGCGCAGGGGGGAGTTCAGTTCATTCCACTTCATGATATAGCGGAAGTCCCCGATGCCCGAGGCGGCAAGCGTCTTGATCGGGCCGGCCGAAATAGCATTGACGCGGATTCCGTCCTTGCCCAGATCTTCGGCAATATATTTCACCGAAGCCTCCAATGCGGCCTTGCACAAGCCCATCACGTTATAGTGTGGCATCACCTTTTCGGCGCCATAATAGGTCAATGTCAGGATCGAGCCGCCCGGGGTCATCATTGCCGCTGCCCGTTTTGCAACGGCGGTAAAGCTGTAGACGGAGATATCCATCGACATCAGGAAATTCTGCCGTGAGGTGTCAACATAGCGGCCCCGCAATTCCGACTTGTCGGAAAAACCGATTGCATGGACGACGAAATCGAGCTTGCCCCAGGTCTTCTCCAGATGCGCAAAAAGCGCGTCGAGTGATGCGTCGTCGGTTGCATCGCAATCCACTAGTTCCGTCACGCCCAGCGACTCGGCCAGCGGTACAACCCGTTTGCGCAACTGATCGCCCTGATAGGAAAAGGCAAGTTCCGCCCCCTGTCCGGCGCAGGCTTGGGCGATGCCCCAGGCGATGGATCTGTCATTGGCCAGGCCCATGATAAGCCCGCGCTTGCCTGCCATCAAACCTGCTGACATTGCCACCCCTCTCATGTGTTGCTCGCTGATGCACCGATGCTTTAGGCGAATTGTGGCGGCGCATCAAGTCTGCGGGAGGGGGCTTGTCAGCAAGCGTTCACCAGTCTAGGTATTTGGGCCTTTACGCCCGCGACAGCGAGGCGAGCATGGCAGGGCAACCATGGAACATCCGCCGGATAGAACGGGCATCTTTGCAGGGCAGGATCCTTTTGCGATAGCGCGGTCCTGGCTGGCCGAGGCGGAAAAGGGCGAACCCAATGATCCCAATGCCATAGCGCTGGCCAGCGTGGATCCCGAAGGAATGCCGAATGTCCGGATGGTATTGCTGAAATCCATCGATGCGGACAGTTTCGTCTTCTATACCAACTACGGATCCCGAAAGGGTATCGAGATAGATGCCTCGGGCAAGGCCGCTTTCGTGATGCACTGGAAATCCTTGCGCCGCCAGATCCGGGTCCGGGGCTGGACCGAAAAGGTGGAGGGGGCCGAGGCAGATGCCTATTTCGCCACCCGTTCCCTGAAAAGCCGACTCGGTGCCTGGGCCTCACGGCAGTCCCAACCGCTTGCTTCCCGCGCGGCATTGTTGGCTGAAGTGGCCAGGGTAACGTCGCGGCAAGGAACAAATCCATCGCGGCCATCCTTTTGGGGGGGTATACGTATAATCCCAGCAGAGATAGAGTTTTGGGCAGACGGAGCCTTTCGTTTACACGACCGATTCAGGTGGGTGCGATCTGTCCCAGATGAAAATTGGGTAGTCAAACGGTTGAATCCCTGAGCGAATTGTGCAGATTTGCACATCAGGGTGGCATTGACTGGCTCCGGCAAGGGCCGCGCAGCTGGTTCGAAAGCAAAACCTGGGTTTTGAGCTTATCGGGGAATAAAGGCTCTCTATGGAAGAAGACACTAAATCATTGCCTGTATTGCAGGGGCGCGTGAAATGGTTCGATCCTGTGAAGGGATTCGGATTTGTCGTTGCGGATGGCAGTGAGAACGACATCCTCCTGCATGCGAATGTTCTGCGCAATTTTGGGCAGAGTACCGTGGCCGATGGGGCCGGCATCAGTGTGCGGACGCAGCAGACGGAGCGGGGAACCCAGGCGGTTGAAGTTCTTTCAATAGCACCGCCGGAGGGAAATTGCTTTCCGCTTTCCGAGGAAGGCGGGGTTACCAGCGCCGAGGAAATAGCGGCCTGCCCGCTTGAACCGGCCCGGGTGAAATGGTTTGACAAGGCCAAGGGATTCGGGTTTGCCAATGCCTTTGGGCGCGATGACGATGTGTTCATCCATATTGAAGTCCTGCGCATGTCCGGTTTTGCCGATCTGGCAGCCGGAGAGGCCGTTTGCCTGAGGATCATTGATGGCAAGCGCGGCCGGATGGCGGTGCAGGTTCTGGCCTGGGATGCGGCGACACGAACGGAGGATTAGGCAATGTGGCGTGGTGTGGCGCTTTCGGTCGGGTTTGTACTGGCGGCGCTTCCCGGTCTTGCTGCCGAATGCACCCCTGGTTCCGTGGAAATCCTGTTACTCCAGGGTGGCACGGCGCGTTTCACGGTTGAGGTTGTCGATACACCGGAAACACGCGCCCGGGGCCTGATGTTTCGTGAAAAGCTTGCCCGTTCCAGTGGCATGCTTTTTGTATATGAAAATCCACAACGTGCGGTTTTCTGGATGAAAAACACCCTGATTCCGCTGGATATGATTTTTGTCGATGAAACCGGGCGCATACGCAAGGTGCATGAAAATGCGATCCCGCATGATGAAACCGGGATAGACGGTGGAGAGGGGATTCTGGTCGTGCTTGAAATCAACGGTGGCCTGGCCGATCCCATGGGGATTGCCCCCGGTGCAATGCTGCGTCATCCCGCTTTTGAACAAAGCATCGCGGCCGCGCCTTGTGATGACGGTTGAGGCTTCCCTTCCCTGTGGATCTTCGATAGGAAGCCCGCAATCGGGGCGTAGCGCAGCCTGGTAGCGCGACGGTTTTGGGTACCGTAGGTCGGAAGTTCGAATCTTCTCGCCCCGACCATTTTCCTGCCTGTCTGTAGATAGTCAGGGCATTTGCCCTTTTGCGCCACGATTTGCCCTTGGGTGCCGCTGCGCCCTGGCTCGGTTTGCCCGCCGCTAGAGGGCAAACACCTTATCTGCACCCGCCGCGCGGGTGCGCCGCTTCATGAAAACCTAGAGGTCGGCTTGGAGCCCAGACCTACCGTCTCGGAGTGGTATCCTCAGCGGGCGAGATTCTCCTTGACCTAAAGTGGGGTTGAGATTTCAGACTGACCTCGAACAATCAGCCTGGGACTCGCACTTTTGACATCATTCTGGATATTTGCAGCTGTCGGAACAGCCGCCTGCTTCGCGATTTCTAGCCTTCTTGCCTACGATGCAGCCAGGACTTTGGGTGCGATCGTTTTCAGTTTTGTGCGAATGTCGATTGTCGCTGTCGGCTTCGCCATACTGGTCCTTATCTCGGGTTTCGATCCGTCGCTCGACTTTTCGGATATCTCGCTGCTGGTCGTGTCGGGTGTTCTGGGAGTCTTTCTTGCGGACACACTGCGCTACTCGTCGTTGGCGCGTATTGGACCTGCCCTTCAATCGCTGCTGAACACGACCACTGCGCCTTTTGCGTTGGTGCTTGGATTTCTGGTTCTGGGGCAGGTCGTGAGCGGGCTTGCTCTGCTCGGCACTGCCATCGTGTTCGGCGGCCTCGTCTTGGCTATTTTCTCGCGTAACTTCGATGCGTTGACGCGGTTCTCGGGGGAAAGCAGCAACGTGACTGGCGGCGTCCTCTTTGGCTTGGCATCTGCACTCGCACAGGCGGGAAGCGTCCTTATCGCTGCGCCCGTCATGCTTGACGGGGCCGATCTGGCTTCGGCGACATTCGTTCGGTCTCTGGCCGGATCGCTCAGTTTGTTGCTACCTGTGGTACTGTCTACGGAAAGGAAAGCGCAGATCAGGTCGATGCCGAACCCGGTCGCGCGGCAGGTTTTTCTCAGCGCAGCGATTGGCACCGGGCTGGGAATGACTTTGCAGCTATACGCATTGGGTAGTGGTCCGGTTGGCGTCGTCTCCACACTCACGGCAACGACTCCTCTGATCATTCTGCCCCTGATCTGGGTCTTGGGCAAAGCCCGTCCTCCTGGATTGGCATGGATCGGCGCGATCTGCGCGGTTGTAGGGGTGGCGCTGATCGTCAATGCAGGATGATCTTGCCCCCGCAGTGGAGAAAATGAACGGCGGCTAAGTCCCGCATAGCTGCCTCTCGGGCTGTGCCCGCCCCGGACAAAACCCGTGACGAAAAAGGGTATCCTTGTTACCGAACCGAAATCGGCCCGCGTGTTTTCAAGGGGTTGCCGAGGTCCGAAAGGACAAAACCGGTGACTCTCGACACTGTCGATAGTCAGATTATTTATTTTTTGTATCAACAATCTGCCTTTAGGGTGCCACTGCATCCTTGCGACATTCGAGTCGGTCGTGTCAGGTTTGCCGGAAGAAGCGAAGACTTAAGAACCCGGTCCCTAAAGCGTCCGACCGAAAACCTGAATTTTTGGGGTTCCGATGAGTGCTGATCTGTGCTTCATCCTGTTTGGGAGGATTGATCATGCCAGCACCTTTGCCGGTCGCG
>JBKEDF010000024.1:0-23646 GCA_047975325.1 Pseudorhodobacter sp. | reverse complement strand
TCAAATTACGGATGGATGCCCCCTTCAGCGCCCATGCCACAAGGCCAAGCAGCGCGTATAGCAGCAGGATGTCGCCGGTAAAAACCAGCACAGCATGCAATGCGCCAAACAGCGCCAGCATCATCAAGCGCCGGGAAAACCGACGCGCAAAGGACGCCCCGGCCCGCTGCGCCGACAGCGTCTGGATTTCCATCCCCCAGCCGAAGATGAAGGAAAACAGCAGAAAGAACTTGGCCTGAAACAGTCCTTCCACGAGCAGGACCGCCACCCGATCTGGCCCGGAACTGGGCAAGTTCAGCATGGCCTCGGAAGGCAGCGCCATAATGGGCAGGTTGACGACGGCGATGCCGATCAGAGCAACAGTGCGCACCAAATCTACGGCCTGGTTGCGATCAGGTTGCATTCGGGTATTCTCCTACTTTGAGCAGCGGCTCAAACATATATTGAGCAATCGCTCAATTTGTCAACAGGAGCAACCATGACCATCGCAACCAAGCGGGAGAGAATCATTGAGGCAACCGTTGCCTTGCTCATCGAACAGGGTCTGTTGACCGTTCAGACGCGCGCCGTGACCGAACGGGCGGGCGTCGGCACAGGTTTGCTGAACCACTATTTTCGCTGGCCCGAACTGCGCGCCACCGCCTGGGCCGCTATTTTCACCGACGTTGCCGATGACATGTGGCGTGATGGGGAAACACCGCCCGAAGCGATGCGCCGTTTTTTCAGCGAGAGCTTTGCGGCAGAGGCGCGTCCTTTCTGGCGGCTTTGGATCGAGGCGGAAGGCCTTGTCCTGCAAGACCCGGCCATGGCAGAGGCGGTGACATCGGCCCGCGCCAGGTTGCGCGATGTGCTGACAGAAATCCTGACCAAAGGCATTTCCCGAGGCGATTGGGCGTTGGACGCACCGCGCGCCACGGCCCTGCGACTGGAGGCCATGCGCGACGGTTTGGCGGGGTTGTTGCTGGGCGCTGATGCCGACCTCAGTGAAAGCAAGGCCGAAGCTCATCTGCGCGACCTTTTCCGGCGCGAAACCGGGCAACACTGAGCAGGAACAGACCACGTATAAACGACAACAACCGACATTCCCGGCGTACGGTGATCGGCGGCACTAGGCTATTTTCGGCGGTACTTGGCGGAAGCGGTGGGATTCGAACCCACGAACGAGTCTCCCCGTTGCTGGTTTTCAAGACCAGTGCCTTCAACCACTCGGCCACACTTCCACTCTGCACCCGGTATTACAGTTGAACTGAAGCGCCGGATGTTCGAAGCCGTTCTTAGTGGGGCATTTGGTGACAATCAAGGGCTTGCACCAAGGGATATGGGAATGCCCCGTAAGGGGCGATGGGTTCACGCATTCGTTGCAGCGAAAAGTTGCAAAACCGGCGGGGCGGTCTTTTCTCCGGAGGGGTTAGCCGATATGCTAAAGACGAGGAAGATGTCGACCGGGGCCGGCCTGACCGCCCCAGAACAACAAGCGCGGCATCGAAGGCGCGCGGGATTGAGGCAGGAATGAAACGCGCGAGGTTCAAGGCAATTCTCCTGGCAGCCGCCACAGGCATCGCACTTGCCGGATGTAGTTCACTTCCCAACCCTTTTGGCAAGGAACGCTCTCCTGAGACGGAAAGCAGCATGTCGATGGCGGGCTCAAGACAGCTGGCTGAACGCGAGGTCGAAGCGCCGGAGGTTTTTCAGGTAACCGATGAGGCACTTTGGGATGGCCGCCCTTCGCTGGGCGGTATATGGGTCGCCTCGCCGGATGCGACCGATCCCGAACGGGTAATGCTGCGGAACCCTGCCAATGGCAGATCCGTGGCCGGGGCCCTGTTCCGCCGCGAAAGGATCAATCCCGGACCGCCCCTGCAGGTTTCTTCGGAAGCCGCCGCGGCACTTGGGATCCTGGCCGGGCAACCGGCGCAGTTGAACGTCACGGCATTGCGGCGTGAGGAGGTATCGATGGATGACCCCTCACTGGCGCCCAACACGGCGGATGGGGTGGGGAGATCGGCGCTTGATGTGCCCGCCGTTGCCTCCACCGCGCTTGACCGCGTGGAAACAATAACGGTCACCGCCAGGATGCAGGCAGCGCCCACCTTTCTGAATACGCCTGAAACGCAAAGCCATACTCAGGTAAAAACAAGATATGGCAAAGTGTTATGGCGTGATCTTGCCATTTTGGATTCGCTTGATACCCGCGAAGAAGCAGTCCGAAATGTTAAACCCATGGGTCATTTCAACCCTCATGTCCTGTCCCACTGATCCCCGTTTCGAAGGAGATTCAGATGAAAACGCCCCGCATCCTCGCCCTTCTTGCAGCGCTGGCCCTTCCAATGGGGGCGCATGCCTTTGAAACCAGCGCACAAGCCGCCTGGGTTTATGATCTGGCCACCGATACCGTCCTGATGGACAAGAATGCCGATGAGCCCCTGCCGCCGGCCTCAATGTCCAAACTGATGACGCTCAACATGCTTTTCGAGGCACTCAAGGACGGTCGCGTAACGATGGAGACGCGATTTGCCGTTTCCACGCGCGCCCGGGAGATGGGGGGCTCCACCATGTTCCTCAATGAACGCGACCGCCCTACTGTCAACGATCTGATCCATGGGATTGTTGTCAATTCCGGCAATGATGCCTGTGTTGTCGTGGCCGAGGGGCTGGCCGGCACCGAAGAGGCCTTCGCCCAGCAGATGAATACGCGGGCTCAGGCACTGGGCATGACCAATTCCAACTTCATCAACTCTTCAGGCTGGCCCGCGCCGGGGCATCGGATGTCAATGCGCGATCTGGGAATTCTGGCAAGGCGGCTGATTACCGAATTCCCGGAATATTACCCGTTCTTTGCCCTGACCGAATTCAACTATGAAAACCGCGCTGCGGCAAACCGGTTCAATCGTAACCCGTTGCTGAAACTGGGAAGCGGCGCCGATGGGCTCAAGACGGGGCATACCTCGGAGGCGGGTTATGGGTTGACCGGGTCGGCCAAACAGGGGGATCGCCGGGTAATCTTCGTTCTGGCCGGCCTGCAATCCACCGAATCCCGAGCCGAGGAATCCGAACGGATCCTGAACTGGGCCTTCCGGCAATTCGTCCTGAAAACCGTGGTCAAGGCCGGACAGCGCGTGGCCGAGGCCGATGTCTGGATGGGATCTGCGGAAAGTATCGGACTGGTCCCGGCGGAGGATATCTCCATGCTGGTTCCCGCACTGGTACAGGATGGGGTGGAAGCGGAAGTCACCTATAGCGCCCCGCTTATCGCGCCATTGAAAGCAGGCACGCAGGTGGGGGAACTGATCATCCGCGTCCCCGACCTACCTGAACGCCGGGTGCAGCTTTTCACCGAAAGTGAAGTCGTGAAGGGTGGCTATGTGAAACATCTTACCGCCGCAGCGGAAAAGCTCTGGGCGCGGTTCAACAACGCTGCGGATCCGGCCTCCTGACATGGCGGGGGGTGGGCCGCACGGATCCGGCCGTTTCTTCAGTTTCGAAGGCATTGACGGATCGGGCAAAAGTACCCAGGCACGATTTTTGCAGGCTGCCCTGGCCAAACGCGGGGTCGAGGCCATCCTGACACGCGAACCGGGTGGCAGCCCCGGCGCGGAGGAAATCCGTAACCTCCTGCTGGAAGGCGGGGCGGATCGCTGGTCCCCCAGGACGGAAATCCTGCTTTTCACGGCAGCGCGCCGTGATCATCTGGAAAGGACGATCCTTCCCGCACTGCATCGCGGTGCAGTGGTGATCACGGATCGTTTTGCCGACAGTACCCGCGCCTATCAGGGCCTTGCCCGCAACGGTGGCGAAGATCTGCGAACCCTGGTCGATAACCTTCACGACCTGATGATCGGGATGGAACCGGATTTGACCTTCCTGATCGATCTGCCCCCCGAAAAAGGCCTTGCCCGTGCCACGGCACGCGGCGCGGGGGAACAGCGTTTCGAGGAAATGGGCCTTGATCTGCAACAACGCCTGCGCGCTGAATTTCTTGACCTTGCCCGCGCCACACCGGAGCGTTTCGCGCTTTTTGATGGCGCCCGTGAAGAAGGTGATCTGGCTGCCGATATCCTGGCGCATGCGCTGGATGTGCTGACATGAGCCGTGCCACCGCCACCGATGAACGCCCCGAGGCCGATCGTGTCGCCGGCGCGCCCCACCCACGGGATACGGCCGAATTGGTGGGCCACGAGGCCGCGCAGACCGATTTCCTTGGGGCTTTCAATGCCGGGCGATTGCATCACGGCTGGCTGATTACCGGGCCACGCGGTCTGGGCAAGGCCACTCTGGCCTGGCGTCTTGCACGGTTCCTGCTTGCCACGCCTGAAGAGGATGGCGGCATGTTCTCCGCCCCTGCGCCGGACACGCTGGATATACCGCAGGACCATCCCATCGCTCGTCGCATTGCCGCTCTGTCGGAACCCCGGCTTTTTGCGCTTCGCAGGGCATGGGATGAGGATCGCAAGCGCCTGAAATCCGTAATCACCGTGGATGAGGTGCGCAAGCTGAAAAGCTTCTTCACGCTTTCCGCAGCCGATGGCGGGCGCAGGGTGGCCATCATCGACAGCGCCGATGAAATGAACGCTGCCGCGGCCAATGCACTTTTGAAACTTCTGGAAGAACCGCCGGAAGGGGCAACCCTTTTGCTGATCAGCCACCAGCCCGCAAGGCTTTTGCCCACCATCCGATCACGGTGTCGGGAACTGCGCCTGACCCCCCTGCCCCCGGATCAGATCGAAAGGGCGCTTGGTGCTGCAGGCAGCCCGCCCGGTAATCCCCAGGCATTGACCGAACTTTCCGGCGGTTCGGTCGGCGAAGCGATCCGTATCCTGAATCTTGATGGACAGAACATCTACAGGGGTATCATCAGGCTTTTCAGTTCCCTGCCCCGACTCGACCGCGCACGTGCGGGCGGATTGGCCGAATTGGGGGGCGCACGGGGGGCAGAGGAAAAATTCGATCTGATCCTGACACTGATCGATCTGTTTCTGGCCCGCCTCGCCCGCGCCGGCGCCTTGGGCCAGACCCCGATAGAGGCAGCCCCCGGTGAGGCGGATCTGATCGCCCGGCTTTCCCCCCACCCGCAGGCCGCCCGCGCCTGGGCCAATCTGGCACAGGGCCTTTCCGCACGGGCCCGGCGCGGCAAGGCCGTCAACCTTGACCCTGCCGCGCTTCTCATGGATATGCTTCTGTCGATTGATGAGACGGCGGGCAAGCTCGCCCTGGGGTGAGCCTGAATGATGCCTGAAACACCGACCATCACCGATAGCCATTGCCATCTGGATTTTCCCGATTTCGAAGGTGAACTTGAGGCCGTGATCACGCGGGCCCATGATGCGGGCGTGCACCGGATGGTCACCATCTGTACCCGCCCCGAACGGGAACCCGGGGTCCGCGCCATGGCGGAGGCGCATCCATCGCTCTGGTATGCGTTCGGCATCCATCCGATGCATGTCCATAAAGGTCCCTTGATCACCACAGATGCCCTGATCGCCATTGCGAAACATCCAAAAATGGTGGGAATTGGAGAAACCGGGCTTGACTATCACTACACCGCCGACAGTGCGGATATGCAGAAAGAAAGCCTGCGCCTTCATATTGATGCCGCACGCGAAACCGGTCTGCCCCTGATTATTCATTCCCGCGCTGCAGATGATGATATGGCCGCCATTCTGACCGAAGGTTATCGAAACGGGCCATATAGCTGTGTCATGCACTGCTTTTCCTCGGGGGCAGCCCTGGCCAGAACTGCGTTGGATCTGGGCTTTTTCCTGTCAATGTCGGGGATTGCGGCCTTTCCCAAATCGCTGGAATTGAGGGATATCTTTGCTTCCGCACCGCTTGACCGGATCCTGCTGGAAACCGACAGCCCCTATCTGGCCCCGCCCCCGCATCGTGGAAAGCGCAATGAACCGGCCTATACCGCCCATACTGCGAAGGTCGGCGCGGAAATCTTTGGTCTCAGCCTTGCGGAATTTGCCGCTGCGACGGAGGTAAATTTCGAACGGCTCTTCACCAGGGTCAGGGCATAATGGCGGGGCTGCGCTTCACAATCCTCGGCTGCGGGTCCTCGGGCGGTGTGCCACGACTGGGCGGGGAATGGGGTGATTGTGACCCTACCAACCCCAGAAACCGCCGCCGTCGCTGTTCCCTCCTGGTCGAACAGATCTCCGCTTCAGGGGTTACCCGTGTCCTGATCGACACCTCCCCCGATATGCGCGAACAGTTGCTTTCCGCCAATGTCGGGCATCTGGATGGCGTGGTCTATACCCATGCCCATGCCGATCACATGCACGGAATCGATGATTTGCGTCAGATCGTCTTCAACCGTCTCGCGCGCCTGCCGGTCTGGGCCGATGTACCAACGCAGGAAGCATTGCTGTCGCGTTTCGGCTATGCCTTTGTCCAACCTGCGGACTCGCCCTATCCCCCAATCCTTGACCTGCACACGATTGATGGCCCGATCGAGGTTCCCGGCTCGGGGGGGGAATTGCGCCTGATCCCCTTTGTTGCGGAACATGGTTCCATTACCGCACTCGGCTTCCGGATCGGCGATCTGGCCTATCTGCCCGATGCCGTCGCCCTGCCCGACGAAAGCTGGACGGCTCTGGAAAATCTCGATTACTGGATCGTGGATGCGCTGCGTCGCAAGCCGCACCCGACCCATGCGCATCTGGCGATGACACTGGACTGGATTGCCCGTGCCCGGCCCCGCCGCGCGATCCTGACCAATATGCATAACGATCTTGACCATGACAGGGTGATGGCCGAGACCCCCGACCATGTCATCCCCGCCCATGACGGCATGGTCATCGAAACCGGCACCGGGGAATGAGCGCACTTCTCAATGTCATCCTGCCTGTCTTTCTGATCCTCGGCTTCGGGTATTTTGCCGCCTGGAAGGGTATTGTCAGTGATGCCTCAATCGACGGCATCATGAAATTCGCGCAGAATTTTGCCATACCCGTTCTGCTCTTTCGTTCCATGAGCCAGTTGGAACTGTCATCGGCCTTCGATCCGCGCCTGCTGATCAGTTTCTACGCGGGGGCCTTTGTGGCCGGGGGGCTTGCCTATCTTCTGGCACGGCGTTTCTTTGACCGTTCCCCGGCGGATGCGCTCGTGATCGCCTTCGCGGCCTGTTATTCCAATTCGCTGCTCTTGGGCCTGCCGATTACCGAACGCGCATACGGGTCCGATGCCCTGTCGGGAAACTACGCCATTATCACCTTCCATTCGCCGCTGCTTTACACGATCGGGATTTTCCTGATGGAGGTTCTTCGCGCCAGGAACGGCAACAGGGGCGCATTGGCGCGGGAGGTTACGCGATCGGTGCTGACCCAACCCATCGTCAGCGGGATCATCATCGGCCTGATGGTAAACATGACCGGGCTGCCGCTGCCCGGCGTTGTCCTTGACGCAGTCGACATGATGGCCGTCGCTGCCATTCCCGCAGCCCTCTTCGGGATGGGCGGCGTTCTTATCCATTACCGACCCGAGGGCGACATGCGGGCCATCGCGATGCTCTGCGGCATCTCCCTCCTTCTGCATCCTGCCCTGACATGGATCCTGGCGCGATATGGATTCGGGCTTGATATAGGCCAGATTCGTTCCGCCGTCGTGACTGCCGCCATGGCCCCCGGCGTGAACGCCTATCTGTTTGCCAATATGTATGACGCCGCAAAGCGCGTTACGGCCTCCACCGTTCTTATCTCAACCGGTGTGATGATCGGCACGGTCTGGATCTGGCTTTACCTTTTGCCCTGAGTGGTTCCATTCAGCTTGGTGAAAGGCCACGGAGCCTTTCTGAACGGCGGCGCAACAGTTCAACCACGGTCAGCAGGCAGATGGAAAAAATCACAAGGATCGTCGCAACTGCCAGAATTGAGGGGCTGATCTGTTCACGAATGCCATTCCACATCTGTCGCGGGATGGTCTGCTGTTCGTGACTGCCGATGAAAAAGACGACAACGACCTCATCAAATGATGTGACAAAGGCAAAAAGTGCCCCGGAAACCACCCCGGGTGTGATCAGCGGCAGTTGCACCTTGAAAAAGGTTCGCACCGGACCCGCCCCAAGATTGGCAGAAGCCCGTAGCAGGGAACGGTCAAACCCCATAAGAGTTGCCGTTACCGTAATGATGACAAAGGGGATCCCCAGCGTGGCATGGGCAAGGATCACCCCCAGATAGGACCCCGCCAGCCCGGTTGAGGAATAGAAGAAGAACAGCCCCGTCGCCGTGATGATCAGCGGCACGATCATCGGGGAGATCAGGATCGCCATGATCGTCTTGCGAAAGGGCATTTCAGGGCGTGACAACCCCAAGGCAGCCATCGTGCCAAGCCCTGTCGCGACGATGGTGGAAAAGAAACCGATGATCACCGAATTCTTGGTCGCCTGTACCCATCGGGCATTGTCCCAGACATCCGACCACCAGGCCCCATCGCGCGATGCATCCGGGGCCTGCATGCCAAAAGTCAGCAGATTTTCATACCAGCGCAGTGAATAACCGTCGGGATCCAGTGTCAGCATCTTCTGGGTAAAGGTGAAATAAGGTTCGGAATTGAAGGATAACGGCAGGATGATCAGGATCGGCGCGATCAGAAACAGGAAAACCAGCATGCAGAGCAGCAGATAGGTAAAATGCCAGATCTTCTCCAGCCGACTTGCATATACGGGCAGCGCCATCCTTTTCCCTCCTTCTTCGCGGCCGCGGGTCGGCTCAACCCAGTTTCATGTTGTCGATCCCCACAAGCTTGTCATAAGCCCAGTACAGGATCAGCACCGCCACCAGCAGCATCACCGCCAGGGCCGCCGCCAGCGACCAGTTGAGCGAGCTTTGCATGTGAAAGGCGATCTGGTTGGAAATCAGTGTCCCATCAGCCCCGCCGACAAGCGCAGGCGTGATGTAATACCCCACCGCGAGGATGAAAACGAGGATCCCCCCCGCCCCGATCCCGGGAATGGTCTGGGGCAGGTAGATCCGGCGGAAGGTTGTCCAACTTGTCGCACCAAGGCTGCGCGCCGCGCGCGCATAGCTTGGCGGGATCGTTTTCATCACCGAATAAAGCGGCAGGATCATGAAAGGCAGCAGGATATGTGTCATCGCGATGATCGTGCCGGTCTGATTATACATGAGTTCCAACCGGTTCGCGTCGGAAATCAGGTCAAGGCCGACAAGGATATTGTTCAGTACCCCCTGCCCCTGCAACAACACCATCCAGCTTGTCGTCCGAACCAGCAAGGATGTCCAGAATGGCAACAGCACCAGGATCATGAGCAAGCTTGCATAGCGCAGCGGCAGGTTTGCCAGAAGATGGGCAACCGGAAAGCCCAAGGTCAGGCAAAGCCCGGTAATGATCGCCGAAAGCAAGAAGGTTCTCAGAAACAGTGTCAGATAGATCCGGTTATTGGCATCGACACGTTCGAATTCCCCGTCGGCATTGATCTTGCGATCGATGGCCGCCTGATAGAAATTGAGCGTCATCGGCGCCGAGGCACCGCGCATTGCTGCCCAGATGTCGGGCCGGCCCCAGCGCGCATCCATCTCCTGCAAGGTTTCGCGAAAGGGTGGTTCTATCTGTTTCGCCTTACGGCCGGTTGATGTGAAAAGCGACCGCGTACCGGGAATATCATAGTTGATCCGTGTGCCGGCATTGGCCACCGTCCGGTTGGCCGCGGCATTTTTCAGATCCGCCGCCAAAGCGGCATAGGCCGCCTCATCTGGTTCGGCATCGGGATTGGCGGCAAACCAGGCCCCGATTTCGGGCATGTTTTCGGAAAACTGGGTATTGATCACCGACCGCATGTTCATCTGCACGATCGGGATGATGAAGGTTGCCATCACGAAAACCAGCAGCGGCAGCACCAACAGAAAGGCCCTGATCCGCGCACGCCGCGATGAACGCTGAAGCGCGCGCTTCAATGACTGGCCATCTGCCGTAAGCAGCGGTTCCGACATCATACCCCTTTCCGATAAAAACCCGGGCCGGGATATCCCGGCCCGGTCTGGCCTCAGCGCAGCAGCCAGGCGTTGAATTGTTCATTCAGTTCGGCATCCCGGTCGGCCCAGAATTCCACACCGGAGAAAAGCGCGTTCTTCATATTGTCCGGCGAAGTCGGCAGGTTCGGGGCCATTTCGATCGAACCGTCATGATACATCCCGACAAGCGGACCCGCCGACAGGCGTGCGGGGCCATAGCTGATCCAGGATGCAGCTTTCGCCAGTTGTTCAGCTTCGGTCGCAAAGACAATGAATTCCTTTGCCTTTTCGATATTTGGGGCCCCTTTCGGGATTACCAAACCTTCAACATCATAGACCTGGCCATCCCAGATGATGTCGAAAGGTTTGTCCTCGGCAACCATGGCGTTGAAGATCCGGCCGTTATAGGCCATCGTCAGTGCGACCTCCCCATCAGCCAGAAGCTGTGGCGCCTGTGCACCGGCATCCCACCAGACGATTTCGGACTTGATCGTATCAAGTTTGGCGAAGGCCCGCTCAACCCCTTCCGGGGTTTCCAGAAGGTCGTAAACCTCTTCCGGTGCAACACCATCCCCCATCAACGCCATTTCCAGCAGAACCTTGGCATTCTTGCGGGCACCGCGCTTACCCGGGAATTTTTCCAGATCAAAGAAATCGGCCAATGTGCCGGGTGCCTCGCCTTCGGCATATTTACTGCTGTCATAGGCGATAATGGTGGTCCAGACATCTGTGGGCACCATGCAATCAATTACCGATCCGGGCAGGAAATCCTCCATCGCCGGCGTCCCGTCCGGGGCCGGGGCAAGGATTGCCGGATCGATGACTTCCAAAAGCCCCTCATCGCAATAGCGCACCGCATCGGCAAATTCGAGAACCGCAATATCCATGCTGACATTATTGGCTTCGACCTGCGCCTTGAGCGGGATTGCAGGATTGTCGGCATCGATCGACACGACCGTGGTACCCGTCTTGGCAGTATAGGGTTTCTGGTAAGCCTCGATATGGCTTTTTGCATAGGCTCCGCCCCAGCCCATGATACTGATCTCATCTGCCGTGGCAGGCAGGGCAAGCCCCGTGATCATGGTTGACGCAATCAACAGCTTTTTCATCTCACACTCCTTGTTGTCATTTTGGAACTTTCACCATTTCCCGGCCGCGCCGCCGATCCGTCAGATCGGGTCAAGCGCGCGGGCATCCTCCGGCGTCCAGCCGATCGGGATCTTCTCACCTGGATGCAGCACGCGCTGCCCCTGGGCATTTCGGCATTTCATGATGAATTCATCCGATCCGGCCACACGCAGACGAGTGCGGAAGACGTCCCCCATATAGATGAATTCCAGAACTTCCGCCTCAACCCTATATCCGCTTTCGGGCAGCAATTCAGGTTTGAATTCAACGCGTTCCGGGCGGATCGATACCAGCGTCCTCTGCCCCTTTTCAGTGACATTTACCGCGGCCGCCTCAATCAATTCGCCGCTTTCAAGGCGCACCCTGGCACGGCCATCGGAAATTTCCTCCACCGTTCCGGACAACTTGTTGTTTTCACCGATAAACTGGGCAACGAAAGAATTTTCGGGCCGCTCATAAAGGGTATCGGGCGGCGCAAGCTGCTGGATCCGGCCATCGTTGAAGACGGCAACGCGATCCGACATGGTCAACGCTTCCCCCTGATCATGGGTCACATAGACAACCGTGATCCCGAGGTTTTCATGCAGATGCTTGATTTCAAACTGCATATGTTCGCGCAGTTGCTTGTCCAGCGCCCCCAATGGTTCATCCATCAGCACCAGATCCGGCTGAAAAACCAGGGCGCGCGCCAGGGCAATACGCTGCTGCTGTCCACCGGAAAGCTGTGCAGGACGGCGATTGACGAAAGCACCCATCTGCACCATATTGAGCGCGCGCCTGATCTTGGTTTCGCGCTCATCCTTTCCCATCCCGCGCACTTCAAGCGGGAAGGAAAGGTTTTCCCCCACGGACATATGCGGAAAAAGCGCGTAATTCTGAAACACCATGCCAATGCCGCGATGGTGCGGTGGCACATGGTTGATATTGCGTCCACCAAGCAGGATCTGCCCATGGGTTGCCGTTTCAAACCCCGCCAGCATCATCAGGCAGGTTGTCTTGCCCGAACCGGACGGACCCAGCATCGTCAGGAATTCGCCCTTGCCTATGGAAAGGTCGAGGTCCTTAACAACCAGGATTTCACCATCATAACTTTTCTGCACATGGTCAAAAACGACAAAACCGTCGCGCCCGGGGTTTTTGGCCACCCTTTGCTCCCTGTTTTTCGGCGGCAGGGCCGCTCTGATATGGCATTCAGGTTAAACCGAACCGGGAGGATTGCAACTGCTTGCGAAAGGAACAGGCAAAGGAATTGAAATCGCCCGCAAAGCGGGCAGATCATCGCGGGCTTGCCGCCCGAATAGGCCAGCGGTGGATCAGCATCACCGATCTGCTTTCAGCAAGGCACGATGGTCAGTTCCACGGCCGTGACGGGTCGTCAGACCACCGCCGGATCGGAACGCCCCGGATTGGTCGACAGAAAATGCAAGGCGCGGCCACGGCCTGCCTTCTTTGAGGCGTAAAGTGCCTGATCGGCATCATCAAGCATCCGTTCAGCCTCAGGTTTCGCATAGCTGCTGGATACCGTGATCCCGATACTGGCGGAAACCCGGCAGGGCTTGCCATCAAATTCAAGGGGTTCGCCAAGCCGCGCAACCAGCCTTTCAGCAATGCCCGATAACTGCGCACGATCCGAAAGGTTATGGAAAACTATGACAAATTCATCTCCCCCAACCCGCGCGACAGTGTCGTCCTTGCGAGTTTCAGCCAGAAGTTTGCCCGCCACCTCCTGCAATACATAATCACCAGCGGCATGGCCAAGCGTGTCATTCACCGCCTTGAAATAATCCAGATCGACATGCATCAGCGCAAATTGTGTCCCCTCCGAAATCGCACGATCCAGCGCAAGCTCAAGCGCGCGACGATTCCGCAGCCCGGTCAAGGTATCGGTAAGCGCCTGTTCTTCCGCCGCATCACGCGCGCCCTGCAGTCGCAGGTTGAGCTGCTTCAGCTCATGCGTCACCACGGCATTGGCCTCCGTCAGGTAAAGCAGTTCCATCGCCAGATCCGTTGCCGCGAAATCGGCATCCGTCAAATCATAAGCGGCAACGGCCTCAATCACGCCGATGCCGAAGGAAAGGTTGATGATCGCCCCTCCCTTCCCGGGCAAGGGTTGCGCGATCCCCCGGAGCGGCATGGCCATGGCATGGCGTGCATGCAGCTTCAGTCGTGATCCGGCCTGTTCAATCAGGCCCGACATGCTATCGATACCGGAAGGTCGCCGGATTTCGAACAGATTGAAAAACTTGCCACCCGATAAATCCCCAGGCCTGTCAAAAAGTTTGGCAAGAGTCGGTCCCGCCGAGATGATCCGCCCTTCCGGATCAAGCACAAGATGAAGCGGCATCATCCGGCCAAGGGCCATCGGATCCATCGGGATAGGATCGGATACCTGCAACCCGGTCATGCCCGTTCCGTCCGTGCCGACAATTCAAACCGCCGCCCTTCCGCAAATCGCGGTTCAAGAAGGGAAATGCGAATACAGTCGCCGCAATCGTCATTTCCCAGATAATCCAATACGACAAGCGCGCCATAGTCATCGGCCATGGCGCGCAGCAATCCAATCATTACATGGCCAAGCCCCGGAAGGCCCTCATCACAACAAAGCCGGTAACGGCCCGCTTCCTCCAGCGTCAGGATCATGTCCGGCAGAATCAGTTCCGGCAAGGCAAGACGACCCCGACCGGGCAGATCCTCCAGCGAATGCAGGAATTCTTCAAAATCGCCACCGCCAAACCGCAAAAGCCGCCGAACCGCCTCAAGATTGGAATGGGAAACAAGGTAGGTTCCCATGTCTTCCAGCAAGGATTCGCGCGGACGTTCCAGCACTTTTTCCGCAGCGGTAACCAGCGAAGACGCGGTGCCGGGCGCATATGTCAGCATCGGTTCGAAATTGGCATGACCCAACCGGGCCTCCGATGCGATCCGATGCCAGGACGCCAGGCCGAACGTATCGCGCAGATAGATCTGAAGCGCACGGTTGATCATGCCCTGCATTGCCACTTCTCCTCAGGAATTACCGAAAGCTACGGGGCAGTCCTTAACAAATTCCAAAGATCCGCCAGAAGGTCACGACAAGACCCCCTCCGCCGTGGCCCGCGCCAGAACCTTATCCACCATCGCCGCAGCCGTCCCGGTATAGTTGCCCGGCTCCAGCAACGCATCAAGGGCGGCCGGGTCCAGTTGCGCGGAGACCTCCGGATCGGCCTCCAGTTCGCTCCTCAGGTCAGTACCACCATCTATGGCCCGGGCGGCCGCCGCCGTTACGGCCGAATGGGCAGCCGGGCGGCCAATGATCCGCGCAAGGCCGGACATCACCGATTCGGACATGATCAACCCGCCGCCGCCTTCCAGATTGACCCGCATCCGGGCCACATCCACATCAAGCCCTTCCAGCATCGGGCGGGCATGCAGAAACAGGCCGGAAGCCAGCAGGAACGCCTCTGGGATCACCATCCATTCCACCGGCATCGCGGCAATCCCACGTTCATGTTCCTGAATCGAGGCGGTCATTTCCTGCCCCACCAGCGACCGGAGCCGAACCGCGATCGCAATGATCTGCGGGCAGGCAATGGGGTTACGTTTCTGCGGCATGGCCGAAGACGTGCCGCGTCCCGGCACATAGGGTTCACGGACCTCATCCACCTCGGATCGCATCAGTGTCGCGATCTCGGTTGCAACACGGCCCAGGGCACCGCCAAGCATGGCAAGCCAGAAAACAAGCTCTGCCCAATTGTCCCGCGCCGTATGCCAGGTGATATCGGGTTCTTTCAGATCCAGTTCGGCCGCAAGCGCCGCACGCACCTCCAGCCCCTTGTCCCCAAGGGGGGCAAGCACCCCGACTGCCCCGCCGAATTGCACCTGCAACAGCCGCGCCCGGATATCTGGCAGTCGCGCGCGGTGGCGCAAAAATTCATCAAGCCAGACTGCCGCCTTCCAGCCAAAGGTAATCGGCGCAGCCTGCTGCTGAAAGGTACGCCCCGCCATGGGTGTATCGCGGTGATCGCGCGCCAATCGCATCAGTGCAACGATGGTGCGGTCAAGTTCATCCTCGATCAGCACAAGCGCATCGCGCATCTGCAATACCAGCCCGGTATCAAGAATATCCTGCGTTGTCGCGCCCCAATGGACATAGCGCGCAGCCTCCGCATCACAGGCCTTGCCCAACGCCTTGACCAGAGGCTGGATGGCAAACCCGCATTTTTCAAAATGCTGCTGCATTGCAACGGGGTCGAGATTTTCAACTTTCGCTGCCGCTGCAATCCCCCGTGCGGCCGCCTCAGGGATCACCCCGGTTTTCGCCTCCGCACGGGCCAGTGCGGCCTCAAATTCCAGCCATGAAGCAAAGCGTGCCTCATCGGTGAAAAGGTTGCGCATTACTGCCGTGCTGAACTGATCACGATAGTAAGGGCTGTCAAACAGGGTGGAACTCATGCGGGCTCCTTTCGGGCCATGTTGGTCAAAGTTGGTCCGCTCCGGGCGTCCGGGTGCGGGTCTTGCGCCGCAGCTGATGTTCGCGAAAGGCGATATAGCTGACCGACGCGATGATAACAGCCCCACCCATCAGGACAAAGCCATCCTCACTTTCGCCAAATACCAGTGCGCCCAGCAACGTGGCCCATACAAGCTGCAGGAACACCACCGGCTGCGTCACCGCAAGCGGGGCGGAGGCAAAGGCGCGTGTCATGCAATAATGGCCCAGAGTGGCAAAGGCCGCGACCAGCCCCAAAAGCCCCAGTTGCATGGATGAAACCGGTTCCCATACCACAACGGCAAGGGGAAACAGGCCCAGTGCAACCAACCCGGAAAGTACGGCAACCACCGCACCGGCATCGGTAACCTGTGTCAGCCTCTTGGCAAACAGATAAGAGCCCGCAAAAAAGAACGCGGCACCAATTTGCGCAAAATGGCCGGGATTGATTTCGCGCAGCCCTGGCCGCAGGATGATAAGCGCGCCACAAAGGCCGACAAGAACCGCAATGATCCGCCGCAGCGCCAATCCCTCGCCAAAGAAAAAGGCCGCGCCCAGTGTTACCAGGACCGGATTGATGAAACCAATGGCCGTCACTTCGGCCACCGGAAGCCGTGCCATCGCGAAAAACCACAGAACAACCGCAGCCGTATGCACCACCCCACGCCCCAGGTGCAGGCGCAGCACATGGCTTTCGATCCCTGCGCGAAAAACCCGCCAGAGTGCGGGCGACAGGAAAATCACCCCCCAGGCAAACCGCAAGAAGGCCGCTTGCGGTGCGGGCAGATCAGTCCCGAGATAGCGCACCAGCCCTGTCATTGCGACGAAGGCAAACCCTGCCGACAACATCCACAGGATCCCCGCAACCGGGCGGATGGGGGCATTATTTTCCGGCATAGTCGCGATACCATTCCACGAAACGCGCCACGCCCTCACGATAATCGGTTTCGGGCCGATATCCGGTCAGGCGGTGCAACAGGGAGGCATCAGCCCAGGTCGCCGGGACATCGCCCGGCTGCATCGGCATGTAGTTGCGGATCGCCTTTTGTCCCAGTGCGGCCTCGATCGCCTCGATGAAATCCAGCAACCGGACCTTGTCGGAATTTCCGATATTGACCACCCGCCAGGGAGCAACCGGGGAAAGGCTATCACCATCTGGCACTACACCATCGGGGCGTTGCGGCGCCACATCCATCAATAGCCGGATACCGCGCACCAGATCAGTGACATAGGTAAAATCGCGATACATATCGCCTCGATTGTAAATATCGATGGGGCGCTGCTCCAGCATTGCATCGACAAATTTGAAAAGCGCCATGTCGGGCCGACCCCATGGGCCATAGACGGTGAAAAAACGAAAACAGGTTGTCGGCAGGTCATTCAGATGAGCCCAGGAATGGCTCATCGCCTCATTGGCTTTCTTGGTTGCGCCGTAAAACGACATCTGCGTATCGGCCTTGTCGGTTTCGACATAGGGCATTTCGGTATTGGCCCCATAGACGGAGGAGGTCGAGGCCAGCATGAGATGCCTGGGACGCAGCCGCCGCGCCGCTTCGAGTACGCTGAAAGTGCCGGTTATGTTGCTGTCGATATAGGCTTGGGGATTTTCGATGGAATATCGCACACCGGCCTGTGCGGCCAGATGGACGATTACCTCCGGGGTAAAATCATTGGCTACTTCGTCAAACAGTGCGCGATCCTCCAGCATCCCTTCGACAGGCCGAAAACCGGGGTTCTGGCACAGGATCTGATGGCGACGCTCTTTGAGGCGGATATCATAGTAATCCGTCATTCCGTCATAGCCCAGAACCTGATGACCTTCCGCCAACAGAAGCTGTGCAAGGTGGAAACCGATGAACCCCGCCGTTCCGGTAATCAGGACCCGCATCATTCCTTCACCCTGTAACCACCATCCCGATGCCAGTTCCAGGCGTCAGCAATCATCCGGGGCATTGTCGAACGGGCCGGATGCCAGTCCAGATCCATCCCCGCGCGCCTGCTGCCACAGACCAGCCGCACGGCATCGCCCTCCCGCCGGGGACCGTCTATCATGGGAACCTCGCGATTGGTGACCGCACGGGAGGCCTCCACCACCTCACGCACGGAAAACCCCTTGCCCGTCCCAAGGCAGAACACACGGCTGCCCCGCCCCTTCTCAAGCCATTTCAGACCACCGATATGCGCATCGACCAGATCCATTACGTGAACGTAGTCGCGGATACAGGTACCGTCAGGGGTGGGATAATCGGTGCCGAACACTGTCAGCGCTGCGCGCTGGCCATCAATGGCCTGCAACATGAGCGGCACAAGATGGGTTTCGGGTTGGTGAAACTCCCCGACTTCCCCTCCCGGATCTGCCCCGGCAACGTTGAAATAACGGAAGATCACCGAATTGAGGCCATGGCTTGCCCCGAAATCCTGCAACATGTTTTCAACGGCGCGCTTTGAGGCCCCATAGGCATTGATCGGCGCCTGCGGCGTATCCTCATCCAGTTCCACCCCATCCTGATCGCCATAGATTGCACAGGTGGAGGAAAAGACAAAATCGCGACAATCGGCGGCCAGGGCAGCCTCAATCAGCGTCAGAGCGCCGCCCACATTCACACGCCAGTAGCGCGCAGGTTCACGCATCGCCTCACCAACCTGGCTTAGCGCGGCGAAATGCATCACCGCTACCGGTTTCCATCTGGCGAAGACATCATCAAGGCGCGTCCGATCCTGAACATCGCCGCGTTCAAACGGACCGAATTTCACCGCCTCACGCCAACCTGTTTCAAGATTGTCGTAGGTGACAGGCAGATATCCCGACCCGGCCAGAAGCTTGCAGGCATGCGAGCCGATGTAACCAGCCCCTCCCGTCACCAGTATCACGCGCGCTTCGGCAGACATGGCCATATCCTCAAATGCTCGATCCCGCTGCAAATTGTCTCGCCTCGGCCAAAGTTGCAATCCCCGGCGGGATCTTTGCCTAACGCCCCAGGATCAGCACCAACGCGATGGACCACATGGTCATCCCAACCAGGATTTCCAGAACCACCCAGGCACGCGGGCGTGCCATCACCGGTGCCAGGAGCCGCGCACCATAGCCCAAGGCCGCAAAAAAGCCGAAAGAGGCAATTACCGCGCCAACCCCGAAGGCCAGACCATAGGGCGCATATTGCGCTGAAATCGCACCAATCAGCACCAGCGTATCAAGATAAACATGCGGATTGGCCCATGTAAGCAAAAGGCAGGTTACAAGCACCACCGAAAGTTTTGCCGGGGCGGCATCGGCAGGTTGCAAGGCCCCTGTCCCGCGAAAGGCAGCACGAAAGCGCAACACCCCATAGACGAACAGAAAGACTGCCCCGGCCCAGAGCATTGCCTCCCCCAGCCAGGGAACGGCCCGCGACAAACGGCCAAAACCTGCAACCCCCGCCGCAATCAACACCGCATCGGAGGCAGCACAGGCAAGAACCACCCAGCCAATATGTTCCCGCCGCAGCCCCTGCCGCAGCACAAAGGCATTTTGCGCCCCGATCGCCGCTATCAGGCTGATCGAGACGGCAAAGCCCGCCATGGCCGCATTCAGAGCATTCATCGGATCTTGCCCGTCCGACCGGTTCAGACGGTACCAAGCTTTGCCAGCCGTGCCTCGCGTAACTGCGCGAAATCATCCCCCGCATGGTAGGAAGATCGGGTCAGGGGCGTGGCGGATACCATCAGGAAACCCTTGCCATAGGCGGCCTTTTCATAGGCGGAAAATTCCTCGGGCGTCACGAAACGCGCCACGGCATGGTGTTTCGGGGTGGGTTGCAGATATTGGCCAATGGTCAGGAAATCAACATCCGCCGCGCGCATGTCATCCATGACCTGAAGAACCGCCTGCCGGTCTTCACCCAATCCCACCATGATCCCCGATTTGGTGAACATGGCCGGGTCGATTTCCTTGACGCGCTGCAAAAGCCGCAACGAATGGAAATAGCGCGCGCCGGGGCGGACCTGCGGATAAAGCCCCGGGACGGTTTCAAGATTGTGGTTGAAGACATCGGGTTTTGCCGCAACCACATTTTCCACAACCGACGGGTCGCATTTCAGGAAGTCCGGCGTCAGGATTTCAATCGTGGTCTTGGGGGACCGATGCCGGATTGCCCGGATCGTCTGGGCAAAATGTTCCGCACCGCCATCATCCAGGTCGTCACGATCCACACTGGTCACCACGACATGATTGAGGCCCAGCTGCTGTACCGCATGGGCGACACGACCCGGCTCAAACGCATCAAGCGCCTGCGGCCGTCCCGTCGCAACATTGCAGAAGGTACAGCCCCGGGTGCATATTTCCCCCATGATCATCATGGTGGCATGGCCCTGAGACCAGCATTCCCCGACATTGGGGCAGCCTGCTTCCTCACATACGGTGACAAGCTTTTGGCCCCGCATGATATCGCGGGTCTGCTTGTAACCTTCCGAAGTCGGCGCCTTGACGCGAATCCAGGCAGGTTTCTTCGGCTGGGCATTATCCGGGCGATGCGCCTTTTCGGGATGGCGCTGATCGGGTAGCTTGAGGTCGCGCAAGGTGGTCTCCCCCTGACTTCGGCACATGAATATCCTTAGGGGGAATCCCGAACGGAGACAACCATCCCTGCCGCATGGCTGCCTTGCAGGTCAATCGGGTTTCAAAGCAGCTTGCTGGCAAAAACCGTTTCGGCCTATCATTCAGCTTCCACACAGTGAAGAAACCGCCATGAAGATCTACGGCCACTGCCGTTTTTCCTATTTCGGAACCTCCGATACAGGCAAGGCCGTCCAGACGCTGGACGATGCGAAGGCACTGCTTTGGAACGCCGAACGCATGGCCGTGCGCTTTCACCTTTTCGAAAAGCTCATGCTGCCTTCACTTCGCGCACAAACCGATGATGGTTTTCAGTTTGTCGTCACCACCTCCGAGGAAATGCCCGATATCTATCAGGCACGCCTCGACACCCTGATTGAGGGCGTGCCGAATTGCCGTATCCTGCGGACCTCTTCGCGTAACATCAATTTTGCGCTGCGCCCGATCATGCGTGAGGCCAGTGACGACCATCAGGCCCCTGCAATCCACTTTCGGCTGGATGACGATGATGCGCTTTGTACAAGCTATGTCGAAAGGCTACGGGACTGCGCGTCAGGACTGCGCCCTTCAACCATGATCACCTTTCCCAGGGGAATCCTCGGCCATACCGATGCAGGCGTGGCGCGCCACCGGGCCTTCAGCAAGCACGGGATTGCCATCGGGCTGGCGCTGGTCAAGGACGCAAAAGGCACGCGGTCGCCCTTCGGCATCCAGCACCGCGCCTATGCGCAGGATAATCCGGTCTATTGCGATCCGACCTTTCCCGCCTATCACTACACGCGCCACACCACGAATAACACAAACGGTTATGATCAGCGCATCCACAAATCGGGCGGGGTCGTGGATATCGTCGCGCAAAACTCCCAAAAGGTGCATCCCGAATTCGCAAAAGGGGCCGTAACCACCGATGAGGCCGAAGCCATGATCGCGGAAGCCTTCCCCTATACCGACGGCCGGCAGATGCGCCAAATTGTTGCCGAAACCTATGCGCCCGACCGGCTGACCGGCTATCAGCCGGTCTGATCCTTCCCGTCCCACCATCAGAACCGTCATACCCGCCGCAATGGCCGGGATATGCGCCCCCATGAGGAACGGGCCAACCATATCATCACATCGATTGATTCAACTGGTAGGAGAGTAATGCATTTCCCCCTTGAAAATCCCCGGATTCAGGCGCATTTACGCGCCATCGCCCGTGTGTCACACGGGCCTAACCCATTGCGGAGAAACCATGGCCAAGGAAGACATTCTCGAATTCCCCGGTGTCGTGAAGGAACTCCTGCCGAATGCGACATTCAGGGTCGAGCTTGACAATGGCCACGAACTGATTGCCACCATGGCGGGCAAGATGCGGCAAAACCGCATCCGTGTTCTGGCGGGCGACAAGGTTCAGGTGGAAATGACCCCCTACGATCTGTCAAAGGGGCGGATCAATTATCGCTTCAAATAAGCGGCGCGTATCTGTCCCATGCGCCTGATCCTCGGTTCAGCCAGCCCGCGGCGGCGTGAATTGCTGGCGCAGATCGGCATTACCGCGGATGCCGTATTGCCACCGGATATCGACGAAACCCCGCATGAGGGTGAGATCCCCCGCCACTATTGCGCCCGGATCGCCCGGGAAAAGGTGCAGGTCGTCCTGGCCGAATCTGATGATCTGGTGCTTTGCGCGGATACCACTGTGGCCCTGGGTCGCAGGATTCTCGGCAAGCCCCGCGATGCCGGTGAAGCCGCAGAATTCCTGATTGCCCTGGGTGGCCGACGTCATAGTGTTATCACCGCAGTGGCACTACGCCGGGGCGAAAGGCTCTGGACACGGGAGGTGGTTTCCACCGTCAAGATGAAACGGCTTTCGGACACAGAGATCAACGGCTATCTGGCCACGGATGATTGGCGGGGGAAGGCAGGCGGCTACGGCATTCAGGGGCCTGCAGGCGCGTTCATTCCCTGGATTTCCGGCTCCTATACCGGCATCATGGGGCTTCCAGTGGCGGAAACCGCAGCCCTTCTGGCAAGTGCGGGCTGGCCTGTCTGGAGGTCAGCGTGAAAGGTCGACTCATCCTGATTGACAAGGTGCGGCAGCGCCCTGCTGCGGCTTTGCTGGAGGATGGGCAACTTCAGGATCTGCTGATCGATCCACCTGATAATTTGCCCCTGAAGGGGGCGGTCTATCGCGCAGTGGCGGATCGTCCGGTCAAGGGGATGGGCGGCATTTTCGTGAAGATCCCCGATGGCAAGGGTTTCTTGCGGCAAAATGCCGGCATCGCAACGGGGCGCCCAATCCTGGTACAGGTGACCGGCACGGCGGAACCGGGCAAGGCCATCCCCGTCACGACTCGGCTGCTGTTCAAATCGCGTTACGCAATCGTGACCCCGGGCGCAGCGGGGCTGAATATATCCCGAAGGATCAAGGATACGGACCTGCGCATCGGGTTGGAACGACTGGCCTCCGACGGCATGGCCGGTTGTGCATCCGATCTTGGCCTGATCCTGCGCTCCGCCTGCGAGGCGGGCGATGATCATGATATCGCAGCCGATATAGCCGCGATGCGCAGTCTGGCAGAAACCATCTGCGCCGATCTGGACGGTGCGCCCGAACTGCTGCTGGAAGGTGCAAGCGCCCCCGATATCGCCTGGCGTGACTGGGCCGATCCCCCCCCCGATACGGTAGAGGAACGCCCGGGCTGTTTCACCGATCATGCGGTGGATGACATGATCGAAGCCCTGCTTTCACCCCGCATTGATCTTGGCTCCGGGGCCCATATAATGATGGAACCCACCCGCGCCCTTGTTGCCGTGGACGTGAATACCGGCCCTGACACATCCCCCGCTGCCAGCCTCAAGACCAATATCGCCGCCGCCCGTGAACTTCCCCGGCAACTCAGGCTGAGGGGGCTTGGTGGCCAGGTCGTGATGGATTTTGCCCCGATGCCAAAGCGCAACCGCCATATCCTTGATCAGACGCTGAAAGCCGCATTCCGGCGCGACTCTGCCGAAACCAGCCTTGTCGGCTGGACCACGCTTGGCCTTTATGAACTTATCCGCAAACGCGACCGGATACCGCTACGGGAGTTGCTTGTATGACCTGCCCGATCTGCAACAAGGAAAGCGCCGCAAAATACCGTCCCTTCTGTTCGCGCCGCTGTGCGGATATCGATCTGGGCCGATGGCTGAAAGGTGGCTATGCCATTCCCGCAGAGGAAGATCCGGAGGACCCGCCCCCTGCCCCTGCTGAGGCCTCCCGCCCGCAATAGGCCTGTTGGCGGCATCCTGAAATAGGCTCCGGACCAACCCCGCCCACACAGGTTCGGACGAATGCCGCCGGGGAATCGAAACCCGCAAGAATTTTTTCCCGAAACCTCTGGACAGCCCCAGCGCGCTGACATAATACGCCTCATCCCCGACGGTTCGCCGTCACAGGGCCCGGATAGCTCAGTTGGTAGAGCAACGGACTGAAAATCCGTGTGTCGGTGGTTCGAATCCGCCTCCGGGCACCA
>JBKEDF010000021.1:0-7972 GCA_047975325.1 Pseudorhodobacter sp. | reverse complement strand
CATGGCCAACATCGAAACGCCCCTTGATTTCATCAACCGTCCGATTGCCGCCATTCTTTTTGTACTGATCCTGATGGTGCTGGGCCTGCATGTGAAAAACATGATCAAGGCGCGGCGGGGCACGACGTAAGGGGAAAGTGATGCTTGATCAATCTGCTATCGATGCGTTGCGTACAACGCCGATACCCCCCCGGTCCCTGTTGATCGGGGGGGAATGGCGGGCTGCCTCGGATGGCGGTACGCGTGATGTCATCAGCCCGATTGACGGACAGCTCCTTACCACCATTGCGGAAGGGACCGCAGACGATATCGATGCCGCCGTGGCTGCCGCGCGGGCGGCGTTCGAGGATGGCCGCTGGTCACATATGGCACCTGCCGCACGCAAGGCAATCCTGCACCGTTTTGCGGATCTCATTGCCGCTCATGCCCTGGAACTGGCAGTTCTGGGCGTGCGGGACAATGGCACGGAAATTGGCATGGCAATCAATGCGGAACCGGGTTCGGCTGCCGCGACGATCCGGTATTATGCCGAATGCGTGGACAAGATATCGGGTGAAATCGCCCCTACCCCCGCAGGCACACTGGCCCTGGTTCATCGTGAACCCATCGGTGTCGTGGGGGCCATCGTGCCCTGGAACTTCCCGCTGATGATCGGCGCCTGGAAAATAGGCCCTGCCCTTGCCGCCGGGAATTCCGTGGTCCTGAAACCGGGGGAAAGCGCCTCGCTTTCACTATTACGATTGGCAGAACTGGCGCTTGAGGCGGGCCTGCCCGAAGGCGTGTTGAACGTGGTCACCGGTGCAGGGCCCGTCGCAGGCGAAGCCATCGGCCTTCACCCCGGTATCGATGTGCTGGCATTTACAGGTTCCGGTGCGACGGGGCGACGATTGCTGGAATATTCTGCGCGTTCGAACATGAAGCGCTGTTACCTCGAACTGGGCGGCAAATCCCCCAATGTAGTCTTTGCCGATGCCCCCGATCTTGAAGAGGCAGCCCAGGTTGCCGCAAACGGGATCTTCCGCAATTCCGGGCAAGTCTGCATCGCAGCGTCGCGGCTTCTGGTTGAAAAGAGCATCCATGCCGATTTCACCCGCCGGGTGGTGGAAATTGCCGAAGGCCTGAAAGTGGGCAACCCGCTTGATACTGGCACCCATATCGGCGCGGTACATTCTGAAACCCAACTTGAGAACAATCTGCGCTTTGTCGAAACCGCGCGGATCGAAGGCGGTGAGATCCTGACAGGCGGGGCGCGGATCCTGCAGGAAACAGGCGGATATTACATGACACCGACCGTGGTTGACGGCGTCACCCCCAATGCCACGCTTTCACGAAAGGAGGTATTCGGTCCGGTTCTGGCCGTCACGCCCTTCCGGGACGCCGATGAAGCCATCCGCATCGCCAATACCACTGATTTCGGTCTGGCCGGTGCGGTCTGGACCTCCAACCTGTCCACCGCACATCGCGTGACGCGCGGGATCAAAGGTGGCCTCCTGCACGTCAACACCTATGGTGGGGCAGATGTGACCGTACCCATGGCAGGGATGAAACAATCCGGCAATGGTGTCGATAAATCCATGCATGCGCTGGACAAATATACCGATCTCAAAACAGTCTGGATGAAACTCTAGGGCGGAGAAGAAAAAAATGCCGTTGAAAAATATCCTCGTAGCCCTTGATGGCGCGCCACAGGCCGACGTGGCCCTGCGTGCGGGAATTGCCATTCAGAAAACCTATGGCGCACATCTGACGGGCTTTGTTCCCAGGATTGAAAACATGCCGCCGGCCACCAGTGAATATAGCTGGCTTCCCTCGGCCATTGTTGCCTCCCTGCGTCAGACGCAGAAAGACGCAGCCGCCAAGATAGAGGCAGATTTCCGCAAGGCGACCGGGATGCTTGACCAGGACCGTATTCATCTGGTCCGCAGTGACAAGACCAGCGTGGCGGAAGCCTCACGCTTTTTCGATGTGACATTGGTGGGCATTCCCGAACATGGTTCGCGCAAGTCGAGCCTGCATCCCGACCGGATCGCCCTGCTTAGTGGCCGACCCGTCATTGCCTTTCCCGAGGGGGTGGATTCAAGCCGCGTTTCCTCCAGGGTGATGATTGCCTGGGATGGAAGCCGCGCCGCCGCGCGGTCACTGTCCAGTGCCTTTCGATTGCTGGATACCAAGGACGAAATCACCATCGTCACGGTGGGTGAACCCGGCACCGCCTGTCAGGATGGCGAAGGGCTGGACCCCAAGACGTCGCTGGAGCGGCTGGGGCTCAAGGCCAACTGGATTGATGTGCCGGTTGCCGCCGGTGGTATTGCCGCAACCCTTTTGGGCCAGGCAGACAAGCTGGGTGCGGAACTGATCGTGATGGGCGCATTCGAACATTCCAAGTTCCGCGAGGACTTGTTCGGTGGTGTGACGCATGATGTCATGGCCCGCACCCGAATCCCGGTATTTCTGGCACATTGAGGAGGCTGGCCATGCGCAATGAGATTGTCTTGCTCGGCACGAAGGGCGGGCCTGCAATTCGGCAGGGCGGGGCGATGCCGACGGCATCGCTCTTGCGTCTCGGCGGAAAGAATCTGCTGATAGACTGCGGGATCGGCGCCGCGCGCAGTGTGGTCGAGGCCGGAACCAACCTGATGGAGATCGATGCGATCTTCATTACTCACCTGCATTCCGACCATCTGATGGAACTTGGCCCGCTGATCTATACTGCATGGACAACCGGAATGAACCGGAAATTCCCCGTTTACGGACCCGCAGGAACGGAAGATTACTGGCAGCAGTTCCTGAAGGCGATGGCCTTTGATCATGAGATCCGACTGGAGGATGAAGGCCGTCCGCCTATTGTGAATATGGTTGAAATCCATACCATTTCAGATGGCTGGGAAGTCGATTTTGACGGCATTCGAACCCGTGCCCTGCGGGTTGATCATCCGCCCATCACGGATAGCTTTGCCTTCCGTTTCGACCATGATGGCAAAAGCGCGGTCTTTTCAGGTGATACCTGTTATTTTGCACCGCTGGCGGATTTTGCAGCCGGGGCGAATGTCCTGGTCCATGAGGCGATGCTGGTGGCCGGGGTTGACAAGCTTGTTGCGCGGACGGCCTCGGCCGGGCGGCTGCGGGAACATCTGATGGCCTCCCATACCCCTGCTGCAGATGTGGGCCGTATCGCCTCCGCCGCCATGGTCGGCAAGCTTGTCCTTAATCATCTTGTCCCTGCAGATGACCCCGACTTTGGCGAAGCGGATTGGCGTAAGGAGGTTTCCGGAACCTGGAACGGATCGATGGTTGTTGGGCGGGACGGAATGGTTATCCCCCTACCGGATTCAACCGGATAAACACCCGACGAAAATCGTATCGGGGGCGGAAGCATATCTATTGATATTCCACCTCAGTTTATCCAAGCGCCAATATTGGACGATGCCCCGGCAATGGAGCTGCCGACGAATTCGGAAACGGGTCCTAAATTGACGAATATGACCCCACTGCCCAGAACCAGCCCTATGAGGGCAAAAATGGCATCACGGCGGAGATCGACCCCAGCGTGCTTTGCCAGAAAATACTGCTGCAGGGGATAGTACAGGATTGCAACGAGGCCGGGGACAAGGAGGACACCGAACATCCCAAGCAGCCAGTAGCCCACAAGCAGTCCGGTTATATGTAAAGCGGCCTGAACCCAGACAATGATTGAAAAGTCGCGGGAATTGCCTTCAGCCAGCAGCAGTTGGGAATTTCCGATCAACAGGGCGGGTGGAATCTGGGAAAGGGCCATGATCACCAGCATTGGCCCTGCCTCAGTATAGCGGGCGTCGTACATGATGTTGACCAAACCGACACCGATCAACCCCACCAGAAGGTTCAGCGCAATCAGCGATCCCGTTACCAGATTACGCGCCCTTTTCAGTTTCGCCATGTTGGCGATGTTTTCGGAAGGCCGTCGTTCGCTGTAAAGCGGAAACAGAATTTGTCCGGCCACCATCTCCCCCAACATCGTGGGGAAGTTGGCCAGAAAAAAGGCAATGTTATAGATGCCGAGACTGAACAGGCTCACGAGCTTGCCCAAAATCAGCTTGTCACCCTGCCGTCCTATGAATGCGGCAATCGTACTGAGGAAGATGTACTGACCGAAGCTGATCAATTCGGATATGGCACTGCGGTCCCAACAAAGCCGGTTCCTTTCGCCTGGCAGGAAGCGATGATGCAGCAACATATCGACCAGGTTCCCGATCAGCCCGCCGATAACCAAAGCCCATACCGAAGGCCATAGATAGGCGATTGTGATCATGGCCACCACGCCAACGGCCTGGCCACCGAGGCTGAGGGCGGCCTGCATCCCCAGATTGATCTTTCGAAATGCAACTGCCGTTTTGGTGGTAATAAAGCCGGAAATGACCGCGTTGAACCCCACCACCGGCAGAAGGTACAGCATTTGGGAATTATCGTAGAAAACCGAAAGTGGCCATGCAAGTGCACAGGCGACAAACCAGAGCACGAAGCCGCGAATGATACCGATGGTCCAGGCAGTATTCAGGAAATTGGGTTCTGTACCGCGCCGGTTCTGGACGATTGATGGCTGAAGCCCAACATCGGAAAACATTTCCAGACCGATCACGAAAGTCTGGATCAGCGCCATGAGGCCGAAGGCCTCAGGGAAAAGCAGCCGCGTCAGAATCAGGTTGGAGGCAAGTCGGATGGCCTGCTGACCCAGGCTGCTGCCAAGGGTAATCGCGGTTCCGCGCAGGGCCCGCCCCCGCAGCGTATCGGATGTAAGAAATTTTCGGAATTGCACTCGTCACCTTGCTGGTGTGGCACCGCTGTTCCGCTTACACTTGCCGGTTTGAAAATGCAAGTATTGCCACCGGGCCTATTCCTTAAAATGCGACCAAACGCTTTTGATCCGCCATCGTGAAAATCACTTCCGGAGTGTGCCTATCAAGGGCAGGAGCACCCGAAACAGGAAGAGGCCCCGGACAAACCGGGGCCTCGTTTTATTTTACGTAACCCACCCGAATTGGCGGGCCTATTCCACCATCGGCAGGAGCGTATCGATGCTCTTCTTGGCATCACCATAGAACATCCGCGTGTTTTCCTTGTAGAAAAGCGGGTTTTCGATACCGGAATATCCCGTTCCCTGACCACGTTTGGAAACGAAAACCTGCTTGGCCTTCCAGACCTCCAGCACCGGCATTCCGGCGATGGGGCTGTTCGGATCTTCCTGCGCTGCGGGGTTTACGATGTCATTCGAACCAATGATGATCGCCACGTCGGTTTCGGGGAAATCCTCATTGATCTCATCCATCTCCAGAACGATGTCATAGGGAACCTTCGCCTCGGCCAGAAGCACGTTCATGTGGCCCGGCAGCCGGCCTGCAACCGGGTGGATGGCAAACCGTACCTTCTTACCCCTTGCGCGGAGCTTGCGGGTCAATTCGCTGACCGATTGCTGGGCCTGGGCCACGGCCATGCCATAGCCCGGCACGATGATCACCGATTCGGCCTCATTAAGCGCGGCCGCCACACCATCGGCATCAATGGCGATCTGTTCGCCCTCGACTTCCATCGCGGGACCCGTGGTATTGCCAAATCCACCAAGGATCACCGAAATGAAGGAACGGTTCATCGCCTTGCACATGATATAGCTCAGGATCGCACCGGAGGATCCGACCAGCGCGCCCACGACGATCAGCAGATCATTGGAAAGCGAAAAGCCGATTGCCGCCGCTGCCCAGCCCGAATAACTGTTGAGCATCGAAACCACGACCGGCATATCCGCGCCACCGATCCCCATGATCAGGTGATAGCCGATAAAAAGCGCCAGCGCAGCCATCAGGATCAGCGTCCAGCTTCCGGCATCATTGATATACATGATGAGCAGAATCGCCGAAACTGCCGCCGCCGCTGCATTAAGCAGATGCCCGCCAGGCAGTTTCCTGGCCTTGCCATCCACCTTTCCGGCAAGCTTCCCATAGGCAATGACGGAGCCGGTAAAGGTTACCGCACCGATGAAGACACCCAGAAAGACCTCGATCTGCAGGATGTTGATTTCCACCGGGGCCTTTTCGGCAACCTTGGCGGCAAACCCCTTGAGGGCCTCCAGCGCCGCTGTATCACCCGCAGTCTGCATTGCCGCGACGCGAACCATTTCAGCTTCCGCGTTGAACCCGATGAAAACGGCAGCAAGACCGACGAGCGAATGCATTGCCGCGACAAGCTGCGGCATCTCGGTCATCTGTACGCGCTGTGCAACGATCCAGCCGCCGGTGCCGCCCGCCGCAATCAGGAGAAGCGAGAAAAGCCAAAGCCCGCTACCCGGCCCCAGAAGCGTGGCGATGACGGCCAGCGCCATACCGACGATGCCATACCAGACTGCGCGTTTGGCGCTTTCCTGATTTGACAATCCGCCGAGGCTCAGAATGAAAAGAACCGCTGCGACAACATAGGCGGCTGTGGTAAATCCGTATTCCATTATGCGCGCCTCCTTACGACTTCTGGAACATGGCCAGCATGCGCCGGGTCACCATGAAACCACCGAAAATATTGACCCCGGCCATGAAGACCGAAAGCGCCGCCAGAATCATCACCAGCCAACTGCCGGAGCCGATCTGCATCAGCGCGCCAAGGATGATGATCGACGAAATCGCATTCGTCACCGACATCAGCGGCGTGTGCAGGCTGTGGGCAACATTCCAGATGACCTGGAAGCCCACAAAACAGGCCAGCACGAAGACGATGAAATGCGACATGAAACTGGCAGGTGTGAAAAGTCCGGCAAGAAGGACAAGCGCGCCCCCCACAGCCAGAAGTGTTACCTGATTGCGGGTCTGCTCCTTGAATTCCGCAACTTCCTGCGCACGTTTTTCTTCCGCTGTCAGTTCCCTGGCTTTTTCCTTGGGCTTTGCCGCGGCAATCGCCTGTACCTTGGGCGGCGGTGGCGGATAGGTGATTTCCCCGCCCTTGGTAACCGTGGCGCCACGGATCACGTCATCTTCCATATCATGGTTGATGACGCCATCCTTTTGCGGTGTCAGGTCCGCCAGCATGTGGCGGATATTATTGCCATAAAGCGTTGAGGACTGCGCCGCCATGCGGCTGGGGAAGTCGGTATAGCCGACGATGGTGACACCATTGTCGGACACGATCTTTTCATCCGGCACGGTCAGGTCGCAATTGCCGCCCCGTTCGGCGGCCAGATCCACCACGACGGAACCGGGTTTCATGGCCTTGACCATATCTTCGGTCCAGAGCTTCGGTGCGGGCCGGCCCGGGATGAGGGCTGTCGTGATGACGATATCGATATCCGGCGCAAGCTCCTGAAACTTGGCCAGCTGCTTTTCACGGAATTCCGGGCTGGAGGGTGCGGCATAGCCGCCTGTCGCGGCCCCGTCCTGCGCTTCCTCAAATTCCAGAAAGACGAATTCGGCCCCCATGGATTCGATCTGTTCGGCTACTTCCGGGCGCACATCGAAGGCATAGGTGATCGCCCCGAGTGAGGTGGAAGTTCCGATTGCTGCCAGGCCCGCAACCCCTGCCCCCACGATCAGCACCTTTGCGGGCGGAACCTTGCCCGCAGCCGTGACCTGTCCGGTAAAGAAGCGGCCGAAATTATTGCCTGCCTCGATCACCGCGCGATAGCCTGCGATATTGGCCATGGAAGACAGCGCATCCATTTTCTGGGCGCGGGAAATCCGCGGGACCATATCCATCGCAACAACCGTGGCACCCCTGGCGCGGCACAGTTCCATCAGGGCTTCATTCTGAGCAGGCCAGAAGAAGGAAATCAGCGTCTGTCCCTCGCGCAGGCGCTTGGCCTCAACCTCTTCCGGGCCACGCACCTTCACCACAACATCAGCGGCTTTGAAAAGTGCGGCTGCGGTCTTGACGATTTCCACCCCGGCGGCCTTGTAATTGGTATCCGAAAAACCGGCCCTTGCACCGGCGCCGGTTTCAATCACGCATTTATGCCCCAGCT
>JBKEDF010000039.1:0-19189 GCA_047975325.1 Pseudorhodobacter sp. | reverse complement strand
GGCAAGCGGGTCATCCTGTCCTCGCTGGCCGAGGTGATGCTGAAACGCGAACGCAAGGCGACCACCGATCTGGCCGAAATGGACGGCCCGGAAATCGAGATCAACAATGCCGCCGGTCTCTATGCCCGCGGCGCACGCGCCCACCGGATCGGCCCCTTCATGAACGCCTATAATGAGGCAACGATTGCATGGATGGCCCGTCAGGGCGCCGCCCATATCTGCCTGCCCGCCGAGATGCCTTCCGAGGCCGTCGCGGTGGCCGCGCAAGCCTGCCGCGATCTGGGCCTGGGGGTTGAAGTGCAGGTCTTTGGCCGCGCCTCGCTGGCGGTCTCGGCGCGCTGCTATCACGCCCGCGCACATGGGCGCACCAAGGATAACTGCCTGTTTATTTGTGAAAAAGACCCTGACGGCATGCCGCTGCAAACCCGCGATGACAAGCCCATCCTGCGCGTCAACGGCATCCAGACCCAGTCAGAAAGCTATATCGACCTGCTGCCGGAAATCCCCAATCTGCAAGACATGGGCATCAGCCATCTGCGCCTGATGCCGCAGGCGGTGGATATGGTCGGCGTGGCGCAAATCTTCCGCGATGTGATCGATGGCGCGGTTGAAATTCCCGAGGCGGAAACACGGCTGCAAACGCTCTGCACCCCCGTGCCTTTCAGCAATGGATTCTGGCACGGCACCGCCGGCTATCGCCGGATCGCCAGAATGACGGCGGAATAATTCAATCTGGGATGAAACGCGGCATTTTCTGTAACGTTACTTCCATCATGCGCTGCAGCCGCGCCTCTGCATCTGCCTCGCTTTCCCCGGTTTCGATTGGCGTTACGAAACGCACCAATGCGCCATCGTTTCGCCCTATCGTCAGACCATCCCAGACAACGCTCATCTTCGCGAGATAATCGTTTGTCATCCTCTTGCCGCGCTGTTCAAACCAATAATACACGAGCTGCTGCGACAGGCCTTTCTGGATGACGGCCCGATTCACATTGAAACTGCCATAGGGTGTTGTGGGCATATTCACGCGATAAGTCTGAAGGGAATGGATTTCCCAGCCGCCAACAGGTAGGCAAACCTCGGGTGAATGGATACCAGACCCATCGGTTTGTTTTGCGTACCAGGCCGAAAAAACGTTGACATAACTTCTTTCCCCCGGTGCGAAATACGTGCCGTTGACATAGTCGCTGGCCTTCAGGACGCGTTCAACATCCGGTTCAAGCAATCGCATCGTACCTGACCAGTAACCTAAATCCCGCGGAAAGCCCGAGAAACCTTCCCGTGCAATAACCTGAGGCGGACGTTCCGGTGTCAAAACGAAAGCAAGGCCGATCACCGTGGATATCAGTGCCGCCGCAATCAGGCCCGGTGAGGGCGCAATGCCGACAAAACGGCGCAATTGCGGTACGAAATCGGTAAAGTCCAGATCAATCGTTTCCGAAAGTCTTTTGGGGTCGAACGTCATACGTTGCAGCAGAACCGCCGTCAGGAACAAAATGGCAATGCAGGTTCCAAAGATCACCCAGCCCTCAAAAAAGTGCAGGAAACCTTCGGCCTGACCAATCCCATAACTGTTGACCAGAATCCCGATCATGCCAATCCGGAAGGAGTTCATCAGGATTGTCAGGGGCGCTGCCATCAGAAACAGGACCGCCTTGTGCCAGAAAGGGCCACGATAGAGGATTCCGAAAAGATAGGAGAAGGACAGGATGGGAAAGAGGTAGCGCAGCCCGGAGCAAGCTTCGGCCACCTGAAGCTTATAGACCCCAAGATCGATCACATTGCCTTCCAGAAAGACCGGAACGCCCATCAGTTCGATCAGCCAGACACCGATTTCGGAAGATATCGTTTGCAAAAAAATGGTGAACTTCAGATAGACAAAGGTTGGCAGCGGCAACATGAAGATCAGGTGCAGCACCGGTAACTGATGGCGCCGCCCCCGATCCCAGCCCATCACGGTCAGGACAACGCCACCCACCCAGACAATGAAGGCATAGGTTACAACATCCGGGATCCGGATCATGTTCCCGAAAATTCCGAAGGCCAGCGCGAAAACGATTACTGCGATACCCGGGCCGCGGCGCACCGGGGCAGCGGGATCAAAGGCCGGGGCATGCCGCAATTCCCGCAGGAAAAGATAAAGGGAGATTATCGGAATCAACGGCCCATGGCTATATTCCGGCGTGATCCATGCCTGCCCCAGCGAAACCAGCCCTATCCAGTAGATTGGAACAGCGGAAAGAACGAGCAACAAGATCCAGCCAAGCCCGACGGGATTAAGACTGAATGACGCATCCCGACCTGCGGAAAGAATATTCATTGGGAACTGATCCGATATATCACCTGAAACGCGCGGCAGGATAAAGAGAAATGGCGCATCGGTCCAGCCACCGTCAATCACCGTTTCACGTTATACAACAAAACCGGGAATCTGGTTCAAGGGCATGAACACAAAGCGCTTTCATTCCATCAATTTATGAATTTCCCGTTAAGAAAATCGCTCTGAGACGGGGTGCAGGCCCGCGCAGGCTGCAACGTACGCTCCCCTTTTGCCATCTTAACCCCATCCGGGGATCGTCGCGCCCGAGATTTCCTTATCCAAAATGCAATCAGGGACCAATGACATGGCAGACGATTTCAAAACCCATCAATCCAACCTGACTTCCCCCGCTGCAACGGCAGCCGAGATTTCACCGCATAATTCGCAACCCTTGGCCCGGTCAACGCGTGCGATCTATGTCGGTGGCGGCGGGGATCTGCGTGTCACCTTTGTTGATGGGGGCACAGTGACGCTATCTGCAGTTCCGGGTGGAGCTATCTATCCGTTACGACTCAGTCATGTCCTGGCAACCGGTACGACGGCAACCGGCCTTGTGGGGCTCAGCTGATGCTGGGACTGGACCTTGCACTGGTTCCGACGCCCCGGGCCGATAGCGATGGGGAGATCGCCCCTCCTGCCCCACCAGCAGATACGGTATCTGCCATTATCTTCGGGCAGTCGGAACTGGAATACCTTCTGAATACCGGCATCTACTACCGTTCCATTTCCCAGCCCATACCGGGGGATGGCAATCTCATTCTCTTCACGCAATCTGGTGAGGGGTCCGCCCCCGTCCGGACGGAGGTGAACCTCGATACCGTTTCCGCAGGACAGGTCAATCCGGCAATGGCAGCACTTTCCGCCTTTCTGGATTTTGCCGCGCCGGGACAGCAATTCGTAATTGGCGATGGAGCAGTATCAGGCACTTCGCGTTTTGGTCTGGGCGATGATAGTGCCGATGACGGTGATAACCGGATCTGGTTGGATTTCACCTCCGTTGTCGATGCGGTGGAGGATGAGGCTGGCTCGGTCGGCCACCTGATCGAGTGCTGGTACAATGCGGATGCGGCTTCGGTCAAGAACGGCAATTTCCGATCTCATTTCTGGCCACTTTATTTTGGCACGGATGGGACCGGCGCTGCCTTTACCCTCGGCGGTACGGTCAATGGCAGCGATGTGAACCACTGCCTCTGGGATGCAACGGCAACCGTGACAGCCAAAGGGCGAGGAGTTTTTGCACGCGATGAAACGTCCTGGCACATCCTTGGCCCCATGCCTTTCCTCGATGCCCCCGAGGCCCCCGAAATGGCAGGCTTCTCCGCCAATAACGCCCGAATGATTGAGCCCTCCCGCGCCAATATGGTTGCGCTTGAAAGCGATGACCTTGCACAAAGTGTCGATCTTCGCGTTGGTCCGTCGTCCCATATCTGCCGCTTCGGCGGATCGTCATCGGAGATCCACCCCGATGTTGCGAACCCTGATGGCCAGATCCTTCTGATGTGGCCCATTGCCATGGCGCTCCTGCGCGCCTCGGGCATGGAAATCAATGAACCACAGGTGGTCGGGATAGAAGGACCCGAGGACGGCGCTCATGCCGATCTTCTGGTAAGCCTGCCCAATGGCGGCACATTGACCACGCTGCGTGCGTTCCGGGAAGGGACCTATGCCGGATCGGCACCGCATCGCCAGCCGGTAACAGGGGTCGAGATTACCCGGGATACGCTTCGCCGTCCGGTATACCTGGAAACTGAAACCTCATACCCGGCCCAGTTTCGGGGGGCAGTGACCATTCAGTCGGCAAGCGAAACCCATGGTATTCATGGCCGTGTGGGCAGGGTCAGGATCATCCCCGAAACCCCCTTTGCATCCGGCGATACCCTGTCCTATCTGCGCGGTCAGGCAACGGCGGTCCTGCAGGAACCACGGGATTTTGATCTCTACCCCGATTTTCTGATTGAACATATCCCGGCTCTGCATGATGAGACGGCAACCTATCCTTTTGAGGGGATCGCCGTGCGGCCCTTCCAGCAGGATATCCACGTCCCCGTTTCGACAGTTGCCTTCACCCCGCGTTCTGCCGGGTTTGATGGAAGCTCCGGCTATGCCGGCCTTCTTGGCAGTTCGGCGATTGCCGGCACGCAGGGCATGTTTTCCATCTGGTTGCGAAGCCGGGACACGGCCTGGAACGCCTCGGCCGGGCAGAGGATCCTGCAAGCGCGGGGGACCGGAGGGGCCATTGGCCTTGATCTTTACACCGCAGGCAACGGACGTCTTGTCCTGCGGCTCTATAACGACTCGGCATCGGATACGCTTGTCTTCTATGCAGGCAGCACATCCGCCGAGCGTTTTGAGGTCAATGAGTGGTATCACCTCATGGTCGGCTGGGATACAACCGGCGCGTCGATATGGGTCAATGGAACGCAACTTCGTACCCAGAGCTTCAATTCGGTCGACATGGCCGGCGGTCCCATCATGCAGTTGGGAATCGGCATGCAGGTCACTGGAAGTTCGGACTGGATCGGGGATCTTGGCCATCTGTGGTTTTCCGTAACCCAGACGCCGGACCTTTCCGATCCCGCCAATCGTGCAAAATTCGCCCAAGGTGGTGCGCCGGTCGACCTTGGTCCCAATGGCCAAATCCCGACCGGCACCGCACCCGAATGGTATTTCGATGGTGACGGATCCGGATGGACGAACCAGGGAACCGCCGGGACGCCCCCCCTTGAAGGTACGCTGATGGCGGGCGAAGCGCCCGGATACTGAACAGGCTTATAGCCTGGCAACTTTATTCTGATTGTGTTGTCGGGCTATAACCTTTTGATTTCATAATGATACTGCACGGATTTGATAATCAGGCCTGTTTCCGCCAGCTATAACTGGACCTGCCGTCACACCCCACCTATATTCGGGAAAACCCATATCTCCAAAACGGAAATCCGTATGGATCACAGGCAGGAAAACCGAAATATGTTACGAATTTCGGTTGTTATTCCACACCTCAATCAGCCTGATTTCCTTGCCCGCTGCCTCGCCTCACTGGACGGTGGAAAGCGACGCCCGGACCAGGTAATCGTGGCCGATAACGGCTCACGAGACATGCCGCGGGCGGTTTGTGATAACCGGCCCGATACGGTGCTGTTGCAGGAACTTCGGCCCGGTCCCGGCCTTGCGCGCAACGCCGGGGCTGCAGCCGCCAATGGGGATATTCTGGCCTTTATCGATGCCGATTGCACAGCAGATCCCGACTGGCTGGCCCAAGCGGAAAGGGCAATGGCCGATCCCGGGGCAATGATCCTTGGCGGGGATGTCCGCATCAATTGCGCCGATTCCGTCCGGCCCAGCCTGACCGAATCCTATGAAAGCATCTATGGCTATCGCATGGACCGCTATATCGCTGAACAGGGTTTTACAGGGACCGGCAACCTTGTTACCCGACGGGAGGTTCTGGAGGATGTCGGCCCCTTCGGCGGCATCGATATTGCAGAGGATCGGGACTGGGGCAGGCGCGCGGGGGCGAAAGGGTATGAAATCCGTTTCATTGCCCCAATGCGGGTTTATCACCCTGCCCGGGCAAGTCTTGCGGATCTTTTCCTGAAATGGGACCGGCAGCTTGCCCATGATTATCATCTTGCACTGCAACAATCCCGGGGACGACTGAAATGGCTGCTGAAGGCATTTGCGATGCTGCCTTCGGTGCTGATTGAAATTCCCCATATCCTGACCAGTAACCGGGTTTCAGGTTTGCGTGCCCGGGGGCTGGCCTTCTGGGGGCTGTTCCGGATCCGGCTGCATAGGGCGTGCCGGATGTTCGCCCTCATGCGGGGGGGGGATCATAGCCGGCTTTCGGGCCGCTGGAACCGGTCATGACGGGGAAACCATCCCGGCAATAAGCCGTTCCAGGGCACCCTCATAAAGCGCAAGCCTTTCGCGCCCTTTCGCCAACGCCGTCGTCGCCTCCTGCGCCAGGGCCGCGCGTTGATCATAGGCAGAAAATATCTTTTCCTCGATCACCCGGCCTTCCTCAGCCGTGCAATCCACTGTCCGGTCATAGCCGAGAGAGCCGAAAAGCCCTGCGAACTTGCGGCTATACGCCATCGGGATGACCGGCACACCGGCAGAAAAAGCTGCGATACAGGCATGCATCCGCGCACCCATGAAAAAATCGAGCCCCGCGATATAGCTCTTGGCCTCCGGCGGGCTTTCGAATGCGGGCGCCAGAACAGTTCCGGGAAGTTCCTCCGCCAGCGCCTGACAGGCGCGGAAATCATCTTCCTGCATCATCCGCCCCTGCCCCACAATCACATGGGGAACCAGATGCACCTGGGCGCCACGATCCTGAAACCCCTTGATCAGGCTGCGGATCAGCCCGGGATAATCAAGCACGATGCCCAATTCGTTCTTGCCCGTATAACCGCCTGCCATCAGCAGGCCCGACACGTTGATCCCTATCCGGGGTGCCCCATCCCCATGCGGGGGGGGCGGGGTGAAGGGCAGGCGCAGCGCAACATCCGAGGCCTCAACCGCCCTGCCACGATACCCCAGATCCGTCAGCGCGGCGGTGGATTTCGCATCCCGCGTCGCAACCAGTGCCGAGGCATTGAGAGACCAGCGTGCCAGTCTTGCCGACCAGGTGCTGGTAAAAGGGCCAATGGTTTGCGGGGCCACGACCAGCGGGGTGCGTGCCAGATGGGTAAGGTATTTCATCACGAAAATCCGTGTAAGCCGGCCGCGTCCGTAAATATCGGCAAAACTGTCACCGCCACCGATATCGATCACCAGATCGGATTTTCGGACCGTGGCGAAAAACCCGCGCGGATCTTTCAGAAAGCGCCCATCGAGGTCAATGATGCGAATATCCGGCCCCGTGACATAGGGCATACGTGGATCCTTCCAATCCAGCACGGTGATTTCAATCTCGCGCGATAATCGCTTTGCAATATCCCGCAATATGGCAATTTCGGATACCGTCAATGCCCCCACCCCCAGATTATCGGAACGGGTGGAATGCATGATCAGGCAAATTTTTAACGGGCGGGCGGGCATTTTTTGGCCTTTCTTCAGGTTCTGCCTTGCAAGGTGCGGCGCAGCATGCCCAGAAAATTCCTGAGGTTGCGCGAAACCGGGTTCTGGCGCGCGGCCGCACGCAACAGAAGCCCCTCATAGCGGGGCACCGGACGGCAGGCCAGACGCAACGCCGCAAGCCGGGCCAGAAGCGCGCGGCGACGTTCACGCTGCCCCGGCTGGATCGCAGTCAGATTATCAGGTGCAAAGGGTTGGGTTTCGATCTGCCCCGCCGCCCGGGCATCCGCGATCAGTTTCGCACCCAATTCCGAGCGCGCGACAATCAGGCTCATTCCCGGGGCCTCGGAAAAGACGGGATAACCCTTTTCATCGCTTTCCCAGGCGTCGGCACAGACGATATCCGCCGCAACCCCCGTTCCATCGGCGCAGATCTTGCAACGATGCTGCACATGTCTGGAAAGGATCCCCCCCCAACTGTCGTGATAGCTCATTGATCGTTCGGTGCCATCCTTCAGCCGCGCCGTGGCCCTGCCCGGCCAGCCATTGCCCCGAAACCGGAAAGATTCGGTTTCAGCCTCCGCCGCGCCAAGGGCGGCAAGCACGCCGCGCGCGCCGTCATGGCTGGGCACCCCTGCACAGAAAAAGGACAGGATAACCGGGAAGACGCGGGCAAAATCGGGCTCTTCGGCAATCAGGGCACGCAGGGCGGCCGCGTCGCAGGGCTTGCCGACAAAGGCGAAACGCCGCCCATCACCCTGCAATTGGCGCAAATCCGCAAGCGGCGCGGAAGGCGCATAGCGCGAACCCGCCGCCGAGGCGAGATCCGTGGTTTTGGTGTTGATCACCGTAATATTGCCGATCGGCAAGGCAGGGTCGGCCCCCGTCTGCAAGACGGCATCAACCGTTCCCGAGGCCAGAAGATGGGCCAGGATCGCCGAAAGCCCACCGCCCGAAGCCCCGGCATGGCGCAGTGCGGGGTCCGTGGCCCAGCCTGTCCACATTTCCAGAAACGGCCCCCAAAGCGGCGAATCGGGGCGTCCCCCCGCCTTGACCCGTTGGCCAAGGCCGGGGCAGATTGCTGCGATCAGGCGGTCTTCCTGCGGCGATATCGAAGCCTGCTGCACGGGGCGCAGATAACCCGGCGCAGCCACGTTCATCGTGATCCGATCCGGCAAAAGCCCCGCACAGGCCCCGCATCCGGCACAAAGATTACCCCGCGCAACCCGCGCAAGCGAAGGGGCGGTATTTTCCTGCAAACTGTTCATATCGGTACGCCGCCTTGCGTCCTGGCACTGAAACCCGCGACCAATAAGCCGATATGCACCGGTTTTTCCAGCCCGAATTCTTTTCGTCCGGGGCAGTATCCGCTATTGGGACGGAAACGAACCTTTCATGCCACCGGGCGACCTTCCCATCATGATCCGCAAAGCCCTCCTGATTCTGTCCGGAAATGCGGCAGCTTCGCTGCTGCTTCTGGCACGCAACCTTATGGTCGCGCGCCTGATCCCGGTTGAGGATTACGGGGTGGCGGCAACCTTCGCGATGGTCATGGCCATGGTGGAAATGGCTTCCGCCTTCGGGCTGCAGCAACAAATCGTGCAGGCACAAGAAGGTGACGATCCGCATTTTCAGGCCGCCCTGCAAGGGTTTCAGCTTTTCCGTGGCGTGATCGCCGGGATGGTCCTGTTTGCCCTTGCCGGCCCCCTCGCGCGGTTTCTGGGCATTCCCGAGATTGCCGGGGCCTATCAGATCCTTGCTCTGGTGCCGGTATTCAATGCCTTGCAACATTTCGATATCCACCGTCTGAACAGGCAGATGCGGTTCGGCCCGCTTTTGTTGACGGGAACGGTTCCGGCTGTGGTTGCGCTCGTGCTGGTCTGGCCGCTGGTCATCTGGTTGGGGGATTGGCAGGTCATGCTCTGGTCGATCATGGCGCAGACAATTGTCAGCGTACTGGTTTCCCATCTTCTGGCCGAACGGCCCTATCGGCTGGCCTGGGACCGTGGCATCATCACGAATTCGCTGAATTTCGGCTGGCCCCTGCTGATAAATTCGATGCTGATGTTTCTTGTCTTTCAGGGGGACAAGCTTATCGTCGGCAGGGTCATGGGGATGGAGGCACTTGCCATTTTTGCCATGGGCATGACCCTGACGCTGACACCAACGCTGGTGCTCGCAACATCCGCGCAAAACCTGTTCCTGCCGCGGCTGAGCGCAGAGGCCCGAACGCCCCGGTTTGCCGCCTCTGCGAATATCTGCCTTCAGGGCATAGCCTTTTCATCCGTAATATTCGCGCTTGCGGTAATGCTTGCATCAGGCGCGGCAATAGAGCTTTTGCTTGGGGATAAATATGCGCCCCTTGCTCCATTGCTCATCTGGTTTGCGCTTTGTCAGGCCCTGCGGCTGATGAAGGCGGGGCCGGCGATTATCGCACTTGCGCTTGGTCATACCGGAAACGCAATGATCGCCAATCTGGTTCGCGTGGCAGGCCTCCCGCTGGCCTGGGTCACGGCCGAACGGGGTGGAACCATCATGGATATCCTGCTGATCGGTCTTGCAGCCGAGGCCCTGGGGCTGGTCGTTGCAATCTGGCTGATGCTCGGCAGGGCCAGGCTGCCCCGCCGCCATATCATCTTGCAACAGGCCGGGGTCGTGGGGATGATCCTCGCCATGGGGTTTCTCGCCCATCTTACACCGGATAACGCATTACTGGCACCCTTTTCGGTCTGGCTGGGCGCGGCTGCAATACTGGCCCTGTCAATCCTGTTGCTGCCAGGTATTCGTCAGGTTCTTCAACGAAAGAAAATCGAATGACACAGACCAGCGGCCCATGGAAACCGGATGCCGAAGAACAGGCGGTGGCGTGTGAGGCACGAAGATCACACCGCCTTGCCCGCATCATTCTGCCGCTTTACCGGGTTTCAAGGCTGCGCCGGATGATACGACAAGCCTGCCTGCGCCTCGAAGGGGGGCAGATGTTTTCAGAAAGCTGGCGCCAGATCCTGAAGAACTATCATGAGGTAGATATCGGGCGTTATAGCTATGGTGACATACTCCGGCCCGGGCTGCTTCCGCCGGGAACGTCGGTCGGGAATTATTGTTCGGTGGGAACGGAGCTGATCGTAAGGCGGCGCAATCATCCGCTGGAACGCCCCATCCTGCATCCGTTCTTCTATAACAGTCGCCTTGGTTTCCTACAGGGGGACACGATAGAACAGGATCGTGACGTTCCGTTGTCCATAGGGCATGATGTATGGATTGCCGATCGGGTAACGATACTGTCCGGCTGCCGCGCAATCGGCAATGGCGCCGTAATCGCGGCCGGTGCCGTCGTCACCCGTGATGTTCCGCCATATGCGATCATGGCAGGCGTACCGGCCCGGCAGGTCCGGCTGCGTTTTGCCCCCGCACGCATCGCGGAACTGGAAGAAAGCCGCTGGTGGGAACGCGATCTTGCATCGCTGATCCGCAACCCACCCTTCACGGACATTTTCGGAACGGCTCAAGATAGCGGACAATCTGCGGCACGATGATTTCCGCCGCACGTTCGGGGTCGGGGTGCAACCCGTCTGCGGACAGCCCCCTTTCCCCGCGCGGCAAGGCCAGCCAGCGCGGATAAAGATCAATCAGCCCGGTTTCCGCCTCAGCGGCCAGATCGCGATATTGACGGTAATGCACAGCAAGCCGGGGGCGGATCCAGCCACGCAGGCCCGTTGCCGGGTTCATTGTCATCAGAACGATCTGTGCCTTGGGCAAAGCTCCGCGCAGCCCCGTGATCAACCCCCGATGTTGCGCCCTGCCCCGGGCCAGGGATGCCCCATCGCGAAAATCGGCATCATTTATGGCAAGTTCCACCAGGACCAGATCCGGGTCATGCGCCACCACTTTCGCCACCTGACCCAGTGCCCAGACCGATCCCCTACCCGGCCCGGCCACCCGTTCAACCCCTACCCGTGTGTCGCGACATGCGGCAAGGGCCTCGGCCAGCCTGTCGGGCCAGATTTGCGGCGGGGCCGTCAGGCTGGTGCCGAAGGTCACAATCGTCAGGGGGCCATCCGGAAGGGCCGATGAAAGCGCCCGGTCCTGCGGTTTCGGTGCAGGTTGCAAGGTCATCCAACCGATGGCAAGGATTGTCGCAACAAGGGATCCAATGGCAAACGCACGATGGCGCATGGGTCAGGTCGCACCAGCTTCGGCAAGGGCCGCCTCGGTGGCATCGGCATCGGCAAAACGGCCATAGGCCCCGACATCGATACCCTCACGCAGGATCCGTGCCGGATTACCGGCAACAAGGCTTCCCGGCGGCACCGATTTCGTTACCACCGACCCTGCCCCTACAACCGAGCCATCACCGATTTCCACCCCCGGCAGGATCAGGCTTCGTCCACCGATGAAACAATTCCGGCCAACCCGCGTATGCAGATAAAGGCCACGCGTCATGTCATGGGTCAGGATCCGCGCCTCAAAGGCGATATAGCTTTGCGCGCCCACGTGAACCCCTATCGGGAAGGTACGGTCAAATTTCGCGGAAAGCGAAAACTGCGCTGCGGGATGAATATCCATGCCCCAGATCCGGTTCAGCCACCATCGCCGGGTCGAAACCAACAGGTTTCGCAATCCCTTCAGCCGGTTCAACCCACGCCGGCGCGCTTTTTTCAGGGAGGGGGGCGAATCGTGCTGCAATCTGGTAACCTTTCGGCGGTACGAATTTGACTTGGCAGACGCTATCTGCAAGGCAGGACCGAAACAAGTCCGGCGGGCGTCAAGGGAACCTGCCGCCGATGAGGTGGATTTGATGTACCATTTCCTCAGGGCAGCCACGATTGCGTGGATCGTTGCAACGGCACTGGTTGCGGCACCTGTGATCCTTCATCCGGCCGCCGCCAATCCGTCACGGGCGATCGCCCCGTCACAGGATCTGTCCGGAATTCTTGCAACCGCCCCGCCCGGTACGGTGCTGGACCTTTCCGGCGGGGATTATGGGATATTGCAGCTTCGTGGCTTTTCTGCCCCTGCCGAAAAGCCTGTCATCCTGCGGTCACGCGATCCCGCCAATCCGGCACGCCTATCGGGAATGGATATCCGCGAAAGTTCCGGGCTGGTGCTGCAGGGGCTGATTTTCGATTACCGTTTCAGGAAGGGGGACAAGGGGCATCTTCGCCCTTTTCAGTTGCAGGCATCAGGCAATGTGACATTCCGTCAGGTGATCTTCGATGGCGATATCGCCAACAGCGGCGAAGGCAAGGGCTATCCCACCGCGTTCGGCCTGTCGCTGCGCGGCAGCAAGGGGATTGTCCTGGAAGATAGCGAAATCCGCGATTTCTATCGTGGCCTGGTCGTCAGTGACAGCGCCGATGTGACAATCCGGCGCAACAATGTCCATTCCATCCGCATGGATGGCATGAATTTCGCCCAGGTCGATGGCGTGCGGATCGAGGGAAACTGGATCCATGATTTCAAGCGCGCGGTCGATTCAAAGGATCATTCGGACATGATCCAGTTCTGGACCAATCGTACCGAATGGCCCAGCCGCGATATCATGATCCGTGACAATGTGCTGAATTCCGGCCTTGGCGCCTATACGCAATCCATCTTCATGCGCAATGACCTGGTGGATCGCGGACTGGCCGGACCGGAGATGTTCTATCGCAATGTCACGATCGAGGAAAATGTGATCGTGAACGCCCATCTGCACGGGATCACCGTGGGGGAAACCGACGGCCTCACGATCCGCAACAATACGCTGGTGCATAATGCGCGCTCTGACGGGGAACAACGTAATGATCCGCTCTGGCGTCCGCAGATCCGGGTTGCGGAAACCGCGCGCGATGTGGTCATCCTCGCCAATGCGGCGCATCGCATACCAAAGGCGGAACGGCGGCTGGACTGGACGGTGCAGGACAATATCCAGATCCAGGATCAGCAGCCCGGACGGTACACGTATTTCAAACAGATTTTCACTGCGGCCCTGACGGGCGATCCCCGCAATCTGGACAATTTCCGGTATTTGCCTGACGGGGTGCTCGCGCGTGCGAAAATCGGGGCCAGCCGGTTGCAGCCAGAAAATGGGGCCGGCAGCCCCGATTCCACAATGGTAACCCCAAAACCCGCGGATATGCGCCCCCATGGGCCGCCGCCTGCCAATCCGTTTCTGACCGACAAGCCTCCTCAGAACCCATCGCCAAAACCGAATTCCAATCCATGACAGCCACAATCGACGCCAGAACGATGACCTCCGGCCGGTCAGCCAATGCCCCGGAACAGGCCACCAGCGGGAAGCTTCCCGCTGTTGCGTTGATCTATCTTTTCTGCGTGGTGCTGCCGCTTGGTTTCAATCTTGGGCCGCTTTACATGACAACGCTGCGGCTTTTGCTGATGGCACTGGTCATTCCGCTTTTCTTCAGCCTGCTTACAGGGCGTTACGGGCGCCTCTACATAACGGATTTTCTGTTCGTCCTGCATGTGATCTGGATGGCATTGGCACTTGCGGCGACAACCCCCAACCAGCTTGTCACGCAAATCGGTTCGGTCGGGGTGGAATTCCTGGGCGGTTATCTTGTCGGGCGCGCCTGTATCCGCAGCCGGAGCGCCTTCATTTCGCTTTGCAAATGGCTGGTTATCCTGGTCTTTTGCCTGCTTCCCTTTTCAATCCTCGAAACGATTTCGGGCCAGCCGACAATCGTTGAGGCACTGCGCCGTATCCCCGGGGTTGTCACCGTTCCGATCGTCACCATCGAAGGGCGGATGGGACTGGAAAGGGTACAAAGCAGCTTTGCCCATCCGATCCATTACGGATTGTTCTGTTCGGTTGCCTTCTCACTCTGTTTCGTGGCACTGAAGGACGTCTATTCAGATACACGCCGCTATGTCTGCAGTGCAATTGTGCTGATCAGCGGCTGCCTTGCGCTGTCAAGCGGGGCACTTCTGGCCATGGTCCTGCAGATCGGGATGATTGCCTGGTCACTGATCTTTGCAAGGCTGCAATCCCGCTGGTGGTTGCTGGTGGGGCTTTTCGCGCTGGCCTATGTCGTTGTCGATCTGCTTTCGAACCGGACCCCGTTACGGGTTTTCATGAGTTACGCAACCTTTTCCGCCCATAATGCCTATTGGCGCGGCATCATCTTCGAATGGGGCGTCATGAACATCTTTGGATCCGCGCAATATGACATTCCCGCAGCACCCTGGTTCGGCTTGGGCATGGGAGACTGGATCCGGCCCTGGTACATGCGATCCGGCAGCATGGATAACTTCTGGCTGGTCATTGCGGTTCGTTATGGGCTGCCGGCCTTTCTGATTCTGGCAATGGGTTATGTGGTCATCATCTACAAGGTGATGCGGCGCAGTTTCGATGACGATCCCGAAATGCTCCGCATTCGTCGTGCCTGGGTCTTTACCTTTCTCGGGCTGACCTTCACCCTGACCACGGTACATGTCTGGACAAATATCTATTCCTTTGTGTTCTTCATGTTCGGTGCGGGTGTCTGGATAATCACGGAACGTCCCCGAAAACAGGCAAACATGGCCGATCAGCCCGAACCGACGGAGGGGAAGAAAACGCGCACCCCTTCCCCCGGACCCTACAGCCGTTTCGCCGCAACCCATCGCCGCCGCAACACGACGGTGAAATAACCATTTCCGAACACATCCCAGGCTCCGGGGCGGAACGTCCGACCAGCGCAACAAGGGTGTATATCAATTCTATAAAACAGCTCTCTGGTTGTGCGGCCATATATTTGCATATTTCGGCAAAAAAACGCGACAAAGTCGCGAAATTCATCATGGAAAAGACAAAAGATCGTGCGTTCACTGCCTGTAACGGGCATACAGGGTTATGATTTCATTAGGAATATAGGTTATAAGTATCATAAGAATAGGGTACCCCTGCTCTTGCAGGATGCAGGATAAGGCGGACATCTGTCACTACAAGGAAGTGCAATATCTACAACCCTGCCATGTGCAGGACATATTTGAGAACAGATTTCGCCATCCCGTTCAAGAAGGATCGCGGCAGTCCATAGGCGAGCACGAAACCAAGTGAGGTAAGAATGGCACGGGCAATTACGGTCTCGACAAGGCTTGAACTGATTGATGCCCTGGCAACCATGTCTGACGGCGGAACGGTTTATCTCGAAGGCGGGAATTACGGTTCACTGGCCCTGATAGACAGTGCGGGCCTTGATCTGACCTTTCCCGAAAAGGTCACGATCGCAGCGGCGGATCCAGACACCCCCCCGGTTATCACTGGGCTTGATCTGCGTGACTGCGCCAATCTGGGTTTCAGTGGCATTACCTTCGATTACAGCCATGAAGACCGGCAACCGATCTGGACAAAGCCGTTTACCGTGCAGGACAGCACGGATATCAGCTTTACCGGTTGCACCTTCACCGGGGATCTGGCGCGCGGGCTTGATGAGGCATCGAATGGTTTTCCCACCGGTTTCGGCCTGAATATCCGTGATTCATCGGGGATCGCCGTCACTGATAGCGAAATTTCCGGTTTCTACCGTGGTCTCGTCGTCAGCAACAGCAACGATGTCCTGGTCGCGCGGAACGATGTGCATACGATCCGGATGGACGGGATGAATTTCGCGGCCATCCAGGGCGTGGTAATCGAAGACAACAATATCCACGATTTCGCCCGTTCACTGGATTCGGCGGATCATTCGGATATGATCCAGTTCTGGACCAACGGAACGACACGCCCCTCAACCGATATCGTGATCCGCAACAATGTGCTGGATATCGGTAACGGATATTACACCCAGTCGATCTTCATGAGAAATGATCTTGTCGATCGTGGCCTTGCCGGAGCAGAGATGTTCTATCGCAATGTGCTGATCGAGGGCAATGTAATCACCAACGCGCATACCCACGGGATCACGGTTGGCGAAACTGCCGGCCTGACAGTCAGGAGCAATTCGGTCTTTCATTCCGATGGCGGTGCGCCGGATGGGGCGGATGCAAAGGTCGAACTGCCAAAGATCCTTCTCAGCAGCGCCTCCACCGAAGTGACCGTTGTGCAGAATGCGACCTATATGATTGCCGGCTATACCGGTCAGGCCGATTGGGTCATGGAACGCAACGCCATCGTTCAGGATCAGGATCCGGATGCTGCGGGTTGGTATGGCGATGTCTTCACACCCGAATCCCTATTGGCCGAAAGTGGCGCGCATCTGTTTCGCGCCCTTCCAGGCGGGTTTCTGGACGAATTGCAGGCCGGGGCGCCGGCAACGTTCAACCGCGATATCCCCGTGACGCCCGAAACCGGCAGCGGCCCGTCTTATGGCATAGGGGCAACCACCGACCCGGACAATTCGCAACAGGTCACATTTACCGCCACCACCCCCGATGGAAGCCCCCCCGATGGGGTGAATTATTCCTGGAATTTCGATGATGGCGGAACCGCCACCGGCCAGACCGTGCGCCACTATTATGCAGATGGTGGCACCTATGTGCCGACGCTCACCGTCCAAACACAGGACGGGCAGCAAACAACGATTCGGACCTCCGTTGAGGTTGAGGCGATGGATTACCTCACCCAGCAGGCCGATGGATCATTCCTGATCCATGCAGGGGCGGAAAGCAGCAGCCTTGAAATCGATGCTTCGCCGGGTGCCAATGGCGGTATTCAGCTTGGCAGGGAAGGTATTACGGCAACACTGGGCCGTGACTACCTTGCACCGCTTTTTGTCGATGACGGACTTACAATTTCCTTTACATTGGATGCCGATGCCGCCGGGGCAACGGGTGAACTGTTCCGCCTGCATCAAAGCTTCGTGGTGGATATTCTTCCCCCCTCGGGTGAATTGCGGATCCGGGCCTGGTCATCGGAAGGCGACGCCGTCACGCTTCGTTCCGCGAATTACGCGGTCAACGACACCCGAAGCCACGATATAGAAATCCGCCTGCAGGGCGGGCAGCTATCGCTTCAGGTGGATGGGCAAAGGCGGGCCGAGGCCGATTTTGCGGGAAGTTTCGCAAATCAGGGTCGGCATGATATGGTTTTTGGAAATCCTTGGGGTCACCAGAATTTTGACGGGGATCTTGCCGGTTTTTCCATTGACCTCACCCCCACAGATGACCCTTTCATGGCCCACTCAACGCAGCATGACGGCCCGGTAATCTGATGATGGCAGGCCGGGTGGCCCACAGGGTACGGGCATCAGGTATTGTATCCCGGGACAAAAGGTACATCCGGACCTGAGCAAAGCCCGGGAGTACCCCGTTTCCGCATAGCTTTTCGTAACATGGGAACGATAACGGGTTCGGGAAGCTCCCAGATCAAAAGGCCGGTAATACCCAACGATCTATCTTTCGGGTAAAATTTCGGCCACTGCATCACTGATCAATGCCAGGCATTCCGGTGTCGAGAAACGATGATCGGCCCCTTTCACCAGTGTCAGCCGCAGGTCCGGCGCATCGATATGTTCAAGCAGCCTGAGCGCAACGGAGGGCGGAACGTCCGTATCTGCAGTACCTTGTAGCAGCCGCACCGGAAAAGGCAGGTTGAGCGGCTGGTCCAGCACCAGTTGCCGGCGGCCATCCTCAATAAGACGCCGGGTGATGATATAGGGATCATCCGAATAATCCGAGGGGCGTTCCACGCGCCCGGTTTCGGCCATCTCCCGGCGTTGTGCCTCGCTCATTTCCGCTTCCATGGACAGCGTGAAATCGGGGGCTGCGGCGATACCCACCAGCCCTGCCACCCGCTGCGGCATGGCCCGTGCCAGCAAAAGCGAAATCCATCCGCCCATCGAAGAACCGACAAGGATCTGTGGCCCGTCGGTCAGGGCCTCGATCGCGCGAATGGCATCCTGCGCCCAGTCGCCAATTGCCCCATCAACAAAAGCGCCCGACGATTCACCATGGCCCGAATAGTCAAACCGCAGGAAGGACCGCCCCTGCCCGCGCGCCCAGTCCTCCAGAAAGATGGCCTTGGTCCCCTGCATATCGGATTTGAACCCACCCAGAAACACCACGCCAGGCTCCTGCCCCTTTGTTCGGTGATAGGCGATACGGCGGGCTTCGGGGGTTTCCAGGAAATCGGGCATTGACGGGCTCCTTCGCAAGATGCCGGGACCCTATCAGCCGGGCTCCCGGCAAACCAGACCGCACAATCCACACCCTGCCGCTTGACGCCGCCGCCGCAAAAGTCCAGATGGGCGCAACATAACCCGCAACCGGGCGTTCCGTGGGCGCCAAAACGACGAGGAGCTTCGGCCATGAGCCAGATTTCCCTGACCTTTCCCGATGGCAACAGCCGCGATTACCCCGCCGGGATAACCCCTGCCGAGGTCGCCGCCTCCATTGCCACCAGCCTTGCGAAAAAGGCGATCTCCGCCCAGGTCAATGATCAGCATTGGGATCTGCAATGGCCAATCCCCACCGATGCCAGAATCGCCATCAATACCCTGCAGGATGAGGAACCGGCACTGGAATTGATCCGCCACGATCTGGCCCATATCATGGCCCGCGCCGTGCAGGAAATCTGGCCCGACGTGAAAGTCACCATCGGCCCGGTACGCGATTTTGGCTGGTTCTACGATTTCGACCGGGAAGAACCTTTCACCCCCGAAGATCTGGGCCAGATCGAAGCCCGGATGAAAAAGATCATCAATGCCCGCGACCCGGTAAAAACCGAACTTTGGGATCGCGAAAAGACCCGCAAATATTACCAGGAACGGGGTGAACCCTTCAAGGTTGAACTCCTGGACCGCATCCCCGAAGGGGAAGATATACGCATGTATTGGCATGGGGACTGGCAGGATCTTTGCCGGGGTCCACATCTTCGCCATACCGGGCAGGTGCCCGCCGATGCCTTCAAGCTGACCCATGTCGCCGGCGCCT
>JBKEDF010000035.1:0-1529 GCA_047975325.1 Pseudorhodobacter sp. | reverse complement strand
AGGACGAGGTTCGCGCCCTTGGCCGCGAGTTGGGCCTCCCGGCATCCTTCATCGGTCGCCACCCTTTCCCCGGCCCCGGCCTCGCCATCCGTTGCCCCGGCGAGATCACCCGCAACAAGCTGGAGATCCTGCGCAAGGCCGACGCGGTTTTCATCGACCAGATCCGCAAACACGGCCTTTACGACGATATCTGGCAGGCTTTCGTAGCCATTCTGCCGGTGCGCACCGTCGGCGTGATGGGCGACGGACGCACCTATGACTACGCCTGCGCCTTGCGCGCCGTCACCTCGGTCGATGGCATGACGGCGGATTACTACCCGTTCAGCCATGAATTCCTTGGCGAAACCGCCACCCGGATCATCAACGAGGTCAAGGGCATCAACCGCTGCACCTATGACATCACTTCAAAACCGCCGGGCACGATCGAATGGGAATAGTTACCCTAGATGGCCATCTGATCTGCAGCGATGAAACCCAGGCACAGATCGTACGGGATTATATCGACGAACACATCCGCCTGAGCAGGGCAGAGCCAGGGTGTCTGCATTTTGAAGTTCGGGCCACAAAAGACCCGTTGATCTGGCAAGTTTCCGAATCCTTCATTAATGAAACCGCCTTTCAGACGCATCAAGTCCGCACCAGAAATTCCATCTGGGCTGAAAAGACTCGCCATATCCGTCGCAATTTTGTGAAGCTGGAGGATTGAGCCCGTCCATATTTGAATGGAAACAGTACCCGCAGCTTTTTTGGTTAGTCCGCTCTCATCACCTCAAGGCCTCGACAATATTGCAAAAACGGGCCGTTTCCTAGTTATCGCCCCTACGTTCGCCAAGTCCCACAACCCAGAGGTTACGCGATTGCCCTCAAGATCCAGCGTAGCCCTTGGATATTACAGTGACTTAGGGACGGGATTTCCTGCCTGACACAAACACCGCCCCCGACATTCATCCCAATGCAAGGCAATCTGAGATAAAAGACGTCTGACCTCATTCCATCAATGATGGTACGGACTGCAGCCTTGCAAATCCATTGTCGCGCGACAGGAAGAATATCTATATCAGTCCTATTCGGGGATGATACGGACACCCCCCTTGGCGGCGGAAGAGGCCAGCATCGCATAGGCCTTCAGTGCCGTGGAAACCGCCCGCTTGCGCGGTTTGGCCGGACGCCAGGGCAAGGCACCCATGGCAGCACGGCGTGTTTCCAGAACGGTTTCTTCCACTGCGAGGCTGATCTTGCGGTTGGGGATGTCGATCTCGATCAGATCGCCGGTCTCGACCAGTCCGATCAGCCCACCTTCCTCCGCCTCGGGGGAAACATGGCCGATGGAAAGACCCGAGGTTCCCCCCGAAAAGCGCCCATCGGTCAGAAGGGCGCATTTGGCACCCAGCCCCTTGGATTTCAGATAGGAGGTCGGGTAGAGCATTTCCTGCATGCCCGGCCCACCGCGCGGCCCCTCATAGCGGATTACGACAACTTCGCCTTCCTTGACCTTGCCGGTAAGGATCCCGCTTACGGCATCGTCCTGG
>JBKEDF010000023.1:0-29180 GCA_047975325.1 Pseudorhodobacter sp. | reverse complement strand
GGTCCTTTTGCTCCTGCTGCTGGACGCCGAAGCTCCCTTAATCATCGACCAGCCGGAAGATGACTTGGATAACCAGTTCATAGCCGGTCGGGTCGTCCCAATCATGCGCACCGGCAAGAAGCGGAGGCAGTTCATTTTTTCCAGTCACAACCCGAACATCCCCGTTTTGGGCGATGCCGATCAGATCATTGGACTGACGCCTACGGTTCAGGATGCCAGTGATCGCACCAAGGTCTACAATGATGATTGCGGCTCGATTGATAAAGCGTCGGTTCAGCAGCTTATCAAGGATTTGCTAGAGGGAGGCGAGCAGGCGTTCACAATTCGCCGAGCCAAGTATGGTTTCTAGGCTTGGTTACACAGAAATCAGAGTATTGGGTGGTACGAAATGTGGTATGAAGTGAATTTATTCTAAAAAGATTATTTTTTAACAAATGCTTAATATGATAATACGTAAGACTGTCTCTCCGCCACTTTGAACTCAAAATGGGAATATCAATTTTCCCTCTTTTGTTGCCACCAGCGTTCACAGGCGGGTGGCATGTGCGATCAGGCGGTGAGGTTGATCCAGACGGGGACATGATCGGATGGCTTTTCGCCGCCGCGTACCTCCCGGTCAATGCCGGTTTCGCGCAGCAGATCGGCTGCCTGGGGCGAAAGCAGCAGGTGGTCGATACGGATGCCGTTGTTGCGGTTCCAGGCGCCGGCCTGATAATCCCAGAAGGAAAAATGCCCGGGGTCCTGTATCCGGGCGCGGAAGGCGTCAGTGAGGCCGAGATTGACGAGGCGACGAAAGGCTGCGCGGGTTTCGGGGCGAAACAGGGCATCTTCCCGCCAGGCCTCCGGGGTTGCGGCATCCTCACGCTGGGGAATCACATTGTAATCGCCTGCAAAAATTACGGTATCCTCGGTTGCGAGGAGCGCCCTTGCCCGCGCCTCCATCCGTGCCATCCAGGCGAGCTTGTAGTCGTATTTCGGGCCGGGGGCAGGATTTCCGTTAGGCAGGTATAACCCGCAAAGCCTGATTGCGCGGTTTTCGCCGATGACGGTGGCTTCGATCCAGCGGGCCTGTTCATCCTCATCATCGCCGGGCAATCCGCGTGTGATATCCTCCAGGGGCAGGCGGGAAAGGATGGCCACACCGTTGAAACTTTTCTGTCCGTGGGTTTCGACGCGATAGCCGAGATCCTCAAAGATTTCGCGGGGAAAGTTTTCATCAATGGATTTGATTTCCTGAAGGGCAACGACATCGGGGCGGGCCTCCTTGAGCCAGCGCGGGAGCGCCTCGACCCTGGCCTTGATCCCGTTGATGTTGAAGCTTGCGATTTTCATTGTCTCTCCACGTTCTTTTTGGGCAATGCCCGGGGCGCCGGGGCCCGATGTCATGACGGGGTGCTGGCCCTTGCCCGGTGGGGATTTCAGATCGAAAAGGAAGTACCACAGCCGCAGGAGGAAGAGGCATTGGGATTTTCGATCACGAACCGCGCGCCGATCACCTCTTCCGAAAAATCAATGACGGCATTGGTCAGGAAGGGCAGTGAGACCGCATCGACGAGAACCTGCAAGCCGTCCTTTTCCAGCACGAGGTCATCATCCTGTGCGTCATCCAGCCGGATGTCATATTGAAAGCCCGAGCAGCCACCGCCTTCGACCGCAACGCGGAGCGCCTTGCGTTCCCCCGAGGCCTCAACAATTTCGGCAAGCCGGGCATAGGCGCGGTCGGTCACGCGGGGGGGAAGGGTGAGGTCCATTTCGGGCTCCGTCGCTGTTGGTTCCAATATAGGGGGGAGCCGGCTGTGGCTCAAGCAGGTGTCATTATCGGCCGAATCGCCTATAGCGGGGAAAAGCCCCGCGAAACGAACGGGAATTGAACGGACGGAAATTTCAATGCTTGCGCCTTATGCCTGTCAGCCCGATGCCTCCCGCGGGCGGTTCTATCCGGAACGGATGTCGTCCTTCCGGTCACCCTTTCAGCGGGATCGTGACAGGATCATCCACGCCTCCGCCTTTCGGCGGCTGAAACACAAGACGCAGGTCTTTGTCGAACATGAGGGCGACTATTACCGGACGCGGCTGACCCATTCGATTGAGGTGGCACAGGTGGCGCGCACGATTGCCGGGGTGCTCGGGCTCAATACCGAACTGGCCGAGGCGATCGCGCTGGCCCATGATCTGGGTCATACCCCCTTTGGTCATACCGGTGAGGATGCATTGGGTGCATTGATGGCGCCCTATGGCGGGTTTGACCACAATGCGCAGGCGTTGCGGATCGTGACGCGGCTTGAACGTCACTATGCGGATTTCGACGGGCTGAACCTGACATGGGAAACGCTGGAAGGGATTGCAAAGCACAATGGCCCCGTTATCCCGGCGGAGGGGGAGGATCTGCCCTATGCGCTGGCCGAGGTGAATGCGCATTGGGATCTGGAACTGGATACCTTTGCCAGCGCAGAGGCACAGGTTGCGGCCATTGCGGATGATGTCGCCTATTCGCATCACGACCTGCATGACGGGCTGCGTTCGGAACTTTTCGATGAGGCCGATCTTCTGGCGCTTCCGGTGACGGGTCCGGCCTTTGAGGAAGTCGATATGCTTCATCCCGGACTGGACAGGATGCGCCGCCGTCATGAGGCGCTTCGACGGGTTTTCGGACGGATGGTGGAAGATGTGATTGCCGTGGCTCAGGGGCGGCTGGAGGCTGCACAGCCGCAATCGGTGGAAGAGATCCGGGCAATGGAAGGCACCGTAATCCGTTTTTCCAAACCGCTTTATCAGGAATTGAAGGCCATCCGGTCCTTCCTGTTCACGCGGATGTATCGCGCACCTTCGGTTATGGAGGTGCGGGCGCATGTCACGGAAATGATCAATGATCTTTTCCCGCTCTTTCTTCGGCAGCCGGAATTGTTGCCGCAGGAATGGCGGGAGGATATTGCAGCGGCCCGTTCAGAAAGTGAACTGGCGCGGATTGTGGCGGATTATGTTGCGGGCATGACGGATCGTTTCGCGATTCAGGAACATACGCGGCTTGTGGGCGGGAAGGAACTGCCGGACCAGACCTGAAGGTTGCGTCCCCGGTGGGCATGCCCGGCATCGGGTTTCGGAAAGATCAGCGTGGCAGTTGCGCCGCATTGCGGGCAAGGGTTTCGATCGTTGCCCAGTCACTGGCCTCGACCCGGTCCGCAGGGGCCACCCAGCTTCCGCCGACACAGATCACATTGCCGAGGCCCAGATAGTCCCTGGCGTTTTTCAGGCTGACACCGCCCGTGGGGCAAAAGGATATTTGCGGGATCGGCGCGCCAATGGCCTTGAGCGCGGGGGCCCCGCCCGAGGCCTCGGCGGGAAAGAATTTCTGCACGCTATAACCCTTTTCCAGCAGCGCCATCGCCTCGGTCGCGGTTGCTGCGCCGGGCAGGAGCGGCAGATCCGCTTCGATACAGGCGTCGATCAACCGGTCGGTTGCGCCGGGGGAGACCCCGAATTTCGCCCCCGCGGCCTTGGCAGCCTGCACGTCTTCGGGGGTCAGCAATGTTCCTGCCCCGACGGTTCCGCCCGCCACCTCGGCCATGGCGCGGATCGCATCAAGTGCGGCGGGAGTGCGCAGGGTTACTTCCAGCGCCGGCAGGCCCCCTGTGACAAGCGCGCGGGCAAGCCCCGCGGCCTTGTCCGCATTTTCCACGACCAGGACCGGTACAACCGGGGCGAGGCGGCAGATCCTGATGGCTTGGGCGGATTGTTCAGCAGGGGTCATGGGGTTTCCTTTATGGCAGAGCCTCGGGGTGTAACGGCGTGGGGACGGGGCGGCAATGGCATCAATGGAAGGTTGCGGCCCCTTCGGTGGCCGGGCCGACCATGCGGCGAAAGGTTTCAAAAAGTTCGCGCCCGGTACCATGGCTGTTGGCCGAAAGATCGGCCTCGGCCCGGGGCCGTTGGGAAAGATCGATGTCGCGGACCTCGATTCGTCCCGCCATCGCATCGAGACGGATGATATCACCGTCCCGGATCTGGCCGATTGGTCCGCCACAGGCGGCTTCGGGGGATATGTGGATGGCTGCCGGAACCTTGCCCGAGGCCCCGGACATCCGCCCATCCGTCACCAGCGCCACTTTCAACCCGCGATCCTGCAGTACCGACAGGATCGGGGTCAATGAATGCAGTTCGGGCATTCCACGGGCGCGTGGGCCCTGGAAACGCAAAACGACAATGGTATCGGAAGTGAACTCCCCCGCCCGGAAGGCAGTTTTTACTGCCTCCTGGTCGTGAAAAACCCGGGCAGGGGCCTCGATGACATGACGTTCCGGTGCCACGGCTGAAATCTTGATCACGCCACGGCCCAGATTGCCCGATAACTGCTTCAGCCCGCCAATGGGCTGGAACGGGTGGTCTGCCGCGCGCAGGATCTTGTCGTTCAGGCTTGTCCGTGGCCCATCCGCCCAGATCAGGGTGCCTTCCTTCAGTTTCGGCTCCTGACGATAGGCGGCAAGCCCGTCGCCCATCACGGTTTTCGCATCCGGGTGCAACAATCCTGCGTCCAGAAGTTGCCCGATCAGGAATTGCAATCCACCAGCGGCGTGGAAATGGTTCACATCCGCCAATCCGTTGGGATAGACCTTGGCCATCAGCGGCACGACATCAGAAATCTCGGCAAAATCTTCCAGATCGAGTATCACCCCCGCCGCGCGGGCCATTGCAGGCAGGTGCAGCACCAGATTGGTCGACCCACCGGTTGCCATCAGCCCCACCAACCCGTTGACAAAGGCGCGTTCATCCAAAACCTCGCCTGCCGGGATGAATTCATTCCCCAGCGCCGTAATCCGTGCGGCGCGTTCCACTGCCGCTCCGGTCAGGGCCGTGCGCAGCTCCGTTTCGGGGTTGACAAAGCTTGACCCCGGCAGGTGCAACCCCATGAATTCCATTAACATCTGATTGGTGTTTGCGGTGCCGTAAAAGGTGCAGGTGCCCGGCGCGTGATAGGAGGCCATTTCCGCCGCCATAAGGGCTTCGCGGCCAACCTCGCCCTTGGCAAAGGCATTGCGCACCGAAGATTTTTCATCATTCGGCAGCCCCGAAGGCATTGGCCCGGCCGGAACGAAAACCGCCGGGATATGGCCGAATGTCGCCGCTGCAATCACCAGCCCCGGCACGATCTTGTCGCAAATCCCCAGATAGAGCGCCGCATCAAAACAGTTATGCGAAAGCGAAACACCGGCCGCCATGGCAATTACATCGCGTGAAAAAAGGCTCAATTCCATCCCCGGCTGGCCTTGGGTCACACCGTCGCACATGGCCGGAACACCCCCTGCAACCTGCGCTGTTACCCCGACCTTGCGCGCGGCCTCCCGGATCAGGGCGGGATAGGTTTCATAGGGCTGATGGGCGGAAAGCATATCGTTATAGGCCGTTATCACGCCGATATTGGGCGCGCGGCCCCGGACCAGGGTCTCCTTGTCAGGATTGCTGGCTGCATAGGCATGGGCCTGGTTTCCGCAACTCAGATGCGCACGAACCGGACCCTTGGCGATGGCTTCTTCCATCCGCGCCAGATATTCGCTGCGCTGCCCCTTTGAGCGGCTGCGGATCCGGTCTGTCACGCGGGCAATGGTAGCGTTCAGCGTCATGCTTCGGCTTCCTTCGTTCAATGGTTGCGTCCGGGCCCATATGCGGAAATAGAGCCCTCTTTGTGTAATGTTAGCGCTAACGGAACTAAAAGGGAAGAACTTCCGGCAATGATATTGCGGAAATATTGATGTGCTGGTGCGGGCCAACCCGTGAAAACATGGCTTTGGGTTGATATCGGCACGCCCGGCAATCCGGATCAGTTTTTGCGTTTCACAAGGCCCTTCGGCGTCAGACCGCGTGCCAGTTTTTCCGGGATATTCGCAGGCAGACTGTCCATCAGCGCCCCGAAACGCCGTGCACCGGGCCGGGCGCTGATACCATGAAGCAATATCGAAAGCAGCACGGTGGCGATAACGGCCATTTCGATTGTCTGAAGATGTCGTTCGGCCGTCTGTTCAAGATAGACGAGGCCAAGCACGATAGAGGCCAGACCGCGCGGGCCGAACCACCCCATGAACAGCACTGTCCGGCGTTGCAGGCCCAGCCCGGTCAGGGCCACGGCCACCGGAACCATGCGGATCAGGGTCAGGCTCAATACCGCATAGAGGATATGGGACAGGGAAAGATCCCCCCATGTTTCCGCCACCAGAAGGCCGAACAGGAAGAAAACGGTCAGATTGATCAGCCCGCCCCAGTATTCGGCGAATTCAAGGCTGTGTGCGGTGATATCATAGTCGGATTTCCTGCGCCGATGACGGACGGCAAGGCCCGCAACGAAGGCGGCGATGAACATGCTGGCATCACAGGCGATCGAAGCGAGGACACACAGGATGGGCAGTGCTGCAAAACCAAGCTGCCGGAACTCTGCCGAGACCCAGCCGCGACGCGCAGCGGCGATAAAAAGCTTGCCCCCCAGATAACCGATGACCAGTCCGATCAATGTGCCATAGCCGAATTGTTCAAGGAAATAGCGCGGCAGGCTGGCATCCGCCCCCTGGGTGCCGCCGCCTGTGGCCAGGGCGATGAAAAACAGCAGAAACGGCACTGAAAGGCCGTCGTTCAGCCCGGCTTCCACATTCAGCGCCTGCCGGATCCGGATGGGGACGCGCGGATCCGATACGATTGCCTGGCCAAGCCCTGCATCGGTCGGCGCGAGGATCGCGGCAAGGATACCCGCCTCCCATATTGACAGATCGCCAAAGACAACCATGGCCACAAGAAGCCCCAGAACGATGCTGAGCAACATGCCGGTGCTGAGCAACCGCCCCGGTATTGACCGCAAACCGCCACGAAATTCAAAGGAAACCCGGCTGCCATCGGTGAAAAGCAGCAGCACCAGGCCCAATTCGGCGATGGTAAGGAATATCTCAACCGTGAATTGGTAATTCTGTACGTCGGGGCCAGGGATGCCGGTGATGATACCGGCCAGTGTGAAGATGATTGGCGCGGTCAGCCGGGTACGTGCAACCTGGTTCGAAATGAGGCTGTAGCAAAACACCAGCAGGACAAATATCACAAGAACGACCATGGCGGTTCCAATTCGGGTTCGACTGACGGCGACAAGGCCACCGCCTGACCGGGCTTTTGGTATATCGGTGAGGAGGCCGCGCCGGATATCACATCCTTGCCGGGCAGGATTTTACAAGATGGGTCATGATCACAAGGTTCTTCCATCGGCGCAATAGCCGGATGGTTGCAAGAATGCCTGTGCCGGCGGTTTGGACCGCGTTCAGAACGACCAGAAAAACGGAATGATCAGAACCGTTACCAGGCCCGCGATCAGGTTCATTGGCAACCCGACCCGCAGAAAATCGCCAAACCGGTAACCACCTGCGGCATAGACCAGCGTATTGGTCTGATATCCGATTGGCGTCGCGAAGGATGCCGAGGCGCCAAACATGACCGCCACCAGAAACGGCCGGGGGTCTACCCCCAGTTCCGCCGCGATGCCGACACCAATTGGCGCCATCAGGACCGCCACCGCGTTATTGGTCACAAGTTCGGTCAGGATTGAGGTAAAGGCATAGACTGCGGCCAGCGCCAACAGGGGACCGCCCGCAGCAAATAGTGGCGCCGCCTGTCCGACAATCAACGCTACGGCCCCTGTTCGTTCCAGTGCGCTGCCCAGAACCAGCATGGAGACAATCATCAGAAGGAGCCGCCCGTCCATCGCGGCCAGCCCCTCATCGACCTCGACGCAGTTTGTCAGCAAGACCACCGCCACCCCGATCAGTGCCAGGGCCAGGATCGGCGCCAGATCAAGCGCGGCCAGGATCACCACGCCCGCCAGCACGGTTATGGCAATGGGGGCCTTGTTGCGGCGAAAGCCCTGTGCCGTGCCGGGCGCCAGGGTGGCCAATCCGGTGATCTCCCCGGCGGTGTCTTCGATTGGCTGCGTGTCGGCTGGTGTACCCTGCCTGGGCAGCAGGTAGGGGGCGATGATCGCCAGATAGAACCCACCGGCCAGTGCCACACAGATGCCCAGCGGGGCGATCTCGAACAGGCCGAAAGGGGTCATCCCCATATCCCGCGCAATCCCATCCACCAGAAGGTTGGTTGACGTGCCGATCAGCGTTACCGTGCCGCCCAGGATCACCATGAAGGATAGCGGCATCAACAGTCGTGAAGGCACCGTGCCGACCTGTCGGGCCAGCCCGATTGCCACCGGGATCAGCACCATCACCACCGGCGTGTTGTTCAGGACGGCAGATGCTGTCGCAGCACTGGTAAAAAATACCCCAAGCGTCAGCAACGGGCTGATCCTCGACAGCCGTCCCAACCCTGCCACCATCATGTCCAGCGCCCCGGTGCGCACCAGTGCGGCGCTGAGGATGAACATCGCGCCGATTGTTGCGGGGGCCGGGTTCGCAAAGGCCCTGAGCATATCGTCAAGTTCCACCAGCCCGAGCATCAATGCTGCCACGGCACCGACAAAGGCAATCAGTTCGGGCGGCTTGCGTTCGGACAGGAAGGCCCCGAACACGACCAGGATCAAAAGAAGGGCTGCATAGGGCGCCGCCGGACCGAGATTGATGAGCACGTTGCATGACTCCAGACAGGACTGCGGGGAGACGTTATGACCGCGCCAGGGTTTTTGCGGCGTGGTGCCCGTAAAGCGGATGAAAATGAAGCGGTTAGTGCCCTGTTTTGAACCCGCCCCGAATATCATCTTTCCAAAATCGGGTGAAGGGGGATTCGGCAGGATCCACGGGGGCTTTCTCCTGCTATATCCGCTGCGATCACGTCAGGGTATTTTGCATGATTCACCCGCTTGCAGCGCGCCCGATGTTGGGGTAGGTGAACGGAGGACGGGAGATTAGCTCAGTTGGTAGAGCGCTTCGTTTACACCGAAGATGTCGGCGGTTCGAGCCCGTCATCTCCCACCATCCCCCCTTTGTCTTATGGATATTCGCCTATCGGAAAGGGTGCGATGCAGGCGCTTTGAATTCTTTGCGCTTTCACAGGCCGGGCCGTTATGGGAATGGATTTGCCGGATATGACGCTTGACGCGCCCATGGGGCTTCTCTATCAGACCGGGATCTGCGCGGTTGTAGCTCAGTTGGTTAGAGTACCGGCCTGTCACGCCGGGGGTCGCGGGTTCGAGTCCCGTCAACCGCGCCAGTCATGCAAAAGCCCCTGCGAAAGCGGGGGCTTTGCCTTTTGCGGGACATGATAGCCTTGACCGTACCCGCCTGAAGCTTTGCGAAACATCGTGGCCACGGCTGCATTTCGGAAGGACGATCGGATTGCCCTGCGCCAGCCGCCATGCTAGGCGCGCGAAAAAGGCCGGAGGAAAGTCCGGGGGTAGGAAGGATCGGGACCAGATGTACCATCTGGCAGAGGAAAGCGAGGCCGACTGGTGGGAGGTTGAGGCATTGTACGATCTGTGCTTTGCTCCCGGCCGCACGGCGCTTTCCTCCTACCGGCTGCGTGAGGGGGTTGATAAGGTTGCCCCCCTTTGCCTGCTCTTGCGTGATGAACATGACGTGTTGGCCGCCGCTATCCGGTACTGGCCGGTACAGGTGGCCGGGCATCCCGCCCTGTTATTGGGGCCGATTGCCGTTCATCCGACGCGGCAGGGTGAAGGGCTGGGCGCGCTTCTGGTTAATGAAAGTCTGGTGCGGGCAAGGCGGCTTGGCTGGGCGCGCGCGATGCTGGTGGGCGATGCGCCCTATTATGGGCGCTTCGGGTTTGCCAGGCTCGAAGGGGTGAAGATGCCCCCCCCGACCAACCCGGACCGGATTCTGGGGATTGCGTTGCAGGATGGTGCCTGGGACGGGTTGCGGGGGGAGGTCAGTCGCGCAGCAGCCTGAGGCATGCTTGTTCCGGTCTGTCCCGGTGCCTATCTTGAGGCAATGAAACTGCGTGACACGACATTGCCTTTGCCCCCCCAGGAAGACCCTGCGCCGGAGATCCGTGCGTTGGCCAGACGTTATGCCCGGGCCAATGGGGTGATCATAACATTGATGAACCGATTGGGCGGAACTTTGGAGGAACGGCTGGAACAGTTGCCGGCCGGGTTGCGCGGCAGGGTCGAAACCGTGACCTCCAAAGCGCTGACACGGGCGCTTTCGATTGCCTATCATGGCAACAAGGCCCCTGATCTGGGGCCGAAGGCCGTCCCGGCGCTGGCGGCCCTGACAGGTGCGGTTGGCGGGGCAGGGGGGCTGGCAACCGCGCTGGCCGAATTGCCCGTCACGGTGACGTTGATTTTTCACGCCATCCTGCGTGCGGCCGAGGCCGAGGGTTTTGATGCGGCCCGCCCCGAGGTGCGCGCGGCAGCCTTGCGGGTGCTGTCCGCCGGTGGTCCGATGACCGCTGATGACGGGATCAATACCGCCTTTTTGAGCATGCGGCTGACCATCACCGGCCCGATGCTTCATGCGCTTTTGGCCCGGGTCGTGCCGAAGTTTTCCATAACCCTCAGCCAGAAACTTGCCCTGCAGGCCGTTCCCATTCTGGGGGCCGTTTCGGGGGCGACGCTGAATGCGACCTTTTTGGCCCATTACCGCGAACTGGCCCATATCCAGTTTGCATTGATGCGGCTTTCCGCCTTGCATGGGGCCGAACCCGTGGGCGAACTTTTCGGGGCGGAGATCGAGGCACTGAAACTCAATGCCGGATAGGGCGCCGTCCCTTCGGGGCTCGTCCAGGCAGGGTTTTTGATGGGTGGATACCTGTTCAGAGAGGAAAGAAGAATGGGATGAGGGAACTCATCACCACCATTAGCAGCAGGTTGAGCGGCACACCGATCCGCAGGAAATCCGTGAAACGATACCCCCCCGGCCCATAGACCAGCGTGTTTGTCTGATAACCGATTGGCGTGGAAAAGGCCGCCGAGGCGCCGAACATGACCGCCACCACCAGTGGGCGCGGATCCACGCCCAGCGTTTGTGCCAGCCCGATGGCGATTGGGGTCAGGATGACCGCCACGGCATTGTTGGAAACAAGCTCCGTCAGGATTGAGGCAAGCCCGTAGATTGCCAGAACGACAAAGAAGGGGGGCAGGGTGAGCATGAAGGGCGCGATGGCATCCACGATAAGCTGCACCGCGCCGGATTGATCGAGCCCCATTCCCACCGCCAGCATCGCAAAGATCAATGCGAGGAGGCGCCCGTCGATAAAGCCGAATGCCTCATCCGCATCGATGCAGCGTGTGATCAGGATCACCACCACGCCCAGCAATGACAGTAACACGATCGGCGCGACATTCAGGGCCGAAAGCCCCACCACCGCAACCAGGACCCCAATCACAATGGGGGCATGGCGGCGCCGATAGGCGCGTTCCGAAGGCTGTGAGATATCGACCATATCCATATCGACGGAAAGGCGCTGAATATCGGAGGCCGCCCCTTCCAGCAGCAATGTGTCGCCGACCTGCACGATCAGATCGTCGAGCTTGCGCCCGATATTCTGGTTTCGCCGGTGTACCGCAAGCGGGTAGACCCCATAACGTCGCCGCAGCCGCATCGACCCCAATGAGCGGCCAACCATCCGGCAGCCCGGGGTGATCAGCACCTCGACCGTTGTGGTCTGGACGGAGGAAAGCTTGTCGATCAGCCGCAATTCCTTGTTCGATTGCAGCGCGAGAACCTCGGACATCGGGGTCCGCAGCACCACGCGGTCGCCGGCCTCCAGCACCACCTCGCCCAGTGAACGCCGCAGGCTGTCGCTGCCGCGCAGCACATCGACGACACGCATGTTATCGCGTTTGAAAAGGTCGATTTCCTCCACCTGCTTGCCGATCAGGGTGGAATCTTCCGGTATTGCGACCTCGGTAAAGAACTTCATCTTGGTCCGGTCGCCCAGCAACATGCCCATGCTGTCACGGTCAGGCAGAAGGCGGCGGGCAAAGAGCAGGATATACCCCAGGCCGATACAGGACAGCATGATCCCCAGCGGGGTGATTTCGAAAATGCCGAAAGGTTCCATGCCGCGGCTGCGCACGACCCCATCCACCAGCAGGTTTGTCGAGGTTCCGATCAGTGTGATCGTCCCGCCGAAAATGGCCAGATAGGAAAGCGGAATCATCACCTTGGAGGCCGAAAGGCTCATTTCCCGCGCAAGCTGCATGAAGATGGGGATCATCACGACCACGATGGGGGTGTTGTTCATGAAAGCTGACATGAAGACCACCGCGAAGGTCAGTCCTGCAAGCGTGGCCACGGGGCGCTTCTTAACGTGACGGGAGGCAAATTGCGTTACCCAGTCAAGCGCCCCTGTCCGCACCAGGCCGCCGACGATGATGAACATTGCCACGATTGTCCAGGGCGCGTGGTTGGACAGGACCGACAGGGCCGCTTCCTGAGGCAGGATGCCGAGGATGAGCATGGAGGCCGCACCGATCAGTGCCGTTACCTCCACCGGAAAGATTTCCCGGACGAACAGCACCAGCATGCCGATCACGATGATGATGGCGGCCCAGGCCTCTGCGGTCTGGCTGAGTTCAATGCCAAACATTACGATATCCCCATTCTGACCCCATGAGCTGAATTTGGCCCATGGGACAAAGCCCGGTTTTCAAAATCGCTCAAGGACGGGATTCCTGCAAGCGGCCACCGATACGAACCATTGCGAATTTTTCGGCCCGGCCCGTTCGGTCATCCGTTTCCACGAAGATGCCCGATAGGGTGGCGGCCCCCCTGGCGGGTTCAAAACGGGCTTTCGGCATCCCGGTAATGAAACGGCGCATCGGTTCCAGCTTGTCCATGCCGATCACGCTGTCATAGTCGCCGCACATGCCCGCATCCGTCAGATAGGCCGTGCCTCCCGCGAGGATCTGCGCATCAGCGGTGGGAATATGTGTATGGGTGCCGACAACAAGACTTGCCCGCCCGTCGCACCAATGCCCCATGGCCATTTTTTCCGATGTCGCCTCGCAATGCATATCCACGATCGTGGCCTGTACCGCACCGCCCAGGGCATGGGTGTTGAGGATCGGATCGATGGTGGAAAACGGATCATCGAAAGGCCGTTTCATGAAGACCTGCCCCAGGACCTGCGCAACCAGCACCTTGCGGCCCCTTGTGGCCTCGAAGACCCGCGCGCCCTGGCCTGGCGCTGTCCTGGCATAATTCAGTGGGCGCAGGATCCGCGGTTCGGTTTCGATGAATTGCAGCATGTCCTTCTGGTCGAAGGAATGATCGCCAAGCGTCAGGCAATCCGCCCCGGCCGCAAGCAGGATCCTGGCATGGGCCGCCGTAAGCCCCATGCCGGAACTGGAGTTTTCACCATTCACGACGACAAAATCGAGATCCCATTCCGTGCGTAGCTGAGGCAGCTTTTCCGCCACCACCTTGCGCCCCGCACGCCCCATAACATCGCCTAGAAACAGCAGCCTCATACCGTTTCGATAGGCGGCGGGGCTGCGAAGAGCAAGCAGATTCGCATGATGCCCGTGCCGGTGGCGAAGGGGCCTCAGGGCCGCACCAACCTTGTGCCTTCACGAAAACTGCCGTTGCGTTTGGTAAAACCTATCCCCTTTGGACTGGCCAGAGCTTGGAATTGCGGTTAGAATTGCGCCAAGATCCGGGAAAATACCCGGGCAAGAGGCGAAACAGGCAAAATCAGGCGGTACCCATGACCGAAATGGTTTATGGCTCCATGCCCGACAGGGTGTCGGAGCCGGTTCTTCCCCGTTGGTGGCGAAGTATCGATCGCTGGTCGATGACTGCGGTGTTTCTGCTTTTTGCCGTGGGTATCCTGTTGGGACTGGCGGCTTCCGTTCCGCTGGCCGAACGCAACGGGCTCAGTGCCTTTCACTATGTGCAGCGCCAGGCCTTCTTTGGGGTTCTGGGTCTGACGGTCATGATGGGGATTTCGATGATGCCGCCGCAGATGGTGCGGCGTCTTGGCGTAGTCGGTTTTTTCTGTGCTTTCGCCTTGATTGTGGCGCTGCCTGTCATAGGCACCGATTACGGCAAGGGCGCGGTACGCTGGATCAGCCTGGGCTTTGCCTCGCTTCAGCCATCGGAATTCCTCAAGCCCGGTTTCATCGTGTTATCGGCCTGGCTGATGGCGGCAAGCCAGGAGGTCGAGGGCCCGCGCGGCAAATCCTTTTCCTTCATCATCCTTGCGGTTGTCATGCTCTTTTTGGCCTTTCAGCCGGATTTCGGTCAGGCGGCGCTGATCCTCTTTGGCTGGAGCGTGGTCTATTTTGTGGCCGGGGCGCCGATGTTGCTGATCCTTTCGGTTCTTGGCCTTGCCGGGGCCGGGGGTTTTCTTGCCTATGAAAATTCTGAACATTTTGCTCGTCGGATCAATGGGTTCCTGTCCCCTGAAGTCGATCCGCGCACCCAGCTCGGCTATGCCGCCAATGCCATTCAGGAAGGTGGTTTCTTTGGTGTGGGTGTGGGGGAAGGGCAGGTAAAATGGTCGCTCCCGGATGCACATACCGATTTCATCATTGCGGTCGCGGCTGAAGAATACGGGTTGATCCTCGTCTTGCTGATCATCGCGCTTTACACCACGATCGTGGTGCGTTCCCTGATCCGGTTGATGCGGGAACGTGACCCTTTCACCCGGCTGGCGGGGGCGGGGCTGGCCGCGATCTTTGCAGTACAGGCAATGATCAACATGGGGGTAGCGGTCCGGCTTTTGCCGGCCAAGGGTATGACGTTGCCCTTTGTCAGCTATGGCGGATCGTCGGTCATCGCGGCGGGTATCACCATGGGAATGCTGCTGGCACTGACACGCACCCGCCCGCAGGGCGAAATTGCGGAGATCCTGCTCCGCCGGGGGCGCTGATGGCGACCCGCACGAACAGGCCGCTTCTGCTGATCGCCGCAGGTGGGACGGGGGGACATATGTTTCCCGCCCAGGCCCTGGCCGAGGCCATGCTGGCGCGTGGCTGGCGGGTGAAACTTTCGACTGATGCGCGCGGCGCGCGCTATACGGGTGGTTTCCCGCGTGAAGTGCAGGTGGAACAGGTTTCCTCGGCCACTTTCGCGCGGGGCGGCGTTGCCGCAAAGCTGATTGTTCCCTTCCGGATCGGGGCAGGGGTCATGGCCGCCCTTTTTCGGCAATTGCGTGACAGGCCCGCCGTTGTCGTGGGTTTTGGTGGCTATCCGTCGATCCCGGCCTTGGCGGCGGCAACCCTGCTGCGCCGTCCGCGGATGATCCATGAACAAAATGGCGTTCTGGGCCGTGTGAACCAGATCTTCGCGACACGCGTCGATGCGGTGGCCTGCGGCACCTGGCCTGCCGAACTGCCCGAAGGGGTGGAAGGCGTACCGACCGGCAATCCCGTCCGGGCGGCGGTTCTGGAACGCGCGGGGGCCGCCTATATCCCGCCCGGCGACTATCCGATGAGCCTTGTTGTTATTGGCGGCAGCCAGGGTGCCCGGATCCTTTCCGATGTGGTTCCTGCCGCTGTCGCGGCCCTGCCGGACCCTTTGCGCAGGCATCTGCGTGTCGCGCATCAGGCCCGGGCCGAGGATGTCGATCGGGTTACGGATTTCTATGCCGACGCCGGGGTCCGGGCCGAGGTCGAAACCTTCTTTGAAGATGTGCCGCGTCGTTTCTCGGAGGCGCAACTTGTCATTGCGCGTTCCGGCGCCTCAACAGTGGCCGATCTTTCGGTGATTGGGCGACCATCGATTCTGGTGCCGCTGGCTGCGGCGATCCGCGATGAACAGACCGCCAATGCCCGGGGGCTGGTTGAGGCGGAAGCCGCCATTCTGATCCCGGAATCACAGCTTGACTCTGCAGTGCTGACGGAGCAAATGACCGCCGTTCTGGGCCAGCCCGAAGCCGCGCGCCAGATGGCGCAGAATGCGCTTTCCCATTCCCGTCCCGATGCCACAGACCGGCTTGTCGAACTTACAGAAAGCCTGACCGAAAGGGCCAAGTCATGAACGCCGCCACGAAACTTCCCGTCGAACTGGGGCCGATCCATTTTGTCGGAATCGGCGGAATCGGCATGTCGGGAATTGCCGAGGTGCTGATGACGCTGGGATATCGGGTGCAGGGATCGGATGCCAAGACCTCACGGATCACCGAAAGGCTGGTGTCGCTTGGCGCGGAGTTCTTCGAAGGCCAGCGTGCCGAAAATCTGGGTGAGGCTGCGGTGGTTGTAATCTCTTCGGCGATCAAGAAGGGCAATCCGGAACTGGAGGAGGCGCGCCGCCGCGACCTTCCCGTGGTGCGCCGGGCAGAGATGCTGGCCGAACTCATGCGGCTCAAATCCAATATTGCCATCGGTGGCACCCATGGCAAGACAACCACAACGACGATGGTGGCGACGCTGCTTGACAAGGGCGGGTTCGACCCGACCGTGATCAATGGTGGTGTGATCCACGCCTATGGCTCCAACGCCCGTGCGGGGGAAGGGGAATGGATGGTGGTGGAGGCGGACGAATCCGATGGGTCCTTCAACCGCCTGCCCGCGACAGTTGCAATCGTCACCAATATCGATCCCGAACATATGGAACATTGGGGCAGTTTTGATGCGTTGCGGCAGGGATTCGACGATTTCGTTTCCAATATTCCCTTCTATGGCCTTGCCGTCTGCTGCACCGATCATCCGGAAGTGCAGGCGCTGGTGGGGCGCGTGACGGACCGTCGGGTCGTTACTTTCGGCTTCAACGCCCAGGCCGACCTGAGGGCGATCAACCTGCGCTACGAAGATGGTACCGCGCATTTTGATATTGCGCTTCAGGGCGAAGGCGACAATGCGATGATCGAAGGCTGCACCCTGCCGATGCCGGGTGACCACAATGTCTCAAACGCATTGGCGGCAGTGGCCGTGGCGCGTTTTCTGGGCATGAAAAAGGATGAAATCCGGACTGCCCTTGCCGGTTTTGCCGGCGTTAACCGTCGTTTTACCAAGGTTGGGGAGGTTGATGGCGTCACGATCATCGATGATTATGGCCACCACCCGGTTGAAATTGCCGCCGTGCTGAAGGCTGCGCGCCAGGCCACGAAGGGTAGGGTGATTGCGGTGCATCAGCCGCATCGCTATTCGCGCCTGTCCAATCTCTTTGAGGATTTCTGTACCTGTTTCAACGAGGCGGACGTTGTGGCCATTGCCGAGGTTTTTGCTGCCGGGGAGGATCTGATCCCCGGGGCCACGCGGGAAGATCTGGTGGCGGGGCTCATCGCTCATGGTCACCGTCATGCCCGGGCGATCCTGTCGGAGGAGGATCTTGAACGGCTGGTGCGCGAACAGGCAAGGCCCGGTGATATGGTCGTCTGCCTGGGTGCAGGAACAATTTCGGCCTGGGCCAATGCATTGCCGGCGCGGCTGAAACAGGAGGCCGCATGACTTTTCGATTTTTCTTGAACTGAGTATTCCCGTGCTGACGACCCCTTTGACCTATGCATTTATCTGGCTGATCGCCGCGAATATCATCGCCATGTTTCCATCACGCGATCAGCACTGGCGCGCGGCCTATGTGCTGATCATATTCGGCATCCCTATCCTTGGTTGGGTAACCTGGGTGCATGGCCCGATCTGGGGGATGGTCCTGCTTGCAGGCGCCACGAGCATGCTGCGCTGGCCGCTGGTCCGGCTTTGGCGCCGGTTGAAGGATGCAGGTCATCCCGCAGAATAGGCCGGTTTCAGGCTGCCTTGAAATGCTTTGACAATTTCAGGCCTTGCCCCTGATAATTCGATGCGATCCCCGCCCCGTAAAGCGTTTCGGGCCGTTCCGCCATATGCTCATAGACGAGCCGCCCGACGATCTGGCCATGTTCCAGAACGAAAGGGGCCTCATGGCAGCGAACTTCCAGCACCCCGCGGGATCCGGCACCACCCGCCTCCGCCCAGCCGAAGCCCGGGTCGAAGAAACCTGCATAATGCACCCGAAATTCACCGACCATGGCCAGATAGGGAGCCATTTCGGCGGCATAATCGGGTGGGATCGTCACGGCTTCGCGGCTGACAAGAATATAAAAGGCACCGGGGTCAAGGATTATGCGGCCGTCGCGGCTGCGTACATCTTCCCAGAATTCGGCCGGATCATATTGGCCGATGCGGTCAAGATCGATCACACCGGTATGGGGTTTTGCGCGATAGCCCAGCAGATCGCCCCGATCCGGGCGCAGATCCACCGAAAAACCAAGCCCCTGGGAAATTACCGCATCGCCACTTACCAGAGGCGTCTGGTCATGCAGGGCGGCAAGTGTTTGGTCATCAAGCCCTGCCTGTCCCGCGCGGAACCGGATCTGGTTGAGCCGCATTCCGGGCCGGACCAGAACCGAAAAGCTGCGCGGGCAGACCTCGGCATAAAGCGGCCCGTCGTAACCTTCGGGGATCCTGTCGAATTCTTCCCCGCCATCGCTGATGGTGCGGGTCAGAAGATCCAGCCGCCCGGTTGATGACTTGGCATTTGCCACGGCCGAAATCCCCTTGGGCAGTGACAGCCCTTCCATCAGCGGGATGACATAGACGCAGCCCTTTTCCAGAACCGCGCCATCGGTCAGATCGACGCGGTGCATTTCAAATTCGGCCAACCGATCGGCAACCTTGTTTCCCTTGCCGGCCAGAAAGGAAGCACGCACCCGATAGGCCACCTGGCCAAGTCGCAGATCAAGGCTTGCGGGCTGGATCTGGGCTGTTTCGATGGCGGGACGGGCTGTGATGGCCCCCTCGGCAATCAGGCGGCGCAGCGCCTGGACGGGCAATACTCCGGGCTGCATCGGTTTCCTCTCCTTCAGAGACAAAACAACCCGCGCTTGCCGGGGCAAGGCGGGCAGTTTCGGTGTTGGTCGGGCCGGCGAGATTCGAACTCGCGGCCTTCCGCCCCCCAGACGGACGCGCTAACCAGGCTGCGCCACGGCCCGACACTGCGCGCTTTCATAACGATATTCGCGCCGGGAGCAAGCGCAAATGAGCAGGAAATCACGTGGTTCACCGATGCGCGATGCGCCCGCGTTCCGCAAGCTTTCCGCGCAGGCTGCGCAGTTTCGCGGCAAGCGCCGCCGCGCGTTCCGGATCGCCGCGACGGAAGGAACCGGGGCCAAGCCCGCGCAGATCCGCGGCAAGCCAACGCAACGGCACTTCGGAAACCGGAATGGAGGTTTCCGGTGCAGCCTCCATCGGGGCCTGGGATGATTCGGGCAGGGCGGCTACTTCCTCCTGCGCTGCCGCTTCCTGTGATTCGGACGGGGATGAGACATAGCGCAACCGGGGGGCGGGTTCCGGCGCCGGGGTCTGCAAGGGGGCCCGGTCGTCAGAGGGATCTTCCCAGAAATCACGCTGACGGGCATCGGCGGGTTCGCCTTGCGACGGCTCCTGCTGCGGGGGCGTGGTCGCATCGGCAATCCGGGGTACGGTTTCCTGCAATCCGGGTTGGGCTGCCGTGGCTGCGTGATGCGGGCCTGTGTAATCGGGGGGGGGCTGATCCGGAAATAGCTGCACCGGTGGTTCGGCGGCGGTCTCCGGTATTTCCGGGACGTCCTCAAACGGGGCTTCGGGGACAGGGGGTTGCCGTTCCTGACTGAGCGGACCCAGACTGGCCACAAACTTGACACCCTGTTCACGCAGGATCTTCTGAACACCCCGGATGGTCAACCCATCTACATGCAGAAGCTGTTTGATCCCCGATAACAGCGTGACATCGGAAGGGCGGTAATACCGCCGCCCGCCTGCGCGCTTTACCGGTTTGATCTGCGAAAACCGGCTTTCCCAGAAACGCAGCACATGGGCGGGCGTATCCAGCAATTCGGCAACCTCGCTGATCGTCCGAAACGCGTCAGGAGATTTATCCATCTCGGGGTGTCCTTATTGTCAGTCCCGCTTTCCGGCGGCCACGCGATCCTTCATAAGGTGCGAGGGGCGGAAGGTCAGTACCCGGCGCGGGCTGATCGGCACTTCTTCGCCGGTTTTCGGGTTGCGGCCGATTCGGGCATTCTTGTCACGGATCGAAAAGGTCCCGAAGGAGGAAATCTTGACGGTCTCACCCGAGGCCAGCGCATCAGAGACATGTTGCAGGACGCTTTCCACCAGTTGCGCGGATTCATTTCGCGACAGGCCGACTTCGCGAAAGACGGCTTCGCTCAGGTCGACACGTGTCAGTGTTTTACTATTCATACCCACTCCCCCGGGAACATAATTCAAAGCAGGATGCTTGGTTTGAAAAGACAAGTCAATATCAGCGGCTTGCACTGATAAGTTGATCGGCAATTAAGTTACCACCGCAATACGACAGCGCCCCAGGCGAGCCCGCCGCCAATTGCCTCGGTCACAATCAGTTGCCCGGGCTTGATCTGACCGCGTTCGACCCCGACCGAAAGGGCCAGTGGAATCGAGGCAGCGGAGGTATTGCCATGGTCCTGCAGGGTTACGACCACGCGGTCCATCGGCACGCCCATGCGCTGCGCGGTGGCGGAAATGATCCGCAAATTTGCCTGATGTGGCACGATCCAGTCCACATCCTCGCCATTGAGCCCGATCTTTTCCAGGGCGGCTTCGGCAGTGGAGGCAAGTTTATCCACCGCCTGACGGAAAAGCGGGTTGCCCTGCATCCGCAGTTTTCCCGAAGTCCCGGTGGTTGAGACCCCGCCATCGACATAAAGAAGCTCACGATAGCTGCCATCGGAATTGAGATCGGCAGAAAGGATGCCGCGATCCGTACTGTCGCCCTTGCCTTCGGCCGCTTCCAGGATCAATGCACCGGCACCATCGCCAAAAAGAACGCAGGTGCTGCGATCCGTCCAGTCCATGATCCGGCTGAAGGTTTCCGCCCCGATCACCAGCACTCTTTCGGCCTGGCCCGACAGGATCAGCGCGTTGGCATTGGTCAGCGCAAAGACAAATCCCGCGCAAACGGCCTGCACGTCAAAACCAAAGCCACGCTGCATGTCCAGGCCCTGCTGCACCATGGTTGCAACCGAGGGAAAGGTCAGATCGGGGGTCGAGGTTGCGACAATCACCGCGTCGATATCGTCGGGGCCAATTCCGGCGGAATCCAGCGCTGCCTCGGCCGCCTTGATTGCCATATGTGATGTGGTTTCCCCTTCCGCCGCGAAATGCCGGCGTTCAATGCCGGATCGCGTTCGGATCCATTCATCTGATGTATCAAGAGTGGCTTCGAAATCACTGTTTGGGAATATTTTTTCGGGCAGGTAATGACCGATGCCCCGGACAATTGCGCGCCTTGTCATGCCTCGTTTTCCCCTTCCTTGGGTTCCGCCGCTGCCTCCATCGCCGAGGCGAGGCGGGCCGCAAGCCGTTCCTGAAACTGGGCATGTGCCAGTTGAAAGGCCAATCTGATGGCCGCGGAAATCCCGGTATCATCTGCCGCGCCATGCGATTTGATAACCGTTCCGTTGAGGCCAAGAAAAACCCCACCATTTACCCGGCGCGGATCGGTGCGCTTTTGTAACCGTTTCAGTGGCGCAAGGGCCATCAGTGCCGCCAGTCGCGACAAAATGGAAGATGACAGTGCCTCGCGCAGGAGCTGCGATACCAGTTTGGCCGTGCCTTCGCCTGTCTTCAAGGCCACATTTCCGGTAAACCCGTCGGTCACGATCACATCGACATTATCACCCGGAATATCGCCACCTTCCACGAAACCGACGAAGTCGAAACCGCCCAGATCCGTGGCGCCGGCCACCAGATCGGCGGCCTGTTTCATCTCGGGGCGGCCCTTGTGATCCTCGGTGCCGACATTCAGCAAGCCGACGCGGGGGCGTTTCAGATTGAGCCCGTTTCGGGCGTAGGATGCCCCCATCAACGCATATTGCAGCAGATCGGTGGGGTCGGCCTTCACGTCGGCCCCGACATCCAGCATCACATTGAATCCGCCGGGATTTCGGCAGGGCCAGAGGCAGGCGATTGCCGGGCGATTGACGCCGGGAAGCTTGCGCAGCCGTATCATCGATACTGCCATCAGTGCGCCGGTATTGCCGCAGGACACCGCCGCCTGTGCCTCCCCGGTCTTTACGCTCTCGATGCAGGACCACATCGAGGTGTCCTTCCCGTTGCGCATCACCTGGCTGGGCTTGTCTTCCATGGTGACGACGCCCGTGGCATGGCGGATATCGCAACGCCCCCGGAGCGTGGGTCGGGCCGATACCAATGGGCGTAACTGCGCCTCATCGCCATGCAGGACGAAGGCAATATCGGGGTTCTTTTCTGCTGAAAGCACAAGGCCCGCAACCACGGTTGCGGGACCATGATCGCCCCCCATCGCGTCAACCGAGATTACGATTCTCCGCGTGTCGGGCGTCGGGGCGTCCTGCCCGGCCTTTGCCGTTTCCGGTTGTTTGCCTTGCAGAACCATACGTGCGTCTTGCCGGATAGGGCGGGCTTACGCCGCGTCCTCGTCCAGGTCGATCTCATCTGCCAGGGCGACGACCTCACGCGCATCGTAATGGCCGCAGGCACCGCAGACGTGATGCGGGCGTTTCAAATCACCGCAATTGGGACATTCGGCGGGGTTCGCGGCAACAAGCGCGTCATGAGCACGACGCATATTGCGGCGCGACTTGGTGACTCGATTCTGAGGGACAGCCATATCTTGACCTTGGGTTATTGGGGCTATGCCCCTGATTTCCTTCGGGATCCGGCCGTTCCCCCATGATCCGGGGCGCGTCTGATCCATATTGCAAACGAGGCGCGGAACATACTGTCTTTCTGGCCATGCGCAAGTCCTTTCTACCGCTTTTTCACGCACGGGCCACGGTGTGAGGCCGTCAGGTCAGCCTTCTGTTTCAGGGGGATTGTCTTCGTCATCTTCGGTTGTGGCTGCCAGGTCGGCCTTCGACAACCGGTCTCGCAGCGCGGCAAGGCCGGAAAACGGACGCAGATCCTCATCGCGCAGGGGGGCGCTGCCTTCGGGGCCGAAAACCGCGTCCTCCAGTGTTTCGCCGGGGGTGCGGGGGTAGTCGGGCAGGGCCAGCGCCAAGGATTCGAGCAGTACGGCGCGCAGGTCAATCTCTTCGGGCAGGGGCTCGGCGCTGTCATCGTCGGGCATCTCGGCCTCTTCGGCTTCGGGCCAGGTCATGTCATGAATATATTGCCGCAGCACTTTTTCGCGAATCTTGGTTTCGACCGGGGCAAGCGTCAGTGCGGAAGGTTGTTCGGCGCGGGCCTCCAGACTGGCCTCCAGCCTGAAATCGGTCTTGCCCGAAGCGCGGATTTCCCCTGCAAAGTGCAATGCGGCAAGGGTCGTGATGCCCAGATCGGCTGCCAAAGCCGCGCGCGCGTGCGCATCCGGGGCAAGGTCAAAACGGTACGGCTTGCGCTGGGGCAGGGCCGAAACCCGCAACGGTGCGGGGAAAACAAAGCCCTTTGGGTCGGTATCGGTGTTTTTGCGCATGTGATCCCTCTGCAGCGATTGGTCACGCGACGCGTTCCTTTGCTTGAACAAAAGCGCGCGCTTCTGTAAGCCATGACGGACGCCGGAAAATCGGCTCGGAATACGGGGCTTGGCCCGGCAAGGCAAGGGGAAGTGATGCGTAAGCAGGCGGGCAGGAACAGTATGGTGGTTTCCAGACTGTTTTCCATCGGGATTCTCGCGCTGGTCGTGGCCTGTGGTCCGGTCTACCAGAATCATGGCTATATCCCCTCCGAGGATGATCTGGAACGGATTGAGGTCGGGGTTGATACACGTGATAGCGTGGCCGCCGTGGTGGGGCGGCCTTCGGCTCTCGCCCTTCTGAATGATGAAGGCTGGTATTATGTCCAGAGCCGTTGGCGCAAATTTGGCCCCGCGCCGCGACGGGAGGTCGACCGTCAGGTTGTTGCCATCACGTTCGATGACCGCGGGGTTGTGGAAAATATCGGCCGTTATACGCTGGAAGACGGGCGTGTGGTTGCCCTGTCACGACGCGTAACCGATACCAATATCAAGGGTGTGACCCTGATCAGCCAGATGCTGACCAATCTGGGTGTGTTCAGTCCCAGCCAGGTTCTCGACGAATAACTGTGAGTATGGGCACGGCCCGCGAATCCGTGCCATCCCATCGGGGCCAGGGCCATGAAGCCGATGCAAAAGGGCCGTTTTCTTTGCCGTGCAGCCGAAACCCCGGCCGAAATTCGTGCAACGCAACAGTTGCGCCAGATCTGTTTTCGGCGCGCGCGGGGTGGGTATGAACAGGATTCATTCGACCGGTATTGTCGCCATATCCTGATTGAGGAAGAAGGCGGGGGGCCGCCCGTGGGTTGTTTCAGACTGCTTCTCCTTCGGGACGTGACGGAACTGGACCGCAGCTATTCGGCGCAGTTCTATGACCTCTCTGCCCTGGCCTCCCTCGAAGGCGGGTTTCTGGAACTGGGGCGATTCTGTATTCGCCCCGGTTGCCTTGACCCGGATATCCTGCGGCTGGCCTGGGCGGCGCTGACGCGGGAGGTGGATCATTCGGGGGCGGGCATGCTTTTGGGTTGCACCTCATTTTCCGGGCTGGACCCTGATCGATATCGTGACGCTTTTGCCTATCTTGCCACACGGCATCTGGCACCTGCGAATATGGCGCCCGGGCGCCTGTTGCATGCGATCTATCCCTTTGCCGAGGCCCTTGCCGGATATAGCCCCGACCCCAAGGCGGCACTGCGGCAGATGCCATCGATCCTTCGCAGCTATCTGTCCATGGGTGGCTGGGTAAGCGATCACGCCGTGATTGATCCGGCTCTCGATACCATGCATGTCTTCACGGGGGTGGAGATTTCGGCGATTCCCGGTGCGCGGGCACGGCTTTTGCGGGCGATTGCTGCCTGACGTCTATCGCGATGATGCCGGACGCACGCCGATACGGTCCAGGATTTCTTCGAATTTCCGATTTTCCGATGGGTTTGCCCCGGATTTCAGGGCATCGAAACGCTTGCGCAGGGCGGCTTTCTCATCGCCCTTGCAGTCATTCCAGGGCCGGCCCTGCAGACCCATGACCAAGACATAATAGCCGATGAAATGCGCGCGTGTGCCAGCCTCAATCAGCCGCAAATAGGCCATGTCGGCACCCAATTCGCGTAGCTCCTCGGCCGAATGAATCCCGGCCTTTGCAAAAGCGGCCTCGGCAGCGGGGCCAAGGTTGCGGATTGAGGAAATCGGGCTGGATGATGAAGATGCCATCCCGCAAGAGGATGCCGGATCCCCTGAAACTGTCAACCCGCCCCCTTGCCAAGGTAAGGAAAGGGCGGGGTGTTTTGTCGTCAAAATTGATCCATCCACCAATATTGGTGACTCAGATTGCCGCCCAATCGAAATAAATCTGCCTGCTTTCCCGTTCGGGTATCGTGGCGGTTTCAGGCTTCGTGTCGTTGACAGGGGGGATGGTTCGGTTTTGCTGGTCCTGTGCGGCTTCGTTGCATGGCGCAGGGCAATGAGGTGCTGGAACAGTCATTTCAGGCTCCTTCGCTATGGTGCGGGCGCGCGCATTTCGGGCGCCGGATGCCTTTAATGAAATCTTAAGACTGTTTCTCTGTTGGGCCGATTTCGTGTCAGGATTGAGGCGTTTGTATCTGCCATATTGCCCGGCCCTCCCGAATCTGTTTGCGATGTAGGGGGGGTCTCGTACTCTTGGGGGCTTGGACGAACCAGATGGACTGCGATATTTCTGCGAAAGGATCCGATAGATGAGCAACCCCACCGCGCTTGACCTTCCTGCAGCCGATCCGCTGGATGATGACATTGCCGCCTATTTTGCCAAATGTACCGAAAAGCTTGGCCTGGTCCCGAATGTCCTGCGGGCCTATGCCTTTGATCAGGACAAGCTGCGCGCCTTCATGGCGATGTATAATGACCTGATGCTGGCCCCCTCCGGGTTGAGCAAGGCAGAACGGGAAATGATCGCTGTTGCCGTTTCTGCGGAAAACCGTTGTGTCTATTGCCTGACGGCCCATGGTGCGGCCCTGCGCCAGCTTACAGGCGATCCGGCCCTGGCCGAGGTGATTGCGCAAAACTGGCGTTCGGCACCACTGGAGGCGCGGCAAATGGCCATGCTCTCTTTCGCTGTCAAGCTTACCAGAACCCCCGATGCCATGGTCGATGCGGATCGTGCCGGTCTGCGGCAGGCCGGGTTTTCGGATCGCGATATCTGGGATATCGCCGCCGTGGCAAGCTTTTACAATATGTCGAACCGCTTTGCCGCCGCGACGGATATGCAGCCCAATCCCGAATATCATGCGATGGCACGATGACATGTCCCGACGCATGAAAAAACCGCCGTGGGCAGGGGCCCCGGCGGTCATTCTGTATCAGGGGTGTTTCAGCCCTGACGCGCCTTGAAGCGCTTTTGCGTCTTGTTGATCACATAGACGCGGCCCTTGCGGCGCACGACCTGGCAATCACGGTGCCGTGCCTTGAGCGAGCGGAGCGAATTCGCAACCTTCATCCTTCTTCTCCTTTTCGCGGCGCGGATGCACGAAAGGCGTGCGCCATGAAACCCAATGCCCCCGGCCAAATCGGAGGCGCGAATGGTGGGCGGTACTGGGATCGAACCAGTGGCCACTACGATGTCAACGTAGTGCTCTACCGCTGAGCTAACCGCCCACATCCCGTAACAAGACCCGTCCCTTCCGAAAAACCGGAACGGATCGGGACAGCCCGTATCGGTGCGGGTGGCTATAAAAGGAGTCGTCCAAAGGTGCAAGGGGGGTTTTGGCAAACGAAAAAAACTGTCTATATGTGGGGCGATGGAGGACACATGACCGAAGATGCCTACCGCTTGTTTCTGCCCCCGTGCCGGACCACGCCGGTGGTCTTTTCTTCGCCCCATAGCGGTTGTGCCTATGCCGATACCTTTGGCAACCGTTCGCGCCTTGATGCGTTGACCCTGCGTTCTTCCGAAGATGCCTTTGTCGATCGGCTCTTCGCGTCCGCGCCGCAGGCCGGGGCGCCGCTGATTGCCGCATCTGCGCCGCGCGCCTTTCTGGATCTGAACCGTGCGGCGGAAGAACTCGATGCCGCGCTGATTGCCGATGTGCCGCGCCAGCCGCACAATCCGCGCATTTCCTCCGGTCTCGGGGTGATCCCCCGCGTGGTCTCGGCAGGGCGGGTGATCTATCGCGGGAAACTGAGGCGGGATGAAGCGGAGGAGCGCCTGCAACGTTATTGGCATCCCTATCACAGGATGCTGAAACAGTTGCTGGCTGAAAGTCTTGAAAGTTTCGGGCAGACCATCCTGATCGATTGCCATTCCATGCCGCATGAGGCGATCGAGGCGCATGGACGCATCGGTGGCGCTTATCCCGAGGTCGTGTTGGGGGATCGCTATGGGGCGGCCGCCGAAAGGGCCGTGGTAGACCGGGTTGCTGGTGCTTTCAGGGCTGCGGGGCTGCGGGTCGCCCGAAACACGCCCTTTGCCGGGGCCTATATCACCCAGGCTTACGGCCGCCCGTCGCGCCGTCAGCATGCGGTGCAGGTGGAAATCGACCGCTCACTTTACATGGATGAGGCGCGGATCCTTCCCCACCCTGATTTTGATACATTCCAGGCCCTGATTGCCCAGGCCGTGGCCGATATCACCGATATCGGACGTGAGGCGCTGCCGCTTGCCGCCGAATAACGAAACCTGAGCAGGCTGCGCCCATGGCGCAGTGGCGAGGAAAAAGCCTTGCCCGCCCGGTTACGGGCGGGCTCATCAAGGTTCACCCGGCAGTTTTCAGGGTGGCGATCCCGGCGAGGATCAGGAAAATCCCTGCCAGCCGGACCAGCGTCGCGGGCTCTCCGAAAAGTGCGATGGCCAGCAGGGCGGTTCCCAGCGTGCCGATCCCGGTCCAGACCGCATAGGCAGTTCCCACGGGCAGTTCCCGCATGGCCTGCGCCAGCAGGACAAAGCTGATCAGTGCCAGGATGAGGGTCAGGACGGAAGGCCAGAGCCGTGTGAAACCTTCACTGTATTTCAGGCCGATGGCCCAGCCCGTTTCGAAAAGGCCGGCAAGCACCAGGATGACCCAGGGATTTGTCATCTCTCAACTTCCCAGGCCCCTGGTCCCCATATCAAGGAATTTCTGTCGTCGTTCGGCAATCAGGGCCTCGGGTTTCTTGCCTGAAAGCTCCTTGAGCATTGCGGCAATGGCCTTGCCCACGGCCGTGATCGTATCGGTGCGGCCGCGCTGTGCGCCGCCCACCGGCTCGGCAATGATCCGGTCGATTACGCCCAGCTTGTGCAGATCCTGCGCGGTCAGCCGCAAGGCTTCTGCGGCCTCCTTCATCTTTTCGGCATCTTTCCACAGGATCGAGGCGCAGCCTTCGGGCGAGATGACCGAATAGACCGAATGTTGCAGCATCGCGACGCGATTGGCCGCGGCAAAGGCCACCGCGCCCCCGGATCCGCCCTCCCCGATCACGACCGACACCAGTGGCACGCCGATTTCAAGGCATTTCTGCGTGGATCGTGCGATGGCTTCGGCCTGGCCCCGTTCCTCCGCCCCCTTGCCGGGAAAGGCGCCGGGGGTATCCACCAGCGTGATGACCGGCAGGCCGAAACGATGTGCCATATCCATCAGCCTGATTGCCTTGCGATAGCCTTCGGGCCGGGCCATGCCGAAATTCCGTTCGATCCGGGTCTTTGTGTCATTGCCCTTTTCATGGCCGATCACCATCACCGGCTGATCCTCGAACCGGGCAAGCCCGCCCATCACCGTATGGTCATCGGCAAAGTTCCGATCCCCGGCAAGCGGGGTATATTCGTTGAAAAGCGCTTCGATGTAATCCTTGCAATGGGGCCGGTCGGGATGACGCGCCACCAGGCATTTGCGCCAGGGGTCGAGATCCTTGTAAAGATCGCGCAACATCGTGGCGGCCTTGGCGTCCAGCGCGGTGGCCTCCTTCTCGATATCCATGTTCTCGTTCGACCGGGCCATGGCGCGCAATTCCTCGGCCTTGCCCTCGATCTCCGATAGCGGTTTCTCGAAATCGAGATAGTTCATCACAGCTCTCCCTGAGACGGTCCCGCGTATATGGCCTCCCCCCCGGGTGAATGCAACTCACACCGGTGATGGAACATATCCCTTTTCGGTATGACCCGCCTCGCGCAGACTGCGCTGCGGCATGTCATGTTATGAAAGGGCGCGCGGCGAAGGGATGCGGCGGGATCCGCAGCGACCGTGCCGACTGAATTTTCCCGAGAGCCTGAAAAATCAGGTGGGCGCCAGGTAACAGGGCCAGGACCCTGCCAGAGCCAGCTCCCTCGGAAAAGCTTATCGGCCACTGGAAAAAGGGTCGATCACGCGAAGAGCA
>JBKEDF010000005.1:0-1651 GCA_047975325.1 Pseudorhodobacter sp. | reverse complement strand
GCCTTCGGGCAGGTTGAGTGCCGCTGTCAGGTCCCTGAGCTGGCCCGCCGAGAGGGTGATCTTTTGAACCCGGTCGGTGCGGGCATCAAGCTGCTCGATGGTCACGCATTCCTCGAAGGCGCTGATCGTGATGTCTTCATGGATCGGGGCGGGCCCTTCGTCGACGAGGGTGATGACGGTGGAATCAAATTCATGCTCGATGGTAAACATGCCGCTCCCTTCTCCGGGCGCCGGAAAGGCTTGTCCGTGCGCATCAGATCATCACTTGGCGCCAAATCCCGAGATCATAACGCCGATCGTGCGCAGCGCAATATAGGCATCCATCCGGGTGCAGGATGACTGGACGTAGATCCGGTCGAAATGCGCCTTGCGGGCCGTCGCCTCAATGCCTTCGGCATATCCGCTTTCGATCTGGGCAAGGCCGGTAATGCCGGGCTTGATCTTGAAGCGGTAATTGTAATGCGAAATTTCCTGACAATAATGACAGGCATGCGACGCAATATCGGGGCGGGGGCCGATAACGCTCATTTGCCCAAGAAGGACATTCAGGAAGTTGGGCAATTCATCTATCCGGTATTTTCTCAATGCCGCGCCCAGGATGGTTATCCGGCCAGTTTCAAGCCCACATGTCGCGCCGCGCTGCTGTCCCGGATCTTCGGGAAGCATCGTTCGGAATTTCCACATGACGAATGATTTCTTGTCCTTTCCGTATCGCTCCTGCCGATAGAAAAGCGGGCCGGGATTGAGGAAGGGATGCAGGAAAAGCAGTAACCCCCCGAACTGGCTGGCCACGACAAGCCCAAGAACTGCCAGGGTTTTATCAAAGAGGTATTTGTAGGCCCTGAACCTCCAGGTCCAGTCCGGAGAGAATGCGTTGTCGTTGCGATACCGGCTTGTTTGTTTTCTTCGGAAGAAAAAAGGCACGGTTAAAGGGACGGCGTCGCCGTCGCAATAGTCACGCATATATTTGTCCCAAGCGGCAAGACTTCACCAGAACGGGCAAAGTGCCTTATGTCAGATTTTCAGACCACAACCGATACTGTCACCTCAAACCAATCGGCTGGAAGCTGTAACTTTCCGACAAATTGATGTATTTTTTTAGTTAACAAAAGGTTAAAAAACAAACGAATTGTTTCTTGTCAGGTGATAATTATTGGCGAGATCAATGAGCCGTCCATCGGCCACCTTCTGTTGGAGGTGGCTGATACGAGTTCAGGCGCTTGTGCTGATAGTTTGCCACGGCTCGATTGCGCCCCACAGAGGCAGGCCGCCTGGGGAAGCCAGTTTCATTCCCGGCGGCCATGGAGGCTTGGGGCAGGGGCGAAAAATGCCTGAAATGGGGGCAGGGCTCGGGGTCAGAGCACCCGCACTTGTGTTCCGATTTCCACCAGCGGGTAAAGCTCGGCGACGCGTTCGTTATAAAGGCCGAAACAGCCCGAGGAGGAGGGGCGCCCGATCTTGCGCGTATCATGCGTGCCGTGGATCAGGTAGGCTGGCCAGGAGAGATAGAGCGCATGGGTGCCCAGCGGATTGTCCGGCCCCGGCGGGACCGATTGCGGCAGGCTCGGGTCACGCTCGCGCATGGAGGCGGTCGGTGTCCATGTCGGGCCGACCTTCTTGCGCACGACCTCGGTATAGCCGCGCTTGGTCA
>JBKEDF010000092.1:0-7028 GCA_047975325.1 Pseudorhodobacter sp. | reverse complement strand
CGGGTATGGAACTATAAAAACTGCCTTTCCCTTCAAGGTGTTAGGGGATTTGACAGGCCTAAATGGAGAAATGGTGCTGCAGGGGAGGATTGAACTCCCGACCTCGTCCTTACCAAGGACGCGCTCTACCACTGAGCTACTGCAGCACGGTGCGGGGTCATATCACCCCATGTTTTCCTTCATCAACAGCGTGGCAACGCTGCCACACCGATTTTTCACCCCGAGGCACCCCCCGAGAAACCTAAGCCACTGTTATCCCACAGCAATTCCGACCAAATGCGGCCTTACCAAGGGAGTGCTCTACCACTGAGCTACCACAGCCTAGGTTCTTCCAGATGGCTATTTCGGGGGGTACCCCGATCCAGTTGGCCCTGAAAAAGCCCGTTACCCGATTCGTCCCCACAACGGAAACATGTTCCTTGGGCGATAGCAGCCCAGTTCAGTGGCAACGACCGAAGCGTGGCGGGTGGATAGTCGGAATTTTCTGACCATGCAAGCCCAATCTGGACGCTTTTTGGTAGCTGGGATAGAGAAGGCTATGACCAATGCGCCCAATAGCCCCGAAAAGCCGCAAAAACCCGCAAGACAGAGGCCCACGGCAAAGGAGATGACGCGGGAGAACCGCCTGAAGACGGCGCTGAAGGCAAATATGGCGCGGCGCAAGGCACAGGCCCGGGCGCGGGCGGAACCAAAAGAACAAGATGAATGAGGCAGGACGATGGATTCGATATTGATACGAGGCGGCAGTGAGCTTAACGGCACCATCCCCATCGCAGGGGCCAAGAATGCCTGCCTGACCTTGATGCCCGCGACACTTCTGACGGAAGAACCGCTGACATTGACCAATGCACCGCGGCTGTCGGATATCCGAACCATGACGCAGCTTCTGGGGTCATTGGGCGCTGAAGTGGCAAGCCTTCAGGACGGGCAGGTTCTGGCAATGTCGAGCCATGATATCAACAATCATCGCGCGGATTACGATATCGTACGCAAGATGCGGGCCTCAATTCTGGTTCTGGGTCCGCTGCTGGCCCGGGAGGGCAATGCCGTGGTATCACTGCCGGGGGGCTGTGCGATCGGTGCCCGACCGGTGGATCTGCATCTCATGGCGTTGGAGGCAATGGGGGCCGACCTTGACCTTCGTGATGGCTATGTCCATGCCCGCGCACCGGGGGGGCGGCTTACCGGTGCGGTGGTGGAATTCCCTCTGGTGTCGGTGGGGGCAACGGAAAACGCCCTGCTTGCGGCGGTTCTGGCCAAGGGCACAACCGTGTTGAAAAACGCCGCGCGTGAGCCCGAGATCGTGGATCTTGCCCGTTGCCTGCAACGGATGGGGGCGCATATCGAAGGCGAAGGCAGTTCCACCATAACAATCGAAGGCGTTGATCGCCTTGGTGGTGCAACCCACCCCGTGGTTACCGATCGGATCGAGCTTGGCACCTATATGCTGGCCCCGGCGATCTGCGGTGGGGAAGTCGAATGCCTTGGCGGCCGGATCGATCTTGTCGGGGCCTTTTGCGAAAGGCTTGACGCTGCCGGAATTGCCGTCGAGGAAACCGGGGCCGGGCTAAAGGTGTCCCGCCGGAATGATCGCGTGAAGGCCGTGGATGTGACAACCGAACCTTTCCCGGGTTTTCCGACCGACCTTCAGGCGCAGATGATGGCGCTGATGTGCACCGCCGAGGGCCGTTCAGTCCTGGAAGAAAAGATTTTCGAGAACCGTTTCATGCATGCGCCGGAACTGATCCGGATGGGGGCGCATATTGATGTGCATGGCGGCACGGCGACGGTGACCGGGGTGGAACGGTTGCGCGGCGCGCCTGTCATGGCCACTGATCTGCGCGCCAGCGTCAGCCTGATTCTGGCAGGGCTCGCGGCCGAAGGGGAAACGGTTGTCAGCCGTGTCTATCACCTCGACCGGGGCTATGAACGACTGGAAGAAAAACTTGGCGCCTGTGGTGCACATATCGAACGGATCAAGGCATGACCGACGCCCGATTTTCCGATGGCGCCGAGACGCCGCTGGCGCTGCTGGTTACCGATCCGGAGGATCTTCGCATCGCATCCGCGCTTTTGCAGGATGCAGTGCTGTCGGTATCGGACTTGCGGTATCATGCGCGGCGACGGGAATTCGTGCTTCTGGTCAACCGCTTTCGCTGGGAGGATCGTGAGGCTGCAGCCCAGGCCGGTCGTGATTACGAACGCGTTCGCTGTCTTGTGCTTTTTCAGGATGTACTTTCCGTTCAGTCGCAGGGATTGCACAAGCAGGATGAAGACACGATCCTTTCAATCCTGACGATCAATTTCGAACCGGGCGAGGATGGTACGGGCACGGTCGTGCTTACCCTGGCAGGGGATGGGGCGGTGCGAATGCAGGTTGAGGCGCTGAATACCACCCTGCGCGATGTAACCCGCCCTTATCGTGCACCTTCCGGCAAGGCCCCGGCGCATTCCCTGCCCGATTTTCCGGATGCCTGATCTGAAAACAGGGGGCGTTCAGATGGTTTGGCCGATTGCCTCATCCTGATTTGCCCTGATCCGGAAGGCAGTCCGGTTGCGCCTATGGCATCGTTCATAACAGATATCTTCTGCCACCGCATGAATCAGCGCCCAGCCAAACCCTCCTTCGGGCAGTTCCCCTTTCAGATCCGGGAAGATTCCTTTCGGCAGCTTGCCGCCGGGAAAAGCGCGACCCGCATCATGGATCTGGCAGAAAAGCCCGTCTTTTTCCTGATGAATTTCAATATCGATATCCCCGGATTGCCCGGCATAGCCATGTTCGACGATATTGTTCAGTGCTTCAGCCAGGGCAAGTTCCGCAGCGCCACGTAGATTGTTATCAAGGTGTGCAAGCGGAGGCTGTGCCAACAATGTCTGCAGCCCTGCATATATGGCCTCGGTCCTGGCCGGAAGGGTCAGGCAGGCGATGGTCCCTTCAGGACCATCGGCAAGGTCAGCTTGCATTTTTCAGACCGTCCTCCAACACCGGATAGATGGTAAAAACGGTATCCATCCGCGTCAGCCGGAACACTTTTTGTACCGTTGGTGTCAAACCCGCCAGATCAAGTGGTCGTGCCTCACCCAACAGTTTTCGTACCGCAACCACGGCGCCAAGCCCCGAACTGTCCAGGAAAGTGACATTGGACAGATCCAACAGCACCCGTGCGGAGGGTGTTTCGATGATCTGACGCATATCTTCCTTGAAACGGATGGCCCCGGCGGCATCGATACGGTTATCCATTACGGTCACCGCCAGAAGACCCCCCCGCAATTCGGATGTTATTTCCATTTCTGAAGGCTCCTTCCGCCGGTTACCCCGGTCAGAAGCTTAAAAGCAGTTTGTTAGCATTTGGTAAGCGCTCATTGGGGCGGCGCGTTACCTTTCCGCTGCCGCCAATGCGGCAAGCCCCTTGCGATAATCGGGATAGATCAGGTCTATGCCCAGATCCTGCTTGATCCGATCATTCCTCACACGCTTGTTTTCGGCATAAAAGCTGCGCGCGAGTGGCGTCATGTCTGCAGTTTCCCAATCCTCCATGGGCGGAAGCGGCAAACCCATAAGCTGCGCGGCATGGCCGATTACAGCTTCCGGGGCCGCAGGGTCATCATCACAGACATTATAGATCGCCCCGGGCGACGGCCGTGCGATGGATGCGTCCAGCACCTGGGCGATATCCTCCACATGGATGCGGGAAAAGACCTGATCCGGTTTCACAATGCGTCGCGCCCGGCCCTCGCGCAGCTTGGTGAAGGGCCCGCGCCCCGGTCCGTAAATTCCTGCCAGTCGGAAGATATGAAGCGGTAGCCCGGTGGCACGCCATTCCACCTCCGCTGCAACGCGCCATTTACCGCGCGCCGTACCGGGGGTAAGCGGTGTATCTTCATCCACCCAACCACCTGCATGATCGCCATAGACCCCGGTTGTGGAAAGATATCCTGCCCAGGCCGGTCGCGCGGCGGCGATATCCGCCCCATGTTCGCGCAATAACGGATCGCCATTTGCATCGGGCGCAACGGAAGCCAAAATATGTGTGGCCTCGGCCAGTGCCGGCAAAAGCGGGGATCCGGGCCAAACAAGCGCCTCCACCCCCGCATGGCGCAGCCTTTCGGCCTTTGCCGGATTGCGGGTCGTGCCGATCACCCGCCAGCCCCGTGCAATCAACCGTTTCCCAAGGGCCTGCGCCGAATATCCGTAACCGAAACAAAGAAGTGTCTTCATCCCTATATTATCTCCATGCCTGCCGGGCATCGCAAGGGCGCTTGCAGCCCTGCTGCCGCCCATCGTTCATGACATGCTGTGCCAATTTGGCATCCAGACCCCCGCAGGGTGTGGGATCGGGCTTTTGCACGGAACCAATCTCGGTTACATGCGGAAGATGCAGGAAACGGGGCCGGACAAGATGTTCGATATTTCCGGGGAGTGACAAGAGATGAACCGTTTGAAGGCAGAAATGGCAAAAGGGCAGATGATCCCTGCTGCCTGGGTTGAACTGGGCAGCCCCGATACCGCCGAGATCATGGTTCGCCATGGCTGGAAAACCATTGTGATCGATGGTGAACATGGCATTGGTGATCTGGAAACATGGGTTCATGTGGCACGAGCCGTCGAAGCTGCAGGGGGCGAGGTGATCCTGCGAATCCCTGACGGAAGCGATACAACCATCAAGCGCGCGCTTGATCGTGGGTTCCGCTCCTTCATCGTTCCCATGGTAAATACCGCCGAACAGGCACGGCAGGTCGTGTCATCCTTTTACTATCCACCGCGGGGGGGGCGTGGCTATGCCGCGCCGATCCTGCGCTGTTCCGATTGGGGTGCGCGCCCCGATTATGCCCGCGCCGAGGCACATGACGAGGTTCTCATCATGTTGCAATGCGAACATGTTGCGGCCGTCGAGGCATTGGAAGAAATTGCCGCAGTGCCGGGTATCGGGGCGGTCTTCCTTGGCCCGAATGACCTGGCTGCAAGCGCAGGCCATCTGGAACGGCTGGATCATGCTGAGGTTCAGGACCTTTTTGAAAAGGTCGAGGCAGTCGCGGCCAGAACCGGGTTGATGCTGGCCACGGTACGCGGCGGCGGACGGGACTGGAAGGAGCTTGAGGCTCTGGGCTATCGACTGGTTGTCGGGATCAATGATGTATCCTTGCTGGTTGATGGGCTGCATCGCGCCACAGTAGAACGTGAGGGCAACCTTTCAGGCATCAGGGCACCGGCCCGGAAATAACCCTTGGTGGGCTGGACAATAGCAGGTTTTGGGCCGCGCAATGTTATTAACAACCGGTTTGTACTGCCTCGGAAGACTGGTCCTGCCTCGAAACACACCAGACAACAAACAGGATAGCCACGATTGCGCCTGCTGTTCCGGCAAGTGGATAGACAAGAAATACCGTCCAATATGAAGCGCCAAGCATCAGAGCAATCACGACAGCAAGGGATCCGGATATAATCCCAACTATGATAATCGTGATTGCCATGGAAAACTCCTTTACCAAAAAAACTGACAGATCCTCGTTAAGTCTGCAGCCTGTCCACCAAATGCGGCAAAAATCTGGCGGGATTTAAACCTAGAATTGTGCATTCTATTAGAAATTTGAATGATCTCTATCAAAAAAACAGCGGTCAGGGGCAATCTGCACAGCGCGACGTTACGGCAATCAGTATGAATATGCATTCCCATACAACAGCGATATCCTATATGGGATCGGGTGAACTTCGCCATTGTCGGGGATTGTTCTACGGAAATGCCGCTGGGTACTTACTTTTCCCTCTAACATTCTCATAGCAGGAAGCAGTAATTGAGCTGCTGAAAACAGTGAAGGACTTCACCTGTGAAGATTGCCTATCTTGTCAATACTTATCCGCGCCCCTCGCAAACCTTCATCCGGCGGGAAATCCAGGCGTTGGAACGGCAAGGCGTGACCGTCCATCGATTTGCCATGCGATCGGATCGTGCGGCGCTGGTTGAGCCAGCGGACAAGGACGAAGATGCCCGCACGGAACATGTTCTGGAAATGGGTGCGGTACGGCTGATCAGCCTTGCGCTGGGCTGGATGGTTTCGCGACCAGGTGCATCCTGGCGGGCCCTGGGTCAGGCCTTGCGCTGCGGCAAGGTGGGGGGTGCGGCATCGGGCGGACGGTTGAGGCATCTGATCTATCTGATTGAAGCTGCCTATATCGCCCGACGTTGCCGGGCGCTGGGGGTAGAACACCTGCATGCCCATTTCGGAACCAATTCCACCACCGTGGCAATGCTCAGCCACTTGCTGGGTGGTCCACGTTACAGCTTCACCACCCATGGGCCGGAAGAATTTGACGCGCCCGTGGTGCTCAGCCTCGGTGACAAGATCTCAAACGCCGCATTCACTGTCGCGATCAGCAGCTTTGGTCGCAGTCAGCTTAGCCGCTGGACCAGCGTGGAAAACTGGCCACGGATCAAGATCGTCCATTGCGGAATTGATCCGACCCGCTTCGAAACGACGCACCCTATTCCCGAAGGGGGGCCGCATTTGGTGGCAATCGGACGGCTGGCGGAACAGAAAGGGTTTTCCTTGCTGATCGATGCGATGGCACTGGCAGCACCGAAACTGCCTGATCTGCGGCTGACTCTTCTCGGCGATGGACCGTTGCGCCCGGTTCTTGAAGCCGGAATTGCCGCACGGGGGCTGGGCGATGTCATTCATCTTGCAGGCTGGGCGGATGAGGCTGTGGTGCGGGCCACGCTCGATACGGCGCAAGCGCTGATCCTGCCTTCCTTCGCGGAGGGCTTGCCCATGGTGGTGATGGAAGCCATGGCGGCGGGCCGGCCGGTGATCGCGACCGCAATTGCCGGAATACCGGAACTCGTACATAACGGGCGGGAGGGCTGGGTTGTTCCGGCGGGTGATGCCGCGGCGCTGGCCGATGCAATCCTGGCATTGGCCGAAACACCGCTGCCCCGCCTGGCGGAAATGGGGGTGGCCGCACGCACGCGCAGCTTGCAGCGTCATGATGTAAATCAGGAAGCCGCGAAGCTTGCCGCATTGTTCAAGGC
>JBKEDF010000079.1:0-11745 GCA_047975325.1 Pseudorhodobacter sp. | reverse complement strand
GTTTCCATGATACCGCCCAGAACCATGCCGAGGATGATTGGCACGACAGGCAGGTTCAACCGTTTCAGGATATAGCCCAGCACGCCGAAACCTGCCGCCAGCGCGCAATCCGTGGCCGAATTCCGAAGGCTGTAAACGCCCACGAAGCTCAATGTCAGAACGACAACGCCCAGGAAACGGGTCGGGATGCGGATGACCTGAAGGATGCCCTTGGTGGCAAAGATCAGGAAGGCCACGACAATGATATTGAGCAGCAGCAACACCAGATAGAGCCCGACAATGAAATCCGGCTGTTCCTGAAACAACTGCGGCCCCGGCACGACATTATGGACATAGAAGACCGACAACATCATTGCCGTCAGCGCTTCCCCCGGAATGCCAAGTGCCAAAAGCGGGATCATCGCAGCACCGGGTACGGCATTGTTGGCGGATTCCGATGCAATCAGCCCCTCGGGGGCGCCATGGCCGAATTTTTCGGGGTGTTTGGAGGTGTTCGAGGCATAGGTATAGGACATGAATTGTGCCAGGAATTCCCCCACACCGGGGATGATCCCCATGGACACGCCTGAGCCGGAGGCAAAAAGCGCCACGCGCTTGTGCTGGACCACCTCCTTGAGCCCCGAGAACATTGACCCCCTGAGTTTCGGCATTTCGGGGGATTCGTCCCTGGCGATCAGCAGCGTATAGGCCTGACTGATGGCGAATAGCCCCAGCACCACCACAATCAGATTGACCCCCGAGGACAGCCAGCTTTGTTCAAAGGTATAGCGTTGGGTGTAACGGATAGGCTCCAGCCCGATGGTATTGATGAAGATCCCGAAACAGACCAGAAACCCTGCCGCCAGCGCCTGCCCGCGATGGGTGACGATGACCAGCACGATGCCCAGAAGTGCCGCGAGGAAGATCTCACGCGAACCGAACATCGGCGCAACCGCCGCCAGCACCGGGGTCAGGAGAATCAGGCAGACTACCGAAAAGATACCGCCCACGAAGGACGCCCAATAAGCCAGCGACAGCGCGCGATGCGGCTCCCCCCGCTGGGTCATCGGATATCCGTCATAGGTGGTCAAGGCATTGGCCGCCGTCCCGGGCGTGTTGATCAGGATGGCCGGGATCGCCCCGCCATACATGGAGGATCCGTAAATCCCCAGAAGCAATGTCAGCCCCACGATCGGATCGAAGGCAAAGGTTGCGGGCAGGAGGATGGCAATGGCCACGGCCGGACCCACGCCGGGAATGGAACCGATCATCACCCCGCCCACCGAACCGATCAGAAGGGCAATGAGCACGTCAATGCGCGCGATATAGTCGATACCTGAGAGAAAAGTTTCCATCTGCGCGCCTCAAAGATAGAGAACAAAGAAGCTGCGGATCCCCTCGGGGAGGGATTCATAAACCGAACCGCCCGGGATTTTGACCTGCAGGAAGGATTTGAAAAGCAGCACCGTCGCCGCCCCGGCGATGGCCGCCCAGATCAGTGCCTGGCTTGAGCGATACCCCACCCGAAGCGACAGCGCGACAGCGAACAGCACCGAGGCCGGCATGTAGCCGATGATCGGTGTCGCAAAAACATAGACCATGAACCAAAGGCCAAACTCCAGTGATCTGATCCAGAGCAGGACCTCTTCGCCCAGCCCGGTCAGCCGTTCCTCGGCACCGGGATCACGGATGGAAAAATAAAGGTTCAAGGTTGAAAACAGCACCATGCCGATCACTGCCAGACGTGGCCAGAAACCGGGCTGGGCGGCAAAGCCTTGCCCATCGACCCAGGTTGTCTGGTTCCACATCTGGGAAAAGAGAAAGAGGGATATCAGCAGGCAAATGGTGCCGAAGGTCGTATCGCCGGTTTGTCGTCTTGTACTGGGTGGTTCGGGTAATGTCGCTTCCTGTGAGGTAGCGTTATTCGTCACGGCTGAGTCAGTCGTCATGGCTGGCGCCCCGTTCTGGAATGATGATGGCCGGGCACGCCCGGGGCCCGGCCTTGTACGTGTCGATCAGAAACCGCTGAGCTTGGCGGCGTCTTCCTCGATGCGTTTGGCGGCATCCTCAGCCCCTTGCCAGTAAATCCCGGCACCGGTTTCGGAGGAAAGCTTGCTCGCTGCTTCACCTGTCACCACCTTTTCGGCAACCTCGGCAATCTTGGCGCGTATATCGGCCGGCACATCCTGATGCACGAACAGCCCGTTCCAGAGTGCAACCCCCAGGTCTGGATCTATCTCCGCCAGGGTCGGTGCATCGGGGACAAGAGGGATGCGTTCATCCGTGACAGTTGCCAATACCTTCACATCGTTGATGCAGGGCAGCACCAGTTGCAGCGTGGTGTTGATTACATCCGCATCGCCGGAAGCCAGCGTATTACAGTCGAGCGCATCAAAAGCTGCGTCCGAACCCCAGGAAAAGCCCTTCTTGGCTGCCAGTGCCATGGTCGCACGGGTCGGAATCAACGGTGCACCGAAATGGCCCAGCGTTACCTTGTTTTCCTGCGCATGTGCCGCCAGTCCGTCGATATCGTCATAGGGTGCATCGCCCTTGGCCACGATCACGAAAGGATAGGTCAGGAAGATCCCGACAGGTTCAAAGGGAAAGGGGTTGAGTTGCGGGATGCCAAGTGCAGGCCCGGCAATCGGCACCGCCGATACGAAAGAGCCGATCGTGTAACCATCGGCTGCGGCCTGGCTTGCCTCAATCGCACCGGGGAAGGGGCCACCACCACCACCCGGTTTGTTGATGACTGCCGCCGGTACGCCATAGGCTTCCTGCAGGCCATCCGCGATCATCCGGCTCAAAACATCCTCCAGATCACCTGGCGGCCAGGGAACGACGATCGAGATCGGTTTCTCCGGATATTCCGCCATTGCCATGCCCGCGCTGAGCGTTACGGCGACTGCCGCAGCGATTCCCTTCATGGCCTTCATAGTTATCTCCCTGTTTATCAACCAATTACCGAAAGTGGTTCAAATATAGCACCAACGGTTCTTTTTATGTTGCAGTGTTAACTAGTTTCTGTCAAGAATTTATGTAATGACGCCGGAACTCCGGCAGAATGAGGACACACGATCATGTCGGACGGCCCATCAACTGTAATCAAGGCATTGACCTTGCTTGATTTCTTTGGGGAACAGCGTTCGCATATCGGATTGAGCGAGTTTTCCAAACTGACCGGTTACAACAAGGCCAGTACCTTGCGATTCCTGACAGCCCTGCAGATGAAGGGCTTTGTCGAACAGGACGAATCCACGCGGAGCTACCGGATTGGCCCGGCCTTCCTGCGCTTTGCGCATCTGCGCGAAGCAACCATGCCAATGGGGGAGGCAGTTCGTGTCGTGTTGCGCGATCTGGCGGCGGCAACGAAGGAAACCGCGCATGCATCAATCATTTCGGGTGAGGCGCTGGCCAATATCGCCACAGTCGAAAGCAGGCGGGCCAATCGCGTGAGTATCGAACCGGGTGAGGTGCTGCCTTTTCATGCAACCTCATCGGGGCTGGCGGTGCTGGCCTTTGCGGATATCACTGTGCTTGACGCCATGTTTGGACGGCAAATGGAGCGTTACGCGCCCAATACGATCATAGATCCGCATGAAATCCATCCGCTGCTCGAACAGATCCGCGAAGCCGGCTATGCCAGATCCACGGCCAGTTACGAAGATGGGGTAACGGGTATCGCCGCCCCCTATTTCAGCCCAAGCGGTGAGGTATGCGGCTCCGTTGCCGTGGCCATGCCAACGATACGCGCAACACAGGAATCCGAAAGGCTGGTGATCGACGAGGTCCGCGCCGCTGCACGGCGGTTGACCGAACTTCGCGGCGGCCACCATCCGGATTATTTCCCAGTTCCCGCCTATGATATCTGAAAGGAGATCAGGATATGAAGGACAATAATTTTCTCAAGGAAAACAATACGAAGCATCTCCTTCAGCCGATGGCCAATCCAGCGGAGGTCATTTCCAACCCTCCCACAATCATCACCGCTGCGGAAGGTGTACGGATATTCGATCTGGATGGAAATGGTGTTATCGACGCGGTGGGCGGGCTCTGGAATGCCAATCTGGGTTATTCCTGCCAACCAATCAAGGATGCGATCACGAAACAACTGGCGGAACTGCCCTACTATTCCACGTTCCGGGGCACGATGCCCGGCCCGACTATTGAACTGGCGCATGAACTACGCAGCTGGTTTGCCGAAGATGGGCTGGTTCGCGCGTTCTTTACCTCGGGCGGTTCGGACAGTGTGGATACGTCCCTGCGTCTTGCGCGTCAGTATCACAAGATCCGGGGCGAAGCGGAGCGGGTAAAGTTCATTTCCTTTAAGAAAGGGTATCACGGCACGCATTGGGGGGGGGCATCGGTCAATGGCAATGCCAATTTCCGGCGCAGTTATGAACCTCTTCTGCCCGGTTGCCTGCATCTGCCAGCGCCCTATCCCTATCGCAACCCCTATGGCGAGGCCGATCCGGAACGGCTGGCACAGCTGATTGCCGCAACGCTGGAGGATGAGATCGCCTTCAACGGTGCCACGACCATTGCAGCATTGATCATGGAACCGATCCTGGGCGCGGGCGGAGTAATCCCGCCACATCCCACACTGATGCCGATGATCCGGGAAATTTGTGACCGAAACGGGATCCTGTTGATTGCCGATGAGATCATCACCGCCTTTGGCCGTACGGGCGCCTGGACGGGGTCGCGCCTCTGGGGTGTCAAGCCGGACATGACCTGTTTTGCCAAGGCCGTTACCAATGCCTATTTCCCCTTTGGCGGCGTGATGCTTGGGGAAAAGGTCGTCGATGCTTTCGAAAACTGCAAGGCACCCGAAGGATTTATCGGCACGGGATATACCTATTCCGGTCATCCCGTTGGGGCTGCGGCCGCATTGGCGACACTGGAAGAAACCCGGCGATTGAACGTGCCCGAGAACGCAGCCGCACGGGGAGCGCAGCTGTATCAGGGTGCGCAACGGCTGATGGCAAAATATGATCTGATCGGCGACGTCCGGGGTGGATACGGGTTGATGACCGGCATCGAATGCGTTGCCGACCGGGACAGCAAGGCCCCGGCACCCGCCCCGCTGATGGACCGGATCCAGAAGACCGCCTATGAAAACGGGGTCATGATCCGCATCTCGGGGCCGAATATCATCCTCTCCCCGCCGCTGATCCTCACCCAGGCCGAGGCAGACACGATCCTTGCAGCGCTTGATGACGGTTTTGCCGCCGTCGCCTGATGCGGCACGAGGGCAACCGAAGGCGGGGCAGGTCTTTCCTGTCTGGCGTCGGAAAAAACCTGTCCGGGGGCCGTGGGCGATCCTTCCGGGTGTTGCGATCTGCAACCATATCCATTGGTATGGGTAGTCGGGTTTGAGTTCTAAACCCTGATACGATGATCTATGTTATCATGGCTTTGCTGGTGGATAAGGCTGTCTGGATAAGGGCGCGCCACAGGAAAGGCCAATGAATGATAAACCGATTGGTAGCTCTTGGACTTGCCGGTATGGCAAGCGTGTTTTGTGGCCCGGCCCTTGCCGACCGCCCCTTGATTTCCGCCAGTCCGATTGAATTACAGGTCTATTTTCCCGGTTGGCTGGGGCGCCCCTATGACAGCAACTCACCTGTCGAAAAACAGGTGGCGGAACGGACCGGTATTTCACTGCACAGCATTGAAACCGAGGTCGATGTGGCCTTTCGGGAGGAGGTCGCCCGCATCATCCGTTCCGGTCAGTTGCCCGATATCATCGGCGGGACGGAGCTTCGGGGCCTGTTCAACAAATACGGCCCGCAGGGTGCCTTCGTGAAGCTGGATGAATTGATCCCCGAACATGCCCCAAACCTGCACAGGTTTTTTCAGGACAATCCCGACCTCTATCGCGCTGCAATGTCCTATGATCATCATCTTTATTTCATTCCGTTTTTTCCCGAAGGCGATCTGACCAAGGGCTATTTTATCCGGCAGGACTGGCTCGACAAGCTCGGGCTGGAAATACCCCAGACCGCAGAGGAATTTTATGAGGTCCTGCACGCCTTCAAGACCCGGGACCCCAATGGCAATGGCAAGGCGGATGAAATCCCGTTCTTCGCGCGGGATCTGATAGCACTTTTGCAGATTGCGCCGCTTTGGGATGCCCGCAGCAGCGGGTCGAGTGAGGCGCTGGATTTCTATGTGCAGGGCAATGCGCTGGTTCATGGGCTGGTGCAGCCGGAATTCAAGGATGTGATCCGAAACCTTGCCAAATGGTATCGGGAGGGGCTCATCGATCCCGCTGTCCTGGATGAAGATATGCAGAGCCGGACCTACGCGCTGAAAAACAATCTGGCCGGCGCAATGCACGACTGGTTTGTTTCCACATCCTCGTTCAACGATTCGCTTCAGGATGAAATCCCCGGTTTTCGCCTGATCCCCATTGCGCCCCCGGCATCGGCATCCGGCCAGCGCAGGGAAGAAGGTCGGCGCCGCAAGATACAACCCAGCGGATGGGCAATTTCCTACCAGAACCCCTATCCGATAGAGACCCTGAAATATTTTGATTTCTGGTTTGGGGAGGAGGGCCGCAGGCTTGATAGTTTCGGCCTTGAGGGGGTGCATTACGACCTGATCGACGGAAAACCGGTTTTCAAACCGGAAGTTCTTGCCGCAGACAAACCGGTCATTGAACAGCTGCGCGATGCCGGGGCAGCAATGCCGCGCGGCGTCCGGCAGGATTTCAACTATGAATGGCAATCTGCCAATGAAATCGCCCAGGCAGGGATGCGCCTTTACAGGACGGGTGACTACCTTTTTGAAGCTGTCTATCCCAGTGCCTTGAACCAGGAGGAACAGGTTGCCATCGACCTGTATCTGGCACCGGTCAAAGCCCATATAATCAAGCGCGTCACGGGCTGGATCAGGGGGGAGGGGGATGTGGACGCCGAATGGGAAAGTTATCTGCGGGAACTGAATGATATTGGTTTCACGGATGTACTCAATGCGATGAATTCGGCCAGGTGGCGGGAATTGTACCAGAAATGACAGCCACGCGACAAAGGGGATCGGCAAGGTCCGCGGGGCACCCTTCCCGAAGACGAAACGGGATCAGCCGTGCGCTGACAACCGAACTTCTGGCTATCGTTCTTTTATCACTGTTGCTTTGCGGCACGGTGCTGGTTTTTTTCACCTGGCAGGCCACCCGGGCGCAGCAAATGTCGGAGGCCGTCAACAGGCTGAACAGTTATCATGTGGTGCTGACATGGATGATTCAACGGTTCGAGTATGACGGGGTGGAAAAGATCGGGAAGCTGATCGAGGAAGACAGGTCCGTCTTTGCCTATCGTGTTACAAACCGTTTTGGGAAGGTGCTGTTGCAGGCGGGTGATCTTGAAGCTGGCATGGCAACCCATGACTACATAGAACGCGAGGTTCTTGACAGATCCGATCCGAGCTTTGTCGATGCACGCGCCATTTATGTCCTGGAAATCCCCGAATTTTTCGAAATGGTGATGGACAGGATAAGGGAAGTCATACTTATTGGCCTGTTCTTTGCTCTGCTGATCGCGGTTGAAACCCATCGGCGATTGTCGCGCACGATTGTGAAGCCGCTGGAGACGCTCTACAAGGCTGTCGAGGATCACACGGCGACCGACCGTTGGGCAGCGCCAGGGATAGATCGTCCAACTGAAATTGCCGAACTGGAACAGGAGATCGGCCGGGCCTTCGATGATACCAAGGAGGCCAATGACCGGATCACCCACAATATTGATGCCGTTACCCGGGTTCAGGGAAATTTCGGGCGCGCGATCCGGTATTTTGACCGACATGGAAATGTGATTGATTTCGGAACAATGGAAGGTTCCCCCGTTGAAACGGCGATCCCGGTTTCGGCAGCTGGCGGACAGGTCGCACTGATGGCCGATATGCGGGCGCGCAACCGCCTGCCTAATGTAAAAACGACCGAGGCCGATCTGAGCATTGGCGCGCCACAGGATGCATTGCTGCAATTCGATCATGAATTGAAGGACGAAACTTTCTTTACCGTCACGCTGATCGGTCTGGATGAGGGGGAATTCGCCATCGTCCTTGCGGATGTCACAGCCAGAAAGCGCCTTGAGACCCTCAGCAACAGACAACAGAAATTCGAAGCAATCGGCCAGCTTGCAGGCGGTATCGCGCATGATTTCAACAACCTTATCTGTGTCATTCAGATGAGTGCGGACATGCTGGAAACCCAGCATGGGGTGAAACCGGAACAACTTTCATCCATCCTGACGGCCTGCAGGCGCGGCGCACGGCTGACACAGGGTTTGCTTTCTTTCGGGCGGGTTTCAAAACTTGAGGCGCGGCCGCTCAATCTCAATGAAATGGCGTCAAACCTGCTGAACTGGAGCCATAGCATCCTGCCTGCCAATATCCTGGTTGAAACCGCCTTTGACAAGGATGCCTGGACGGTAATCGCGGATCCGGCAATGGCGGAAAATGCCTTGCTCAACCTGATCCTGAACGCACGGGACGCAATGCCCGGTGGCGGCAATCTGACCATTGAGACCGCCAATCTGAATGCGGATGGCTCCTACATCTCCTCGCGTTTTGAGGCCATAGCCGAGGGGCGTTATGTCGTGCTTTCCGTCTCCGATACCGGCCACGGGATCAATGCCGATGACCTTGACCGGATCTTTGATCCGTTTTTCACGACGAAGGCGCCCGGCAAGGGATCAGGTGTCGGGTTATCCATGGTGCTGGGCTTCATCCGCCAAAGCGGAGGCGCGGTCCGTGTTTATTCCGAACCCGGTAACGGCACTTCGTTCAGGCTGTTTTTTCCTGCCACCTCACAAAACCCGGCCCCGCCCACAACCGATGATCAGGCCGGGCTGGATCCCGTTCGCCCTGGCAAGATCCTTCTGGTCGAAGATGAGGATGATTTGCGCGGCCTGCTTCGGGTCCATCTGGAAAATAGCGGCCATCAGGTGGAGGCCGCCCAGAATGCCGATGAAGCACTGGCAATCTTTTCCGAATATCCCGATATCGACCTGTTGATAACGGATATAATCATGCCGGGTCCGCGCAACGGTGTACAGCTTTGTGCCAAACTGCGCAGAAAAAAGCCGGATCTGGGGGTCATCCTGCTTTCGGGCTATTCGCAGGAATCGATCGTTCATGGCGCGGGAGGGCGCGCCGATGACATCCGCCTGACCAAACCCGTCCGGCGCAAGGATCTGATTCTTGCCGTCAACAAGGTCCTGCAGAACCGTGCCAATCAGCCCCAATAGATGTTTCAAGGTGATGCGTCGGGTTTCAAAACTCCGCAGGGACGGGTTGCATCTTGGAGCCGCCCCGAAAACATGTGACAAGTTCAGCAGAAAGATTGACAAGGGCATTTTGCCCCTCCGAGGAAGAACCAGATGAAAAATACCCGAGTTATCGCAGCCCTGGGCGTTACCCTGGGCCTTGCCATGGCAGCACCGGTTACGGCGGAAGAATGGCGGTTGAACAATTTCCTGCCGGAAACCCGGCCTGAATCGGCACAGATCCAGACATTCGCTGACGATGTGAATGCCGCCCTGGCGGATCAGGATTTCAAGCTGACCGTCTATCATGGCGGCTCGCTTGGCCTGAAGAATCCCGACCTTCTGCGCGTGGTGCCGACCGGCGCGGTGGAAATGAGCCTGATGTGGTCGAACTATCTTGGCCGTGACGCACCGGCGCTTGGGTCGGTCTTCGTGCAGGGCGCGATCAGCACCGTGGAGGAGCTGAAGGCCGTCCTGCCCGTTGCGCAGGAAATCTATCGCGAGGAATATGAGGACTGGGGCGTCAGCACGGTCGGCTTCGTCGCGATTCCAACGCTTTCTGTTTCGGTCTTCTGTGCCGATGCGCCGGTCAACACGCTGGCGGATCTCAAGAATATCAAGCTCCGGGTCTGGGCGCGCGAGCAGGTGGAGACCTTCACGCGCCTCGGCGTCGCGGCGCAGATCATCCCGCAGGAGGAAACCTATGTCGCGCTGAAGACCGGCGTCGTCGACTGCGCGCTTTATCCGGCGCGCTACGCCAGCACGATCTCGCTTCAGGAAGTGACGAAATACGCCTCCTATCTCTACCCGATGGCCTCGGCCCCCTATACGCTTGGTGTGGAGACCAAGCGCTGGGAGGCGACCGACCCGGCGATCCGCGATGCGATCACCACCGCGGCCGATGCGCTCTGGGCGCGCACCAACCAGTATGATTCCGATCTGGAGCTGGAAATGGCCGCCCGCGCGGGCCTTCAGGAAACCGGCCTCGTCTGGGGCGAGGATTTTTCCGATGCGGATCGCGAGGAGTTCCTCGTCGCGGTGTCGGACACCTGGCGGATGCTGGCCGAAGAAGCCGGCGGCAACGCCATGGATTACCGCGCGCGCGTGCTTGAGGCGCTCGGTCGCTGAGGACGGTGATGACGCATATGCGCCCAATTTTTGTGCGGGGGCTGGAGTTTCTGGCCCTCGCCATGGCTGTTCTGGCCTCGCTCTGCATGGTGGGCATCGTCGGGGTCATCGTCGCCGGCGTTGTCATGCGCCGCTTCGCCAACGCGCCCCTGCACATCACCGAAGACGTCGTCGGGCTGATGCTCAGCGCGGCGCTGTTTCTGGCCCTGCCGCTGGTAACCCTGCGCGCGCAGCATGTGCGCGTGGCCATCGTCGCGAATGCGTTGCAGCGGCGCTTCGCGACGGCAGTGCATGTCGGGGCGATGCTGGTGGGGCTGTTTTTCTTCGGCTGGATTTTCATGAAGGCACTGCCCTGGCTTGAATTCGCCTGGGGGCGAAACCTCAAATCGGAAACGGCGCGGCTTCTGCTTTATCCCTGGATGGCGGTGCTGCCGCTCTCGATGGCGGTGATCTGGATGATCTTCGCGGCGCGGCTGACCGGGCTTCTGGAACGGGAACGCCACGCCTCGCTTGAGGAACTCCCCGATATTGCCACCGCAGAAGAGGACCGCTGAACGATGTTCTGGACCACCCTTATCGGGCTGATGGTGGCGACGGCCTCAACCGGTGTTGCGCTTGGTGCGGCGCTGGGGTTGACGGGGCTGATACTTCTGCAGGTCTATTCCAATGGCGCGACAGGACTTGCCGTTGACGCGATCTGGAACGTCTTCAACTCCTTCACGCTGAGCGCGGTGCCGCTTTTCATCCTGCTGGGGGAGATCCTTTTGCATAGCGGGGTCAGCAGTCGCGCCTATGCCGCCTTCGCGCCGGTCTTTCGCAAGGTGCCGGGCGGGCTTTTGCACACCAACATTGCGGTCTGCACGGTCTTTGGCGCGGTCAGCGGATCGAGCCTTTCGACCGCCGCCGCCGTTGGTTCCGTCGCCTATCCGGAGATGACCCGGCGCGGCTATGACCGGGATGTCATCGTCGGCAGTCTCGCCGGGGGCGGGACGCTGGGGCTTCTGATCCCGCCGAGCCTGTCCTTCCTGATTTTCGGCGCGCTGACGGAAACCTCAATCGGCCGGCTGTTCATGGCCGGCATCCTGCCGGGGCTGATGATCGGGCTGATGTTCATGGTCTATATCTTCATGAAGGCGCTGCGCCAGCCCGATATCGCGCCGCGCGACACGGCCGCGATGCCGCTCCTTGGGGTGCTCGCCGGGTTTCTCCAGATCTGGCCGCTGCTTCTCCTGATCCTCGCGGTGATCGGCAGCATCATCGGCGGGCTGGCGACGCCGACCGAGGCCGCCGCGCTCGGCGTGGTGGTCGCGACGGGGATTTCCTTCATCTGGGGCGATCTGACCTTGCGCACCCTGCAAAAGGCGATCTT
>JBKEDF010000052.1:0-106658 GCA_047975325.1 Pseudorhodobacter sp. | reverse complement strand
GATTTTGCTGCACCGAATCAAAGATGTATCATGTGTCGTATTCTACACGATCCCACCGTCCCGCCAGCCATATCAGCCGCCGAAATCATCCAGCATGATATCTTCACGGTCAACGCCAAGGTCCAGCAGCATGTTGATGACTGACTGGTTCATGATCGGCGGGCCGCACATGTAATATTCGCAATCCTCGGGGGCTGGATGGTTCTTGAGGTATTCCTCAAACAGCACGTTATGGATGAAGCCGGTATAGCCTTGCCAGTCATCTTCGGGCATCGCATCGGACAGGGCCACATGCCATTCGAAATTCGGGTTTTCGGCTGCGAGCTGGTCGAAATCCTCGACGAAGAACATCTCGCGTTTGGAGCGCGCACCATACCAGAAACTGATCTTGCGCCCGGTTTTCAGGCGTTTGAGCTGGTCGAAAATGTGGCTGCGCATCGGTGCCATGCCGGCGCCGCCACCGATGAAGACCATTTCCTTGTCGGTATCGCGCGCGAAGAATTCCCCGAAAGGACCGGAGATCGTCACCTTGTCGCCCGGCTTGAGGTTGAAGATGAAGGAGGACATCTTGCCCGGCGGGATGCCATCTGTGCCCGGTGGCGGTGAAGCCACGCGAACATTCAGCATGATGATGCCCTTCTCTTCGGGATAATTGGCCATTGAATAGGCGCGTTCAACCGGTTCGTTCACCACGGCCTCATAGCGCCAGAGATCGAACTTGTCCCAATCCTCGCGATATTCCTCCGCGACATCGAAATCCCTGTAGCTCAGCCGGTAGGGCGGGGCCGCGATCTGGATATAGCCGCCGGCGCGGAAATTGACATCCTCGCCTTCCGGCAGCTTCAGGACCAGCGCCTTGATGAAGGTGGCGACATTGTCGTTCGAGGCGACCTCGCATTCCCATTTCTTGACGCCGAAAACCTCTTCGGGGACTTCGATCTTCATGTCCTGCTTGACGGCCACCTGACAGGACAAGCGGTCGCCGGAGGCAGCTTCGCGCTTGGTGATATGGCCTTCCTCGGTTGGCAGGATCGCGCCACCGCCGGAATGTACCTTGACGCGGCATTGCGCGCATGTGCCGCCACCACCACAGGCCGAGGGAACAAACAGTTTCTGCGCCGCCAGTGTTTGCAGCAGCTTACCGCCCGCCGGAACGGAGATCGTCTTTTCGTCATTGATGGTGATGTTGACATTGCCGGTCGAAACGAGCCGCGAGCGGGCCACCATGATCAGTGTGACCAGCGCGATCACGATCAGGGTGAACAGGACGATGCCCAGAAGGAAAGTCTGCATCTTGGCCCCCTTAAAGCTTCACGCCACTGAAGGACATGAAGGCCATGGCCATCAATCCTGCGGAGATGAAGGTGATGCCGAGGCCCTGCAACCCGTCCGGCACGTCGGAATATTTCAGCTTTTCGCGCACCCCGGCCATCGCGGTGATGGCCAGCGCCCAGCCAAAACCGGACGAAATGCCATAGGTTGCGGATTGGGCAAAGCTATAGTCGCGTTCCACCATGAAAAGGGAACCGCCAAGAATGGCACAGTTCACGGTGATCAGCGGCAGAAAGATCCCCAGCGCGTTGTAAAGTGGCGGGAAGTATTTATCGAGCACCATTTCCAGGATCTGCACCAGCGCGGCAATCACCCCGATATAGGAAATCAGCCCAAGGAACGTCAGATCGACATCGGGGAAGCCCGCCCAGGCCAATGCGCCGGGCTTGAGAAGATAGCTCAGCAGCAGATTGTTGGCTGGTACGGTGATTGTCTGGACAAGCATCACCGAGATGCCCAGGCCGATAGCGGTGGAGATCTTCTTTGAGACGGCAATGAATGTGCACATGCCCAGAAAGAAGCTCAGCGCCATATTCTCGACGAAGATGGCCTTGACGGCGAGTGAGATCAGACCTTCCATCAATGTGCCTCGATCGTCTGGATCTTGTGTTCGCGTTCCTCGACCTGTTCGGGTTTCCAACTGCGGAAGCCCCAGATCAGCAGGCCGATCACGAAAAAGGCCGAAGGTGGCAATAGCAGCAAGCCGTTCGGAACATACCAGCCACCATTATTGACGGTTGGCAGGATGGTGATGCCGAACAGGCTGCCGGAACCGAAGAGTTCGCGAATGGTGCCGACCAGCATCAGGATCAGACCATAGCCCAGGCCGTTGCCGATGCCGTCGATGAACGAGGCCACCGGCGGGTTTTTCATTGCGAAGGCTTCCGCCCGGCCCATGACGATGCCGTTGGTAATGATCAGCCCCACGAAGACCGATAATGTCTTGGAAACTTCATAGGCATAGGCCTTGAGTATCTGATCGACCAGGATCACCAGCGAGGCGATGATGACCATCTGCACGATGATGCGGATGGAGGCCGGTATCTGGTTGCGCAGCAGCGAGATGAACATCGATGAAAAGGCCGTCACCATTGTCACCGCGACGGCCATCACGAAGGCCACCTTGAGCGATGAGGTCACCGCCAGCGCGGAACAGATCCCCAGAACCTGCAAGGTAATCGGATTGTTGTCGACCAGCGGGTCGAGCAGCATTTCTCTGCGAGTCTGAGCCATCAGATGTCCCCCGTCTTGAGGTTGTTCAGGAAGGGGCCATAGCCCTGATCGCCCATCCAGAACCGTACCAGGTTATCGACCCCGCGGGAGGTCAGTGTTGCCCCCGACAGCGCATCGACATGGAAATCCTCACCCGCCGCTGTGGCTGTCTTGGCCACGGTGATCTGCAGGGTGCCGTCTGCATCGGCCAGTTTCTTGTCCCGCCAAAGCGCCTTCCAGCGCGGGTTGTCCACCTCTGCGCCAAGGCCCGGGGTTTCCGCATGTTGGTAGAATTGCAGACCATAGATGGAGTTGGCATCCTCCTCCACGGCGATATAGCCGTAAAGCGTGGACCACAGACCATAGCCGTAGATCGGCAGGATGACCTTGTCGAGCGCGCCGTCCTGGTCGCGCAGCAGGTAGACGACGACAAAGCGCGACTGCCGCCCGATCGAGGCGGGATCATCGGTCAGTGCGTCCGACAGTACCGGATCATCGGCGGCAGCAAGGTCATCGAAGGTTTGCGGATCGAACTGATCGGTAAACCTGCCTGTGGCCAGTTCCAGGACCTGCGGCTCGAAACTCGCGAAGGCCGCCGTGATATCAATACCGGGTTCATAAAGACCCGCGACCTGCAGGATATTGACCTGTTTGTCGCGAAGCCGGTTTTCGGCCTGAAGCGGCCGCAGGACCACCGCCGCGGCCGAAACGATCATCGAGGCGAAAAGGCATAGTGCAACCGCCACGAACAGGGTCTTGGGTACGGAATCGGTCGGCAGCGCCAGAAAGCGGCGTATCAGGCCGGGATTGTCGGCATTGTGGTCAGACATGATGCTTGGCCCTCCGCCTGATATTGGCGCGCACAACGAAATAATCAATCAGCGGCGCAAAGACGTTGCCGAACAGGATAGCCAGCATCATGCCTTCGGGGAAGGCCGGGTTGAGCACGCGGATCATCACCACCATGAAACCGATCAGGGCACCATAGATATAGCGGCCCACATTGGTATGGCTGGCGGAAACGGGCTCGGTCACCATGAAGACAAGGCCGAAGGCATAGCCGCCAAGAACCAGATGCCAGTACCAGGGCATGGCAAACATCGGATTGCTGTCCGAACCGATCAGGTTGAGCAGGGTCGAAAAGCCGATCATTCCTGCCAGACACCCGACGACAAGCCGCCAGTTGGCGATCCGGGTAAAGAGCAGGAAACCCAGGCCGATCAGGCAGGCAAGTGTTGAGGTTTCCCCCAAGCTGCCCTGAACCGTGCCGTAAAAGGCGCTTGCCCAACTGACGCCCTGCGCAGCCAGTTCCTGATAACCGTCGGATGCCGAGACTGCCAGCGCCGTCGCACCCGAAAACCCATCCACCGGCGTCCAGATCGTGTCACCGGACATATAGGCGGGATAGGCGAAATAAAGAAAGGCGCGCCCGACCAGTGCCGGGTTGAGGAAGTTCTTGCCAGTGCCGCCAAATACCTCCTTGCCGATGACCACACCGAAGGAAATTCCAAGAGCGACCTGCCAGAGTGGCACCGAAGGTGGCAGGATAAGGGTGTAAAGCATTGATGTTACAAGGAATCCCTCGTTCACCTCATGCCCGCGAACCGTGGCAAAAAGTACCTCCCACAGGCCGCCGACGACCAATGTGGTTATGTAGATAGGCAGGAAATACAGCAGCCCGTGCAGCATATTTGCCAGGGGACTGGCAGGGTCGAAGCCGATCCCGAGGGCCCCGATCACGCTGGTGCGCCAACCCGAGGGACCAAATGTGGCAATTGCCGAATTGACCTGCAGCCCGGTATTGTAAAGTCCGAAGATGATGCAAGGGATTGTCGCGATGACCACATAGGTCATGATCCGCTTCATATCGACATAGGACCGGGCATGCGGTGCGGCCGTGGTCACCGTCCTTGGCGTGTAGATGAAACTCTCTATCATCTCATAGACGGGAAAGAGCTTTTCCCATTTGCCACCTTTAACGAAATGTGGCTCGATCCGGTCAAAAAAACTGCGCAACCCCAAGGGCTAACCCTCCTTTTCGATCTTGGTCAGGCAGTCGCGCAGGGCGAGGCCATATTCATATTTTGCCGGGCAGGAAAAGCCGACGAGGCCCAGATCCTCCTCATCCAGTTCCAGCGCACCAAGCGCCTGTGCGGTATCCGTATCCATGACCAACAGGGCGCGCAACATTTGTGTTGGCAGAAAATCCTGCGGCATGAGGGTTTCAAACGTTCCGATGGGCACCATGGCGCGACGGCCGCCATTCAGGTTCGAGGTCAGTGCATAGAGTTTTCTGGAAAGGGCCGAGCCAAGCACCGGCTGCACCGCATATTTATTTGACATCGGCCTGATCCAGCCCAGCGGGATCTGCTTGTGATCCTCTTCTATGACCGTGATCTGGCGGGCATAGCGGCCCAGATAGGCTTCAACCCCGGCTCCGGCGCGACCACTGAGCACCGAACCCGAAATCAGCCTTGCGGGGACGGATGTGTCGATCTCACCGGCGGTCAGTTCCACCATTGACGCGCCGCTGACAGTGCGGATGAGGCGCGGATTGCTGCAAAGCGGTCCGCTCAGCGCGATTACCCTTTCGCCATCCACGTGACCGGTGGTCAACATGCGCCCGATGGCGATGATATCCTGATACCAGATGGTCCAGACGGTTCTGGTGGCACTGGGCGGATCAAGGAAATGCATGTGCGTGCCGGGCAAGCCCGCAGGGTGCGGGCCGGAAAAGGAAACAGGATCAACCCCTTGCAGGTCTGCCCCCGGGATATCGGTGCCTGCGGTATGGCACAGATAGGTGGTGCCATCGCATAGCCGCGCGACGGCCTCCAGCCCCTTCGCAAAGGCATCTCCGGCATCGGCAATGATCAGGGCGGCATCCGGGGCCAGTGGTTCACTGTCCATGGCGGTGACATAGATCGCGGCCGGTCGGCTGGCGGGATCGGGCACCTTGGAATAGGGCCGGGTCCGAAATGAGGTCCACAAACCTGCGGCACAAAGCCGCGCCACCAGCCCTTCGGCCGTCGCAATATCACCGGTTGTGCTGAAATCAACGGGTGGGGCCGCATTTTCGTCCAGTTCGATTTCAACACTAAGAAGGATGCGGCGGGCACCACGATTGATTGCCTTGACCCGGCCCGCGACGGGTGAGACGACAACCGCATCGGGAGTTTCCTTGCTTGCGAAAACAGGGCTTCCGGCGGCAACCACATCGCCCTGTTCCACCGCAAGGCGCGGTTTCAACCCAAGATAATCTGCCCCGAGCAGTCCGATGGTCCTGATTTGCGGGCCGGTCCCGATTTCCTCTCGCGGCGCACCGCTGATCGGAAGATCAAGGCCTTTACGTAGCTTGAAGTGCTGCAAATTCTGCCCCCGCCTTTTTCTTGTCGCGGCGCATGCCACGTTCGAACCGTCTTCTACCGCATTCACGCGATTCAATTCCAGCGCAAGGGCAATTGCGATGCGCAGGTGCATGAGTGTTGCGGCACGGACCCCATTTGCCCTTATTATTGACAGCCTGTGGTTTTGACGGCAAGAGTTGCGCTCCGTTTTTTAAGGAAGGGCACCCTGCAATGCGTGCGGTATTGATAGGACTGATATTCCTGTTGCCGGCCTGCCAATCCGATGCCGAAACCCTGAAATTCACGGGTGAGACGATGGGGACGACCTATAACATCGTCGCCGTGGATCACGAGGCCCGGCTTGAACTCGAAGAAGTCGAAGCCGCAATCGGGTCCGTGCTGGATACGGTCAATGCCCTGATGTCGAACTGGGATCCGAATTCCGAAGTTTCCCGGTTCAATGCCCGGCAGGATACCGACCCGGTGCAGGTTTCTCCGGCGCTGGCCGAGGTCATGGCCACCGCGAATCAGGTTCATGCCCAAAGCGATGGCCAGTTTGACGTGACATTGGGCCCACTTATCGAACTCTGGGGTTTTGGCGCACGCACGCCTGAGACGCCCCATCCTGCAGATGATGCGATTGTCGCAGCGCTGGCGCAGGTTGGGCAGGACAGGGTGCTGGAACTGACCGTTGATCCGCCAACACTGGCCAAGAAACAGCCCGGCGTGAATGTCTATCTTGCTGCCATTGCCAAGGGGTATGGCGTCGATGCCGTGGGCCGCGCACTGCATGATCTTGGCCTGACGGATTACATGGTTGAAATCGGTGGCGAACTGGTTACCGCAGGCAGGAACCCGGAAGGTGAAATCTGGCGCATTGGTGTTGAACAGCCTGACAGCGGCAGTCGCAAGGTGCAGCAGGTTGTCCGCCTTTCCGGGTTGGGCATGGCCACTTCGGGTGACTATCGGAACTATTTTGAGGTGGATGGCGTACGCTATTCGCATATCATTGATGCCCGCACGGGCCGGCCGATCACCCATGGTACCGCCTCGGTCACGGTTCTGGCCGAAACCGCGATGCTGGCGGATGGCTGGGCCACGGCGTTACTGGCGCTGGGGCAGGAACGTGGCATGCCGATCGCCGAGGATCTGGGCCTTGCCGTCTTGTTCATTGCACATGACGGGCAGGAAGGCGATAATAGCTTTGTGACTACGACCAGTTCGCGGTTCCGGGAACTGCAATCATCCTTCGAATAGGGTAACGCCGGTGTCTACATTCCTTCTTGCCTTTGTCCTTCTGATGCTTGTTGTGGTTGGCATGTCGCTTGGCGTCATGTTGATGGGGAAGACGATCAAGGGCAGTTGCGGTGGGCTGAACGCCATTTCTGGCGCCGATAAATGCATGGTATGCAAGAAGGATATCGATCCCGACAGTCCGCTGCGTGAAAGGCTGCAATGCCCGCGGGCGCGCAAGGCGGCCGAGCAGGCGCACGAAACCGCCTGAAGTTTCGGACGTTACATTTTCATTGGCAGAAAGGCGAGCGCCAGAAGGCAGGCGGCGGCAGTCAGCCCGAACAGCCATGCCTGCCAGGCGGGACCTTCGGATTTCCACACATGGCGATAACGATATCCGGCAAAGACGGCGATCACGAACAGGATCGTTGCCAGCAGGGGGGACAGGTATGGCAGGTTCGCGAACATCGTCCTTCCAATCCGGTTTTTCCTTTTGGAACATCCTTTGGGGCGTGTAAGCTTTCTATTGCAAAATGGAGGTTACGCAATGCCAAGCTCTTATCAGGGAAAGATGCGCCGGGATTCTGTCAGCGCGCATGAGGTCAGCCAGTCGGCGCGCAGCAACCTTTCCACGACTGCCTCAACCGTAAGTAATTTACTGGAAAACAAAGGCGGCCAGATTATTTCCATTCGTCCGCAGGAAACTATCGCCCATGCCGTTGAGGTGTTGAAAACCAATGGTATTGGCGTGCTGATCGTCACCGATGCCAGCGGCAAGTTGCAAGGTATACTTTCAGAACGTGATATCGTACGCAAACTGGCCGATGGCCCCGAGATGTTATCGCTGACCGCGGTGGATCTGATGACGCGCAAGGTTGTCACCTGTACCCCTGAGGAAGGGATTATCCAGGTTTTGCAAAAAATGACGGATGGTCGGTTTCGTCATATGCCGATCATGCGTGATGAGGAACTCATCGGTTTGATTTCACTTGGGGATCTGGTCAGTTTCCGGCTTCGTGAGCTTGAATATGAGGCGCTGAAGATGAAGCAGATGATCGTCGGCTAGATGACCTTGTCATTCATTTCCGCAGATCACAGATGACTGCGGTCAATATATGTCCGTGGCCGACGCTGATTTGCCCTTCAAGCACGGCGCCAATTGTGAAACCCGGGACGGATTGGCAAAAGGTGGCGGTAAACCGCCGCCCCTGAATCGAAACTTCCAGGGCCTGGAAGTCGATAAATTGGCGTGAGCTTGCGTATTGGGCTTTATAGGCGGCCTCCTTTGCGGAAAAGATCTGTTTGGCGTGGCGGGCTGCGTGGTGTCGGGGCAGGTTTGCAATTTCCGACGGGCGCAGGATGGTTGGCCAAAGCTCGGGCGAAAGATCTTCATCCGGTTCAAGATCTATACCGATCAGATATGGCAGGGGGGTTACGGCAGCCAGGCAGGCGGTCTTGCTGTGGCTGATGGAGCCTGAAAGGCCCGTGGGCCAGATCGGGGCGCGATCCGATCCCATCGGGATTGCAGTGGGAGGGTGGCCAAGTTCGGCCATTGCGGCCCGTGCGGCGATGCGGCCTGCGGCAAATTCCGCCAGCCGGGCCGGAACGGCCTGAATGACCTCCCCGGGCCAGAGGCCCGAAGGAGGTGCTTGGGGATCGGCCGCGCCCAACCCGCAATGGATGGGTATTATTTTGCGCGCGGCCTGGACTAGTCCGGCAAGGGTTCCGTCAGGCATTCACCCCTGTCCGCTTGGCGCGCATGGCGCGACGGCGGGCCATGGCATCCGCGCGTGCCCCTGCGCGGCCGGCCGTGTCTGGCAATCCCGCAATGTCTCCCGTTGCCGACCCATCGGCGGAAGATGCAGGTTTCTTGTCGCCTTCCAGGTGACTGGCCAGTGCCGATAGTGTCGGGAACCGGAAAATATCGGTGATCGAAAGCCGGGCTGCCATCGTGCCAAGTTCCGAACGCAGTTCCCGATGGGCCTGCACTGCCAGCAGGGAATGCCCCCCCAGGGCGAAGAAATTATCCTTCGCACCGACTTGCGGAACACCCAGGATGCGGCCCCAGATCGCTGCGATCTGTTCGGCCACGCCTTGTGGGGCGACATAGGCTTCTGCCTCGACCGGTGCCACCGCCGAAGGGGCAGGGAGCGCCTTGCGGTCCACCTTGCGGTTGGGCGTCAGCGGGAAATGTTCGACGGTCACAAAATGCTGCGGCACCATATGTTCGGGCAGGGCCGCGGCAAGGGCGGGGCGAAGGGCGGCCTCCTGCGCGCTGCCCCGCAGATAAGCCACCAGACGCAGATCGCCCGGTGTATCCTCGCGCGCCATGACCACTGCCTGGGTTACGCCGGGCTGGGCCTCCAGAACGGTTTCGATCTCACCCAGTTCGATCCGATATCCACGCAGTTTTACCTGATGATCGGCGCGACCGAGGAAATCGAGCTTGCCATCGGGGCGCAGTTTCACAAGATCCCCGGTGCAATACATCCGGCCGGGATGGAACGGATTCTCGCGGAACCGATCCGCCGTGAGATCCTCGCGTTGCCAATAGCCCCGTGTAACGCCATCGCCACCGATCCAAAGTTCCCCGGCAATTCCGGGCGGAACGGGCTGAAGTGCCTCATCAAGAACATAGACCTGCGTATTGGCGATCGGTGTACCGATATTGACCACGCCATCGGTTGCCTCCACTTCCTCGGTGGTGGACCAGATGGTTGTTTCCGTCGGGCCATACATATTGAGGATTCGCGCCGAAGTCATGCTGCGCAGATCCTCCACCAACGCGGAAGGAAGCGCCTCCCCGCCTACCATCAGGGTTTTCAGGCCATTGAGCGCGGTGCGGCTGTCGTCGTTCATCGCGATCATCCGGGCCATGGAGGGGGTGCATTGCATATGCGTGACCCGATGCCGGATAAGCTGTGCGGCGATGGAATAGTCACCTTCTTCCGGTCCGGCTTCCATATTGGAACGGCGCAGGACTTCGGCCAGCGGATAAAGCCCCTCCATCACCTGTTCCGGGGCAATGCCGTAATCGATCAGGCATGCGACCTCATTGACCCCGATGCGCTTGAGGCTTTCGACGCGATCAAGGCAGTCTTCCACCGTGCCGAACAAGCCCGAATCCTCAAAATACCGTTGAAAGGCGAAATCAAGGATTGCGTCGTTTTCCTCGGCGGAAAGGGTGCGCAGGTCGATATCCATCGGGTTGGTCACGCCCTGCGGTTTCTTGAAGGCCGGGAAGGACCAGGCATATTGCTTTACCAGCCCGACGGCGGCGGCCAGATAGGCTTTCATCGGCCCCTCGGCCACGCGGCGTACCTGTTCCCGATCCCGCCCGACATAGGTATGCAGCATCAGCGTAACCTTGAAATCCGCCGGGTCATGGCCCGCTTCGCGTAGCGCCTGATGATAGATGCGGATCTTGTCCGCGACCTCCTGGATCGACTGGCCCAGAAGGTGGGTCAGGACATGGGCGCCCAGCTTGCCGGCTTCACGCCATGTATCGGGATTGCCCGCCGTCGTAACCCAGAGCGGCAGTTCCTTTGACACCGGTCGGGGTTGTGTCTTCACCGTGAAGGGCGTGCCATCGGCCTTGGGGAAATCCACCCCTTCCCCCCGCCAGAGCCGACGGATCTGATCTGCCACGGCAAACATTGCGGGTTTGTTCGCGGGTGGGGTATTTTCGGGGCGCAGCACGAAATCCTCCGGCTGCCAGCCCGAGGCGATGGCCAGTCCCGCCCGCCCGTTGGTCAGGTTGTCGATCACTGCCCATTCCTCGGCGATCCGTGCGGGATGGTGCAGCGGAACCACGCAGGATCCGGCCCGCACGGAGATGTTCTTCGTCACGGCGGCAACCGCTGCCCCCGTCACCGAAGGGTTGGGGTAGGGGCCGCCGAAGGCGTGGAAATGCCGCTCCGGGGTCCAGACCGCGCAGAAACCGTGACTGTCGGCAAAGCGCGCGCCTTCCAGTAACATTTCATATTTCTTGGGTCCGGCGCCATCATCATTGCCCCAGTAGTAGATCGAGAATTCCATCCCCTGACCCGATGAGATCCGCCCCGATGATACCAGTGCGCGGTTTTCATCCGAACTGAGCACAAGCTTGAAACCGCGCGCCAATGTCCAGAACAGTTCCAGCACCGAAATATCAAAGGAAAGGGAGGTCACGGCAAGCCAGACGCCGGCCTCCGTTCCGATCCGCGCATCCATGCCGGTAAAGAAATTCGCCACATTTCGATGTTCGACCATCACCCCCTTGGGGCGCCCGGTGGATCCGGAAGTGTAGATCATATAGGCCAGATCCCCGGCTGTAACACCACTGTCGGGGTTGGTATCGGGAACCTCGTGCAGGCGTGGATCACTGTCGATTTCCAGAACCTGCGCGCCGCCCGTGGGCAGATCTGCCGCCAGGGCGGATTGGGTGACGATCACCGGGGCCGCGCTATCTTCGATATAAAGGGCGATGCGTTCCGCCGGGTAGGCGGGATCCATCGGCACATAGGCCCCGCCCGCCTTTTGAATTGCCAGCGCACCCACCAGAAGATCCAGCGAACGCGTGGTGCAAAGACCGACCAGCGTTCCGGGCTTCACACCCAGGCCGATCAGTACATGTGCAGCGCTATTGGCACGGGCATTGAGGGCGGCATAGGTCAGTTCCGTGCCCTCAAACACCACAGCAGGCGCATCCGGTGTCCGCACCACCTGGGCCTCAAACGCCTGATGGACAGTCAGGGACCGATCATAATCTGCGCCGGTATTGTTGGGCCCGTCCAGCAATGCCTTGCGTTCCGCCTCGGGCAGTATCGGCAATGAGGCAACATCGGCAGTGCCGGTGAAGGCGGCGGCGAAAGTGGCGATACGGGCGGAAAGGGCTTTGGCCTCCGCATCGGTCAGTTGCGCCCGATCATAATGGAGCGCCTGTCCGGTCAGCGTGATCACGCTTCCGCGGACGGGGGCATCACCATCGCTGATGGCGATATCCGGCATATGCAGCCCGGCAAGTGCCGGATCGCGCAAGACAAGATCGCAGGCAAAGCCCGGACGTTTGCGGGCCGCGTCCAGGGCGGTATTGAACCTCGCGCTGGCCTCGTCAACGGTGCCGGAAAGATCAGTGCGCAGGGGGGACCAGGGCGCGACATATCCCGGTGCCGGATCATTCCCTCCGGCATGGGCCAGATCGGCGGTGGATTGCCCCGTCGCCCGCAACAGCCCGAGGGCCAGCGCCGCAAGCGGGGCCGTGGGCAGGGATAGCTGTTGCCAATCGGTGGCGCCATTGCCTTCCGCATGCGGGATTTGTGCGGGGATCAGTTCAGCCAGCAGGCGGCGCATCGGGCCTTCCTGCGGGGCAATCGCGGCCAGTGCCTCCGATAGGACCTTTGCCTTTGCCGTGTCAGGGGAGGGGATGGATTCCACATCAAGGCTGCTGGGGCAGACGGCCTTGCCATCCATGTCCTTCAGCCCGGTAAGCCGCAGCGCCCCTTCACCACAGGCAATGACAAGGCCTGCCTCGCTGGCCTCCAGAACGGTGCCGGGTTGTCCGGCCCCTTCGGTAATTTCGGCGCGGGAAACGGCCAGAACCCGGTTGCCAGCCTCAATCTTGGCGCAGGTCAGCGGGTTGAGGTAATCCCCATGATCCAGCGCACGGATCAGCCGAAGCGCCTCATCCGCCGGTTTGGTGAAATCGATCCGGCCCGCCGCCGCAGGGCGATCCGCGCGCAGATAAAGGCTGCGCTGCGACAGATCCTGTTTCTGGGCTTCCGGAGCTCCGGTTTCAAGTTTGTCGAGCAGTGCCGGGAAGCTGTCGATCGCGGCCTCGAAACAGCGGGTGTTCAGGGTCAGGGCGCTGTCATTCGGGGCGATCTCGAACAGCCGTTGTTCAAGAATACGGCCTTCATCGATGTCACCTTCGATCAGATGCCAGGTAATGCCATGTTGCGTTTCGCCATTCAGGATGGCCCAGACCGGCGCATTGAGCCCGGCATAGCGCGGCAACGGCCCGTCATGGAAATTGACCGCCCCCTTGCTGGCAAGCTTCAGGACCGCATCCGGAATCACGTTCAGATTGGCTACTGAAAAAAGCCAGTCCACCGAAAGGCCGGACAGCGCATCTGTCAGGCCGGTGCCCTGGTGTTCGGTCCGCAGGCCCTTGGCTTCGGCCCAACTCTGGATTTCGGGATTGCGGGTAACGACGGCGGTAATGCCATGGCCCCGTGACAGCAGCATCTCGCCGCATTGGATTGTCAGGGATTCATTACCGATCAACAGGGCTGAAAACGGGCTCATACTATACTCCTTCACGCTGAATTTGTGCGCGTTTCGGTTTGGAGGGCCGCCCCCGGCCCCCCGGCATGACTGCCCGTAAGGAATGGGCGATCAAATCTCTGAGAAACTTTGGCGGATCGACAGAATCTTTCCGCTGGATCAACATCCGCAGCCGCCACAGGCCTGCCCCTGTTATCAGTGCAAGCGTGGCCAGAAAGGCGTAAAGGCGGCCGCGGGTCTTGGTGAAATAATAAAGGCGGCTGTCGAACCAGTAGGAGGGCATACGCCGCCAGGTTTTCATGCCGGTTGAGGCGGAGCCGATATGCACCACTTCACTTTCACGGACATAGTCAATCTTCATTTCGGCACGGGCGACGCGCTGACAAAGCTCGGTTTCCTCGAAATAGAGGAAAAAGGTTTCGTCAAAAAGACCGATCCTGTCCAGCAGGTCCTGCCGCATCATCAGGCTGGCGCCAGCCAGCCAGTCCACGCGCCGGGTTTCTTCGGGTACTGGCAGCGGGACGATATGCCGACGCAGCAGGCGTGAGATAGGCCCGAAACAGATGGACCCTTCGAATTCGCTGGCAATGGAAGGGAAACGGAATGCCGTCTGATGCGGCAGGCCATCCTCACCCTTGATATAGCTGCCCGCAAAACCGGTTTCCGGATGGGTTTCAAGCCGTTGGTAAAGTGCCCGGATTGCATCTGGTTCGGGGAAGGCGTCGGAATTCAGGATATAGACATAATCGGGGCGTACGCCCTCTGGCAAACCGGCCCGGATCCCGTAATTATTGCCCGCCCCGAAGCCGCCATTATGGCCTGATTGCAGAACGCGGACGGGGATTTCGCCCCGATCCCAGCCGCGTGCCTCGATTTCGGCGCTCATCCGTTCGAAGGATCCGTCGCCGCTATCGTTATCGACAATGGTTATGGCGCCGGGCAGATCCTTCATTGCGGCCCGTGCGGCGGCCGTGGCCCGGAGTGTCATCTCCGCCGTGCGCCAGTTCAGAATGACTGTCAGGAGCGTTCGTGCCATGGGTTATTCCGCCGCCGTTTGCAAGCTGCTGGTTTCTGTTTCCGGTTCAACCCGCATCAAGGCCTTGCGCAGCCGTGCTGCCAGGGTTCGGACATTGGGTTCCAGCACCATGCTGTCGTGATTGCCCGGAACCTCGACAACCTCAAGCGCGGGCGCGAATTGGGTCAGGTCATTGTCATCAAAAACATATTCCTTTGCCTTGCTGACCCAGTTGCCGCCCGTAACCTTCCAATGTCGATCCAGCGGCGGACGGTAAAGCACCGTTGCCCCTTTTCGATGCGGCAATTCATACTGCGCGATTGCCCCCCGGAAAGCGGCCTCGATTGCGGCATTGTGGAAGGCGCCTTCGTTATCTTGCGGCCTGGGCTGGCGTTTTTGCATTTCCCATTCCCAGCGGGCTTTCGCCCAATCGGCCAGATAACCCGGTCCCCGGGTGCGCAGTTCCGCAATCTTGATCAGCGCCTTGTCGGGGCGTGTCAGCATTGGGGGCATCGGCAAGGGGGTGTCCAGCAGTACCAGAAGCGCGACTTCCTCCCCTGCCTTTTCCAGTTGCCGCGCCATTTCCCAGGCCGTCAGGCCGCCGCCGGAAAATCCGCCCAGCAAATAGGGGCCATGCGGCTGCACCTGCCGCAATTCGGCGATATAATCATTTGCTGCCTCCGGGATCGTGGCATGGGGTTCTGCATCACCATAAAGCCCCCGCGCCTGAAGCCCGTAAAACGGCCGATCCCCCCCGATAAGCTGCGCAAGGTGGCGCAGGTTCAGAACATTTCCGAACATCCCGGCAACCAGGAAGAAGGGCGTCTTCGGCCCGCCTTCGCGTTCATGCATCGCAACAAGATGGGTGAAGCGTCGTACAGGCGTGGCCTTCGGTGTCGTATCTTCGCTTTCTTCCTGCGGTCCGATCTGTTCCTCGATCAGTGCGGCGCAGCCGGCGATGGTCGGGGCCTCGAAAAGGATGGAGATCGGGAAATCCACCCGATAAGCCTTGCGCACCATGGCAAAAAGCCTGACTGCAATCAGGCTATGGCCGCCAAGTGCAAAGAAATCATCCTCCACACCGACTTGTTCAACCCCCAGAAGATCCTGCCAGAATCCGGTCAGCGTGCGTTCGATATCGTTGCGGGCTTCTACGTAATCGCTGTCAAGATCGGGTCGGGCAAAGGATTGCCCTTCCGGCCGGATCGCCTCAACCCGATCAGCCTGGGCGACAAGCGTGGGCAGATCCAGCGAGGAGACAACAATTTGTGGCAATCCGGTGGAAAGCGCCCGGCCAAAGGCTTCCGCCCCCTCCTCGGCGCGAATGCCCTGGGACAGGTTATGTGCCAGGCGTTCCTCGGCGGGGGAAAGCGTCTTGGTTTCCGTCCTGTCGAATTCCAGCTCCCGAGGATCGGGAGGTGCAAGCGCCAATGTGCCTTCAAGTCGCCGGATGCTGAAATCCTTGATTTCTATACAGACCGTCCCATCCGGCGCGGCAAGGGTGATGTCAAAGCTTGCCACCGGCCCTTCCGCCTGATTGGTCCCGGCGCTGCGCACCCAACTGACAATCTGCGCGGGCAGCGGGGCGTGGACCCGTACCAGACCATAGCTGACCGGCACCCAGAGATGTGAAGGCGCATAGCCCGCAATCAGTCCCATGGCCCAGCCGGTGGCCAGATCCATCAGCGCAGGGTGGATCAGCCAGTCCCGGGTTTCCGACCGGAATGATGCCGGCAGGGACAGTTCCGCAATTCCCTCGTTTTCCCCCAGGGCGCGGGACTGGATAACCCGCCAACGCGGCCCGAATTTCAGATGTTCCTCCTGGGGCGATGCCAGGCCCTCACCGATTTCCGGCGCGCTGCAGCGCGCGGCGATGGCGGCGGGGTCGATCCCCGGCGGCATCGCCACCCCTTCCTTGAGCGGAATCAGACGCGCCTGCGCATTCATCTGCCATCCGGTCATCCCCCTTGCCGGGACTGCCGAACGCAGATCGAACCCGTAACCCTCATCGCTGCTGGTCAGTCTTGCCCGGATTGCCCTATGCGTGTCATCGGCCACATCCAGCGGGCGGAAAAAATAAAGATCGCGGATCTCGAACCGGTCCACGCCTTCCTGTGCCAGGGCCTCGGCCGCAATTTCCAGATAGCCGGTTCCGGGGATCAACGGCTCCCCCGCCTTCGTCCGGTGACCGTCGAGGACCCATCGATCAGTGGAATAATCCGCCGTGAAAAGGCGATTGCCTTCGGGATCGAAACTTGCCTCGTCCAGCATCGGCGCCCCGATTGGCAGACGGGGTGGCTCCGGGCGATTGCCGGTGCGGTCGGCCAAGGCCTCGGCCGCCATGCCGACGCCTTGCCAGATCCCCCAGTTGAGCGCGACAACCTGCGTCTTGCCGCCAGCGCGTGATTGGGCATAGGCATTGAGGTATTCGTTTGCAGCAACGTAATCGATCTGACCGGCGGGGGCCGTCACGGTGGAGGTTGAGGAAAACAGTACCATCAGATCAAGCCGCCCATCCGGAAACAGCGCATCAAGAACCTGTGTCCCATGGAGCTTGGGGGCCAGAACCTCCTCCACCACTGCAGGGGATTTGGACAGAAGCGGGCCATCGTCCACCACACCGGCCGCATGGATCACCGCCTTGAGCGGGCCAAAGCGTGCCTCGGCCCTGGCGACGGCCTCCTCCATTTCCTGGCGGTTGCAGACATCAGCCTCCACAACCTCGACCTCGCCACCCAGGGCTTCAAGCCGTTGCAAGGCCAGGATGCGGCGCGCGGCCGGGCTGCCCCCTGCGATCTCGGCCTCCCATTTCTCGCGTTCGGGCAGGGGACGGCGGGTGATCAGGACAATCCTTGCCCGATGACGGCGGATCAGATCTTCCGCCAGGGTCAGGCCAATGCCGCCAAAGCCACCGGTTACCAGAACCGGCGCGGATTCGGAAAGCTCGATACGGGTTTCGGGCAGCGGGATCTGTTTCATCCTGCGTTCCAGTCGCCGCACGCCCCGCAGCGCCACCAGTGCATTGATAGGGGGGGACAGGAAATCTTCTGTCAGTTGCAGGGCCAGGCCAGAATGATCCGCCCGGCCGCGGCGTGGGGCCTCCGGCAGGATCACGTCGATCTGGGCACAGGTTACGCCCGGCATTTCATGCGGAATAACCCGGCAGGGTCCTGCAATTGTCGCCTTTTCGGGCCAGCGCAGGGCCTCCCCGCGCACTTTTGCGGCACCATTGGTAATGGTGGTGATATGGACCGGCCCCGGCAGGTTTTCCTCTGCCATGGCCTGTGCCAGGAACATCAGCGAATAAAAGCCCTGTTCGATATTGCGATGCAGGAAACTGGAACCGGGGCGGAAACTTTCAGTTTCCGTGACCAGCCAGAAATGCGCCACGCGCGTTGGCACCTGTCCCGATGCGACAAGATCCCGGATCAGCGCATCATAGCCTTCCCGCCCCCTTTCGGGCGCGAGGGTGAAGCCTTCCCCATCGCGGCCATAGGCATCACCCGCCCGTACCGGGATCACCTTATGTCCGGCCTTGCGCAAAAGATCGGCAGTGGCCATGCCCAGCCCGGCCTCGTCAAGAAAGACGAGCCAGGTTTGCGGCGTGGATCCGTCAAGCCCCGCCTCGATATCGATTTCGCATTCCGCGGCCCGGGGCTGCCAGGCCGGAGCCCAGCCCCAATCGGTGATATCCCCTGTCCGCATTGGTGGGGCTTCGGCCTCCGGGGCCTGCGCCTTTCCCGGTTCGATAAAATAGGGACGGCGCTGGAAGGCATAGGTCGGCAAGGAGACGCGCTTGCGTTTTGCCTCGCCCCAGATGGGGGCCCAGTCAACCGGTACGCCACAGGCCCATAGCCGCCCGATTGTGGCCATATGCCATTGATCGTCGCCGACTTCCTGTTCGGGATGACGCAGCGCGGAAACAACCTGTCCGGCCGGAACCCCATTGGCCTGCGCCAGCGATGACATTGCCCGCCCCGGCCCCATTTCGATATAGACGCGGGAGGGATCCGATTTCAGCCAATCCATGCAGGCAGAGAAATGCACCGTATTGCGCAGATGTGCGACCCAATATTCCGGGTCGGTCGCTTGCGTATCACTCAGGGGTTCGCCCGTCCGGTTGGAAATGACCGGGATTCGCGGCGGATTGAGTGGGATCGAACGCAGATAATCGCCAAACCGTTGCAGGATTGGCTCCAGCATCTGTGAATGGGCGGCGATATTGATGGCGATGCGTTGGGTTTCGACATCCTCGGCCTTCAGTCTTGCCGCCAGCGCAGCGAGGCTGTCATCGGGCCCGGATACCACGCAAAGCCCCGGCGCATTGACCGAGGCCATGTCCAGATCATCGGCCATGAAGGGCTGCAGTTCAGCCTCATCCAGCGGAACGGAAAGCATCCCGCCCGGGGGGACCGTATCAAAAAGCGTGCCGCGCAGATGGACCAGTCCGATGCAATCCTCAAAGCTCATGACACCGGCAAGACAGGCTGCGGTGTTTTCGCCCATCGAATGGCCGACCAGTGCCGAAGGGTTCACCCCCCAGCTTTGATAGAGTTTCGCCAGTGCATATTCGACAATCAGGATCAGCGGAAGCTGGACAGAGGGCTTTTTCAGCCGTTCATCAGCCTCGGCCTCCGCCCCTGTTTCGGGCAACCAGAGCGCACGGATATTGTAATCCAGTTTCGGTTGCAGGATCGTGAGACCCTTGTCCATCCAATCTGCGAATTCGGGTTCGGTGTCATACAGGTCCCGTGCCATGCCCGCATATTGGGCGCCGCCGCCGGGAAACATGAACGCGATTTCCGGATTGTCGCCCAGGAAATCGTGGGACCAGATCCGCCGCGGTTCACTGCCTTCCAGCAGATTGGCGGCCTCCTCATGGGTTTCGGCAACGATGACCCGGCGTTTTTCGAAGGCGCGACGACCTTCCTTCAATGTCCAGGCAATATCGGCAAGCGATTGTTCGGGATGGGTGCGAAGATGATCAGCGAGCCGCGTTGCCTGGGCATCAAGCGCGGATTTGGACCGGGCTGACAGGACAAGAAGTTGAAAAGGCCAGTCGGAGTCTTCCGATGCGGCAGGAACGGGTGGTTCCTGCAGGACCGTGTGGGCGTTGGTTCCTCCGACGCCCAGGGAATTTACACCCGCACGGCGCGGGTGGCCCGGTGAATCCCATTTTGTCAACGTGTCGTTGACATGAAAGGGGCTGTTTTCGAAATCGATGGAAGGGTTCGGGGATTCGTAATGCAGGCTGGGCGGGATCTGCCCGTGATGAAGCGCCAGCGTGGCCTTGATCAGGCTTGCCACACCCGCTGCCGTATCGAGATGGCCGATATTGGTCTTGACCGATCCGATGCGGCAAAAGCCCCGTGCTTCGGTCGTTTCACGAAAGGCTTCGGTAAGGGCTGCGATTTCAATGGGATCGCCCAGATAGGTGCCGGTGCCGTGACATTCGACATAGCCCACGGTTTCGGCGCTGATCCCGGCCATGGCCTGTGCTTCGGCGATGGCGCGCGCCTGACCATCGACCGAAGGCGCCAGATAGCCCGCCTTGGCCGAGCCGTCATTATTGACTGCGCTGCCTTTGATGATGGCCCAGATATGATCGCCATCGCGGATCGCATCTGCCGCCCGGCGCAATACCACGCAGCCTGCACCGGAACCAAAAACCGTGCCTTCCGCACGATGATCGAAAGCATGGCAATGACCATCCGGTGAAAGGATTTCCCCGTCATTAAAGATATAACCGCGACTTTGCGGCAGTTCGATCGTGACCCCGCCCGCCAGGGCCATGTCGCATTCGCCATTCAGAAGCGCCTGGGCCGCGTAATGGATCGCAACCAGAGAAGTCGAACAGGCGGTCTGGATGCTGATTGACGGCCCCTTGAGGTCAAAGATGTGGCTGACACGGGTAGACAGGAAATCCTTGTCATTTCCGGTATGGCGCAGCAGGAACATCCCGGTATTTTCAACCAGGTCAGGATTGGAACAGATGTTGAAATAAAAATAGCTCCCCATGCCGCAGCCGGCATAGACACCGATCGCGCCGGGGAAGGTTTCGGGCGGGCGCCCCGCATCTTCCATTGCTTCCCAGGCGACTTCAAGGAAATGGCGGTGCTGCGGATCGAGGATTGCGGCCTCCTTGGGCGAAAATCCAAAGAACTCGGCATCGAATTCGGCAAATCCGTCCAGCGGAGCGGCGGCGGGAACGTAATTGCGATGCCGCATCCGGGCCGGGTTTTCCCCAGCCGCGAGAAGTTCTTCTTCCGTCAGGTGGCGGATTGATTCGACGCCATTTTTCAGATTGGCCCAATATTCGCGAACAGACCCGGCACCCGGCAAATGCGCCGCCATCCCGACAATGGCAATATCGCTTTCCCCTACTGGTTCGGGGTCATCCTTGAAATCCTTCATTCCTTACCCGGTCCTTATCAAATCACTCAGGGTGCTGATCGCCGCTGTTGCCAGGGCACCCCTAATTATAACTAACCCTCAAAAAATAGGGCAAAACAGCCTAAAACGATAGCTGTTTCGCGGTGGGGACTATATTGGCTTGCCTGCGGAAACAACACCTGCCTTTTTGTTCTGGTTTTGTCTTTTCACCGTGGGGTTTTTCATGAAAATCCGACGATTTGATGGCAGTTGCAGGAAAGCTGGGGCCATATTCGGTTCTTGTGGAAACGAATCGGTCCCGATGTTCAGATAATGGTCCTTCGTTTTTCGCGGGGCTGCAGTGGTGCGCTCCATTCCATATTCGTATCCTTTTCCTGACGGCGGTTTGCCTGCAGGACTTCCGCATGCCCCAGAATCGTCCCGGCCATGAGCCAGCTGAAGGGGATCAAGGTTGCATTGGGCAGCAGGTCCACCAGATTGGCAGCATAAATCAGCGCGATTGCCGACAGATAGGGGGAAAAGCGAATAGTTTTTTGCAACATTGCTTCACGTGCAAGCAGCAGCAATGGCAAGGTCAGCAAGCCGAACTCGGCGATATATCCCATCCAGCCGTAGCTGCCCAGGGTGATGATCCACTGACCGTCGGGGATGGTTTCAATCTCTCCGGTCATGGGGTTGAGGATCAGGTTGCGCCCATAACCGCCCCAGCCGAACCAGGGTTTTTCGGCGGCCCGGTCAAGCAGGATTTCCTCATTCCGGATCCGGAAGGCGAGCGATTGATGCCGTTCAACATCATAGGAATAGGCTAGTTCCAGGATTGCATCCAGGGGGATCAGCTGTGCCCCCCGCAGCGCCGGATAGGTGATCACGATTATCGCGAAAGATGCGGCAATCAGGATCTGCCAGCGTCGGCCGATGAAAAGGATTGTCGGGATGAGGGCGGCGGCATAGGTCATCGGGCCCGTGCTGCGGCAAAATACCAGGACAAGCATCAGATATAGCCATATCATCAATGCCTTGGCCCGCCCGCCTGCCGGCGTATGACGCAGGATCACAAGCGCGGACATTGCGGCCATCAGGGCAAAGAATGCCACCCAGAGCCCATGCGGCATGAAAACCATGGGGCGGAATCCTCCGCCGCGCATCGATTGGCCGAAATCATGGGCGAAGAAGCCGTAAACCCATACATTGATCTGAGGGGAAAGCCGGACCTCGATCATCATCGGGATTGAATAGACCAGCCCCGCCGTGACCAGAACCTGCACGAGTGCCTTTGGCCCTTCCGGTTTTGACAATATATGCCGGCCGAGGAAGAAGGGTATCAGCGCTATGGCCTGATAACTGATATAGGCAATGCTGTCATAAAGGCGCAGCGCCGGGACATAGGCCGCGAACATGCTGATGCTTTCGGGGTTGGTTAGCGTGGTGGCGAAGGGGCTGACAACAAAAAGCACCACGAGGATCCGTCCGACAATTCCAGTGGGCAGGAACCCCGGCCGTTCCCCCAGAACGAAAAGGGTCAGGACAAGTGCACAGATGCTGGCGAGGGTGAACTTGTCGATGTCCGGTATGCCCGGCAGATTGAAATTTGCGACCGGCGGCAACAACATGTAGGCGCCGAGAATTGACCAGATGAGCGCCTTTTCGCGCGGGAGGCGGTTGAACAGGGCCAGCGCGATAAACGGCCAGACCAACAGCATGAGATAGGCAAGGGCGTTTGGCATCGGAGCAATCAGTTTCGGAAAAATCGGGCGGTAGCCCTAGCATAGATTCGTTTTCTATTCCATTATGTGTTGTTTTCAATATTTGCCTATTAAATATTACACGTTATGCGTGTTTAATTATAATTAACACAATTATAACAAGAAACCGTTCTTATCGTTACGTAAGGTCCACGGTTAATTTCCGTATTTTGACGGTATTTTGTTGTGGATTTCATATCTTAACTCTTCGCCATTCCCGTTAAGATGTGTTAATAACATTCAGGATTTAATATGTGGTGATAGATATGGAGTTCGTGTTTGAACAAACGCGTCTTCGCGTGACACATTTTAACGTAGACGCGATTTTAGAAACGACGAAAGATTATTTGACGCGGGGTAAAGGATTTGCTCTGGCAACAATCAACCTGGATCATCTGGTGAAACTCCACGTTGATCCTGCGTTTCGCAAGGCCTATGGCGCACAGGATTTCGTGGTTGCGGATGGCAATCCGATTGTCTGGCTCTCGCGTCTCGCCAGGCAGGACGTAAGCCTTGTGCCCGGATCGGATATGGTGATCCCCCTTGCGCGGGCGGCGCGGGATTCCGGGCGTCCGGTGGCCTTGGTGGGCAGCAGTAATGAGGCCCTGGCCGGGGCTGCGGCTTCGTTGCAGCAGGCTGTCCCGGGGCTGGAGATCGTGTCGCGGATTGCGCCTCCCTATGGTTTTGATCCCGAAGGGGCGGAGGCGCGGCAGATCCTCAGTGACCTTGCGCAGATTGGGCCGGGCCTGTGTTTTCTGGCACTTGGCGCGCCCAAACAGGAACGTTTTGCCGCCTTGGGGCGTGGGATTGCGCCGGAAATGGGTTTTGCCTCAATCGGGGCGGGGCTGGATTTCCTGTCGGGCCATCAACGCCGCGCGCCGCTATGGATGCGCCGCGTCGGTATGGAATGGTGCTGGCGCATGGCGCAAAGCCCGCGCCGGATGGTGCCGCGCTATGTGGCTTGCGCCTTGATACTGCCGCGCCAGGCACGGGAAGCGTTGCGCATGCGGCTTCAACATGGTGCCGCCCCACAAATCTGAAAATCTGATCCCTTACTGATGATAACCGCCCCCCGCAGCATGTTGTTGCGGGGGGGCGGTTATCATCTGGTCTTCCGGTGCCGTTGGTCAGGCTGATCGGCCCCCGCCTTCCTGACATCGGATTCCCCGTTATTTTGTTTCCGTTCATGAATTCCACATCATTGCAATGCAATCTATGGGGAATTGTAATGGTGTGGAGTTTTTACAGATGAATAACCGGGAATAAATTCTCCAAAACCTGAGAAAATACGTAGTGAATGATGATTTATGTTGAAGGCAAGATACGATAGGCCTCCTTGTCATCATGCCCGATGCGGATGTTGCGTGGTTTGCAAGGATGGAGGAGTTGCAGAATGCCCGAGGAGGACCCCGGCAGTTCCCAGGAAATACCGAAACCAAGAGAAGGTTTGCTGCACCTTGTGGATGCGACCTTGTATTCGTTGGCGGGGTTTCGACCGCTGATGCAGGAGACGGCGGCACGGCATGAATTGATTGGTGGTGCCATTGGTGCGCTGTTGCTGGCATTCGGCGGGGCCACGGTGGGGCAATGGCTGCTATACGGGATATTGTTCGCCATCCTGCTTGCCGTGGAGGCGCTCAACACCGCAATAGAGGTGCTGACGAACCAGATTTCCCCACAGTGGTCCGATGCGGCCAGGGATGCAAAGGATCTGGGCTCACTTGCCTGTTTCCTGCTGATCGTCGCGAACTGCGCCTATGTCGGGGTTGTTTTCTTCCAGCTGATCTGAGTGCCATGCAGGGGCGTCATTGCCCTTGCGCCGGGTTGCGGTTTGGCCTATATCGCTGACAACAGCGGATCCGGCGTCCACACCCGGAACTACCGAATCCTGCGGCGGGCCTGTGGCCCGTTTTTTATTTTCAGAGGCAAGGAATGTCGGACCTCATTGCCAAAACTGCCATCGACAGGCGCCTGGCTGCCATAGTTACCCCGGTCATTGAGGCATTGGGGTTCGAATTGGTGCGCATCCGGTTGATGAGCGGCAAGACCCGCCTGCTTCAGATCATGGCGGATCGTCCCGAAGGCGGGATTGTGGTGGAGGATTGTGCAAAGATTTCCACCACCGTTTCGGCAGTTCTGGATGTGGAAGATCCGATTGCCGACGCCTATACGCTTGAAGTGTCTTCCCCCGGGATTGACCGGCCGTTGACCCGGTTGAAGGATTTCGACATGTGGGAAGGCTATGAAGCCCGGGTCGAGACAACCGAATTGATAGATGGCCGTCGCCGTTTCAAGGGTGTCTTGGGCGGGACCGAAGGCGATGAGGTGCTGATCGAGATTGACGAACAGGGTGAACCCGTGACCATCGGATTGCAATTCGACTGGCTTTCGGATGCGAAGCTGATCCTGACTGATGAACTGATTGCCGTAATGCTGCGCCAGCGCGAGGATGCGGGCGCGTTCAACGAAGCCGATTTCGATGAAATCGTGGAAACCGAAGGGGATGAGGCGGAAGCCGCCGATGATGCCCCCGTGACGAAACACTGACGAGGCCTGGAGGAAACCATGGCGATTACTTCTGCCAACCAGCTTGAACTATTGCAAACCGCAGAGGCGGTGGCCCGGGAAAAGATGATCGACCCGGATCTGGTGATTCAGGCGATGGAGGAAAGCCTCGCCCGGGCTGCCAAGTCCCGCTATGGAGCGGAGCTTGATATCCGGGTGGCGATCGATCGGCGCACGGGACGCGCGACCTTTACCCGTATCCGCACTGTCGTGGCGGATGAAGAGATGGAAAACCACCATGCGCAGATGACGGTCGCGCAGGCCAAAGCCCATCTTGCGGACCCCCAGATTGGCGATGAGATCGTGGATGAGGTGCCACCCGTGGATATGGGGCGTATCGCCGCGCAATCGGCCAAGCAGGTCATTCTGCAAAAGGTCCGCGAGGCGGAGCGCGACCGGCAATATGAAGAATTCAAGGATCGTGCCGGGACGATCATCAACGGGATCGTCAAGCGCGAGGAATATGGCAACCTGATCGTGGATATAGGTCGCGGCGAAGGTATCCTGCGGCGCAATGAAAAGATTGGCCGTGAGGCCTATCGCCCGAATGACCGGATCCGCTGCTATATCAAGGATGTCCGACGGGAAACACGAGGGCCGCAGGTTTTCCTGTCGCGCACCGATCCGCAATTCATGGCGGAACTTTTCAAGATGGAAGTGCCGGAAATCTACGACGGCATCATTGAAATCAAGGCCGTGGCACGTGATCCGGGCAGCCGCGCGAAAATTGCCGTGATTTCCTATGATAACTCCATTGATCCGGTGGGGGCTTGCGTCGGGATGCGCGGCAGCCGCGTACAGGCGGTGGTGAATGAACTTCAGGGTGAGAAGATCGATATCATTCCATGGAATGAGGATATTGCGACCTTCCTCGTCAACGCGCTGCAACCGGCCGAAGTTTCCAAGGTGGTTTTCGATGAGGAAGCTGCGAAGATCGAGGTCGTTGTTCCCGATGAACAGCTTTCGCTTGCCATCGGTCGGCGAGGGCAGAATGTGCGCTTGGGCAGCCAGCTGACCGGGCTTGATATCGATATCATGACAGAAACCGACGAATCGGCACGCCGCCAAGCGGAATTCGTGGAACGCACTGCGCTTTTCATGGAGACCCTTGATATCGATGAAATGATGGCCCAGCTTCTGGTGGCCGAAGGCTTCACCAATCTCGAAGAGGTCGCCTATGTCGAGGTGGATGAATTCCTGTCTATCGACGGTTTCGATGAGGATACCGCGGCAGAGCTTCAGGCCCGCGCCCGTGACCATATCGAGGCCGCAAATGCCAAGGCGCTGGAATCCGCCCGCGCATTGGGGGTTGAGGATAGCCTGGTGGCATTTGAGGGGCTGACCCCGCAGATGCTGGAGGCTCTGGCGCAGGATGGGATCAAGACGCTTGAAGATTTCGCAACCTGTGCCGATTGGGAACTGGCCGGTGGCTGGACCACGGTGGATGGTCAGCGTGTCAAGGATGATGGGGTGCTCGAAAAGTTTGACGTTTCGCTCGAAGAGGCGCAGCATCTTGTCATGACCGCGCGCGTGATGTTGGGCTGGGTTGATCCGGCGGATCTGGCAGCTGAAGCAGAAGAAGCCGATGAAGCGGAGGAAGAGGCCTGATAAAGGCCGCTGGTCCGATGGCGCGTGGGGGCCGTAACAAGGATCGGGATGAACCCGAGCGGCGCTGTATCGTCAGCGGAACGAGCCAGCCGAAGGCCGGGCTGATCCGGTTCTGTCTTGGCCCAGATGGGCAGGTGGTGCCGGATCTGGCGGGGCGTTTGCCGGGGCGGGGATTTTATGCTGCGGCGGATCGCAGGGTGCTTGAAAGGGCGGTGTCAAAGGGGCTTTTTGCCCGGGCGGCCCGCCAGCCCGTGACCGTGCCGGAGGGCTTTGTCGATCTGATCGAGGGCCTGATGGCGCAAAGGGTCGTTGAGCTTGTCAGCCTGGCTCGAAAGGCCGGTTTGGCGGTGACGGGTTATGAGAAGGTGAAAGGCTGGCTTGAAACGGGCCGCGCGGCGGTTCTTCTTCAGGCCAGTGACGGGTCGGAACGGGGAAAGGCAAAGCTTCGCCCACCGACCGGGGTGAATGGTTTTATCGGTTGTTTGACGGCCCGGGAAATGGGTTTGGCTTTCGGCCGGGAACATGCAATACACGGCGCGCTTGCTGCTGGTGGACTCACGACACGTGTTGTAGAGGAAGCCGCAAGGCTCGCGGGTATCCGTGGGAAAGTCGGCGAAAATTTCGCCGGAAGGGAATGACGAGACGCATGAGCGATACAGACGGTAAGAAAACCCTCGGCCTTGGTGGCACGCCGCGGTCCGGTCAGGTGAAGCAGAGCTTCAGCCATGGGCGTACCAAGAATGTCGTGGTCGAGACGAAGCGCAAGCGTGTGGTGGTACCAAAGCCCGGCGCGCCGTCCTCCGGCGCGGCTTCCGGCAAGGGGCCACATATGGGCGACCCTTCGAAGCGCCCGGCCGGTATTTCCGATGCGGAAATGGAACGCCGCCTTATGGCGCTGCGTGCCGCCAAGGCCCGTGAGGCCGAGGAGGCCGAACGTCGTGCCGAGGAAGAACGCCAGCGTGAGGAAGAACGCCAGCGCCGGCGCGAGGAAGCTGAGGCCAGGGAGCGTGAGGACCGCGAACGCGAAGAGGCGCTGAAGGCGAAAGCCGAGGAAGAGGAACGCCAGCGTCGCGAAGCAGCAGAAGTTGCCCGCCGTGCCGCCGAAGAGGAACGCAACGCCCCGGCCGCTGCTGCGCCGATGCCCGACCAGGGCCCTGCCGCGAACAAACCCGGCTCCGGTCCGCGCAAGTCCGATCGTGAACGTGATTCGCGCAAGGATGATCGCGAAAGCCGTGGCGGCAAGGGCCGTGGCGAGGATAACCGCCGCACGGGCAAGCTGACGTTGAATGATGCGCTGGCAGGTGACGGCGGACGGCGGACCCGCAGTCTTGCCGCAATGAAGCGCAAGCAGGAACGTGCCCGCGCCAAGGCCATGGGGCAAAGCCACAAGGCCGAAAAGCAATTCCGCGATGTCCAGCTTCCGGAAACCATCGTAGTCAGCGAATTGGCCAACCGGATGACGGAACGGGCCGCCGATGTTGTCAAGGCACTGATGAAGATGGGCATGATGGTTACCATGAACCAGACCATCGACGCCGATACTGCCGAACTGGTGATCGAGGAATTTGGCCACAAGGCCGTGCGGGTTTCCGACGCCGACGTGGAACAGGTTATTGATACCGTTGAGGATGCCCCCGAGGATCTGAAACCCCGCCCGCCGGTGGTTGCGATCATGGGGCATGTCGATCACGGCAAGACCTCGCTTCTGGATGCGTTGCGCAAGGCCAATGTCGCCTCGGGCGAAGCCGGAGGCATCACCCAGCATATCGGCGCCTATCAGGTGAAAACCGAAACGGGTGGACAGATCACCTTCCTCGACACGCCGGGCCATGCGGCCTTTACCTCAATGCGTGCGCGCGGTGCGAATGTAACGGATATCGTCATTCTGGTGGTTGCGGCCGATGATGCGGTGATGCCGCAGACGGTTGAAGCGATCAACCACGCCAAGGCCGCCGAAGTGCCGATGATCGTGGCGATCAACAAGATCGACAAGGACGGCGCCAACCCTGACAAGGTCCGCACAGATCTGCTCCAGCATGAGGTTATCGTCGAAAAGATGTCCGGTGAAGTGCAGGATGTGGAAGTGTCGGCCAAGACCGGGCAGGGGCTGGACAATCTTCTGGAAGCTATCACGCTGCAGGCGGAAATCCTGGAACTGAAAGCCAATCCGAATCGGGCGGCGCAGGGGGCCGTGATCGAAGCCCAGCTTGACGTGGGCCGTGGCCCGGTTGCGACGGTGCTTGTCCAGAGCGGGACGCTGAAGCGCGGTGATATCTTTGTCGTGGGCGAACAATGGGGCAAGGTCCGTGCCCTGATCAATGATCAGGGCAAGCGGGTGAATGAAGCCAAGCCTTCAGTTCCCGTTGAGGTTCTGGGCCTGAACGGTACGCCCGCGGCTGGTGATGTGCTGAATGTGGTTCCGACCGAGGCCCAGGCGCGTGAAATCGCCGATTACCGCGAACAGGCCGCGAAGGACAAACGCGCAGCCGCTGGTGCCGCGACCTCGCTGGAACAGCTTATGGCCAAGGCCGCGGCGGATAAGAACGTCTCGGAACTGCCGCTTCTGGTGAAGGCCGATGTGCAGGGTTCCGCCGAGGCCATTGTTCAGGCGTTGGAAAAGATTGGCAATGATGAGGTTCGCGTCCGTGTGCTGCATTACGGGGTCGGTGCGATTACCGATACCGATGTCGGCCTTGCCGAAGCCTCCAACGCCCCGATCATCGGATTCAACGTGCGGGCCAATGCCTCGGCGCGGAATTCGGCCAATCAGAAGGGCGTGGAGCTGCGCTATTACAGCGTAATCTATGACCTTGTGGATGATATCAAGGATGCTGCCTCGGGGCTGCTTACGGCAGAAGTGCGCGAACATTTCATCGGCTATGCCAGGATTCAGGAAGTGTTCCGCATCACTGGCGTCGGCAATGTCGCGGGCTGTCTCGTTACTGAAGGGGTGGCGCGTCGTTCAGCCGGTGTTCGGCTTCTGCGCGACGATGTCGTGATCCACGAAGGCACGCTGAAGACGCTCAAGCGCTACAAGGACGAGGTGGCGGAAGTCTCCTCGGGTCAGGAATGCGGTATGGCATTCGAGCGTTATGAGGATATCCGCAAGGACGATGTGATCGAGATCTTCGAACGCGAGGAAGTCGAACGCAGGCTGGACTGATTACAGCCACGGCAGGAATTTGAAACGCCGGGTGGGAAACCGCCCGGCGTTTTTGTCGTGATGGGGGAACCGGCCGAATAGGGATTCTGCCCCTTATCGACCGGCCGTGGATAAGCGGGTGGAAGCCCCGTTCAACCGATGTGGCCTGTTACGGCGACAGGATCAGAAATCCAGATGTTCCACGCTCAGTGCATTGGCCTGGATGAATTCCCGCCGGGGTTCCACGACATCGCCCATCAGCTTGGTGAAGATATTATCGGCCTCGGCCACATCATCGACCTTGACCTGCAAAAGCGTCCGTGCCTCGGGATCGAGCGTCGTTTCCCAAAGCTGTTCGGGGTTCATTTCCCCCAGGCCCTTGTAACGTTGCAGGCTGAGGCCCTTTTCCCCTTCTGACAGGATGGCCGAAAGCAGGTCGGTCGGGCCGTGGATGGGTGTTTCGCGATCCTTCCGCATCAGCCCGGCGGTATCGCGATAGAATTCACGCGTCTGTTCGGCAATGGAGGACAACCTGCGTGCCTCTCCCGATCGCAGGACGGCACCGTCCAGGGTTCGGATCTCCTCCACCCCGCGCAAAACGCGGGCAAGGCGGATACCGTGGTCCTGGGTGATCCGGCCCTGCCAGCCGCGTTCATATTCCACCGCCACCTGATCGAGCCTTGCAGCCACCGCATTGGCAACCGCCTGCAGGTCGGCATCTGCGCGGCCTGCATCAAAGGCCCCGGCAATCGCCGCCTGTTCCAGGATCGGGCGTGGATAGTGGGTTGGAAATGCCTCCAGAACACGTCGGAAATTGCGGGCACCCTCAATCACCCGGGCCAGATCATTGCCCGCGATATCGGTGCCATCCTTCAGCCGAAGGACTGCCCCCTCAATCCCCATTTCAATCAGGTAATCTTCCAGCGCGGGTTGATCCTTGAGGTAAACTTCCGATTTTCCGCGGGACACCTTGTAAAGCGGCGGCTGCGCGATATAGAGATAGCCGCCTTCAATCAATTCCGGCATCTGACGGAAGAAGAAGGTCAGGAGAAGCGTGCGGATATGGGCACCATCAACATCGGCATCGGTCATGATGACAATCTTGTGGTAGCGCAGCTTTGAGATATCGAATTCATCCCGCCCGATCCCGGTGCCGAGCGCGGTGATCAACGTGCCGATTTCCTGACTGGACAGCATCCTGTCGAATCTTGCGCGTTCCACATTCAGAATCTTGCCTCGCAGGGGCAAGACGGCCTGATTGGCGCGGCTGCGGCCCTGTTTTGCAGAACCGCCGGCGGAATCGCCCTCCACCAGGAATAATTCTGATTTAGCCGGGTCCCGTTCCTGGCAATCGGCCAGCTTGCCGGGCAGGGAAGCCACATCCAGCGCCGTCTTGCGTCGTGTCAATTCACGGGCTTTCCGCGCCGCTTCGCGTGCCAGCGCGGCCTCGACAATCTTTCCGACAATCGTTTTGGCGGGGCCTGGATTTTCCTCGAACCATTCCGACAGTTTTTCATTGACCAGATTTTCCACTGCGGGGCGGACTTCGGAAGAGACCAGTTTGTCCTTTGTCTGGGATGAAAATTTCGGGTCCGGCACCTTGACCGAAAGCACGCAGGTCAGCCCCTCGCGTGCATCGTCGCCGGTGAAATCCACCTTTTCCTTCTTGGCGATGCCGGAAGATTGGGCATAGAGGTTGATTGTCCGTGTCAGCGCGCCTCGAAACCCGGCCAGATGGGTGCCGCCATCGCGCTGGGGAATATTGTTGGTGAAGGGCAGTACGTTTTCGTGATAGCTGTCATTCCACCACATCGCGACTTCCACGGTAATGCCATTGCGTTCACCGGTCATGTAGATGGGTTCTTCCATGACCGGATGCTTGGAACGGTCAAGGTATTTGACAAATTCCCGTACGCCCCCGTCATAGAACAGCTCCGTATGCAGCGGTTCGGCGGGGCGTTCATCCTCGATGATGATACGGACTCCGGAATTCAGGAAGGCCAGTTCCCGCAACCGCGCCTCCAGCGTCTTGAAGCTGAAATCGAGATTGGAAAAGGTGCCTTCCGGATCACTGAGTTTGGAAGAGGCCATGAAACGTACCTCAGTGCCCTGCTGGCCGGGGGCGGGGCCGATCTCACGGACATGTTCAGCCGTTTCACCATTTTCGAAACGGGCGAAATATTCGGTCTCGTTACGCCAGACGCGCAGTTCCAGCCAGTCCGACAGTGCATTCACAACCGAAACACCAACCCCGTGCAGGCCACCCGAAACCTTATAGGCATTGCCGTCGTCATCGGTATTGTTGAATTTCCCGCCCGCATGGAGTTGGGTCATGATCACCTCGGCGGCGGAAACACCTTCCTCGGGGTGCATATCTACCGGGATGCCGCGCCCGTTATCGCGGACAGAAACGCTGCTATCGGCATGGATCCTGACTGTGACGGCCGTGGCGTGGCCTGCCAGCGCTTCATCGATCCCGTTATCGACGACCTCATAGACCATATGATGCAGCCCGGAGCCGTCATCCGTATCCCCGATATACATGCCGGGACGCTTGCGAACGGCCTCCAATCCCTTGAGAACCTTGATGGAATCGGCGCCGTAATCGGCGGGCTTCCGTGCGGTTTCGGCCATCTGCTCAACACCCTTCTGATTGCCCACGATTTATAGCGTTTTGGTTGGGGGATGTCACGCCCGCACCACAATATTTAGGGGGTATCGGGGCAGCCGGATAACAGCGCCTGCCGGGCTGGGAAGAATTACGGCAAAGCCGTCTCCAACTGTGAATGCCCGGCGGTTTCGGTTACATGGAAACCCTGTGCCCGCTTTCCCAGATCGGCAAAAAGCACGGCTTCGGTTCCGGTCATGATGGTTTGGGCGCCCAAGGCGCAGATTTCATCGTAAAGGGCGGCGCGGCGGCTTTCGTCCAGATGGGCGGCGACCTCATCCAGAAGAAGCACCGGCGCCTGGCTGGGGTCCTGTGCCAGCGCCCGCGCATTGGCCAGTACAAGCGATATCAGAAGCGCTTTTTGTTCCCCGGTCGAACATTGCGCTGCCGGAATATCCTTTGCCCTGTAACGGGCGGCAAGATCGGCGCGATGCGGGCCGATCAGTGTCCGGCCCGCCGCCATGTCGCGCCTGCGGGTATCGGCCCAGGCCTGCGCAAGATCTGCTGGTTCCAGCTCCTGTGTGGCAAGTTCCAGATCGGCTTGTGGGAAGGCCGTTTCGGCATGCAGCTGCGCGCTTTGCAGCCGTGCCAGTGCTGCCAGTCGATTGGTGGTAATCTGCGCTGCCGTCTCTGCCATCCTTGTTTCCAGCGCGGCAAACCAATGTGGATCACTTACCTGATCCTTCAGCAACCGGTTTCGATCCCGCATTGCCTTTTCGTAGGCCAGGGAAATCTCTGCATGTTCCGGTGCGAAGGAAAGTGTCATTCGGTCCAGAAAACGCCGTCGTCCCTCTGCCGCCTCGATCCAGAGCCTGTCCATTGATGGCACGAGCCACAGGATCCGCAGGATCCGTGCCAGTGCCACCTGCCTTGCCGGTTTGCCATCGATCCGCACCTGCCTCGGGCCGCCTTCGGCATAGCTTTCTATTTCGTGGCTGCCAGCCGAGCCTGTCGTGAGGGCCTGGACCTTCCAGCCGATGGCTTCGGGCTTGCGTGCCAGATCCTCCGTTGCTGCACGTCGGATCCCGCGACCGGGTGACAGCAGCGATACTGCCTCCAGAATGTTGGTCTTGCCCGCCCCGTTTGGCCCCCACAAGGCCACGGGCCGATTGTCAAAGACGATCTGCGTCTGCCGATGACTGCGAAAATGCGAAAGGCTCAGCGATGTGATGGCCTGTCCACCCAATACCGCTTTCCTTCCTTTTGGCAACAATACCCCGCAGGGGTGTGGTGCGGCCTGTCCCGAAGGCGGGAATGCCCACGGGGGGCCTTTGGCTAGACACGCATCGGCATTACGACATATACGGCGCTGCTGTCATTGCCTTCCCGCATCAAGGTTGGATCAGCAGAGGAATTGAACAGGAAAACAGCGTTCTCGCGGTCTACCTGACTGGCGATTTCCAGCAGATATTTCGCGTTGAACCCTATTTCCAACCGCTCATCGCCATAGGCAACGGCCAGTTCCTCTTCTGCCGCCCCGCTATCGGGGGCGTTGACGGACAAAACCAGCCGGTCTTCATCAAGGCTTAGCTTCACCGCGCGTGAACGTTCCGATGAAACGGTTGCAACCCGGTCCACGGCCTTGGCAAAATCGCTGGCATCGACCTCAAGCCGCCGGGTATTACCCACAGGGATGACGCGGGAATAGTCGGGGAAAGTGCCGTCGATCACCTTTGAGGTCAGCGAGATCGCGGGCGTTGCGAAACGGATCTTGGTTTCCGATACCGATACCGCAATCTGTGCGTCATCATCATCCAGCAGCTTGCGCAGTTCATTGACCGTCTTGCGCGGCACGATCACGCCCGGCATGTCCTGTGTATTCTCAGGTTGAGGTGCGTCGATCCGGGCCAGACGGTGACCATCGGTTGCCACGCAGCGCAGCACGGGGCCATCTTCGCCCACCGCGACATGCATGTAGACACCATTGAGGTAATACCGCGTCTCCTCGGTGGAGATTGCAAATTTGGCCTTGTCAAAGAGGCGCCGCAGAACCGGGGCCTCGGCCGAGAAATTGGAGGAATATTCCGATGAGGCCATCACCGGGAAGTCCTCTTTCGGAAGGGTTGCGAGGCTGAAGGTGGACCGCCCCGCAGTGACGGTCAGCCGCCCTGCGGCGGCGTCTTCATTCAGGCTGATCAATGCACCATCGGGAAGTTTGCGGACGATTTCATGTAGCATCACGGCCGAAACCGTTGTTGCGCCGCCGCGTTCGACCATGGCAGGTGCCCTGTCCACCACCTCGATATCCAGGTCGGTGGCGCGGAAGGAAACCGTATCGCCTTCTGCCTCAATCAGGACATTGGCCAGGATCGGGATCGTGTTGCGACGCTCCACAACCGATTGTGCCTGGCTTACCGCTTTCAGAAGCGTACCCCGTTCGATGCTGATCTTCATGTTCCGTCCCTCTGTCCGACGCCCCAATGCGCGGGGAAGCCGAAATTAGCGGTTTTATCTCATTTCACAAGACATTCCCGACATGGCAGGGGTCGGCGTTGCCCACCATCCCCCTTGTCGGACGTTAGCCCCGAAGTTGCGGCAGTTAAGCCGGGTTTTACCGGGGATAGCAAGTATAGAAGACCGCAAAAGACCGCTTTCAGCCCTGCAAGGCGCGCTTGAGCATCTGCAGATCATCGGCAAGCTGGCTGTCGGTGGCCATGAGTTCCTCAATCTTCCTGACGCCATGCATGATTGTCGTGTGATCGCGCCCGCCAAAACGCCGGCCGATATCGGGCAGGGACCGGGAGGTCAGGCTTTTGGCCAGATACATCGCGATCTGACGAGGGCGGGCGATGGTGCGTACCCGTTTCGGACCGATCAGGTCGGACAGGCGGATATTGTAATGCTCGGCCACCTTGCGCTGAATTTCCTCGATTGTCAGGCGGCGATCGGAGGCACGCAGGATATCGGCAAGACAGTCCTGGGTCAGATCCATGGTGATTTCACGGCCTACGAGCGAGGCAAAGGCGAAGAGCCGGGTCAGCGCCCCCTCCAGCACGCGGACATTGGTTGAAATCCGATGGGCAAGGAATTCCAGCACACCCGGCGCAATCAACAGCCCCTTGTACTGCTTCTTGTAGAATTCGGCCTTCTGCTGCAGAACCCCGAGCCGAAGCTCGTAATCGGTTGGATGAAGGTCGACGATCAGCCCGCAGTGCAGGCGCGACTTGATACGTTCCTCCAGCCCCTTGATTTCCCCCGGGGCGCGATCGGCAGAAATGACGATCTGTTTGTTCTGATCGACCAAGGCATTGAATGTGTGGAAGAATTCTTCTTGTGTTGATTCCTTGCCAGAGATGAATTGCACGTCATCCACCATCAGCACATCGACGGACCGAAACAGGCTCTTGAAATCCATGACCTGCTTTTCGCGCAGGGCCTGAACGAAACGATACATGAATTGTTCGGCGGACAGGTACAACACCCTGAGTTCCGGTTTGCGAAGCTGCAATTCATGGGCAATGGCATGCATCAGATGGGTTTTGCCCAGCCCGACCCCACCATAAAGAAACAGCGGATTGAAAGTGACCGGCCCGCCCTCCGCTACGCGGCGCGCGGCGGCATGGGCCAGTTCATTGGGCTTGCCGACAACGAAACTGTCAAAGGTGAAACGCGCATCAAGTGGCGCCCCGGGCGCGTCTTCTTCCGTCGCCTGGCGCTGTGTTGCGTTGGTATCCTTAGGGCTGCGGGTGGAGGGCTTTGCCGCCTTGGGGGGCGTTGTCGCGGTATCGAGGGTGAATTCCAGTCGTTCAACCTTTGCACCGGAAGCATGGAGATGGGTCAGGATCTGTTCGGCAAAATTTCTTGAAACCCAATCGCCGAAGAAATTTGTCGGGACCGCGAAACGGGCAACGCCGTCCTTGAGGGTGGAAAGCTTCAGCGGCTCGATCCAGGTGGCATAATTGTTCTTGCCAACCCGCGTGCGCAGCTCCTCGCGGATTTCCACCCAATTATCATTTGTCATTCGCGAACCCGTTCAGCATAGCGTCCAAAGACCAAGACCAGCCCCTTTCGGCAGCCGGCACCAAATACCCACAGCGACGCATTCGCAGACAACCACGCACAGGGGCCAAGCCGAATCGTAAACTGTGGCACAATTGTGCCAGCAGACAACAACCCGACCCGACCCAACGCGCGCGTTGACCCGACATTAGAAAACCACAAACAAAGATCCCAATGCTGCCGGCAGTGGCAGGCATCCTGGTTCAGACCAAGCTTGCGGTCACTGGATGTCCCCCAAGGACGAAGTGAATCGCCCGAGGAAGCTAGCAATCCTCGGGCAGGCTCGGCAACAGAACTTCTCTGTTGACAGTCATTTGTCGTCGCGAATCCCGGTCGAAGTGTAATTCGGCAACGCCGTCCGCGACACCGGATCAGCAAATAAAGAAGGCGCATCATTGATGCGCCTTCCCGGTTATCCATTGAAAATATTATTAATCTTAAATTAACCTTTCGGTGTCTGAAGGGCTTTTACCCGTGCCGACAGCCGCGACATTTTGCGCGCTACGGTATTTTTGTGCAGGACACCCTTGGAGACCCCCCTGGCCAGTTCGGGCTGGGCAATGCGCAGGGCGGTGGCCGCGGCGGTCTGATCGCCCGAGGCAATGGCTTCTTCAACGTTGCGCAGATAGGTGCGGATGCGTGAGCGACGTGCCTTGTTCACAGCATAGCGTGCTTCCGATTGACGGGCGCGTTTCTTGGATTGTGGCGTATTGGCCATGGCGTATCTTCTTTCCAGTCGGGTCCAGGTTTCAATAATAATGTTAAACGCGGAAAGTCCCGACCCCGGGTTTTCTACCGGGCGAATCCGGCCAGAGCGGGCCTCACGCGCATGTCTGGCGCGGCGTATAGGCCAAAGCGCCATGAAAGGAAAGGGCGAAAGCGTCAGCGGTCGCGAAACTGCGGGGTACGCTTTTCCAGAAAGGCGGCCATGCCTTCCTTCTGATCTTCGGTGGCAAACATCGCATGAAACATCCGGCGTTCGAACAGCAGCCCCTCGCGCAGCGTGCTTTCATAGCTGCGATTGACCGATTCCTTTACCGCCATCACGGTTACGGCCGATTTTTCACAGATTTTCAAAGCGGCCTTGCGGGCTTCTTCCAGCAGGTTCTTGGCCGGAACCACGCGGCTGACCAGACCGCAGCGTTCTGCCTCGGCGGCATCCATGTTGCGCCCGGTCAGTTGCATTTCCATTGCCTTGGATTTTCCAACATAACGCGCCAGCCGCTGGGTACCGCCCATGCCCGGAATCACCCCGAGATTGATTTCCGGCTGGCCGAATTTTGCGGTATCGGCGGCGATGATGAAATCGCAGGCCATGGCCAGTTCACAGCCTCCGCCAAGCGCATACCCGGCCACCGCTGCGATGATCGGCTTGCGGATACGTAGAATCGCATCCGCGCCCGGCCCGAAAAGATCACTGCCATAGGCATCCACAAAACTCTGTTCCGACATTTCCTTTATGTCGGCGCCTGCGGCAAAGGCCTTGTCCGAACCGGTGATGATGCAGCAGCGCACCTTGTCATTGTCATCCGCCGCGGAGAGCACCGAGGCAAGCTCCGTCATCAACATGGAGTTCAGTGCATTCAATGCGTCCGGTCGGTTGAGTCGGATCAGGGCGACACCGTTTTCAATCTCGACGATCAGCGTTTCATAGGCCATTTGTGGTTCCCTTGGCAGCGGCTGGGAAGGCGACTCTGTAACAGCCCGGGCCAAGGGATCAAGTCATCTCTGGCATCGGGGGCAAAAGAAGGATGAACGCCCCGACTGGACAATCCGTGTGATCCGGCCCTTGCAGCCGGGGGTTATGCAGGCTTCACCTTCCCGCCCGTAAACGCGGAAACTATGTTGAAAATAGCCCAGTTCGCCATCGGTCTGTCGATAGTCCCGCAGGCTTGATCCGCCAGCGTCAATCGCTTCCGTCAGCACGTCGCGGATGATCGGGACAAGCCCTTCCGCTCGTGCCTTTGCGATTCGATCCGCTTTCCGTGCAGGGTGGATTCCGGCACGAAACAGCACCTCGCAGACATAGATATTTCCCAACCCTGCCACGATGTGCTGATCCAGAAGGGCGGATTTGATGGGCGTTTTCCGTTTCGCTAGCTGCGCCGCAAGGTAAGGCGCGTCAAAACTGTTCCCGAGGGGTTCCGGTCCCAGCGAAGCCAGCAGGGGATGCGCCTCGATTTCCCCGCTTGTGATCAGATCCATCGCACCGAAACGGCGGGTATCGTTGAAGGTCACCCGCGCGCCATCCTCGATATCCAGCACGACATGGTCGTGTTTGGCCGGTGCGGGATGCTGGTGGTGAAACTGCCCCAATTGTGTGCCGGAAATCAGCATCCGGCCCGACATGCCCAGATGGATCAGCAGGGTCTCTGCGGTTGAAAGATCGGCGAGGATGTATTTTGACCGTCGGCGCAGGGCGATAACCCTCGCATTCGTCAGCCGTTCGGCCATGCGCGGGGGGAAGGGCCAGCGCAGATCGGGGCGGTTTACCGCCGCCCTGACGATCTTCTTTCCCTCCATGACAGGCAGGAGCCCACGGCGAACGGTTTCGACTTCGGGAAGTTCAGGCATGGGTGTTCCGATTTTGGTCAATTCTTCCGAACCTATGCATCCTGTCGCCCTGGGCAAGCCTCATGAGGCGGCGGACGCCTTGCCGCAGGGCGGGTATCGGGTATTTTCCTTTGTGCGCGTTGGGTATATCCCGGGGATGACGGCAACCGGATGGATGGAACCCATGGACCAGGGTGAGGACAGAACCACGCATTTCGGATTCCGGACGGTGGACGAATCCGCAAAGGCCGGAATGGTTCATGGTGTCTTCACGCGGGTGGCCAACAAATATGATATCATGAATGACCTGATGTCGGGCGGGGTTCACCGGCTTTGGAAAGATGCGATGATGGATTGGCTTGTCCCGCGTCCGGGGCAGCGCCTGCTGGATGTTGCCGGAGGAACGGGGGATATCGCCTTTCGGTTCCTGAACCGCGCGCCCGAAGCCACTGCAACCGTCTGCGACATGACCGAATCCATGCTGGTTGAGGGCCGGCTGCGCGCCGAAGCCGACCGGATGGCCGAACGGCTTGACTGGGTGGTGGGGGATGCGATGGCCCTTCCCTTTGCCGATGGCAGTTTCGATGTTTATACGATTTCCTTCGGGATCCGGAATGTAACGCGCATTACCGACGTGCTGGCCGAGGCCTATCGCGTGCTGCGCCCGGGCGGACGGCTGATGGTGCTGGAATTCAGCCAGCTCCCCAATCCGATGATGCAGAAGGCCTATGATCTTTACTCCTTCAATGTGATACCAGTCATGGGGCAGATCGTGGCGGGGGATCGCGAAAGTTATCAATATCTTGTGGAAAGTATCCGCAAGTTTCCCGATCAGGAAAGTTTTGCGCGCATGATCCGTGAGGCCGGGTTTGGGCAGGTGAATTATCGCAACATGACAATGGGTGTGGCGGCGCTTCATTCGGGCTGGAAGCTCTGACATGGCGATACGAGGGGCAATCGGATCCTTGCAGATCGGGCGGGGGCGCTGATGCGGGGGCCGCATAATTTCTTTCGTCTTGTCCGCACGCTTGCGACGCTGGAACGGACCGGAGCCATCGGAGTGGTACTGGAGGCTTTCGAGGCCCCGCCACGGCTGCGGGTCATGGCGCGTATTGTCGGCTGGCCGTTCAAATGGTTGGGGTTGAAAGGCGACCCTGCGCTTCCTCCTGTTACCAGGGCGCTGACGGCGCTTGGTCCCGCCTATATCAAATTCGGCCAGAACCTGGCGACGCGCCCCGATATTGTGGGGGAAGAACTTGCGCAGCAGATGAAATATCTGCAGGACAAGCTGCCCCCCTTTTCGACCGATATTGCCAAGTGGACCTTTGAAAACGAACTTGGCCTGAAGGTGGATGAGGTTTTTTCGGAATTTTCCGAACCGGTGGCCGCTGCCTCCATCGCGCAGGTCCACCATGCGCGGTTGCGTGAGGATGGCGCGGAGGTCGCGGTGAAGGTGCTGCGCCCGGGGATCGAACGTGCCTTCCGCAAGGATATCGATGCATTCTATTTCGCAGCCCGGGTAATTGAAACCGTTGCCCCTTTTTCGCGCCGGCTGCGCCCGATGGATGTGATCGCGCATTTCGAAGGCGTGGTTCTGGGGGAGCTTGACCTGCGGCTCGAATCGGCTGCGGCGGGGGAATTTGCGGCGAATACCGCCGATGATGAAGGTTTCATGGCGCCCACGCCAATCTGGGACCTGTCGGCGCGGCAGGTGATGACGCTGGGCTGGGCCGAGGGCATCCCCATGGCCGACAATGAGGCGCTGGATGCCGCAGGGCACGACCGCAAGGTGCTGGCGGCGCGTGTCTTGTCAATGTTTCTGCGCCATGCGCTGCGCGATGGCTATTTTCATGCCGATATGCATCAGGGCAATCTGAAGATATCACCGGACGGGGCCATCGTGGCGCTCGATTTTGGCATCATGGGGCGGCTCGATGAATATACCCGGCGCGTCTATGCCGAAATCCTCTTTGGATTTATCCGTCGCGATTACCGGCGTGTGGCGGAGGTTCATTTCGAGGCGGGCTATGTTCCGGCGGATCAGGATATCGATGAATTCGCCCGCGCACTGCGGGTTGTGGGGGAACCGATCTTCGGGATGGATGCAAGCCGGATTTCAATGGCACGGCTTCTGTCATACCTGTTTGAGGTCACGGAACGTTTCGGGATGCAAACACGGACGGAACTGATCCTCTTGCAACGCACCATGGTGGTGGTTGAAGGGGTAGCCCGCGGGCTGGATCCCAATATCAACATCTGGCAGGTCGCGCGCCCCACGGTTGAGGATTATATCCGCACGAATGTCGGCCCGCGTGCCCTTGTGCGCGATTTGAAGAAAACGGCGCTTGTACTGGCGAGGTTCGGCCCGAAACTGCCGCAACTGGTGGAAGGACAGCTTATCCGTCAGGCCGAAGGGCCATCCCCCCGCCCCCCTGCACGTCGCGGCCATCCGATTTTCTGGACTGGCCTTGGTATTGTTCTGGGGCTGGCAGCCTATTGGATTGCGGAACATTTCTGAAGCCGCGTGATGCCCACATGCCATGCGGCAAGGCATTTCTTGTGCATCGGGTTCTTTTCTCTCCGGTTCCGCCCTGATAGCTCTGATACGACGATTTGACAGGAGGACGACATGGATCTTGGTATCAAGGGCAAGCGGGCGCTGGTCTGTGCCTCGTCCAAGGGATTGGGGCGTGGCTGTGCCGAAGCGCTGGCGGAGGCAGGCGTGGATCTTGTGCTCAATGCCAGAGGAGCAGCGGCGCTTGAGGCAACGGCGGCGGCGCTTCGTGAAAGATACGGGGTCGGGGTCACGGCGGTTGCCGCCGATATCACCTCGACCGAAGGTCGCGCGGAGGTGCTGAAGGCGGCGGGGGATGTCGATATTCTGGTGACCAATGCCGGCGGGCCGCCACCGGGAAAATGGTCCGATTGGGCGCGCGAGGATTTCATCAAGGCGCTGGATGGCAATATGCTGACGCCGATCGCGCTGATGCAGGCCATGTTGCCCGGAATGATTGACCGGGGCTGGGGCCGGGTAGTCAATATCACCTCCGGTTCGGTCAAGGCGCCGATTGCCGAACTGGGGCTGTCCAATTCCGCCCGCACGGGGCTGACGGGTTTTGTGGCAGGCACGGCGCGGCAGGTTGCCCCGCATGGTGTGACCATCAACAACCTGCTGCCCGGGATCCATGCAACCGACCGCGCGGTAAGCCTTGATGGCGGTGTGGCCAAGGTGCAGGGGATCGATCTTGATGAAGCACGCCGCCGGCGTGAGGCCACGATCCCGGCCCGCCGCTATGGCACGGCGCAGGATTTTGGCGCGGCTTGCGCCTTCCTTTGTTCACAGCATGCGGGTTTTATCGTGGCACAGAATATCCTGCTTGACGGTGGCGCGATCAATTCCACGCTTTGATGGGGTGAAATAGATACTGGCTTCTGATTTTGTGGCGGGTCAACTGGCTTGCCCAGTCGGGACCAGCCTGATAACGCAATTCTGATGGAAACCATAGGAAAAGGCCCTGCCATGCAGGACCATCCCCCCCCGAGGCTGGAAGTAGAGGCGTTGCACCGTCGGTTTGGCGACCGTGACGTCGTGGTGGATCTTGCCCTGACAGTTGCACCCGGGCAGGTAACCTGCCTTCTGGGGCCATCGGGATGCGGAAAATCCACCACGCTGCGGATGATCGCGGGGGTGGAACGCCCCGATGGGGGCTCCGTACGGATCAATGGCGCGGTGGTCAGTGATGAACGAACCTTCCTGCCGCCCGAGGCGCGTGGGGTTGGCATGATGTTTCAGGATTTTGCCCTTTTTCCACATCTGAACGTTGCCCGGAATGTCGCCTTCGGGCTGAAGGGGGAAAGCACGTTCAGGACAGCGCGGGTCGGGGAGCTTCTGGAAAGGATTGACCTGCCGGGCTTTGCGGAAAAATTTCCACATGAGCTTTCGGGCGGGGAACAGCAGCGCGTGGCCCTGGCCCGGGCCCTGGCCCCCAAACCGCAGGTGATGTTGATGGATGAACCCTTTTCGGGGCTCGACAACCGGTTGCGCGACGGGATTCGCGATACCACATTGGAGATCCTCAAGGAGGAAGGTACGGGCGTCTTGCTGGTGACGCATGAACCCGATGAGGCGCTGCGCATGGGCGATGAGATCGCGCTGATGCGTGACGGGCGCATAGTGCAGCGAGGATCGCCCTACAATATCTATAACGCCCCGGTGGATCGTGCGGCCGCGGCGTTTTTCAGTGATATCAATATTATCCGTGGTGTTTCGCGCGGGGCGCTGACGCAAACGCCTTTTGGTGACTTCCTGACGCCGGGCCATGCCGATGGCGCAGAGGTTGATATCGTGATCCGGCCGCAGCATTTGCGGATCGATTTCGATCGCTCGGGGCGTGGTCCCAATCCTACGCCACAGGATGGAACACCTGCCCGCGGAACAGTGGCGCGCGCGCGATATCTGGGGCGCGAAAGCCTTGTCGATTTCGAGATGGACTATGAAGGCGCGCGGATTACCGCCGCAGTGCCGGGGGTCTTTCTACCACAGCAGGGAACGGTGCTTTGGCTGATGATCCGACGGGATCGCTGTTTCGTATTTCCCGCGTGCAAATAATTCTATATTATATAAATAAAATCAATATCATGATTAAATATCTTAAACTGATATCGTAGCTTGGACTGCGTTTGTCCAGCGGGCATATTTTGCCTGTCTCTCTGTTTCCGGCATGACAGGTTCGAAACGGCGCTCCAGCGCCCAGGCCTTGGAAAACTCTTCCGGGGGGGGATAGATCCCGGCCTTGTATCCCGCCAGATAAGCTGCGCCCAGGGCGGTTGTTTCCGTGACGACAGGGCGATCCACCGAAGCACCCAGGAGATCGGCAAGAAACTGCATCGTCCAATCCGATGCCGTCATGCCACCATCCACGCGCAATACCCCCTGGGCATCCGCCTTCCAGTCGGCGCGCATCGCCTCAAGCAGATCGCGCGTTTGATAGGCGACGCTTTCCAGTGCCGCACGCGATAATTCCGCCGCCCCGGAATTTCGCGTAAGGCCAAAGATTGCCCCTCGGCATTCGGGTTGCCAATAAGGTGCACCCAGCCCGGTAAATGCGGGAACAAGCACGACATCCTGTGTTTGATCGGCCGCTTCCGCAAGCTGCTGCGTGTCCGCCGCCGAATCGATGATCTTCAGCCCGTCGCGCAGCCACTGAACGACCGCCCCGGCAATGAAGATCGACCCTTCCAGCGCATAGGTGACCTTGCCGTCCAGACGATAGGCAATCGTCGTCAGCAGCCGATTGTTTGACGGAACCATCTTGGCGCCGGTATTCAGGAGGGCGAAACAGCCCGTGCCATAGGTGGATTTCATCATGCCCGGCGCGAAACAGGCCTGGCCCACCGTTGCCGCCTGTTGATCCCCCGCGACGCCCCTGATCGGGATGGGTGCGTCGAACAGCCCCGGCTCTGTCATCCCGAAATCATCGGCGCAATCCTTCACCTCGGGCAAAAGTGCCATGGGAATATCCAGAAGCGCGCAGATTTCCGTATCCCATTGCCCGGTTGCGATATTGTAAAGCATGGTCCGCGCGGCATTGGTCGCGTCGGTGGCATGAAGTTTCCCGCCCGTCAGTTTCCAGATCAGGAAGCTGTCTACCGTGCCAAAGGCCAGATCACCCTTTTCCGCGCGCTTACGTGCCCCTGGCACATGATCAAGGATCCACCGCAGTTTGGTGCCGGAGAAATATGGATCGAGCAGGAGCCCGGTGCGCGCGGTGATCATCGGTTCGTGGCCTGCGGATTTCAACGTGGCGCAGAAATCTGCCGTGCGGCGATCTTGCCAGACGATGGCCCGGTGGATCGGTTCGCCCGTCATCCGATCCCAGACCAGTGTTGTCTCGCGCTGATTGGTGATCCCGATCGCCGTAATGTCCCTTGCCCCGATTCCGGCATCCTGGATTGCGCGGCGGGCGGTTTGGATGGTGCTCTGCCAGATATCCGCAGGGTCATGTTCCACCCAGCCCGAAGCTGGAAAATATTGTGTGAACTCTTCCTGTGCGATGGTGGAAATTGCCAGGTCCGCATCAAAAAGGATGGCGCGGGATGAGGTCGTACCCTGATCAATGGCGAGTATATGGCCCATGCCGCCTGTCTCCTCCTCTGGCGTATTGATGCGCCCTTAACCCTGCCGCGCCACCCTGCCGCCGTCAATGTGCCAGGCGGTCGATATGGTCCTGTAGTGCGGCTGCCTCCCCCTTGGAAAGCCGCAGGCCCAGCTTGGTACGACGCCAGAGGATATCTTCGGCGCTCAGGGCATATTCCTTTTCCATGAGCCAGCGGACTTCCGCTTCGCTGAGTGTGGCCCCGAAATCATGCCCCAGATCGGTGTTCGATTTCGCCTGACCCAGAATGGTCCGGGCTTCGGTGCCGTAGGTGCGGATCAGACGATTGGCGTGCGAATCGTCCAGAAAGGGATAATCGTGCTTCAGATCCGAAATAAGCTGCGCCACACCGTCGACAGGGAAATCGCCGCCGGGCAGGGGCTGCCGCGCCGTCCAATCGGGCCCGGACCCCGGGAAATGCGGTGCGAGCCTGGCCATCGCACTTTCGGCCAGCCGCCGATATGTGGTGATCTTGCCGCCAAAGATATTCAGGAGCGGCGCCCCGGCCGTATCGAGGCTCAGGACATAATCCCGTGTTGCCGCCGTGGCCGATTTTGCCCCGTCATTGTAAAGCGGCCGCACCCCGGAATAGGACCAGACGACATCCTTTTCAGTAATGGGTTCGGCAAAATAACGTGAGGCAAAGGCCAGCAGATAGTCGCGTTCCTCATCGGTGCAATGCGCGGTTTCGGGGGCGTCGCCGTGATCCTTGTCGGTGGTGCCGATCAGGGTGAAATCCTGTTCATAGGGGATGGCAAAGATGATCCGGCCATCGGTTCCCTGAAAGAAATAGCAACGATCATGATCATAAAGCCTGCGTGTCACGATATGACTGCCGCGCACCAGTCGTACGCCCTCATTGCTCTGGATTCGGGTGACGTCGCGGATCACATCGCCCACCCAGGGGCCCGCGGCATTGATTAACGCCCTTGCGTGATGGGTCCGGGGGCCGTCCGGCCCTTCCGTTTCAATTTCCCACAAATCGCCTGCCCGCCTGGCATGGATTGCGCGGGTCCGGGCCATGATCCGTGCGCCCCGTGCCTCCGCATCGCGGGCGTTCAGCACGACCAGCCGTGAATCCTGTACCCAGCAATCGGAATATTCGTAGGCATGTTGAAAATCGGACTTCAATGGCGCGCCAAGCGGATCCCGGGCCAGATCAAGCGTACGGGTACCCGGCAGGAATTTCCTCCCCCCCAGAATGTCATAAAGAAAAAGCCCCAGTCGGATCAGCCAGGCCGGGCGGCGGCCCTTCATCCAAGGCATGAACCGCCCCAGCAGGCGGCTGGTCGGGGTATCGCTGTCAAAGCGCATATCCGGGTGAAAAGGCAGTACGAAACGCATCGGCCAGGAAATATGCGGCATGGCGACAAGCAGTGTCTCACGTTCCTTCAGCGCCTCGCGGACCAGACGAAATTCGAAATATTCCAGATAGCGCAGCCCGCCGTGAAACAGCTTGGTCGACGCCGAAGAGGTTGCCTGCGCCAGATCGGCCTTTTCGGCCAGCGCAACAGTCAGCCCCCGCCCTGCCGCATCGCGTGCGATACCGCAGCCATTGATACCGCCGCCGATGATGAAAAGATCCAGCACCTCGGCACCTTGTTGATCCGGCATGCCATTCCCCCGATTATCCGGTTCCTGTTTCTTCGTATTGGAGGAAATGGTCAAGAAAAATGTTCGTATTTACTTTAAATCGAACATAATCGAAAATTACTTGGCAATCCGGGCTTATGCAGGACCAGTCCGAAAATCGGGATCGTCGCTTGTTTCGGCCCGCTTGATCCTGCATCTTGCGCCAACTGATATGGAGGCATGTCCGTGGCCCTTAATATTCGCCAGAGCGAAATTCTGGAAATTGCCCGATCCGAAGGCAGGGTTCAGGTGGAGGATCTGGCGCAGCGTTTCGAAGTCACGTTGCAGACGATCCGCCGTGATCTGGGTGATCTGGCAGAATCGGGGTTCCTTGAACGGGTTCATGGCGGTGCGGTGCCCCGGACGGGGGTGGTCAATATCGGCTATGAGGAACGTCGCCGCATGAATGCGGCCGCAAAAGCAGCCATTGGCAGGGCTTGCGCGGCGGCAATACCGGATAACTGTTCCCTGATCCTCAATCTCGGAACCACGACCGAGGCCGTGGCGCGTGAGCTTCTGGGCCATCGCAATATCACGGTGGTTACGAATAATATCAATGTTGCCAATATCCTGCTTGCCAATCCCGGGTGCGAAATCATGGTGGCGGGCGGTGCCTTGCGTCGTGCAGATGGGGGGCTGGTTGGCGATCTGACGACTGAATTCTTTGGTCAGTTCAAGGTTGATTTTGCTGTCATAGGTACTTCGGCGCTGGATGAGGATGGCGATCTTCTGGATTTTGATCTGGCGGAGGTGCGCGTCAGCCGTGCCATCCTGCGTCAGGCGCGTCAGCGGTTTCTGGTGGTGGATCATTCCAAACTGGGCCGTTCTGCCCCGGCGCGGATCGGATCCCTTTCGGAACTGGACCGAATCTATACCGATGGTCCCTTTCCATCCGCGCTGACCGAAGCTTGCCGTGGCTGGGAAACCGAGATGGTCATCGTTCCGGCTTGACTGATCCGATCAATGCGCTTCGGCCCAGTTTGACCCTTGCCCCGCATCCACGGTGATTGGCACCGCAAGGTGGATGGCCGGGGCTGCGGCCTGTTCCATCACCCCACGCGCCGTATCGATCAATGCCGCCACGTCGCTTTCGGCCACTTCGAACAGCAATTCATCATGGACCTGCAACAGCATCTTCACATCGAGATCCCGGATTGCATCCGGCATCCGCACCATGGCGCGGCGGATGATATCCGCTGCCGTTCCCTGGATTGGCGCATTGATGGCCGCGCGTTTGGCAAATCCCGCGCCCGGACCTTTGGCATTGATATCGGGGGTATGGATCTTGCGACCGAACAACGTCTGCACATAACCGTTTTCCTGTGCGAATTTCACCGTATCGGACATGTATTCCCTGATGCCCGGGAAGCGTTCGAAATACCGGTCGATGAATCCCTGTGCCTCGCCGCGTGGAATGCGCAGATTGCGGGCAAGCCCAAATCCTGAAATTCCGTAGATGACCCCGAAATTGATTGCCTTTGCCTGTCGGCGGATCATGGGGTCCATGCCTTCGACGGGGGTGCCGAACATTTCCGATGCGGTCATGGCATGAATGTCGATCCCGTCCTTGAAGGCCTGCCGGAGTGCGGGGATCTCCGCAATATGGGCCAGGATCCGCAACTCGATCTGGCTGTAATCGAGGCTGACCATGACCCGGCCCTCCGGGGCCACGAAGGCTTCGCGGATACGACGGCCTTCCTCGGTACGGATCGGGATGTTCTGCAGGTTGGGATCGGTGGAGGACAACCGCCCCGTAACTGCGCCGACCAGTGAATAGGAGGTATGAACGCGGCCGGTTTCGGGGTTGATGTGATCCTGAAGCGCATCGGTATAGGTGGATTTCAGCTTGGAAAGCTGCCGCCAGTCCAGAACCTTGCCGGGCAGCTCATGTTCGGTTGCCAGGTCTTCCAGGATATCCGCGCCGGTGGACCAGGCCCCCGTCTTGCCCTTCTTGCCGCCTGGCAATCCCATTTCGTCAAACAGGATTTCGCCCAGTTGCTTGGGGGATCCCACATTGAAACTGCGTCCGGCAAGTTCCTGTATCTCTGCCTCAAGCCCGGCCATTTTCTGCGCAAAGGCGTTGGACATGCGCGATAACGTATCGCGATCGACCTGCACCCCTGCCATTTCCATCCGTGCCAGGACCGGCACCAGCGGTCGTTCGAGCGTTTCATAGACGGTGGTTACCTTGCCCTGATGCAGGCGCGGCTTGAGGATCTGCCAGAGCCGCAATGTGATATCGGCATCCTCTGCAGCGTATTTGACAGCCTCTTCAATGGGAACGCGGTCAAAGGTGATCTGCGACTTTCCCGAACCGAGCAGCGATTTTATCGGGATCGGCTGATGGCCCAGATAGGTATCGGAAAGCGTATCCATCCCATGCAGATGTTTTCCGGCATATAATGCGGAACTCATCAGCATTGTGTCGTCGATGGATGTCAGGAAAACCCCGTGGCGGGCAAAGATCTTCCAGTCATATTTCATATTCTGGCCGATCTTCAGGATCGCGGGATCCTCCAGCACGGGTTTCAGTGCGCCAAGCGCCTGTTCCAGTCCGATCTGCCCTTCGACAAGCGCCGCGCCTCCGAAAAGATCATCTTCACCCAGGCAATGGCCCAGCGGAATATAGCAGGCCTTGCCGGGTTCGACCGCCAGTGAAATACCGACAAGATTGGCGCGCATCTCATCAAGGCTTGTGGTTTCGGTGTCGATGGCGACGAATCCCCGTTCCGCAATTGCGGCAAGCCAGGGTTCCAGCGCCGCCATGTCGCGGATCGCCTCATAGGCTGCGTGATCAAAGGGGGGCTGTTGTGGCGCATCCGTTTCCGGGGGGCTGCTTTCGGTCTCCGGGGCGGGTGGGGGGGGGACGTCCAGGCTTTCGGCGACGCGACGGGTCAGTGTGCGAAATTCCATCCGGTTCAGAAAACCCATCAGGGCATCCGGTTCCGGTTCCCGCACCTCCAGGCTTTCCAATGTGAAATCCAGCGGTGTTTCGCAGTCGAGCTGCACCAGCCGTTTCGAAATCCGGATCTGTTCCGCCTTTTCGATCAGCGTCTGGCGCCGTTTGGGTTGCGGGATTTCATCCGCCCGTTCCAGCAGTGTTTCCAGATCGCCAAATTCGCGGATCAAAAGTGCCGCGGTCTTGACCCCGATTCCCGGTGCCCCCGGAACATTATCGACCGAATCGCCCGCAAGTGCCTGCACATCCACCACCCTTTCGGGTGGAACACCAAACTTTTCTTCCACCTCCTCCGGTCCGATCTCCCGATTCTTCATCGGATCGAGCATGAAGACCCCATTGCCGACCAATTGCATCAGATCCTTGTCTGAGGAAATGATCGTCACTTTCCCGCCCGCATCCCGCGCCTGACAGGCCAGCGTGGCGATAATGTCATCGGCCTCAAAACCTTCGGTTTCGATGGAGGCCATGTTGAAGGCTTCGACGGCCTCGCGCGTCAACGGGAATTGCGGGCGCAGATCCTCGGGCGGTTCCGGGCGGTTGGCCTTGTATTCCGGATAGATTTCATTGCGAAAGGTCTTGGAGGAATGATCGAAGATCACGGCGGCATGGGTTGGCGCATCGCCCGATTTGTTTTCCTGCAGATACCGGAAGAGGATATTGCAAAACCCCGCAACTGCCCCGACAGGCAGCCCGTCGGATTTTCGCGTCAGCGGGGGCAGCGCGTGATAGGCGCGGAAAATATAGGCCGATCCATCGATCAGATGCAGGTGATGGCCCTTGCCGAATGTCATGTCATGCCCTCCGCGCGTCATCGGGCCAGTAATGGCATGAAGCCGGTCCGGGTTCTATAGCCTGTCTTGCGCCGCAGGATTTGCAGGACCGGTCAGGCAGCATCCCGGACCCGGGCCGCTATTTCCCGTTATGCGATGAGGTATCAATGATCGTCATGCACGCCCGCGCCGTCGATGACATAACGCTTGTCGCAATATCCGCATTCCACCCATCCGGTTTCCCGTGGGATCGTCAGCCAGACACGCGGATGACCCAGGGCCCCTTCACCGCCATCGCAGGCAATTTTCCGGGTGGTGACGGTCTGGCTTTCAGGCACGGGGGTGGTCATGGCAGGCTTCCCAGTTATTCGCTCGCGTACCATTTTAGCGCAAGCCGCGCGGGCAGCAAGCCTGCCGAACGGAAACATCATGTGGCGCCGCCCCCTGTTGCCGGCAAAAGGAGGGTCGGGCTTGTCGGGCAAAACCCGGATATGCCTATAGTTCGGCGCTTGGGATCACCGGAAAGAACATTCCTGCCGACCAGAGCCCGAACCAATTTTCCCCCGCATGGGGCTGATAGCTGCCCAGGTCCACCAGCCGGTAGAAACTCTTGCGGTCGATCAGTGCTTCCAGTCCCGCGCGGATCATTACATAGGGTGAGGGTTCGCCGGTGGTGTCATCCCGCACGACCCGGATCTGGTGTTCCGGCCCTGCGGTTACCCGGTCCCCGACCTGCGTCACGAAATCCAGGGTCTGATCCTGATCTTTTCCCGTAACCTCGAAATCCACCGCAACAAAAGGGGCGTCATCCACCGTAATGCCAACCTTTTCCACCGGTGTGACCAGAAAATAGCGATCCCCTTCCCGTTTCAGGATATTGGAGAAAAGCTTTACCAGCGCCGGGCGGCCGATCGGTGTGCCAAGATAAAACCACGTCCCGTCCCGCGCGATGCGCATGTCCAGATCGCCGCAAAAGGGCGGATCCCACAGATGCACCGGTGCCGGACCTGAGCCTTTTCCCGCCGATTTGGCCGATGCGATCACGCTTTCCATGCCCGGTTTCACGATCAATTGTCCTATCTGTTCGTTTGTCATTTGTAGTGCGCGCGATTACCCGCTTTACTACCCGAATATAACCCGCGACCGAGGAATGTCATGACTGCAAACCCAGAGACAGCCGCCCCCGATGCGAAGCTTGTTGCCGAAATCGAAACCCTGGGTGATCGTCTGGGGGAGGCCAAGGCCTCGATCAACCAGCGTTTTATCGGGCAGGAAAGGGTGGTGGATCTGGTATTGGCCTCCATTCTTTGTGGTGGCCACGCGCTTCTGGTCGGGTTGCCGGGGCTGGGCAAGACCCGTCTTGTCGATACGCTGTCCACCGTGATGGGGCTGAAGGGCAACCGCGTGCAATTCACGCCGGATCTGATGCCTGCCGATATCCTGGGTTCCGAGGTGCTTGATACTGCCCCCGATGGCAGTCGCGCCTTTCGTTTCATCGAAGGGCCGATCTTTTGCCAGCTGCTGATGGCCGATGAGATCAATCGCGCCAGCCCGCGTACGCAATCCGCGCTCCTGCAGGCGATGCAGGAACATGAGGTCACCATAGCGGGGCAACACCGCCCGCTTGGCCGCCCCTTTCATGTTCTGGCAACGCAGAACCCGATCGAACAGGAAGGCACCTACCCGCTGCCCGAGGCCCAGCTTGACCGCTTTCTCGTGCAGGTTGATGTGGGATATCCCGACCGTGATACCGAACGCGATATCCTGCTGGCCACGACCGGAGCGGAGGAGGCAAGCTCCCACCAGGTCTTTTCCGCCGGAGAACTGATTGCAGCGCAGTCGGTCCTGCGCCGGATGCCGGTTGGCGAAAAGGTTATGGAGGCAATCCTGGATCTGGTCCGCGCCTGTCGTCCCGATGAACCCGAAGGTGCCGTGCTGGCGGGGCAGCTTTCCTGGGGGCCGGGGCCACGGGCGGCGCAGGCGCTGATGCTGACGGTTCGTGCGCGTGCCTTGCTGGAGGGGCGCCTTGCACCATCGGTTTCCGACGTCGCGGCGCTGGCGCAGCCGGTCCTGACCCATCGCATGGCGCTTTCCTTTGCTGCGCGTGCGCGTGGCGAAAGCCTTGCCGGTCTTATCGATGCGACGGTGACACGCAGCCTCGGGCTTGAGGCCGCGGCGTGACCCCTGCCGCCGCCAGTCCTGCCGGTCTGCGCAGCCAGGCGGAGATGCTTGGCCAGTCCCTGCCGCCCCTTCTGGCGGCGGCGGAACAATTGGCCGCGACGGTGATGCTGGGCGAACATGGACGGCGGCGGGCCGGATTGGGGGATGAGTTCTGGCAATATCGTTCGGCAGTACCGGGCGATTCTGCCAGCCAGATCGACTGGCGGCGTTCCGCCCGATCCGACCAGCATTATGTCCGCGAACGCGAATGGCAGGCGGCGCAGACGGTGATGCTCTGGGTTGACGGGGCGCAGTCGATGAATTTTTCCGGCCGCGCGAAACATCCGCCCAAGGCCGACCGCGCGCGGCTTCTGGCGCTGGCGCTGGCGGTGTTGTTGCTTCGGGGGGGCGAAAGGGTTGGTCTGGTGGGGGATGCTGCGCGCCCGCGTTCGGGCCGGGCGCAGCTTTTGCGACTGACCGAAGGTCTTGCTGCAAGCGAAGATGATTATGGTGCGCCGGAGGTGGCCGGTCTTGTCAGCCATGGCCGTGCGGTCTTCCTGTCGGATTTCCTTGGGCCACTGGAGGATGTGGAAACGGCATTGGGTCTGGCCTCTGATCGCGGTGTGCGGGGGGCGCTGGTACAGATTCTTGACCCTGCGGAAGAGGAATTTCCCTTCGACGGGCGGACAATTTTTCAATCCATGGGCGGCTCTCTCAGCCATGAAACATTGCGGGCCTCCGATCTGCGCAGCCGTTACCTGGACCGGCTGGCCGAACGCAAGGCGCGGCTGGCGGATCTGGCCCGGGTCATGGGCTGGCATTACCTGTGCCACCATACGGGGCAGGGTGCCCAATCCGCGCTGTTGTGGCTATATGCCGCGCTGGAAAGGGGGCGCTGATGTGGGTGATTGGCCCGCTGGGTTTCACTTCGCCCCTTCTTTTGCTGGGGCTGATCGCCTTGCCGCTGCTCTGGCTGTTGTTGCGCGCGATACCGCCCGCGCCAATCCGGCGGCGATTCCCCGGCGTGGCGCTGTTGCTTGGCTTGAAGGATGAGGAACATGAGGCCGACCGCACCCCATGGTGGCTTCTGTTGTTGCGAATGCTGGCCATTGCCGCCGCAATCCTGGCCTTTGCCGGACCGGTCCTGAACCCGCAGCAGCGCGATATGGCAACCGGCCCGCTTCTGGTGCTGATGGATGGGTCCTGGGCCGATGCGCGGGATTGGCCGCGCCGGATGGAACGCGCGCGCGCCCTGATCGATGAGGCGGGGCGTGCGGGCCGTCCGGTTGCACTGCTGCGCCTGACGGATATGCCGACCATGCCCGCCTTTCAGGCGGCCAATGCCTGGGGGCAGCGCCTGGCCGGTGTCAGTCCACAGCCCTGGACACCTGATCTGGCAGGCTGGGCCGAGGCCCTGCCCGAAGGGGATTTCACGAGTTTCTGGCTTTCCGATGGGGTGGACCATCCGGGCCGCGCCGCGCTACTGACCGCGCTGGAGGCGCGCGGGGGCGTCACGGTTTTCGAAAGCCCCCGACCGGTCATGGTGCTTCGTCCCGCGCGGTTCGAAGACGGGGTGGTGAAGCTCGTGGCCCTGCGACTGCCCTCGGGGGAGCCGCGCGAGGTTGAAATATCGGCCCGCGGCCTTGATCCGGCTGGAGTTGAACGCGAACTGGCCCGCCTGCCCATTCGTTTCGGGGCGGGGGAGGCCGAGGCGGAGGTTTCACTGTCCTTGCCCCCGGAACTGCGCAACCGGATTTCACGTTTCGAACTTGCGGGGATCCGTTCCGCCGGGGCGGTCAGCCTGACGGATGACAGCCTGAAACGCCGCCGGGTTGCGCTGATTTCGGGAACACGCGGGGCGGAGGGGCTACAGCTTCTGTCGCCTTCGCATTACCTGCGGCAGGCATTGTTGCCCGTGGCTGAACTGATCGATGGCAGCCTGTCCGATGTAATCCTTGCCAGTCCCGATGTGATCATTCTGGCCGATGTTGCGCGGCTTGCCCCTGACGAAGGCGAGGCGTTGTGGAACTGGGTCGAAGAAGGCGGGCTCCTGCTGCGCTTTGCGGGTCCGCGCCTTGCGGCTTCCGATGTCAGCCGCGCCACGGAGGATGCACTGATGCCGGTCCGGCTTCGTGAAGGCGGCCGCAACGTTGGCGGCGCGATGAGCTGGGGTGAACCGAAGATGTTGGCGCCCTTTCCGGAAGGTTCGCCCTTCTTCGGCCTGCCCGTGCCCGAGGAAGTGAGCGTTTCAGCCCAGGTTCTGGCTCAGCCCGATCCGGAACTTTCCGCGCGCACCATTGCGATGCTGGCAGATGGCACGCCATTGGTGACGCGTAAACCTGTGGGGCAGGGGCAGGTGGCGCTGTTCCATGTGACGGCCAATGCCGAATGGTCCAACCTGCCGCTTTCGGGGCTTTTCATGCAGATGCTTGAACGGCTTGCGGTTTCCACCCGGCCTGCCGCCCCCGAGGCGGAGGACCTTGCCGGGCAGGTCTGGGCGCCTGAACTGTTGCTTGACGGTTTCGGGGCGCCGATGGATGCGGGTGAAAGCCCCGGGGTGGAGGGTGCGGATTTCGCAACCGCGCTGGCCGAGGGTGGGCCGGGGCCGGAAATGCCGCCCGGGCTTTATGCGGGGGAAGACAGGCGGATAGCGTTGAACGTGATCCGGGCTGAAACCCCGCTGGCGGCGGCGCGCTGGCCCGAGGGAATCGCGCGCGAAGGGTTGGAGGTGCAGGCTGAACATTCGCTCAAGGGAGTTCTTTTATTGGCGGCGATGGGGTTGTTGATGCTGGATGTCCTGGCGGCCCTGGCGCTTTCCGGGCGCCTTTCGGCGCGGGCGGGTCGTGCACTGATACTTGTATTTGCGCTGGGCCTGGTTGTGCCGGGGGGGCTGCAGGCGCAGGTGCCGGGTCAGGCCGAACCCGGTTCTGACGCGGTAGCTGCCGATGATCAACGTGCAATCGAAGCCACCACTGCAGTGCGGCTGGGCTCTGTGCTGACCGGCGATGCGAAGGTGGATCGTGTATCGGCTGCCGGCCTGCGCGGGCTGGGGGACAGGCTTTTCGAACGCACGACGATTGAACCCCTGACCCCGTTGGGGGTGGATCTTGAACGGGATGAACTGGCCTTCTTCCCCTTTCTTTATTGGCCGATAACTGCGGATCAACCCGCGCCGTCAGGTACGGCCTATTCCAGGATCAACCGTTATTTGCGCACAGGTGGGATGATCCTGTTTGACACGCGCGATGGCGATATCGGGGGATCTTCGGCAACGCCCGAGGCGCGGAAACTGCAATTGCTGGCCGCACCGCTGGATGTGCCGCCACTTGAAATTCTCCCGCAGGATCATGTTCTGACGCGGACCTTCTATCTGCTTCAGGATTTCCCGGGCCGCCATGCCGGACGCGCGGTTTGGGTGGAGGCCGCACCGCCCGATGCTGAACAGGCCGAGGGCATGCCGTTTCGCAATCTCAATGACGGGGTGACGCCGGTGGTGATCGGCGGTAATGACTGGGCTGCGGCATGGGCCATAGATGAGCGGGGAAATTACATGTTTCCTGTCGGGCGCGGCTATGCCGGTGAACGCCAGCGGGAAATTGCCATCCGTTTCGGGATCAATCTGATCATGCATGTGCTGACAGGGAACTATAAATCCGATCAGGTCCATGTTCCCGCACTTCTGGAACGGTTGGGGAACTGATGTGATGACCGGCACCGTGATCTTCGATCCTCTCTTGCCGTTTCCCGGTATCGCGGGGCTTGGCGTGTTGGCATTTCTGATTGTTCTGCTGGCACTTTGGCGTGGTTTGTCCGGCTGGTGGTTGCGTGGGCTGGCGGCGCTTGTGCTTCTGGCTGCACTGGCCAATCCATCGCTGCAACGTGAGGATCGTCAGCCGCTGACGGATATCGTCATTGCCATTGTGGATGAAAGCGCGAGCCAACGCATCGCCGATCGTCCGCAGCAGGCCACTGCGGCGCTGGATCGGGTTCGTTCCGAGGTCGCAGCACTGGGTAATACCGAATTGCGTATCCATCGACTGGGCGATGGGGAGGGTGATCTTGGGACGCAATTGATGACGGCCCTGTCCGAGGCGCTGGCCGAAGAACCCAGCGCCCGGGTCGCGGGAGCCATCCTGATCACAGATGGGCAGGTGCATGACTTGCCCTTCGCGCCGGAATTGCCTGCACCGCTGCATGTTTTGCTGACGGGATATGAACAGGACTGGGACCGGCGGCTCGTGGTCAAGAACGCACCATCCTTCGCCATCATAGGGGAACCCGTCACGCTTACGCTGCGGGTGGAGGATCAGGGCCGCGTTCCCACGGCGGTGATGGGGAACGCGGAACTTTCCATTGCGGTGGATGGGGAAGAACCGCAGGTATTCGATGTTCCGGTGGGAGAGGATCTTGAACTGCCCATCACCTTGCCCCATGGCGGGATCAATGTGCTGCAATTTTCCGTTGCGGTGCAGGAAGGCGAATTGACCGACCGCAACAATGCTGCCGTGGTGCAGATAAACGGGGTACGTGACCGTCTGCGTGTCCTGCTTGTTTCGGGCGAACCGCATGCCGGGGAACGGGTCTGGCGCAATCTTCTGAAATCCGATCCATCGGTTGATCTGGTGCATTTCACCATTCTGCGCCCGCCGGAAAAACAGGATGGCACGCCTGTTTCCGAACTCTCGTTGATTGCCTTTCCCACGCGGGAACTTTTCGTGGAAAAGATAGATGAGTTCGATCTGATCATCTTTGACCGCTACCGGCTGCGCGGGATCCTGCCGCAATCATATCTTTATAACGTGCGCGACTATATCCATCGTGGCGGTACGGTTCTGGTGGCCGCGGGACCGGAATTTGGCGGAGCAGACAGCCTCTGGCGTTCCGCCCTGGCCGAGATCATGCCGGTGGAGACGACAAGCCGCGTCTATGAACAGGGGTTCCGTCCCATGCTGACGGATCTGGGGCAGCGTCATCCGGTCACGGCGGGATTGGAAAGCCTGGCCCCTGATGGTGGCTGGGGTCGTTGGTTCCGGCAGATCGGAATCCGCCAGATCAGTGGACAGGTGGTGATGTCAGGCGTGGATGACCGCCCGCTTCTGGTGCTTGACCGGGTGGGTGACGGGCGTGTCGCGGTTCTGGGCTCTGATCACATGTGGCTTTGGGGGCGGGGCTATGAAGGCGGCGGGCCACAGCTGGAACTCCTGCGCCGACTGGCCCATTGGATGATGAAAGAGCCCGAACTGGAGGAAGAGGCGCTGACAGCCAGCGCGATTGGCCAGAAAATGACGGTGACCCGCCGCACCATCGGCGAAGATCCCGGACCGGTCACCATTACGCAACCGGACGGGGTGGAGGTGGAGCTTCCCCTGCCCGAGGCCGCGCCGGGGCGCTATACGGCCGAATGGGATGCGCCGGAAATGGGGCTCTACCGGCTCCGGCAGGGGGATCTGGAACGGGTGATTGCACTTGGCCCTTCAGCGCCACGGGAATTTGAGGAAACCATCGCTTCGGGCGAAAAGCTTGCCCCGCAGGTGGAGGCCATGCGCGGCGGCATCTTGCGGCTGGAGGATGGCGCACCCGATATCCGTACAGTTGCCGAAGGGCGCAATGCCGCAGGTCGGGGATGGATCGCCGTTACCCCGCGAAATGCTTATATCACACAGGATATCCGTGTGGCGGCTCTGCTGCCGCCCTGGTTCTGGCTGTTGCTTGCTGCGGTATTGTCGGTCGGGGCCTGGTTGATGGAAGGACGAAGAAGCGCAAGGCCTGAAACCTGATCGGGAACAGGTATCGGATATTTGCGCGAAGTCGTCCGGAACTTCAGTCCCTGGCGCGGATCTTTTGCAACAGCGGCATTACATCGGCCATTTCGGGGCCTTGCGGCTGGCCCGTCAACGCCTTGCGGAGTGGCATGAAAAGACCCTTGCCCTTCCGCCCGGTTTTGGCCTTCACCTCCGCGGTCCAGTTGGCCCAGGTTTCGGGGCCATAGGGTGGGGAGGGCAGCAATGCGATGGCTTCGGCCACAAAATCCTTGTCCTCGGGCGCGATCAGGGGTTCCGCCCCGTCGCTAAACAATTCCCACCAGCCGGCCAGATCATCAAGCACGGTGATGTTGTCCCGTGTGACCGTCCAGAAACTCTGGGCAAGATCCGCTGGTACACCCAGGGCAGTGATCCGGTCCTGCACGGTCTCATAGGGCAGGGATTGCACATGCGCGCGGGTGAGCGGAAACAGGTCTTCCGCATCGAATTTGGTGGGGGCGGCGCCGAAGCTGCCAATCTCGAACCCGTCGATCAGATCCTGATGGCTGGTGGCCAGTTCCACCGGTTTGGAAGACCCAAGCCGCACCATGAGCGACATGAGGGCCATCGGTTCAACGCCCCTTTCACGCAGATCGCGCAGTGATAGCGTGCCCAGCCGTTTGGACAGGGATTCGCCCTGCGGTCCGGTCAGCAGGCTGTGATGGGCAAATTCGGGCACGGTGCCGCCCATGGCCTGCATGATCTGGATCTGGGTTGCGGTATTGGTCACATGATCTGCCCCACGCACGATATGGGTTACGCCCATATCGATATCGTCCACCGAAGAGGCAAAGGTATAAAGCACCTGCCCATCGGCCCGGATCAGCACCGGATCCGAAACCGAAGCCGCATCGATTGAAACCGGCCCGAGGATGCCATCGGTCCATTCGATCCGTTCCCGATCAAGGAGGAAACGCCAATATCCGGGGTTTGTTTCCCGCAACCGGGCCTTTTCCTCATCACTCAGATGCAGGCTTGTCCGGTCATAGACAGGGGGTTTGCCCATGTTCAGCTGTTTCTTGCGCTTCAATTCCAGATCGGTCGGGCTTTCGAAGCATTCGTAAAACCGGCCCTTGTCGCGCAGCAGGTCCGCCATTTCGGCATAGCGATCAAGCCGCGCCGATTGCCGTTCCACCCGATCCCAGGTCAGGCCCAGCCATTCGAGATCCTCCATGATCCCGTCGACATATTCCTGTTTCGAACGTTCCTTGTCGGTATCGTCAAGCCGCAGGATGAAGGTCCCTCCCGCCTTGCGTGCGATCATCCAGTTCATCAGCGCAGGGCGCAGGTTTCCAACGTGGATATAGCCCGTGGGGGAGGGGGCAAAACGGGTGACGGTCTGGGTCATCATGTCTCTCCTGAACCCTGCCGATCTGTCACAACCGGGGGCGCTTGTCCATATCAGGGGCCGCGCCCGTTACGATCTGCATTCCCATTGAAATATGAATGGCATGGATTTTCCTTCGGGATCAGTTTCTTGCCGATTGGAAGCAAGGGAATTCCGATTCACTGTTGATGCAATTTGCTTTATCACGGTTGCCATGACCTTTCCCGCCGAAGATGCCCTTGCGCCGGATCTGGCCATGCTTGACCGGCTGGCGCGTGGCGCCGTCGCGGCATTGCCTGAACCCTGGCGTGCAGCGGCAACCAAGGTGCTGCTGCGGATAGAGGAATTTCCCGGCGAGGAAATCCTTTCCGCGATGGATATCGACGACCCATATATGCTGACAGGGCTTTATGAAGGGGTGCCGCTGACGGAAAAATCGGTTTCCGATCAACCGGGCTTTCCCGATACCGTCTGGCTTTTTCGTCGCCCGATCCTTGATGAATGGCTGGATCGGGGAAATGTTTCGCTGGCGGAACTGGTTTCCCATGTGGTCATTCATGAACTCGCGCATCATTTTGGCTGGAGCGATGAGGATATTGGCGCCATTGATCCCTGGTGGGAATAGCCCTGCTTGCCGGTAAATGTGCAAAATTGCACATTTACTATGGCGCGCGGAGATATGGCTTTGATGCAAAGGTTGCCTTAGCTAGCTTGGTGTAGCGAACGATCAAAGGAGTCGCCAATGTCTGCGCCGAAACTCGCAATCCTGTTCTATTCCACATATGGGCTGAACCGGCAGATGGCCGAAGCCGCCGCTAAGGCCGCGCGGGCCGCTGGCGCCGAGGTTCGGCTGCTGCGTATCCCGGAGACCGCACCACAAGAGGTGGTGGACGGGCAGGACGCCTGGAAGGCCGAGGCCGAAATCCAGAAGAAATACGAGGCCGCCACGCCTGCCGATATGGAATGGGCCGATGCCTATCTCTTTTCATCCCCCACGCGTTTTGGTGGCACGGCAAGCCAGTTGCGGGCCTTCATCGATACGCTGGGAGGGCAGTGGTTTAACGGCCAATTGGCCAATAAGGCGGTCAGCGCCATGACTTCCGCCCAGAATACACATGGGGGGCAGGAGGCGACCACGCTCGGGCTCTATACCACCTTCCTGCATTGGGGGTCGATCATCGTTGCGCCGGGCTTTACCGATCCGTCGATTTCCGAGGCGGGCGGCAACCCCTATGGGTATAGCCACAATGCCGGGGTCGCGCTGGATGATAAGGCCCGTGCCGCCATCACGCACCAGATCAACCGGTTGATCGGAATTACCAGGAAACTGATGGCCTGATGACATGCCGGGGCAGGGTTTTACCTGCGCCCCGGCAAAGTTCAGACGGCGGTGGAATGCTGGCCGCCTGCCTTTGCATAGGCGTCGAACACCTGGGCGACCATCCGTGTCAGTGGTTTGGCTTCGGTCGGAATGCTCAGCGCTTGCTGATCCAGCCGGATTGTTGAACCGAACTGGCGTTGCGCCTCGGTCAGCAGAAGTTCGATCCTGCCGGGGGGAAGGTCGAAACGGGTCGCCAGTTCCTGTCTGGATATACGGAAATCGCACATCAATGCTTCGATAATCCGCGCCCGGATCAGATCCTCGGAGGAGAAGGCATGGCCGCGCACGGTTGCGAAAGTTCCCGCACGAATGGCCGTCGTATAGTCCGCCGTGCTTGAACGGTTCTGCGCATAGCCTTGCGGAAAACGGGAAATTGCCGAAGCGCCCAGCCCGATCAGGACGGGGGCCGCATCATCGGTATAGCCCTGAAAGTTGCGCCGCAGCCGGCCCTCGCGCGCGGCGCGGGCCAGATTATCCTGCGGCAGGGCAAAATGATCGATCCCGATGGCTTCATATCCGGCCTTGATGAACAGTTCCTGCGCGGTTTCAAAAAGCATCAGCCTTTCGGGCGGTTCGGGCAGGGCATCGGCCGGGATCAATTGTTGTCGGCGGCTCATCCAGGGAACATGGGCATAGCCGTAAAGCGCCACGCGGTCGGGCCGCAATGCGATCAGCTTGTTTACGGAATCCGTGATGCGTTTCTTGTTCTGATAGGGCAGGCCGTAAAGGATATCGGCATTCAGGCTGGCCACACCCTGCTGCCGGACCATTGCCACCACATCGCGGGTCAGCTCAAACCCCTGTTCGCGCCCGATGGCCTTTTGAATCAGGGGGTCGAAATCCTGAACGCCGATGGAGGCGCGATTCATCCCGATGGCCTCCAGCGCCGAAAGTCGTGGTTCATCGATCTCATTGGGGTCGATTTCCACCGAAAATTCCGCGCCATCGGCCAGAGGGGCCATCTCAAAAAGCGCTGCTGCAATTTGCCGCATCTGCGCCGGGGAAAGGAGTGTGGGCGTCCCGCCGCCCCAATGCAGGCGCCGCAGCCTTACCCCCGGGGGCAGGTTTGCGCGCAGAAGCGTTATTTCCTGTAATATCGTGTCTATGTAGGCCCGGATCGGGGCATTGGATGTGGTACCCTGTGTCCGGCAGGCACAGAACCAGCACAACCTCCGGCAGAACGGTATATGCAGATAGAGCGAAATTTCCGCGCCATCCGGGATTACGGATATCCAACCTGCAAATGTACCAGGTCCAACAAGGCTTCCGAAATGGGGCGCAGTCGGATAGCTTGTATATCTGGGGGCGCGCGCATTAAACAGCCCGTGTTTCCGAAGGCGAGTTTGTGTGTCCATGGGTTGTCTTCTAAGCTTGGACGAGCCGATGAGCCTTGACGCAGATCAACAAGTGAACAGGCGGCTACATGACCTTTCTGGATCATCCTTCGATTGCTCTGGATTGCGGGGATTGCCCGATCCGCTATCGTGCGGTTTGCGCGCGCTGCGATTCCGATGAATTGGACCATCTGGAACAGATCAAATATTATCGCCGCTATGAGGCGGGCCAAGTGGTTATCTGGTCGGGGGACCGGATGGATTTCGTGGCTTCGGTGGTTGCCGGGATTGCGACGCTGACCCAGACCATGGAGGATGGCCGCCGTCAAATGGTGGGGCTGTTGCAGCCTTCCGATTTCATGGGGCGTCCGAACAGGGCGCGGGCATCCTATGATGTGACCGCGACAACCGATCTGTTGCTATGTTGTTTCCGCCGCAAGCCGTTTCAGGATCTGATCACCTCAACCCCCAATCTGGCGCAGCGGCTTCTGGAAATGACGATGGATGAACTGGATGCCGCGCGCGAATGGATGTTGCTTCTGGGTCGCAAGACCGCGCGGGAAAAGATCGCCTCTTTCCTCGTGATCCTTGCGCGGCGCAATCTGGGCACGGCGCGGCGTGACCGGAACCGCCAGATCGAACTGGACCTGCCCCTGACGCGGGAAGAAGTGGCCGATTATCTGGGCCTGACGCTGGAAACCGTAAGCCGGCAGGTCAGCGCCTTGCGTCGGGATGGTCTGATCGTGCTCAATGGCAATCGGCATATCGTAGTCAAGGATTTTGACCGCCTGCTGGAAGAGGCAGGTGACGATAGCGATGGCGGCATGCCGGAATAGGCCCCTTGCGATCCTGAACTGCTTTGCAGCCCTTAGTGGCCCGGATCAGCCGGAATTTGCAGGCCGGTCATCCATCAGCAGGATCAACAGCGCCAGCGCTGTCAGTGCGACACCGATCAGGATCAGTGGCGGCGGCGCGCCTCGTCCCAATGCGATTTCCCACAGGATGACCCAGGTCGGGGTCAGATAGGTATAGGCCATCCCCTTGGTTGCAGGCAGGCGGAGCGCCGCATATTGCAGCAGCACGAAGCTTGCCGCGCTGGCGGCAACGGCAATATAGATCAATGTGATCCAGACGATGCCGGGCAGGGCGGCCCAGTCGGTTGCCCGGATCTCCGGCCAGGACCAGGCCATCAGCAGGACACACCCGGCCACCAGCAGCCCGAAGGTCATGACAATGGGAGATTCCCCGCGATTGAACCTGGGTATCAGCGCGGCATAGATGGCGTGGGCAATGCATCCGATGAAGTAAATCACCTCGCCTCTGCCAAGGTGAAAGGCGCGCAACGCGGTAAGATCCGCGCGAAAGATGACCCAGAGCGCGCCGGTCGCCCCGATGGCCAGGGCCAGGGCCATGCGACTGTTCGTAACCTGCCGCATGGCCAGCCAGCCGAACCCTGCGGCCATGACCGGGGTCAGCGTGAAGATTGCCGAGGTCGAAACTGCGCTGGCGGTTTTCAGCCCCTCGAACATCAGTACGAAATAGGCCGCCATCAATCCGCCCAGAACAAGATGGCGCCAGGGTTGCCGGAAATTGCGCAGATGCAATCCGGGGCCAAGGATGGCGACAACCCCGAGAACCAAGGCTGCGATCAGGAAACGCAATGCCATCAGCGCTCCTGAATCCACAAAGGGGGAGGCGATTGCACCAAGGGAAAAAGACCCCGCCACCAGTGCCGAAAAGCCAAGCATGGCCAGATGGCCACGCCCGGTTTCCTTCCGATCCATCATCGGGGATGCTGCCGTTTGTTCGGTAATCTGACCTCTCCCACGATTGTCCGGCCAACAGGGCCCCGGCTGGCGGTCCGTGCACGCGCCCCGGACTTTATGGATATCGGGGGGGTGTTGGCAATGGGGGGCTATGGCCTGTCATGTGGAAAAGTGGTGGATCAGGATGGCGCCCAGTTTTTCGCGGCCTGTTTCAGGTGGGTTAGGAAGCTTTGCACCTTCAATGTCCGGTGCAAATCGACATGGGTGACCAGCCAGAGCGGGGCTTCCCATTCGCGCCGGGCGGGAAATACCTCAACCAGATCGGTATATTGTGCGGCCTGATATGATGGCAGGAAGCCAAGCCCGGCCCCCGAACGCAGGGCCTGCAGCAGCGCGTCAGGTTCGGTTGAACGATAGGTCATGGCCTCGGGGCCGACCTTGTTGCGCAACCACAGATGATAGGCTGCCCGGTAATTCGGATCATCGCTGCTGACGAAACGATGCCGGGCCAGATCCTCCTCCGTCTCGGGAAGGCCATGGCGTTCGGCATAGTTGACGGAGGCATAGAGCCCGTAACGCAACTGTATCAGCGGCTGCACGACATTGTCGGGCTCTGCCGAAGGATTGCCGGCCCGGATCGCCACATGTGCCTCGCCGAAATCCAGCCGGAAAAGCCGCGTGCCGGACAGGAAACGAACCGTAACCTCGGGATGGGCGGCCTGAAAGGAGGTCAGCGCCGGGGTCAGCAGTTCCGCCAGTCCGGTAACCGTGGTCACGACCAGTTCACCGCTGACATTTTCACCCATGCCCCGGATCCGGTTCACAAGCTGCGCGAAACGTTCTTCGGTCACCTGGGCCACGGCAAGCAGATCCCGCCCGGCCTCGGTTGCGGTATAACCGCGGGCATGGCGCTGGAACAGCTTTTCGCCAAGTTGCTTTTCCAGTGCGTCGATATGCCGGATGACGGTGGCATGATGGACGCCCAGAACCTCGGCTGCGCCGGAAACCGTTCCAAGGCGGGCAACCTGATAGGCTGTTCGGACTTCGTCCCACTTATCCATCTATATAAACCCCGGCAACTAGACGCGCTGATAAAGTACTGTGCACGACATTACTTAATTGAATTAATTATACCGGGAGGTTCAAGCCCTTGTGAGCGTTGACGGCTGCGGCATTTGGCCTTGACGGCGGGAAACTGCCGCAATCGGCTCCCGTACAGGGCGAAAATTGTGGTTGAAACGGTTGTCGTGATCGGAAGGTTTCGGGCATTTTGACAGTCCCGTCGATTCTGGGGGGTGGTGATCCGGATTCGGCCCTCGCCGGGTGCTCAGGCTTGACACCACCCCTGCGCGGGCGTATTCCCGGGCCAATTCCCCGGAAGGATGTCCCTTCCGGTCCCATGGCTTTGTCCGGGATCGCCATCCGTCAGCGCGTTGCGCCCACGGGTGCCTTCGGTCATTGCATTCTTCGGTGCCGGGTCCATATCCGGTCAGGCGCAACGGCAGGAAAGGGCCCGTGATGTTCGAAAATCTCTCGGAACGCCTCGGCGGTGTTTTTGACCGGCTGACCAAACAGGGTGCGCTGAGCGAGGAGGATGTAAAGACCGCATTGCGCGAAGTACGCGTGGCGCTTCTGGAGGCTGATGTTTCCCTGCCCGTGGCGCGGGATTTCATCAAATCGGTAACGGCCAAGGCGACGGGACAGGCAGTGACGAAATCTGTCACGCCCGGCCAGCAGGTCGTCAAGATCGTGCATGATGAACTGGTCAGGGTGCTGGCGGGGGACGGTGAGGCCGAGGCGCTCAAGATTGACAATCCGCCTGCCACGATCCTGATGGTCGGGCTGCAAGGGTCGGGCAAGACCACGACCACGGCAAAGCTGGCAAAGCGGCTCAAGGAAAAGAACGGCAAGAGGATCCTGATCGCGTCGCTCGATACCAATCGTCCGGCGGCGATGGAACAACTGGCCATTCTGGGAACGCAGATCGGCGTGGACAGCCTGCCCATCGTGAAGGGGGAATCGGCAACCCAGATCGCCAAACGGGCCAAGACCCAGGCGGCGATGGGGGGGTATGATGTCGTCTTCCTTGATACGGCGGGGCGGCTTCATATCGACGAAGTGCTGATGGATGAGGTCCAGGCCGTCCGCGATATCGCCCAGCCGCGTGAGACATTGCTGGTCGTGGTCGGGCTGACCGGCCAGGATGCGGTCAATGTGGCCTCCTAATTTGACGGCATGGTCGGAATATCGGGTGTTGTGCTGACGCGGATGGATGGTGACGGGCGCGGCGGTGCGGCGCTGTCGATGCGGGCAGTGACCGGAAAGCCGATCCGATTTGTCGGTCTGGGCGAAAAGATGGACGCGATCGAGGCGTTTGAACCCGAACGCGTTGCGGGCAGGATCCTTGGCATGGGCGATATCGTCGCCCTTGTCGAAAAGGCCCGTGAAACCTTTGAGGCCGAACAGGCCGAACGCATGATGAAGCGGTTCAAGAAGGGCCTCTTCAACATGAATGACCTCAAGTCCCAGCTTGAACAGATGCTGAAGATGGGTGGCATGCAGGGCCTGATGGGAATGATGCCGGGCATGGGCAAGATGGCCAAGCAGGCCGAGGCTGCGGGTTTTGACGACAAGATGCTGCGTCGCCAGATCGCGCTGATCAATTCCATGACCAAGCTGGAACGGGCCAATCCGGCGGTTCTTCAGGCCAGCCGCAAGAAACGGATCGCCGAGGGCGCCGGGCTGGAAGTGGCCGAACTGAACCGCCTGTTGAAGCAGCAAAAGCAGATGGCCCAGGTGATGAAGAAAATGGGCAAGGGCGGCGGAATGAAACAGATGATCCGTCAGATGATGGGCAAGGGCGGGATGCCCGATCCATCCAAGATGACGCCCGAACAGATGGAGGAGGCCGCCCGTGGCATGAGCCAGGGGTTGAACATGCCCGGTATCGGCGGCATGGGCGGAATGCCCCGCGGCATGACCTTGCCTGCGGGTCTTTCGGGGATGATGAAAAAGAAATGACCTGCCAGAACCGGAACCAGATGACGCCTCATACCGGAGAAGAAGATGAACGCTGATGCGACCCGCGCCCAGGCGCTGCTGAAGGAACATCGCGCCTCGATCAACCGGCTGGATGCGATCCTCGTTTATACGCTGGCCGAGCGCTTCAAGCAGACCCAGGCCGTGGGGCGGCTCAAGGCCGAACATGATCTGCCGCCATCGGACCCGCAGCGTGAGAAATGGCAGATTGAACGGTTGGAGCGATTGGCCGATGAGGCCGATCTTGATCCGGAATTCGCGAAATCCTTCCTGAACTTCATCATTTCCGAAGTCATCAGGCATCACGAGAAACTACAGAAATGACAAAGGGCATCGCCCTGGCAACGCCATCGGAAAAGGAGAACTGAAATGGCAACCAAGATCCGTCTCGCCCGTGGGGGCTCCAAGAAGCGTCCGCATTATTCCATCGTGCTGGCTGACAGCCGCATGCCCCGCGATGGTCGTTTCCTGGAAAAGCTTGGCACCTACAACCCGATGCTGCCGAAAGATAGCGAAGATCGCGTGAAGATGAATATCGACCGCGTGAAGGAATTGCTGGCGCTTGGCGCACAACCGACCGATCGCGTGTCGCGTTTCCTTGAGGCTGCCGGTGTGCTGCCCAAGAAAACCCGCAACAACCCCGAGGCCGCCAAGCCCGGCAAGGCCATGGCCGAACGCGCAGCCAAGAAGGAAGCCCGCAATGCCGCCCCGGCGGCAGAGGCTGCCGCCGAAGCGCCTGCGGAGGCCCCGGCCGAAGCCGCTGCCGAAGCCCCCGCCGACGCGGAATAATCCTTGCCATAAGGATCGGGTGGCCCTGTGAAGGACCACCCTGCTGGCCCGACGCCGACACTATCCAGGTGCGGGCCGTTCCAGACGGAAGGTAGCTTGCGGATGACCCGGCCTGACCCCGAGACCCTGATTTGCATTGGCGCGATTGCAGGTGCTTTCGGCGTGAGGGGGGAGGTCCGCCTGAAATCCTTCTGTGTCCAGCCTGAGGCGATTGCGGCTTATGGTCCGCTGTTTACCGAGGATGCGACGCGCAGCTTTTCGATCCGGCTGGTCAAGCCTGTCAGCGGCGGGTTTGCCGCGCGAATCTCGGGCATTTCGACCCGGGAAGAGGCCGAAACCCTGCGTGGCATCAGCCTTCATGCGCCGCGCGACCGGCTTCCCAGCCTTCCCGATGATGAATTCTACCATGCCGATCTGATCGGGCTGGAAGCCTTTGATCCGGGAGGAAAGAAACTGGGCCGGGTGGTTGCAGTGCATAATCATGGTGCGGGGGATCTGTTGGAACTGTCCGTTTCCACCATGAAAGATCCACTTCTGTTACCCTTTACCATCCAGACCGTTCCTACGGTGGATCTTGGGGCGGGGCGGATCCTTGTCGATCTGCCGGAAGGATTGGAATAGCCTGGTGGCCCCTTGTCCCCGGGGGCAGGCAGAAAACGCGACGAAGAATCCTGCACAGCGTCTGATGGGGGCGATTGCCTATATGTATTGCTGCCCGTTCTGGCGGGATTGATCGGGGCCGGTCTTGCCATCATGCTGTCTGAACCCTTCCGCCTTTTGGTATTTCCGGGTAAAGGGCGGGCATGACGGATGATCCACCCAAAACCCGGTCCCATGGCACCCGCGCAATTTCCACCAGCCCGAAGCCGCGGGACCTCATGGCGGAGGTTGCGTTGCAAGGGGGCTGGCATGCACGGGTTATCACGCTTTTTCCGGGAGCTTTTCCCGGAACGCTTGGTCTTTCACTGACGGGCAAGGCGCTGCAAGCCGGGCTCTGGTCGCTGGAGCCGATCGACCTTCGAGCGTTTGGGATCGGCAAGCACCGCAATGTCGACGATACTCCTGCAGGGGGGGGGGCGGGGATGGTGTTGCGTCCCGATGTTGTGGGGGCGGCATTTGACCACGCGGCGCGTGGTACGCCGGATCGGACAGAATGGCCGGTCGTCTACCTGTCCCCGCGAGGCCGCCCCTTTACGCAGGAGATGGCGCGAAACTGGGCGCGGGGGAAGGGGATCACCCTTCTTTGCGGGCGTTTCGAAGGGGTGGATGAACGGGTCTTGCAACATCACCGGGTCGAAGAGATTTCCCTGGGTGATTTCGTGATGACGGGAGGGGAAATCGCGGCACAGGCCATGCTGGATGCCACGATACGGCTTTTGCCCGATGTGCTGGGCAATCAGACCTCGGCCGATGAAGAAAGCTTTTCCGAAGGGTTGCTGGAATTTCCGCAATATACGCGCCCAGCCGAATGGCAGGGGCGGGCGATCCCGGAGGTGCTGCAATCGGGGCATCACGGGCGGATTGCGAAATGGCGTCGCGAAGCGGCCGAGGCAATAACGCGTGAAAGGCGGCCCGATCTGTGGCAGGCCCGTCAGGACCGGAACAAGCCGAAAGCATAGCGCCTTTCGATTCCATACTTGCCTTTGACATCATTCCTCCGTATCACGCGCGGGTTCGGGCCGGAATCGGTGCCGGGCCGGTTGTCATATGCGAATGGTACCTTCTTCCGTACCGGGTTGAGCATCGATACCGCGATCAAGGAAAGCGTGCCTGTATCTCTGGCGGGCTGGCCGCAAAATATGCGGCGGGGACCCGGACGAAGACCAAGAGCTCTGAGGTGGCATCACTTCGCGGATCAACCGCGAGCATTGGAAAGGACCCGCGATGAACCTGATCGCACAGATCGAGGCGGAACAGATTGCCGCGCTCGGCAAGGATATCCCGGATTTCAAGGCCGGCGACACGATCCGCGTCGGTTATAAGGTGACGGAAGGCACGCGTACCCGTGTGCAGAATTACGAAGGCGTCTGCATCGCGCGCAAGGGGGGCTCGACGGTTGCCGCCTCCTTTACGGTGCGTAAGATTTCCTTCGGTGAAGGTGTGGAACGTGTTTTCCCGCTCTATTCGACCAATATCGATTCGATCACGGTCGTTCGTCGTGGCCGTGTGCGCCGCGCCAAACTCTATTATCTGCGCTCGCGCCGCGGCAAATCGGCCCGGATCGCCGAGGATAGCACCTATAAGGCGCTTGACGCCGCCAAGTCGTAAGGAGCGGAAAAGATGAAAGACGGTATCCACCCCGACTACCATATGATCGACGTCAAGATGACTGATGGCACGGTCTACCAGATCCGCACCACCTGGGGCGCGGAAGGTGAGACGATGGCGCTTGATATCGATCCGACCTCGCACCCCGCCTGGACGGGCGGATCATCCAAGCTGATGGATACCGGTGGCCGTGTGTCCCGGTTCAAGAACAAATATGCCGGTCTGGGCTTTTAAGCCCAACCGACAGGATGATGACGCGCCGCCCCTTGGGGCGGCGTTTGCATTTTGAGGCTTTCCAAATAGGGCAACAGGTGCGAAGGAAAGACGCGCGGTGCGGGTAAAAGGCTTTGTGGCGGCGCGGTGATGACCATATGCTGTGGCTCGTCGCATTTGAAAGACCAATTATAGCGGGCAGGCGGGCATGGCGCATATTATCGTGGTGGGGAATGAAAAGGGCGGTTCGGGGAAATCCACCACTTGCATGCATATTGCGACGGGACTGGCGCGGACGGGCCATCGGGTCGGAGCACTCGATCTGGACCTGCGTCAGCGCAGCTTTGGCAGATATGTCGAAAACCGGCGGGCCTTTGTGGAACGGAGCGGGCTGGACCTGCCAGTCCCGGATTATCGCCCCCTGCCGGAGCTTGATCCGGCGGCGCTCACGTCAAATGAAAATGCTTACGATGTCCGACTTTCGGCAGCGGTGGAGGCGCTTGAGCCGGAGACGGATTTCATTCTGATCGATTGCCCCGGCTCCCATACCCGGTTGAGCCAGGTTGCCCACAGTCTTGCCGATACACTGATCACGCCGCTGAATGACAGCTTCGTGGATTTTGACCTGCTGGCGCGGATTGATGCCGAAACGGGCAAGGTGAAGGGGCCGTCGATCTATTCGGAAATGGTCTGGCATGCCCGGCAGTTGCGGGCCAAGGCCGGACTCAGGCCGATCGATTGGCTGGTGGTGCGTAACCGGCTCGGGTCGCAGCAGATGCATAACAAGCGCAAGGTTGGCGAGGCGTTGAAAGATCTGTCCCGTCGCATCGGGTTTCGCGTCGCGCCGGGTTTTTCCGAAAGGGTGATTTTCCGGGAACTTTTCCCGCGCGGACTGACCCTGCTTGATCTGAAGGATACCGGAGTTGAACAGCTCAATATGTCGAATATCGCGGCACGCCAGGAGGTGCGGGATCTGATGGTCGCCTTGAAACTGCCCGGTGTGACCCCCGATTTCTGACCGGACGGATGTTTTGGCCTAATCCGTTTCCCCGGTTTCGGCCAGCTCGACCGCCAGGAACCGTTCAAATGCATCCAGGTTGACCGGATCGAACTGTCCGAACCCCTGCATCCAGACCGAAGCGGTGCGCAATGCGTCCGGCTCCAGCTTGCACCATTTTACCCGGCCGCGTTTTTCCTGTGTGATCAACCCCGCCTCGGCCAGAACCTGCAGGTGTTTTGAAATTGCGGCCAGCGATGTTTGAAATGGCGCGGCCACATCCGTGACGGCCATGTCATCCTCCAGCAACATCGACAGGATCCGACGTCGCGTCGGATCGGAAAGGGCGGAAAAAGTGGTGTCCAGCGGATCGGCCATGGCGGCGATCCTGCGCGAGCGCCATGCAATCGTCAACCAGATGGTTGAATATGGCAAGATGATCCGGATCGGTCGATGGCTGTTTCCTTCCTGATGGAAATTTTTAAATATCAAGCATTTTCAATATGTTGAATATCAGGTCTTGTAGCATAACCCTGCTTGACTCGTGGCGTGCCGCTGCGTAGGTTCCGCCCGACCGTTCGAGGGGGTATCTGGCAATGGCAGAAGAGCCCGATCCGGACCGGCTGCGTGCGTTGGAAGCCCGGCTGTCCAGATTGCGCAAGCCTGAGCCGACAGAGGCCTCCACGCGCGGCAAGGCATTCTCGCAGGGCGAGATGGCCTGGAGAATGGTATTGGAACTGGTCACGGGGATGCTGCTGGGTGTCTTGATCGGTTTCGGGCTGGACCATGTATTTGGAACACGCCCCGTCTTCCTGGTTATCTTCGCGCTGCTGGGCTTCGCCGCCGGTGTGCGGACCATGATCGGAACCGCGAAAACCATGGCGCCGGGCCAGTTTGGAAATGAAGCCGCAAAAGCGGCGAAGGACGAGGGCGATAATGGCTGAGGAAGCACAGGGCGGCTTTGCGATCCACCCGATGGACCAGTTCATCGTGAAACCGCTTTTTGGCGATGGTGATGTGGCCTGGTACACGATCACCAATGTGACGCTCTGGATGGCAATTGCCGTGCTGATCATTGCGGGGTTGCTGATCATCGGTACACGCCGCCGCGCCATCGTGCCTTCACGCAGCCAGTCGATCGCGGAACTGCTTTACGGTTTCATCTACAATATGGTTGAGGAAGTGACCGGGCATGACGGGGTGAAATACTTTCCCTATGTCATGACGCTTTTCCTCTTCATCCTGCTGTCAAACCTGTTGGGCCTGATCCCGATGGCCTTTACGACCACAAGCCATGTCGCCGTCACGGTGGTGCTGGCGCTGCTGGTTTTCTGCGGCGTGACCATCCTGGGATTCATCAAGAACGGGGCGGGTTTCCTGTCCATGTTCTGGGTGACCTCGGCACCCCTGCCGATCCGCCCGGTATTGGCGGTGATCGAACTGATTTCCTATTTCGTGCGGCCCGTTTCCCATTCCATTCGTCTTGCGGGCAACATGATGGCGGGTCATGCCGTGATCAAGGTGATCGCGGGCTTTGCCTCGATGGCGCTGATCTCGCCCGTCGTGGTCGGTGCGGTGACCGCGCTTTACGGGCTGGAACTGCTGGTGGCGGTTGTCCAGGCCTATGTCTTTACGATCCTGACCTGTGTGTATCTGCGGGACGCCGTTGGCGGCGCGCATCACTAGGGATCGGAACCAAACCAATCAATCCACATTCCATAAGGAGCAAGAAGCTATGGAAGGCGATATCGCAGAACTCGGCAAATTCATCGGTGCTGGCCTGGCCGCAATCGGTTGTGGTGCGGCAGGCATCGGTGTGGGGCATGTTGCGGGGAACTTCCTCGCCGGCGCGCTGCGCAACCCCTCGGCGGCTCCGGGCCAGACGGCAACCCTCTTTGTCGGCATTGCTTTTGCCGAAGCCCTGGGTATCTTTGCCTTCCTGATCGCCCTGCTGCTGATGTTCGCTGTCTGATCCGGCACTGATTATCGGATGGGGGCGCCGGAGGCCCGGCGCCGCCCCGCAGTGAAGGGACCGACGGAGAGCGGACATGTCAACTGAACCAATCCTTGAAGATCTGGCAGGTACCTGCGTTGATGCCGGTGGCGGCGCCATTGGCATGCCCCAGCTTTGTGCTGACTGGTTTCCGAACCAGATCTTCTGGCTTGTGGTCGCGCTGATTGCGATCTTCCTGATCCTGACCCGGATCGCTCTGCCCCGGATCGGGGCGGTTCTGGCGGAACGCCGGGGGACGATCACCAATGATCTTGCCGCGGCCGAGGAACTGAAGCTCAAGGCACAGGAGGCCGAAAAGGCCTATAACGATGCCTTGGCAGCGGCGCGGGTCGAGGCGGCAAAGATTGTTGCCCAGACCCGTACCGAAATCGAGGCTGATCTCGCCAAGGCAACGGCCAAGGCCGATGCCGAGATCGACGCCAAGACCGCCGTTTCCGAAGAACGGATCGCTGAGATCCGGGCCAATGCGATGGAAAGCGTGACCGAAGTCGCCAAGAATACCGCCAGGGAACTGGTGGCGGCTCTGGGCGGCAAGGCAGATGCGCGTTCCGTGACGGCGGCTGTCAATGCACGGCTGAAGGGGTAAGTTACGATGAAGAAGCTCATCCTTCCCGGGATCATGTCCGTTGCCAGTCCGGCTTTTGCCGCTTCGGGTCCGTTCTTTTCGCTGGGTAATACCGATTTCATCGTTCTGATCTCCTTCCTGATCTTCGTCGGGGTGCTGATCTATCTTGGTATTCCCAGAAAGGTAACCGACCTTCTGGACAAGCGTTCCGATACGATTCGTTCCGATCTGGACGAAGCCCGGGCGCTGCGTGAAGAGGCAAAGGCCGTGCTGGCGGGCTATGAACGCAAGCGCAAGGAAGTGCAGGAACAGGCGGATCGGATTGTCGCCACGGCCAAGGAAGAGGCAAAAGCTGCCGCTGAACAGGCCAAGGAAGATCTCAAGACGGCCATTGCACGCCGTCTGGCTGCCGCGGAGGATCGGATTGCATCGGCGGAGGCCGGTGCCGTGCGCGCGGTGCGCGAACAGGCGATTACCATTGCAGTCGGTGCTGCGGGCGATGTGCTGTCCAAGCAGATGACGGCCGATAACGCCAAGGCCTCAATCGATGATGCGATCAAGATTGTGAATGACCGGTTGCATTGAGCCGTTCAGAAAAGAACTGAAAACCCGGCCCTTGGGCCGGGTTTTTCATTTTGATAACAGTGTTTCCGGATTGCCGGGAACACCATTATCGGTTCGGATTGCGGCTTGTTTCATGTTCCAGCCTCTGGCGTGCGATGGTCTCATTTCGGGCGGCACGAAACTGGTCCTGCAGGGCGCGTTCCACAAAATCAAGATGCCGGTCGACCGCTTCCCGGGCGGCTTCCGGTTTGCGGGCCAGCAGAGCATCATGGATCGCCCGATGCTGATCCAGCAGCGCACCACGGGTGATCCGGTTTCGAAACATCACCTGCCGGTTATAGAATACGCCTTGTTTCAGCAGGTCATACATTGATCGCATCATATGCAACATGATGACATTATGACTCGCCTCGATGATCGCCATATGAAAGGCGGCATCCAGGGCCGCCTCATCGGTTGGATCGCGTTTGGAATGGGCAGCTTCCATGCGGGTGAAGATGGCACTGACCACCTGCAGATCGGTATCGGAGGCAATGCGGGCCGCGCGTTCCGCTGCCAGTCCCTCCATATCGCGGCGGAAGGCGAGATAGTCGAAAACCGCCTCATCATCATGCGCAAAGAGGGAAACCAGTGCATCTGAAAAAGCGGAGCCCAGAACCTCCGCCACAAAGACCCCGGCGCCGGGGCGCGCCTCCAGCAGGCCGCGCGTGGACAGATCGGCAATCGCCTCACGCAGGCTCGGGCGGGAAACACCCATGCGTTCGGCCAGTTCCCGTTCCGATGGCAGGCGTTCCCCGGGGCGCAGGATCCCACGCAGGATCAGTTTCTCGATCTGGCGTGTTACCGAGGTTGAAAGCTTTTCCGATTGTATTTTTTCAAACGGCATTGAGGCCCCGTTCCTTCAGTGCGTTTTGATCCATAGCCAGACGACAATTCACTGCCCTGCGATCGAAAGGAAGCCGAAAAAGGCCCGGGGCCCTATCTTATCCACGATCGATGGGATGTCGAAATGCCCTTCCGGCCGATTACGAATTGCCACGGATAAGCCATGAAAAAAGGGGCGGAAGCCCGCCCCTTCATCCTGCTGCGATTTGTCTGGTTCAGCTGTTGGGCTGGATGATGATTTCCACACGACGGTTCTGCGCCCGGCCCGCGTCGGAAAGATTGGAGGCAATCGGCTGATCTTCACCCCGCCCATAGGCCTGGATCCGTCCGCCCGGTACGCCATTGTTCATCAGGACGGAAGCAACCGAATTTGCCCGCCGCTGCGAAAGATCGCGGTTGTAGGAGGCCGATCCGGTATTGTCGGTATGACCGACGACCTGCACCGTGGTATTGGGATAGTTCAGCAGGCTGCGCGCCACGGCCGACAGTTCGGCGGTCAGATCGGAGCGAAGAGCGGCGCTATCCGTTGCAAAAAGGATATCCTGCGGCATGTTCACGATCAGCTGCGAACCGGTATTGGTTACGGAAATCCGATTGTCGCCGATGCTGTTGCGTAATTCTGCGGCCTGTGCATCCAGTGAATTGCCAATGGCCCCGCCGACAAGCCCGCCAATGGCGGCGCCTGCCGCGACATTGCCCAGGGTACTGCCCTTGTCGCGCATCGCGCCCGCCGCGGCGCCGACCATGGCACCGGTGATCATGCCGGCCTGGGTGCGGCGGTTTTCTTCGGTGGTGGGGCCAAAGGGTTGGTTGGTGCAACCGGCCAGGGCGATGACACCGATCATGCCGAGGGTCGCGGGTTTTCCGAATTTCATATCTGCTGCCTCATAGCTTTCTGGCGCATCTGCGCGCGGGCCGGAGAGTATCCAAGTTCCACGCATAAATACAGCGCCTCGAAAAAAGGCGATAAGCGGAAACCGGCTTATTTGGGCGTTTTGATTTCAATTTTGGGGCCTGATTGCAATTCGTACCCGGTTTCACGGTGCCGGCACCGGTGTGATACATCGGGGCAGCCGGGCTGCATCATGATGCAATTCTGGTTTCGCCATCATCCCTTGCCGCTTCCCATGCAAGCATTGCGCGCTTGACGGGCAAGCCCCAGTGATAGCCGCCCAACCCCCCCGATTTTCGCAAGGCGCGGTGACAGGGGATCAACCAGCTTATCGGGTTGCGTCCGACGGCGGTGCCGACCGCGCGCATTGCGCGGGCATGGCCCACCGCCCCTGCGATTTCCGAATAGGTCGTCACATGGCCCGAAGGGATGCGCAACAGCGCCTCCCAGACCTTGATCTGAAAAGGCGCACCGATGAGATAGAGGGATACCTCGCCCCCGGTTGTGCCGAAAGCCGCCTCCACCCAGGGCCGAAGGGGGGCGGGATCCTCAATATAATCTGCCTTGGGCCAGCGCCCGCGCAGATCCGTCATGGTTGCCTCTGCCCCGGTTTCTGCGGCAAAGCCCAGCCCACAGATCCCCGTATCCGTCCCCATGATCAGGGCCGGGCCGAAAGGGCTTTCGAACCAGCCCCAGCGAATCGTGAGCCCCTGACCGCCTTTCGCATAATCGCCCGGGCGCATGGCTTCCCAGCGCAGAAACAGATCATGCAATCGGCTGGTCCCCGATAGTCCTGTCGAAAGGCTCGTTTCCAATGTGGTGAAACGGTCCGCAAGAAGTTGCCGCGCGTGATCCAGGGTCAGATATTGCTGATAGCGCTTGGGCGACACGCCGACCCATTGCGAAAAAAGCCGCTGAAAATGTCCGGGGCTCATCCCGATGCGTTCTGCCAGGTCCTCCAGAGACAGGTTTGGCGAGGTGTCGATTTCGTGCAGGGCCCGTTCAATGACCCTGTAATGATAACTGTCCTGCATCTGCTGTACCATTTTACACCTTCCTTTTGGCCCAGAATAAGCTGTGCCCGTGTCGGCGGCGACCCGAAAATTGCGGGAAGATGACGGCATGGCTTGCCCGTTGCGCGCCGCTCAGGCACAAGACGGCCATGGTACAGCAACTCGACTATCATCATATGCGGGCAATCTTCATGCGCCTGCAGGAGGCGGAACCGGAACCGAAGGGTGAACTCCACCACATCAATGCCTATACGCTGCTGGTTGCGGTGGCGCTTTCGGCGCAGGCGACGGATGCGGGGGTGAACAAGGCGACAGGCCCGCTTTTTGCAACGGTGGACAGTCCGGAAAAGATGTTGGAGCTTGGAGAGACGCGGCTGACCGAGGCGATCAAGACAATTGGCCTTTACCGCAACAAGGCCAGAAATGTGATGAAGCTGAGCCGGATCCTGGTGGAGGATTATGGAGGAAAGGTGCCTTCCAGCCGTGCCGCCCTGCAATCCCTGCCGGGGGTTGGGCGCAAGACCGCGAATGTGGTCCTTAACATGTGGTTCCGGCAACCGTCCCAGGCCGTTGATACCCATATCTTCCGGCTTGGCAATCGTTCGGGTATTGCGCCGGGCAAGGATGTGAATGCGGTGGAACGGGCAATCGAGGATAACGTCCCCGCCGAATTCCAGCTTCATGCCCATCACTGGATGATCCTGCATGGCCGCTACATCTGCACTGCGCGCAAACCGAAATGCGGTATCTGCCCGATTTCGCAATGGTGCCAATATGAGGAAAAGACAGCATGAAGACTTATCAGGTCGTGGGGATCGGCAATGCCGTTGTCGATGTGATTGCCCCTGCGAATGATGATTTCCTGAAAGAGATGGGAATTGAACGCGGCATCATGCAATTGGTGGATCGTGATCGTGGCGAGGATCTCTATGCCGCAATGACGGAACGCAAACAGGCACCGGGCGGGTCCGTTGCCAATACACTGGCAGGGATCGGGGCAATGGGGCTTTCCACGGCCTTCATCGGACGGGTAAGCGATGATGCCCTTGGCCGGTTCTATGCCCGATCAATGAAAGAAGGCGGGACGGCTTTCGTCAATGCGCCGGTTTCCGGGGGGGAATTGCCGACGTCCCGGTCGATGATCTTCGTTGCGCCGGATGGCGAAAGATCGATGAACACCTATCTGGGAATTTCCGCCGAACTGGGCGCCGAAGATGTGAGCGATGAGGTTGCAGGACGGGCGGAATATCTGTTTCTCGAAGGTTACCTGTCTGACACGCCCAAGGGGAAGGCCGCTTGTGATCGCGCCGCCCGGCTATGTCGGCAAAAGGGCGGCAAGGCCGGTATCGCGCTTTCGGATCCGTTCTGTGTAGACCGCCACCGCGATGATTTTCGTCGCCTTGTGCGCGAGCTTGATTACGTGATCGGCAACGAACATGAATGGTCCTCGCTTTATCAGAGCGATCTCGATACCGCCCTGGCACAGGCCGTGTCCGATGCCGGCCTGGTGGTTTGCACCCGGTCCGCCAAGGAGGTGATCATCGCGCAAAAGCAGGAACGGATCACGATTCCGGTCAAATCTGTCACGCCGGTCGATGCGACAGGGGCAGGGGATCAGTTTGCGGCCGGGTTCATTCATGGCCTGGTCACGGGGCAAAGCCTGGCGATTGCGGGGCGCATGGGCTGCATCGCCGGGGCCGAAGTCATCAGCCATTACGGAGCGCGTCCGGAAACGGATCTGCATGTGCTTTTCTCCAGGGAGGGCCTTGTCTGACGGAAGGGTCTGTATTTTGTCATGAATATGGATTTCATTCCTTGACCAAGCCCGCATCTGATGCCCTGGACAATAGGATATGCTGATCCCGTTGGTGGGGGTGTCAGCACAATGTGATGCACTTGCGCCGTCTCCCTTCAAAGGCAGGTTCGGAAAGGGTGTGTGCCGATATCTCCCTGCGCTGCAAGCGACATGATTTTCCTCTTGCAGGCCGCTGATGCCTCCCCTAAATAAACCCCAGCGGACCGTCAGGTCCCTACCCGGTGGGGTCATAGCTCAGTTGGGAGAGCGCTTGAATGGCATTCAAGAGGTCGGCGGTTCGATCCCGCCTGGCTCCACCACGCCACACTTGAAAAACGACACATGGATTTTCCATTTGCGACAATGGTTTTTCCATTGTGTTGAGGATGAGGGGCCTCCGGCCCACATCGAGATGTCAGCGGATCTTCGCGCCATGTCCAGCGAATGATTGGATCGAACCAACCTTGTGCATCTTGCCTTAGAAGGCAAGCAGGCGCAGGAAGGCTGCCAGGTCATCGGTGTGATGATGAATATGCGGTGCGGGGATGGCAGTGGGGGCAACATGCACCGTGCGCATCCCCATTGCGTGCGGGGCCGTGAGGTTGCGCGGATCGTCTTCGAACATTGTTGCCCGGGTGGGGTCGATCCCATCGGCGGCGAAGATCGCCTCGAAGGCCGCGCGTTCCGGTTTGGGGCGAAACCCCGCATCTTCCACGCCATAGACCGCATCGAAAAGTCCCGATAACCCCCGTGCCTCGAGGACACGTTTGGCATAGGGGGCCGAGCCATTGGTATAAACGATCCTTCGCCCCGGCAGCCCTGCCAGGGCCCCGGCAAGAGGCCGGTCCGCCTCCAGTGGGTCGAGGGAGATATTATGTACATCGGCAAGATAGGCCTCGGCATCCACGCGATGTTCCGCCATCAGACCGGCCAGCGTGGTGCCATAACGGTGCCAGTAGTCGCGGCGAAGGCGATCCGCGTCTTCCCGGCTCAGCCCCAGCCTTGCCATGACCCAGGCCGTCATCCGGCGTTCAATCTGATCGAAAAGCCGCGCGGAAGGCGGATAAAGCGTGTTGTCCAGATCGAAAACCCAGAAACGGATATCGGCGAAGGAGTCAGTGACCATACCGGAACTTACCCTGTCGAACGCATTGCGGCAATGCGATTGCGGTTGAGGGCAGGACGGTGGGCGTCTAACCTCGGGGTGCGCAACCCATGAGGCCGATCGTGCAGAAAGACGCCTATAGCCTGATCCTGGATGCCATCGAGGCCGGGATATACAAGCCCGGTGATCGGCTGGTGGAATCGGAACTTGCGGAACGTTTCGGGGTTTCACGAACACCGGTACGGGAGGCATTGCAACGGCTGGAGACCCAATCGATGCTGAGCCGGGACGGGCGCAGCCTGGTCGTGGCGAGCCTTGACCATAACCAACTTGCGGAACTCTATGTCGTGCGAACCGAACTGGAGGGGCTGGCTGCCCGTCTTGCGGCCCGACATGCCAGTGAGGAAGAATTGCGCGTCCTGCGTGCGATGGTGGAAGACGACAAGGCGTTGCTTGGTGCGGATCCGCGGGAGCTTTCCCGTGCCAATAAACGGTTTCACCGGCAGATCCATCTGGCCTCGCGCAATCGTTTCCTCATCCGGCAGCTTGGTCTTGTAAACCGTTCCATGGCGCTGATGGCCAATACCTCCTTTGCCGCCGAGGGGCGCGATGCGGCGGGGCTGGCCGAACATGAGGCGATTGTTGCGGCAATTGAGGCACGGGATGGTGATGCGGCCTATCAGGCGCTGAAAACCCATATCTCCAAGGCTTTTGAAACCCGTTTGCGGGTTGATGCAGGGGAATTGACCCTGCGCTGAAAATCAGGTCGCGTCAAAATGGCCGTGGCTCGTCTTGTCCCAGTAAAAGGGCTTGCGCAGGAGTTCCCATGCCGCCTTGTAGGCGGCGATGGTGCCGAGCGGAAAATAGAGATGCATGCTGAATGCCCAAAGAGGGCTGATGCGATGGGCCGTCATGCGCAGGGCGACGATATTGATCCCGATATTGACGGCTTCCGCGACCAGAAACAGCGTGATCAGGGCAAAACCGAAAGTGTCGGGCAGGCTTTCGGTTACAGGATGCGATACCCCCAAGGGTATGAGCCAAAAGGACCACAGGACAGGCGCCAGAAGGAATTGCGACAAAGAGCAGAGAAACACCACCTGAAAGCCCAGAAAACGCCAGGGGCCCAGTTGACGCCACAAAAGGGCTGGGTCCCGCATATGGACGGCCCAGGTTATCATGTAACCTTTCAACCAGCGTGATCGTTGCCGGATCCAGGGCAGAACGCGGCAATTGGCTTCTTCTTCGGTTACGGTGTCGATCAGTTCGGTTCTGTAGCCATGACGTGCCAGACGTATACCCAGATCGGCATCTTCGGTCACATTATGGGCGTCCCAGGCGCCCAGTTCCTCCAGCACCGACCGACGAAAGAAAAGCGTCGTGCCGCCCAGGGGAATGGCAAGGCACAGCCGTTCCATCCCCGGCAGGATGATGCGGAACCAGGTGGCATATTCAAAGGTGAAGCAGCGTGAAAGCCAGTTGGTCCCGGGGTTGTAATAATCCAGAACGCCCTGCAGGCAGGCAAGATCATGTCCGCGGCTATGGAACCGGTCCACCACCTTGCGGATCTGGGCCGGGTCGGGCGCATCCTCTGCATCATAGACCCCGATGATACTGCCCCGACAAAGACCCAGTGCAAAGTTCAGTGCGCGCGGCTTTGTCTTCAACGTCCCATCAGGCACAGCGATTACACGGATCCAGGGCGGAAGGTCACTGCGCGCGAGTGCCGCGCGGGTGCGATTATCCTTTTCCTCGACCACCAGCAGTACATCCAGAAGATCGCGTGGATAATCGATTTGGTCGAGGCGATGTACCAGCCTGGATGCGATATCATCCTCCTTGAAGAGTGCGACCATGATGGAAACCACCGGCAAACGTGCGATGACTGGCTTGGGTGGTTCCTTTGGCCTGCGACGCAGCATGGCAAAGACCGCCAGCACCCGAAGCAGCATGACCAGTGCCAGTGAAAATATTGTCCAGCCCACGAAAGCACCTGCCGTGAAACCGGGGATGATCCAGAAGGCAAGACAGACTGCCGATGCGCAAAGGGCCATCCGGGTTCCGATCTTGCGCTTGTCCCAGTCCCGGCAGCTTTCGGGTGCTGCCACCCGTTTTTCGGCGGCATGACCAAGGGCTGTCCCGCGCGCTTTCAGGATTGCGGTGGAAATGCGCCGGGGCGGGGCCAGCGCCGCCATGACCGGACCGAAGCAGGATTGAAGCCTGCTGTGATGGCGCGCAAATTCCTCCGGCCGGGCGGTTGCGACAATCGTCACCTTCCCATTGGAACGAAGGGGCAATATTCCCTCCCGCAGGCAGAATTCCGCCCCGAGACGATCAAGCAGTGCCGGATCGGGTGCATATTCCTCCGGATCGATAAGGCGCAATGACCAATGCCGTGCCATGGCCGCATAAAGGTCCATCTCCGCGATGGAATTGCGCGCAAGCAGGATATCGGCAATCCGCCCGCCGTGGCGTTTCTGTATGGCCAGGACTGCCAGCAGGGTATCCGAACCGATCAGTCCTTCCTGCAAGAGTGAGAGGCCAAGCTTGCGTGCCGATGGGGTGGGCAGGAAATAGGTGGGACGTTCCGCCCGGGCAGCGCCAAAGGCTGTGACGACATTTCCGGCGGTTGCGGAATTTTCCCATTTTCGACTGGTAGCAACCATGATGTTGTCCTGCCTTGTTTCCGGCAGGTTCGGAGAGAAATGCTTAATGAATTGTTAAATACATAATATTAAAGAGAAATTTTTAGAAAATACCTATAATCAAAACCCGATATTGTGGCCGGGCCCAAGGCACCTACCAGATATGTTGCCGGGTTTTCGGTTGCTCAGGCGCCGCGTCGGGCCTGTATCGCCTCCGCAAAGCGTTCGAACAGATAGAAACTGTCCTGCGGGCCGGGGCTGGCCTCGGGGTGGTACTGGACTGAAAAGACCGGTTTTCCGGCAAGCGCAATTCCACAATTGGAACCGTCAAAGAGGCTGACATGGGTTTCGCGAACCCCTTCGGGCAGGGTCTGGCTATCAACGGTGAACCCATGATTCATCGAGGTGATTTCAACCTTGCCCGTATCCATGTCCTTTACCGGATGATTGGCCCCGTGATGGCCGTGATTCATTTTGACGGTTTGCGCACCAAGTGCGAGCGCCAGCATCTGATGGCCCAGGCAGATGCCGAAAACGGGCAGGTCTGCGGCCAGGATCTCCTTGATCATCGGCACGGCATATTCGCCTGTTGCTGCCGGATCACCGGGACCATTGGACAGGAAGACCCCATCTGGCCTTAAGGCCAGTACTTCCCCGGCCGTGGCGGTGGCAGGCAGGACCGTGACATTGCAGCCAACGGAGGCGAGACAACGCAGGATGTTACGCTTCGCGCCATAGTCGATCGCCACGACATGCGGGCCTGTACCGTCGCGCTTGCCATAGCCATCTGGCCAGGCCCAGCGGGTTTCATCCCAGCGATAGCTTTGCTTGCAGGATACCTCACGGGCCAGATCAAGCCCTACAAGGCCATTCCAGCCTCGTGCCCGTGCTACCAGCGCTTCAATATCGAAATCGCCATCGGGGTTATGGGCCAGTGCCACATGGGGTGCGCCCTGGTGCCGGATCGCGCGGGTCAGCCGCCGGGTATCGATGCCGCCAATCCCGATCCTCCCCCGGCTGGCCAGCCAGCTTTCGAGATCCTGTGCTGCCCGCCAGTTCGAAGGATCGGTGGGATCCCATTTGACCACCATGCCCGCTGCCACCGGTTCTGCGGTTTCGTCATCCTGTGGTGTGGTGCCGGTATTGCCGATATGCGGGAAGGTAAAGGTGACGACCTGGCCCGCATAGGATGGGTCCGTCATGATTTCCTGATAACCGGTCATGGCGGTGTTGAAGACCAGTTCCGCCACCGTTTCCCCCGGAGCCCCGAACCCCCTGCCGTAGAACAGGGTGCCATCGGCCAGCGCGAGGCAGGCGGTTGCTTTTTCAGGGATTGTGCGGGACTGGGGCATGGGACGACTCTCTCTGGCCGGATCCGGGGGAACCTACGGGCAGGGGCGGCTAGGGTCAAGGCCAAGCACGAAATGGTTTTTCCTTTTATTTCAATATGTTGAATTGTTTTCAACTGGTTGCCCTGCCCTGAGGCTTCGGCTATGCTGCTATATTCCGGCAAGTGCAAGGGATGGTTCATCATGACGCTGCGCGAAAGGTTGCAATTGGCATTGAAGGAAGCGATGCGGGCAAAAGACCCTGATCGGCTTTCGACTTTGCGGTTGATCAATGCGGCGATCAAGGATCGCGATATCGCGCTGCGGGGGGAAGGCGGGGATGACCTTGTGGACGAAGACGAAATCACCGCGATCCTGTCCAAGATGGTCAAGCAGCGTCAGGAAAGTGCCCGGGCCTATGAGGAGGGCGGCAGGCTTGAACTGGCGGAAAAGGAACTTGATGAAATCAAGGTGATCGAGGAATTCCTGCCGCGGAGGCTTTCCGAAGAAGAGGTTGAAAAGGCCATCGCCGCCGCAATTGCCGATGCGGGGGCGAAGGGGATCCGTGATATGGGGAAGGTCATGGGAGTCCTGAAGAAGAAATATACCGGCCAGATGGATTTTGGTTCGGTTGGCCCGCGGGTGAAAGCGCGGCTGACCTGAGGCCTTAGCCCGAATATCCGCGACGCGCGCGCGCGAGTGCGGTTTCAAGTTCGGGGACGAGGTTACGGCGTTCTTCCTCTGACAGGAATGCGCCGATTTCAACGTCGCGGGGACCGCCATGGAGGGTCAGGTAATACGGCACTGGCCCGTTTCTGTCATGGCGGACAATCCGGATCCAATAGGGGTTTGCCTCCCAATCCTGCCGTTTCCGGCCTGGGCCATGGCGTGTCAGCGTGATGCGGGAGGTGGAGACGGTAAGTTCCTCCAGGATCCTCCCATCCGCATAGCTGCGGTTCAGGGCCCAATACATGGCCGCAAGCGTTGTGGTGACAAAGATCAGCAGCATCCAGAGGACAGGTGATCCGAGGAATATCAGCAGGGGCACCGAAACCAGCAATGAGGTTGCCCCGATGAAGATCACAAACCCCTCGCGTGGCAATGACCGATGTGGCCAGAGCCGCAACTGGCAGGTTTTACCTTCGGGGGGAAGCCATTCATAGGGCAACTGGAAACTCCGTCCTTTGATGATCAGCCTTCCCGGATGCGTGCCCTGCGTCAAGCCATCTTGGGGCAGGCCGGATGGTGGTGTCACTGTCCGCAAGGTAGGGGGTGACATGAAAAAAGGCCCCGGGGATATCCCGGGGCCTTTGTCATATCAACTTTCAGCGCCTGAATCAGTGGGCGTGGGGTTTGTCCCAATCGGACTGCTTCGGCAGTTGTTCAAACGTGTGTTCGGGCGGCGGCGATGGCAATGTCCATTCCAGCGTGTCGGCATATTCGTTCCAGTAGTTGTTTTCCGTTACCCGTTTGCCGGAGCGCAACGTGTAGAAAACGATACCGAGGAACAAAAGGAAGGATGCGAAGGACAGGAATGCCCCGATTGAGGACCACCAGTTCCAGAGGGCGAATGCCTCGGGATAGTCGATGTAACGGCGCGGCATGCCCTGACGGCCCAGGAAGTGCTGGGGGAAGAAGGTCAGGTTGGCGCCGATGAACATCATCCAGAAATGGATTTTCGCCAGCCCTTCGGGATATTGGCGGCCAGACATCTTGCCCATCCAGTAATAGATCCCGGCGAAGATGCCAAAGATGGCGCCCAGGCTCATCACATAGTGGAAATGTGCCACGACATAGTAGGTATCATGATAGGCGCGGTCCACGCCGGCCTGGGACAGCACGATCCCGGTTACCCCGCCCACGACGAAGAGGAACAGGAAGCCGAAACACCACAGCATCGGTGCCTTGAAATCAATTGACCCGCCCCACATCGTTGCGATCCAGGAAAAGATCTTTACCCCGGTCGGAACCGCGATGACCATCGTGGCCAGCATGAAATAGCTTTGCTGCGTAAGCGACATGCCCACGGTGTACATATGATGCGCCCAGACGATGAAGCCCAGAACCCCGATCGCCACCATTGCATAGACCATCGGCAGATAGCCGAAGATCGGCTTGCGTGCGAAGGTTGCAATGACCTGGCTGACAATGCCGAAGGCCGGAATGATGATGATATAGACTTCCGGATGACCGAAGAACCACAGGATATGCTGGTAGAGGATCGGATCACCACCGCCCGAAGGCTGGAAGAAGGTGGTTCCGAAATTGCGGTCGGTCAGCAGCATGGTGATGGCGCCGGCCAGAACCGGAAGGGCCAGCAGGATCATCCAGGCGGTAACGAAGATCGACCAGGCGAAAAGCGGCACCTTATGCAGGGTCATGCCTGGCGCGCGCATGTTCAGGAAGGTGGTGATCATGTTGATCGCCCCCAGGATCGAGGAAGCTCCCGACAGGTGCACCGCGAAGATCGCCAGATCCATCGAATAGCCGCCCTCGGCGGTTGAAAGCGGCGGGTAGAGCACCCAGCCCACACCGGACCCAAGCTGTTCATTGCCACCCGGGGAAAAGACCGAAGCGACGGCCAGGGCGGTCCCTGCGACATACATCCAGTAGGACAGGTTGTTCATCCGCGGGAAGGCCATATCGGGCGCGCCGATCTGCAGTGGCATGAAATAGTTGCCAAAACCGCCGAAAAGTGCCGGAATCACCACGAAGAACATCATCAGGATACCGTGCCCGGTAATCAGCACGTTCCACAGATGCCCGTTGGGCGTACATTCGGATGTGGCGGTCGGAAACAGACGCGCCCCTTCCATGCACATGAACTGCACGCCCGGAGACATCAGTTCCATCCGCATATAGACGGTGAAGATGACCGAGATCAGACCGACGAAGCCGCCGGTGAAAAGATAAAGGATCCCGATATCCTTGTGGTTGGTCGACATGAACCAGCGGGTAAAGAACCCTCGCTTGTCATGGTCGTGGCCATGGATGGCTGCGTCCGCCATTGGCGTCTCCCGTTAGCTGTTCCGCCGCGGCTGGCCCCGCGACAACCCTTTTTCGCCCCGATCTTTCCAGAGTCGGGGGGTGTATAACCGGGAATAGCGCAGTGACGCAGGCGGGGCAACGCCGGAAATGGTCTTTTGGTCAGGTCAGTTGCCGTGATGAGGGCCTATCCCGTCCGGTGTGCCGGGGCGGGTGGCTTCACAGGCGGGCTGTCGAGACGGGCGGAAAGCCGGCAATAGCCGCCTGTGGCCGGAAAACGACCGAAGCCCCGTGAAGCCCCGTATCGTTACTTGCTGACCGAGGCAAGATAGGCCGCGATATCCGCGCCACCCCTGTGCAGCTTGTAGGTCTTTGTGGTCTTGGCTCCCGGATCCCCGGTCTTGGCGGCAAGCCAGGCCTGGGGATTGATCAGATATTGGGCAAGCTCGGCCTCGGTCCAGCTGAAGCCCGCATTGCCCAGTGATTTCATCGCATCACCGTAACGAAAATCGGCAGACCCCGCGACGCGACCGATAACACCATAAAGATTGGGGCCTGTTCGCCCCCCCTTGATAATAACGGCGCCGGCATCACTGATGATGGAATGACAGGACTGGCATTTGTTGAAGTTCTTTTCGCCCGAGGCGATATCGGCCGCAAAAACGGCCCCCGGGGCGGAGATGGCAAAAACAATTGCGGTATACAGGGATAACAGGATCTTCTTCATCAAATTTCTCATTGTTCATCTGCCGGTTGACGGGGAAATCCCGCTGCGGCGCGACTAACTTATATATTCTGTTCGGGGGTTGCCAGAGGGGTGCGTTGCATTTTTGCCAAGGGTGAAACCGGCCGATATACCCCGGAATTTTTTCGCTGGCGTCAACCAAGCCTTGCCATGGCGGGTTCGAAACTGCGTCTCAGGGCGTTGTCGAGGTCTTCCATCACGACCGGTAGGCCAAGATCGACAAGGCTGGTCACCCCGTATTCGCGGATCCCGCAAGGGACAATGCCATCGAAATGGGAAAGGTCGGGTTCCAGATTGATCGAGATCCCGTGAAAGCTGACCCAGCGGCGGAGTTTCACGCCGATTGCGGCAATCTTGTCTTCGGCGGGCAATCCGCCAATCCCGGGCTTTTCCGGCCGGACGACCCAGACGCCGACGCGCCCCTCCCGGGTTTCGCCTTTCACATTGAACTCGGCCAGGGTCCGGATCACCCAATCCTCCAGCGCACTGACGAAACGGCGGACATCCCGCCCGCGGGCGTTCAGGTCCAGCATCACATAGGCGACACGCTGCCCCGGCCCGTGATAGGTATATTGTCCGCCCCTTCCGGCGGTATGAACCGGAAAGCGATCCGGCGCGATCAGATCCTCCGGTCGGGCCGAGGTCCCCGCAGTGTAAAGCGGAGGATGTTCCAGAAGCCATATTGCCTCCGGCGCCTCGCCTGCCGCGATTGCGGCAACGCGTGCCTCCATTTTTGCGAGAGTATCGGCATAGTCCGACAACTCAGGCAATATCTGCCATTCGATTTGGCGTTCCATATCTGCTTTTCCGGGCCTGTTTGGCTTGGATTACCCTTCCGTAAAGGACGCATCGCATGTTACGGTTCGGGATACGAATCCTATTTTATCGCTATCTGGAGTGTTGAAATGTCATTGAAGAAAATTGCAAGCCTTTGTGCTGCCAGTGCGCTGATTGTCGTGCCGGTGCAGCAGGCAGCAGCCGATAGTGGATTGGTCGGTGGTATTGTTGGCGGGATCATTGGCGGCGCCATTGTGAATGAGGCAAACAAGAACCGTCGCTATAAACAACGCCGCACCACGCGGCGGAGCGTTTCCAGTGCGACGCGGCAGGCCAATCGCGAAACGCAGGTTGCGTTGAACTATTTCGGCTTCCCGGTAGGGCGTGCGGATGGTGCGATCGGCCCCAGGACCCGGGGTGCAATTTCGGAATATCAGGTCGTGATGGGTTTTGCCCCGACGGGCCGTCTGAATGAGTTCGAACGCGATCTTCTGGTTGGCTCCTATTACCGGGCGCAGGCCGGCGGGGCGACGGTCCTGGCCCAGATTGCGCAGGATCCGCGTGGTGCCAGGGGCCTGCTGATGACCTATCGCGATGAAAAGCTGGGCGTTAAGCCGCAGCCTCTTGCACCCTCCGTTCCCACCGGACAGATGGCCGTGGCGCCGTCCGAACCTTCCGTTCCAGGCGGGCAGATGGCAGCAGCGGCAGGCGCGGCGGGAACGATGGCCGTGGCCGTCCCGCAATTTGCGGCCTCCACGGGCAGTGATGAAGGATCGGAACTGCCATCCTTCATGGGCAAGGGGGCAACGCAGGCTTCGCTCGCCTCCCATTGTAACAAGGTTTCCCTTGTCACCAATTCCAATGGCGGTTTCGTGACCCAGGTCACGATGAGCGATCCGACTTTCGCCCTGTCGGAACAGTTCTGCCTTGCCCGGACCTATGCAATCGCGGAAGGCGAAGAACTGGTTGCCGAGGTTTCTGGCTTCACGCCGCAGCAGATTTCCGAACAATGCATGAGCTTGGGACCCGTCCTGAAGGATCATGTCTCTGCGGTTTCAGTGAAGTCGCGCGAAGACGTGATGCAGGAAGTTTCCGGTTTCGTGCTGAATTCCGGCATGGCCCCAGCACAGCTTGCGGGGACGGCCAAGATCTGCCTCGGCGTGGGTTATGTTACGGACAATATGGATGTGGCGATCGGATCGGCGCTGGTTCTGACGGTTCTGGGTGAAAGCGGCTATGCTGAACTGATGGGGCATCATCTTGTGTCCGGCATCGGTGCGGCGCAGCGGGCCGATCTGGCGCTGCCCTGGTTCGATATGGGCTATGAAGCGACAAAAGGCGGGGAAACCGCCGTCTTTGCGCCGGGTATGGGGGATCGTGCGGAATTGGTCCGGCTTGCGGCCTATGCCGCAGCAGGCAAGCCAGCGCCCGGTTCAACCGCTGCGAACACGCCCGTTCCAGCCAGCGGGTTGCCGAGCTTTGCTGCGCCAGGCAGCAGTGAAGCCACGCCTTGAGGCCCTTGCATTACATGGGTGTGAACTACCCATGAAGCACGGCGACAGATGAAAACCCGCCCCGGGAAGGGGCGGGTTTTCTCATTTTGGTACCTTATGCGCCTATTGCCGTCGCGCAGCCAGCCAGCCCTGCCAATCCGCAACAGAACCGGAAAAAGCGTTCAGGTCGGTTTCGCCGGGAAAGCCGGGGACAAGCCCGGTGCCACTATATTGCCAGAAACGCCAGCGTTGACCGGGGTAGATCTTGGAGGGATGCCCGGCAACAGCCCGCAGCCAGAATTCCTCACCGCGCATTCTGCCCATGTCGTTTCTGTGGAAGAAATCAACGGTGGTATAGATAAGCGGTCTTTGCCCGTAATGCCGTTCCAGCGCATCGAGGAAGATCTTTGCCTCGGAACGGACGATTGCGGGATCGGGCCGCAGGCGGCAGGTTGGGGAATAGGGGTTCCATTCCATATCCAGAACCGGGGGCAGGGCACCTGGGCTGCGTGGGACATTCCGGATGAACCAGCGTGCCTGATCCATGGCCGGACGGCAGAAATAATAGAAATGATAGGCTCCGCGCGGGATCCCGGCCTGTCCTGCACCGCGCCAGTGGCTTACGAATTCGGGATCGATCATATCCCCGCCCTCGGTGGCCTTGAGAAAGGCAAAGGAAACACCAGCGCGTTTTGCGGCCTGCCAATCCACGTTTTTCTGGAAACGTGCCGCATCGATTCCGTGAACGGCGTATTGATCCGGTGATCGGCCTTCCCATGGATGGGGCTTTGCATCGGAAAAGCGTGGGGCATTGACCGTGGCCGCTGGCATGGGGGTTATGGTTCCCGGTGCCGATATGTCATCCTGTGCGACGGGTCGCGATCCGCAGCCCGCCACAACAAGCGCCAGCATTGCGGCGCATAGCCCGATCTTACTCATACCTGCCTCCTCGACCCGCTTTTGCCTTACTTTGCCAAGGCATCATGGGAAAGTCATCCCTCCCGGCGGAGACCTGCCGATTATTATCGCGATACCCGATGCCTCAGGTGAAGCGGGCAGGGGAGAAGGCCATGACGATTTCGGCGTCCAGATCGGATGCGCGACCGGCGATCAGGTCGGCGGCCAACTGGCTTGCTGCTGTGCTTGTCTGAAAACCCTGCCCGCCCTGACCTGCAAACCAGAAGAAATCGGGCTGTGCCGGATCTGGCCCGATTACCATGTTGTGGTCCGGTACAAAGGTGCGCAGCCCTGCCCAATTGGCAATCATCCGTGTTACCGGTTCCGTCACGCAGGCGCTGTATCTGGCAATTCCCTCGGCAAGGGTGATGTCTTCCGCCCAGGCATCCTGTGCCGGGACCGGTTCCTGATCCGCAGGGGATATGAGGAGCGCGCCCGCATCGGGCTTGGCATACCAGCTTTCCCCTGCGCCAAGCATGACCGGCCATTGGCTGACATCCAGCGCGGCTGGCCCTGCGACACGGGCGACGGATCTGCGATGGGGCTGCAATCCCAAGGCCTTGAGCCCAGCCATGTTTGCAATTCCATCGGCCCATGCCCCTGCTGCATTGATCACCATCCTGGCATGAAAGGCACCGGAACGGGCCTTTGCCCGCCAGCCCGTACCGTCCTGTTGCAGCGCCGTTACCGGCTCCCCCGTCAGAATGCATGCCCCATGGTTGCGTGCCATGTGCGCATAGGTCTGGATCAGCAGATCGGTATCGATATCGGCGGAATGATCACCCGTTGCCGCCCGGGTTAGCGAGGCGGGGTTGAGGATCGGCACCAGCGCCCGTGCTTCCTCAATCCCGATAGGGGAAAGGTGCATGGCCTCATGATCCCTGGCAAAGGCCTCTTCCTCGCCCGCGCGCGCCAACAGCAGCAATTTCCGGGGCGAAAGAACCCCCTGGACCCGGTGAAAGAAATCCCCTGAGGCGCGTGCCAATGCCACCATGGGCGGGGATCCGTAATAGGGTTCATAGAGGGCGGCGGACCGGCCCGAACTGTGATAGGCCAGTGCGGTTTCGGCTTCCAGCAGGATGACCGACCCCAGCGGGGCAAGCCTTGCTGCTGCCGAAACCCCGGCTACGCCGCCACCGATGACAAGAAAATCGCATTCCATCAATACAGCCTGTCATGAGGTCCGGGAAATGGAAAGGGGGCCGTGATGTGGCCCCCTTCCCGGTAAGACATTGCTGCAAGGGCCTATTGCGGGATTTCCGCGGTTATCCCCTCGACGAAGAAGCTCATGCCCAGAAGATCACCATCCGTGGCGGTTTCGCCTTCCGCCAGCCAATCGGAACCGTCCTGCTTTTTCAGCGGGCCGGTGAAGGGATGATATTCCCCGGCCGCGATGGCGGCGCTCATTGCTTCCGCCTCGGCCTTCACTTCGGCGGGTACGGCATCGGTGATCTCACCGATTTCAACCTCGCCCCCCTTGATCCCTTCCCAGGCATCGATCTGTTCATAGCTGCCGTCGAACAGTGCGCCGATCCGTTTGACGTAATAGGGCGCCCAATTGTCGATGATCGAAGATACGCGGGGGGAGGGCTTGTAATCCGACATGTCGGAGGCCTGACCAAACCCGACGACCGCACCATCGGTCTTGGCTGCCTCGGCCAGGGGGGCGGTGGAATCGGTATGGGAGGCGATGACATCCACGCCCTGATCGATCAGGGCCTTGGCGGCATCGGCCTCCTTGGCAGGGTCGAACCAGGTGAAGGCCCAGACAACCGACAGTTCCACATCCGGGTTTACCTTCTTTGCATGCAGGTAATAGCTGTTGATCCCCATGATGACCTCGGGGATCGGGAAGGAGGCGAGATAGCCGATCTTGTTGGATTTCGTCATCCGGCCCGCCATCGTACCCTGCACTGCGCGGCCCTCATAGAAACGTGCGTTATAGCTGGAGACGTTGGGATGTTCGCGTTTGTAGCCGGTCGCGTGTTCGAATTTCACATCCGGGAATTTTGCCGCAATGGCATTGACCTGATCCATATAGCCGAAGGAGGTCGCAAAGATGATGTTGCAGCCCGAAAGCGCCATCTGGGTCATCACGCGTTCGGAATCCGCGCCTTCCGGCACACTTTCCTGCCAGGCGATTTCCACCTTGTCGCCATAGGCTTCCTGCAAGGCAAGTGCGCCCTGATGGTGCTGATAGGTCCAGCCGCCATCCCCGATCGGGCCGACATAGATGAAACAGGCCTTGACCTTCTCCATGCCCTGTGCGGAGGCCGCACCCCCGAAGGCGAGACCCAACCCGAGGGCGGCGGTGGCAAGCAATGTTCTGCGATTCATGGGAAGCTCCCGGTTGGCGGGGCCTTCATGGCCCCTGTTGGTAATGGGCTCCGCATTACTGCGAAGCGTGGAAATTCTGGCCCAGCGATGCAGGGGCGTTCAGCCTGCCGCGTGCCTTGCCGGAGGATATGATGACCAGCACGAGGATGGTTATCAAATAAGGGGACATGGACAAGTATTCGACGGGGATACGCGCCCCTGCCGCCTGAAGATTTAGCTGAAGGACGGTGATTCCGCCAAACAAATAGGCGCCGATCAGGGCGCGCCAGGGTTTCCAGCCGGCGAAAACCACGATTGCGAGCGCGATCCAGCCCGCACCTGCGGTGATTCCATCGGTCCATTGTGGCACCCGCACCAGGCTTAGATAGGCCCCGCCAAGCCCCGCCATGGCGCCGCCGAACAGGATGGCCGCAATCCGGACCCGGATCACCTTGTATCCCAGGGCATGGGCGGCCTCGGCGTTTTCCCCTACTGCGCGCAGGATCAACCCGGCGCGGCTGAAGCGCAGGAAGGCCCAGACCGCTGCGACGATTGCGATTGATCCGTAAACCATCCAGTCATGTGAAAATAGGATGCGCCCCAGAACGGGAATATCCGCCAATGGACCAAAATCAACCACTCCTGTAAGGGGCGGTTTCACCCCGATATAATTCTGCCCCATCAGGCTCGACAATCCCAGCCCGAACAGTGTCAGCGCCAGCCCCGTTGCCACCTGATTGGCCAGTAACACCTGGGTCAGGAACCCGAAGACAAGCGCCAGCCCCGCGGCCCCTACAGCCCCTCCCAGAAAACCAAGGGTCGCGCTGCCGCTATGAACTGCGGTGATGAAACCGCAGATCGCGCCCATGATCATCATGCCCTCAACCCCGAGATTGAGAACACCGGCCTTTTCTACCACCAATTCGCCGATGGCAGCCAACAGGATAGGTACGGAAGCCACCATGAGCGAAGCGATCAGGACTGCCGGGTCAATTCCTCCGAAAATCATTGCGCCACCCCCGCCCGTCCGATCCGGATCCGGAAATCCGCCAGAAGATCCACCGCCAGCAGGAAAAACAGCAGCATTCCCTGGAAGGCCTGTATTGCCGCCGAAGGAAGGCCAAGATTGGTTGAGGCCATCTCACCGCCCACATAGGTCAAGGCCATCAAAAGACCTGCGAAAACGATCCCGATCGGATTGAGGCGGCCGAGAAAGGCCACGATGATTGCGGTGAACCCGTAACCGGAATTGAAATCAATATTGATCTGTCCGGCGGGTCCGGTCACCTCGAACAGCCCTGCCAGCCCTGCCAGTGCCCCTGATACCCCAAGGCAGAACACGACCAGTCGCGTCGGCTCCACCCCGGCAAAGCGCGCTGCGCGCGGTGCCTGGCCAGCCAGCCTGATACGGAAGCCCGTGATATGGCGTTGCAGCAGGATATAGGCGAAGATGGCCGTCACCAGTGCGGCCACCCCACCCCAATGCAGCCCCGTTCCGGCAATCAGTTCAGGATTGCCCGCCGCCGGGTAGGTTGAAAAATTCCGGCTGCCCGGAAAGCCGGACCCCTGGGGATTGCGCAGGAACCCGATTGAAGCCTTGGCCAGGATCTGCTCGGCCACATAGACCAGCATGAGCGAAACCAGGATTTCATTCGTGTTGAACCGTGTTTTCAAAAGCGCGGGGATCATTGCCCAGATCCAGCCACCAAGAGCCCCCGCCACAACCATCACCGGATAGATCATCCGTGATTCCGTGGGATAGACCGCAAGCCCCACCGCCGCGCCGCAGATCGCCCCCATGATATACTGCCCCTCGGCGCCGATATTCCAGATCCCCGCCCGGAATCCCAGGGCCAGCCCCACGGCGATCAGGATCAGCGGCCCCGCCTTCACCAAGAGCTGCCCCCGCAGATACCAAGCGAATTCCCCAAACAGCGGGTCCCAGAAAATCGTGCGGATTGCGGCCAGCGGATCCTTGTCCAGAAGGGTGAAAAGCAGCCCCCCCGCCACCATGGTCAGAAATACTGCCAGAACCGGTGTCGCCCATTGCCAGAACCGTGAAGGCGATGGGCGTTTTTCTATTCTGATCATGCGGTTGCGTCTTTCCCTTTACCCAAATGCCCTTGTGGGGACGCCGTGTTGCGGCGATGGGGCGGCAAGTTCCTTCTTCCCTCATTGACCATGATGGGCAACCTCCATTCCATGCGCGCCACCCATCATCAGCCCTATTTCCTCAATCCCCAGCCCTTCGACGGGGCGTATCGTGCTTAGACGGCCTTCATTGAGTGCGGCAAAATAATCGGCAATCTCCAGCAATTCATCGAGATCCTGGCTGATTACCACAACTGCTGCCCCTGTTGCCGCGCGATCAAGGATTGCCTGCCGGATCGAGGTGGCGGCAGCGGCATCCACACCCCAGGTCGGTTGGTTGATCACGATGACTGCGGGGTTTTGGCTCAATTCCCGGCCGATGACGAATTTCTGCAGGTTCCCGCCCGAAAGCGCGCGTGCGGCAACATGTGGCCCCGGGGTTCGGACATCGAAATCGCCGATAATGGTTTCGGCGAAGTTTTCTGCGCCGGCCCAGTCGATAAATCCTTTTCGCAGCAGACCCTTGCGCAGTGCCCCTGACAGAAGCGCATTTTCCACCAGCGTCATATCCGGGGCTGCGGCGTGACCGAGCCTTTCTTCGGGTGCGGCCACCAGTCCTGCGGCACGGCGTGCCTGCGGGCCTGCATGCCCCATTTCCGCCCCCGTGATCCGTACCATTCCCGGCTGGCTGCGCAACTCCCCTGACAGGGCCAGCAACAGTTCGTCCTGGCCATTGCCTGCCACGCCGGCGATCCCCAGGACTTCACCCTTACGTACCGCGAAATTCACCGATTTCAATTCGGTGCCAAAGGGAATGGGGGAAGCCACCGAAAGATCCGCCACCTCCAGCGCCATATCGCCCCTGGCTTTCATATCCCTGGCCGGGGGGGTCAACATCATGCCGACCATCATTTCGGCCAGTTCCCGCGCCGTGGTTTCACGCGGATCACAAGAGCCGACCACCTTGCCTCGACGCAGGATCGTTGCGGTTTCACAAAGCGCGCGGATTTCCTCAAGCTTGTGGCTGATATAAAGGATCGCCGTTCCTTCCACCGATAGCTGTCGCAATGTCCTGAACAGGATCTCCACCTCCTGCGGCGTCAGGACCGAGGTCGGTTCATCCATGATGAGAAGCCCGGGATCCTGCAACAGGCATCGGATGATTTCCACGCGCTGCCGTTCCCCGGCAGAAAGATCCCCCACCATCCGTTCGGGTTTCAGTGGCAGCCCGTAATCTTCGCTCACCTTCCGGATCCGGTCGGAAAGGTCTCCCATCCGTGGCGGCTTTTCCATCCCGAGGGCGACATTTTCCGCCACGCTTAGTGCATCAAAGAGGCTGAAATGCTGAAAGACCATCGCCACGCCCTGCCGCCGCGCTGCGGCGGGGCGCGACGGCGCATAGGGCGTGCCTTTCAGTATCATGTGACCATGATCCGGGCGAACAAGCCCGTAGATCATCTTGACCAGCGTGGATTTTCCGGCACCGTTTTCCCCCAGGAGGGCGTGGATTTCCCCCGTGCCGATCTGAAAGGAAACCCCGCTATTGGCGATGACCCCGGGATAGGTCTTGGTCAAACCTTCCAGCCGCAAGAGTTCCTGCCGCTTTGTCACCATCCATTTCCTCCGTGTCGAACCACCCTGTTCCTTTCAGTAATTGGATGGCAACGCCAATGGCAATGGTTTGCCCACCTGACCCGGCGTGAAGTGGAAAAACGCACCCTGTTCCTGATGCCAGTGAAGCCCGGCAAGGGCAGCAAGGCAAGATTATTTTTCCGCCAATCCTGCACAGGTTTCTTTGCGCTTTTCCAGCAGGCGGACAGGGACTAGGGTGGATGACATGAGCAGCGCCCCCCGATTCATTCATCTTCGTACCCATACCGAATATTCGCTTCTGGAAGGGGCAGTGCCCCTGAAGAAGCTGGTCAAGCTTTGCGCGGAGGCCAGGATGCCCGCGATTGCGGTGACCGACAGCAATAACATGTTTTCGGCACTGGAATTTTCAGTCTTGGCGCGCGGCGCGGGCTTGCAGCCGATCTTGGGATGTCAGGTATCAGTTGCCTATGATCCGCCGGGACTGGGGGAAAAGCCGCGTCCGCCTGCACCCATTGTGCTGCTGGCGCAGTCCGAGGCAGGCTACATGAACCTCATGAAGCTCAATTCCCGCCTCTATCTGGACAAGCACGGACAATTGCCCGAGGTCACGCCGCAGGAGCTTGATGAGCACGCAGATGGCCTCATTTGCCTGACAGGGGGGGCGGATGGCCCGGTGGGCCGGTTCCTGCAGGGGGGCCAGGAAGGCAAGGCCGAAGCCCTGATGGGGCGCCTTGCAACGATCTATCCGAACAGGCTTTATGTGGAATTGCAGCGCCATCCGGGGGCGGGAGGGGCCTTGCCCGAGGCCGAAGCGCGGACGGAACGCGGTTTTGTCGAGATGGCCTATGCGATGGATCTGCCGCTTGTGGCCACGAATGACGTCTATTTTCCCGAAGCGAAGATGTATGAGGCGCATGATGCGCTGATCTGCATTTCCGAGGGCGCCTATGTCGACCAGAGCCAGCCGCGCCGTCGCCTGACCCCGCAGCATTTTCTGAAATCCGAGGCGGAGATGGCAACGCTTTTCGCGGACCTGCCGGAGGCGTTGGAAAATACGGTGGAAATCGCGCGGCGCTGCGCCTTTGCGGCCTATAGGCGCGACCCGATCCTGCCGCGTTTCGCCGATGACGAGGTGGAAGAACTGCGCCGTCAGGCTTGGGATGGTTTGCGCGCGCGGCTGGCGGTCATCCCCCATGCGGCGCCGGTTGCGGAATATGAAAAACGCCTGCAATTCGAAATCGATATCATCGAAAAGATGGGGTTTCCGGGCTATTTCCTGATCGTGGCAGATTTCATCAAATGGGCGAAGGATCAGGATATTCCGGTGGGTCCGGGGCGGGGGTCGGGGGCAGGCAGCCTTGTGGCCTATGCGTTGACGATTACCGATCTTGACCCCTTGCGTTATGCGCTTCTGTTTGAACGGTTCCTGAACCCGGAACGGGTTTCGATGCCGGATTTCGACATTGATTTCTGCATGGATCGCCGGGAGGAGGTGATCCACTATGTGCAAGAAAAATACGGCCGCGAAAAGGTTGGCCAGATCATCACCTTCGGTGCGCTTTTGTCCAAGGCGGCGGTGCGGGATGTGGGACGGGTTTTGCAGATGCCATATGGTCAGGTTGACCGGCTGTCCAAGATGATCCCGGTTGAAGGGGTGAAGCCCGTCTCCATCACCAAGGCGCTGGCCGATGAACCCCGCTTGCGCGAGGCTGCGCGGGAAGAGGTGGTGGACCGGTTATTGACCTATGGCCAGCAGATCGAGGGGCTTTTGCGCAATGCCTCCACCCATGCCGCGGGCGTGGTGATCGGGGACAGGCCGCTGGATGAACTGGTCCCGCTTTATCAGGATCCGCGTTCCAACATGCCCGCAACCCAGTTCAACATGAAATGGGTCGAACAGGCCGGGCTGGTGAAATTTGACTTTCTGGGTCTCAAGACGCTGACGGTGGTTCAAAATGCCATCGACCTGATCCTTGGCGGGGGGCGGGATCTGCATGTGGCAGCGGATGGTCGGCAGCTTTATGAACCGAAGCCCGGGGCGGAAAACGATATCGGGCATATCCCGCTTGATGATGCGGCGACCTATGCGCTTTATTCCGCAGCGCGGACCGTGGCGGTGTTTCAGGTTGAAAGCACGGGTATGATGGATGCGCTGCGGCGGATGAAACCAACCTGTATTGAAGATATCGTGGCGCTTGTCGCGCTTTACCGCCCGGGGCCGATGGAAAATATCCCCGCCTATTGTGAGGTAAAGAACGGCCGCAGGCAGATCGCCTCGATCCATCCGACGATTGACCATATCCTGGCCGAAACGCAGGGGATTATCGTCTATCAGGAACAGGTCATGCAGATCGCGCAGGTCATGGCGGGCTACAGCCTGGGCGGGGCCGATTTGCTGCGTCGTGCGATGGGCAAGAAGATTGCCGAGGAAATGGCCAAGGAGCGTCCGAAATTCATCGAAGGGGCAAAGGCCACCCACGATATCGATGCGAAAAAAGCAGGGGAAGTTTTTGACCTGCTTGAGAAATTCGCGAATTACGGTTTCAACAAATCCCATGCGGCCGCCTATGCGGTGGTCAGCTATCAGACCGGTTGGCTCAAGGCCAATCATCCGGTGGAATTCATGGCCGGGGTCATGAATTGCGACCTGCACCAGACCGACAAGCTGGCTGTATATAAACGTGAGGTCGACCGGCTGGACATTCGTACGGTGGCGCCCTGCATCAATGCCAGCGACGCGACTTTTACCGTGAAGGACGGGGCGGTTGTCTATGGTCTGGGTGCACTGAAAAATGTCGGGGTCGAGGCGATGAAACTGATCGTCGCGGCGCGGCGGGAAGGCGGTGATTTCACCACGCTGTTCGATGTTGCCCGGCGGGTCGATCTGAAACGCGTGGGCAAGCGCCCGCTGGAGATGCTGGCCCGTGCCGGGGCGTTCGATTGCCTGGACGGTAACCGCGCCCGTGTCTTTGAGGCGCTGGACCGGCTGGTGGCCTATTCCGCCACGATCCATGAGGCGCGCGCGTCCGATCAGGTCTCGCTCTTTGGTGAGGCGGGGGCGGATGTGCCGGAACCGCGTTTGGGGTCGCGCGATGACTGGCTGCCGGTTGAACGGCTGGCGGAGGAACATCAGGCGATCGGGTTTTACCTTTCAGGCCATCCACTGGACGACTATATGGGGCCGCTGAAACGTAAAGGTATCAAAACCCTTGCGGACCTTGCCCGGGCGGCCGAAGGCGGGCCGCTGGTGGCCAAGATCGCGGGTGCCGTGTCATCCCGCCAGGAACGCAAATCGGCCCGGGGCAACCGTTTTGCCTTTGTGCAGCTTTCCGACCCGACCGGGCTTTATGAAGTCACGGTCTTTTCCGAAACGCTGGAAGCGACCCGCGATGTCCTGGAGCCGGGATCCAATGTCGTGCTGACGGTGGAGGCAGCGCTGGAGGGCGAGACGCTGAAACTTCTGGCGCGGGGGGTGCAGCCGATTGACCATGTTGCCGTTGAAGCCGAGGGCGGCAGCTTGCGCATCCATATTGAACAGGCGGAAGCGGCGGCATCGGTTGCGGCCCTTTTGTCGCGGGTCAGCAGTTCGGTTGGCAGGTCGGCGCGCGGTTCCATCGGGTTTTGTGTGCTGGACCTTGAAACCGGAGAGGAGATCGATCTTGACCTTCCCGGTGATTACCCGGTCACACCACAGGTGAAAGGGGCGATAAAGGCGGTAAATGGCGTTACCATGGTGGAAGACCAGTGATTTTCACCTCCGCCCCTTTTGCCAACATGTTTTGGTTCATGGTAAAAATGTTCTAGACTGGCCCCGTTGCGATTTTCGGAGGTTGCATGCGCCTGATTCTCGCCCTTGTCCTTTGTGTCCCGAATGCGGTCCTTGCACAAAGCATCATCGCCCAGAACGGCATGCGCGCGACGCGGGTAAGCGAAACTGAAATTGCCGTTGGCCCCAGGGCACGGGCGCGGGAAACCGATTACTGGTGTGCGGCGGGGGATTATGTTGTCCGGGTCATGGGCCTTCCCAACCGCACCCGGATATGGCGCGCGACCCCGCAACCCCGCCGTGCGGGGGAAGGGGTGCTGTTCACGCTCGATCAGGCAAAGAAGGCCGAAGGGGCAGGGCTGTCGCAATATGGGTCCGGCCCGCGGGATGGATCCATCTCTGCCGGTATGGCGATAGGAAATTACTGTCGCCTCCCCTGGCGGTTATGGGATTGATCGGGTGCATGCCCTCTTTGCCGTTGAAACCCGTGGGCCGGGGCTTTATGAATTCACCGGTCAGGTGCAGGGCTGGCTGACAGATGCAGCCGGGGGTCGGAATGGTGCTCTGACGCTTCTGATCCGGCATACATCGGCCAGCCTGCTGATTCAGGAAAACGCCGATCCCGAGGTGCAAACGGATCTTGCCGCTTTTTTCCACCGGCTGGTTCCGCCCTCGGATGATCCGACCATGGGGTATCTGACCCATACCTATGAGGGACCCGATGACATGCCCGCCCATATCAAGGCATCCCTCCTGCCGGTGACGCTTTCGATTCCGGTTGTTGACGGGCGCATGGCCCTGGGGCGGTGGCAGGGGATCTATGTGATGGAACATCGTCGGGCCCCCCATCGGCGTGAGGTTGTCGCGGCGCTGACGTGAAACCCTTGCCCCGATCCCGTTGGGTGCAGTTGTTCGATTGAGTCCCCCACGCCACAGGTTATGACCTTATCTTGGGGGCTGAAACTAAAGCCTACCCAACAGATCGTGGCCCCCCTATAGTCGTGGCATAAATAGCGGGGCGAGGCCCCGTATATGAGGCGGTAATCAAATCTAAGGGGGAACAGCGGATGCGCTGTCCGTTCTGCGGCAATATCGATACGCAAGTCAAAGACTCACGCCCGGCGGAGGATCATGTTGCGATCCGCAGGCGCCGGTTCTGTCCGGCCTGTGGTGGTCGTTTCACGACCTATGAGCGCGTGCAACTGCGTGATCTTGTGGTCATTAAAACCTCTGGAAAGCGGGAGGATTTCGACCGCCCGAAGCTGGAACGTTCAATCCGTATCGCGCTGCAGAAACGACCGATTGACCCGGACCGGATTGATCAGATGATTTCCGGTATCGTGCGACGGCTGGAATCCCTTGGCGAAACCGATATCCAGTCCAAGGTGATCGGTGAGATCGTGATGGAAAGCCTGGCGCGGATCGATACCGTTGCCTATGTTCGTTTTGCTAGCGTTTACAAGAATTTTCAGGCGGCAGACGATTTCGACAAATTCGTTTCGGAACTCCGGCCAAATCAGCCCACCGAAGAGGAATGACCCCGGACGAGGCCCATATGGGCCATGCATTGCAACTGGCCATGCGGGGGCTGGGGGCGGTTTGGCCCAATCCTGCCGTGGGCTGTGTGCTGGTGCGCGAAAGACGGGTTGTCGGGCGCGGCTGGACCCAGCCGGGGGGCAGGCCGCATGCCGAAACCCGGGCACTGGATCAAGCCGGCCCCGCCGCGCGGGGGGCCACGGCCTATGTCACGCTTGAACCCTGTGCGCATCATGGACAGACCCCGCCCTGTGCCGAGGCTTTGATCAAGGCAGGAGTGGTGCGGGTCGTTTCTGCCCTGACGGATCCCGACCCGCGTGTTGCCGGGCGTGGCCATGCGATGCTGAGAGCGGCCGGGATCAAGGTGGATGAAGGCATCGGGGCAGGTCGGGCGCGGCGGATCAATACGGGGTTTTTCAAACGTGTGGGGCAGGGTTTGCCCATGATCACCTTGAAACTCGCCGCGACGCTTGATGGTCGGATCGCGACGCGGCAGGGGGAAAGCCGCTGGATTACGGGGAAACAGGCGCGGCGTGCGGTTCATGCGATGCGGCTGGCCCATGATGCGGTCATGGTCGGATCCGGCACGGTACGGGCCGATGATCCGGATTTGACGGTGCGGGACATGGGGGCAACAAGGCAACCGATGCGGATCGTCATTGATTCGGCGCTGTCCCTTTCCCCCGATAGCCGTCTGGGCCGCACCGCCCGAGAAGTGCCGGTCTGGCTCCTGCATGCGGCGGGGGTGGAAACGGCAAACTGGCATGCCGGTGGCGCACGGCTTTTTGCAACCCCGTGCCGGAATGGCCGGCTGGATCTGCGCGAGGGCCTGAAGATACTTGCAGCCGAAGGCGTGACCCGAATTTTCTGTGAAGGCGGCGCGGGCCTTGCTGCCGCACTTATGCGGGAAGGATTGGTTGATGAGATTGCACTCTTTTCCGCCGGGCGCATGATCGGGGAGGAGGGCCGTGCCGCGCTTGGACCTCTTGATTTGGGTCGTCTGGCTGATGCACCCGGAATGAGCCTGCAATCAGTTCAGAAGACAGGCCCGGATCTGCTGTCGCTTTGGTCCGTGGACTGAGGGTGTTGCGGCCCTTGCCAACGGATTTTTTCTGGCGCAAGAAACGTCATTGGCAGGGGGTGCAGGATGGCCCATGATTTCAAGGCGCAGCGCGCGGAAACCTTTGATACGTTCAGGGAAATCGGAAATCTGGAAACACTTCCGAAACATGCGGTGGTGAATTTCCTCTTTCTTGCGGATGATCTGGATGCACCGTTCGAGAAAGCCATGAAATCCATGAAAAACAATGGCTTTGAGACCTATCTTGACAGGGATGAAATGACTCTGGAGGCGCGGATTGGCCCGATGGAAATTACTGCATCGGCGATCTGGGCGGAAGAAAAACGGGCCACGGAAATCATGTTGCCCTTTGGCTTTGACCCCGATGGTTGGGAATTGCTGGAATAGCTGCCCTCTTGGGAAAGCCCCCACACCCCGAAGGCGGGGGTGCGCTGATGATGAAACTGCAATTGGATTTTGTTTTCGAATTGCAATGTGGCAGCAATCGTTCAGTTGCGGGGTTTTCCGCCAATCCAGACCGTGCGAATGGCGCGGTCATCGCCCATCATGATGGTTGGAAACAACGCCTGCCAGATATCCCCGGCCCGGGCGGCGGCCTGTTCAATGGCGGAGGTTGATGCAAGATCCACTACAACAAGATCTGCTTCCATACCCTTGGAAATATTTCCAATTTTTGTATCTGCATGTAGTGCCTGTGCGGATCCTGCGGTTGCCAGCCACCAAAGCTGTGCCGGATGTAACGGATTGCCGCGAAGCTGGCCGACTTCATAGGCCGCAGCCATGGTGCGCAGCATTGAAAAGGATGACCCACCACCGGTATCGGTTGCCAGACCGATAGGAATGCCGCGCCCGGTCAGGCCATGCATGTCGAACAGGCCTGAACCGATGAAGCTGTTTGACGTGGGGCAATGTGCCAGGGCCGCACCGGTTTCGGCCAGTCTGTCAATCTCCCTCGGTTTCAGATGCAGGGCATGGCCATAAACTCCGCGCGCGCCCAGCAGCCCGAAGCGTTCATACGTATCCAGATAGTCGCGTGCCTTGGGGAAAAGCTCCCGGACCCAGGCGACTTCATCAGGTTGTTCGGAAAGATGGGTCTGCATCAGGCAATCGGAATATTCCGCCCAAAGCATGCCGAGCGCTTCGAGCTGTGCCGGGCTGGAGGTGGGCGAAAAGCGCGGGGTGATGACATAGGAAAGCCGGTCAAGGCCATGCCATTGTGTCAGCAAAGCCTTGCTGTCGTCATAGGCGGATTGTGGGGTGTCGCGCAGGTTTTCAGGGGCGTTTCTGTCCATGCAGGTCTTTCCGGCATAGCTGCGCAGGCCCCGGGTACGGGCAGCTTTGAAAAAGGCGGTGACGGAATGGGGGTGGATGGTTGTGTAACTGCAAACCGTTGTTGTGCCGTGGGCCAGCACCAGATCAAGATAGCGATCCGCAATTTCGGCGGCATAGCCGGGATCAGCCAGGCGGGCCTCTTCGGGGAAGGTATAGCTGTTGAGCCAGTCAATCAGCCGCTTGCCCCATGATGCGATGATCGCGGTTTGCGGGTAATGGGCATGGGCATCTATGAAACCGGCGGAAATCAGGGCTGACCCGTAATCGGTGATGCGGGCCTGCGGATATGCTGTACGCAGCTTGTCGGCCGGCCCCAGATCAGCAATCATTCCGTCGCGGATCAACAGAGCGCCATGCCGGTCATGATGCGCGGCGGCGGGTCCGTCGACGAACGGATTCCCGTCAAAGCGCAAGACCTGCCCCAGGATCAGATTATCCATTTTATTCATTGTAACCCTGCCGCTTTCAAACACCGAAATCTGTAACAAGCCGGGCGTGGTTTGGCCAACGGGTAAAATTGCGCTTCCCTCCTGTTTTCCGCAGCGGAGTTTCGATAAGGTCGCGAAAATTGTTCGCGGGGGGCGCGCATGACCATCGAGGATATTGAGACCGAAGACGAAGATCTGAACGCTGCCCGCGTTGTGGCGGTGCTCGAGGCTGTCGAGGCCGGGGATTCCGAACTTCTGGCCGAATTGCTGGAACCGCTTCACGCCGCCGATATTGCCGACCTTCTGGAACAGATCTCCAAGTCGGAACGCCAGGAATTGCTGGGCCTCTGGTCGGGCATGATTGATGGTGAAATCCTTTCCGAACTGGATGAGGGGATCCGCGAGGAGGTTATCGAAAACCTCAGCCCGCAGGGGTTGGCCGAGGCCGTCCGGGAACTGGAAACCGACGATGTTGTTGATATCGTCGAAGATCTGGAAGAACCCCAGCAGGCGGCGATTCTGGGTGCGCTTGACAAGGTGGACCGTGCTGCGGTGGAACAGGCGCTGTCCTATCCGGACCATTCCGCCGGGCGCCTGATGCAGCGCGAGGTCATGGTTGCGCCCATGCATTGGAGCGTGGGGCAGGCGATTGATTTCATGCGTTCATCCGAAAACCTGCCGGATCAATTCTATCACGTGATCCTTGTTGATCCGCGGATGAAGCCGCAAGGCTATGTCACGCTGGGGCGGTTGTTATCCTCACGTCGGGATGTGCTGCTTTCGGATATCCAGGAAGAAAGTTTTCGCATGGTCGAGGCGACGGAACCGGAATCCGACGTTGCCTATATCTTCAACCAGTACCACCTGATTTCCTGTCCCGTGGTGGATGAGGATGGCCGTCTGGTCGGGGTGATCACCATTGATGACGCCATGAATGTCCTGGATGAAGAACATGAGGAAGACATGCTCCGCATGGCCGGGGTCGATGAGGAGGCGAGCCTTTCCGACACGGTCTGGGAGGCCACGAAGGGGCGGGCGGTCTGGCTTTTCGTGAACCTGCTTACGGCAATTCTTGCGTCCCTGGT